>NZ_JANIFC010000010.1:0-294650 GCF_024518615.1 Mesorhizobium sp. SEMIA396
ATGCGACCATCCTGGCGGTCGGCGCCGGCGAGGAGCGGGCGGTGGTCAAGAACGGCGAGATCAAGATCGCCACCGTGATGTCGGTGACGCTGTCGACCGACCACCGCGCCGTCGACGGCGCGCTGGGGGCTGAACTGCTGGTCGCCTTCAAGCGGCTGATCGAGAACCCGATGGGCATGCTGGTCTAGGACGGAGAGGGCGGTGCGGATCTTCTTCACCTCCCTCATGGCGTTTTTCCTGTCAGGATTGGCAGGCGGCCTGGTTGCTCAACAGCTGGCGGTCGCAACCCATGCTCAGGAAGAATACATTCTGGTGTTCATGACGTCGGTGCTTGTCACCATTGCTACGACGATCATGTTTTTCATCGCGCAGCTTTTTGCGAACGCACCGACGATCATCAACTGGCTGGGCCTCTGCGCAATTGTCCTGTTCGTGCTGATCGGGCTCGGCCTGATCGGTTGGACGTTCTCTCAGCCGGTCGATAAGCGCCAGTGGGGAGGTGACCTGCCGATCGTCGCCGGCCTGGTTTTGCCGAACCTGGCCACTGTGCTGGTTCACTGGCTGTTCGTGCGCTGGCGGTTGAGGCGCGGCTCGATTAACGCACAGGTGGGCGCATGAAGACGGTTCTTTGCTACGGCGACTCGCTGACCTGGGGCTACAATGCCGAAGGTGGCCGCCATGCGCTGGAAGACCGCTGGCCGAGCGTGCTGCAGGCAGCGTTAGGCGCCGGCGTGCAAGTGATTGCCGATGGCCTCAACGGCCGCACCACGGCCTTCGACGACCATCTGGCCGGCGCGGATCGCAACGGCGCCAGGCTGCTGCCAACGGTGCTGACGACCCATGCGCCGATCGACCTGATTGTCATCATGCTCGGCGCCAACGACATGAAGCCATGGATCCACGGGAATCCCGTCGCGGCCAAGCAGGGCATCCAGCGGCTGATCGATATCGTGCGCGGTCACGACTATCCCTTCGACTGGCCCGCGCCGCAGATCCTGATCGTTTCGCCGCCTGTCGTCAGCCGTACTGAAAATGCCGACTTCAAGGAAATGTTCGCCGGTGGCGATGACGCCTCGAAGTTTTTGGCACCGCAATATGCAGCGCTCGCCGACGAGGCCGGCTGCGGCTTCTTCGACGCCGGCAGCGTGGCGCAAACCACACCGCTTGATGGCGTCCACCTCGACGCCGAAAACACGCGAAACATCGGCAAGGCGCTGGCACCCGTCGTGCGCGTCATGCTGGAATTGTGAAGGAGAAAACCCGTGGCTGAGAACTACGACGTCATCATCATCGGCTCCGGCCCTGGCGGCTATGTCACCGCGGTGCGTTCCGCGCAACTCGGCTTCAAGACGGCGATCGTCGAGCGCGAGCATCTCGGCGGCATTTGCCTCAACTGGGGCTGCATCCCGACCAAGGCGCTGCTGCGCTCGGCCGAGATCATGCACTATTCGGATCACCTGAAGGATTACGGGCTGAAGCTCGACGGCAAAGTCAGCGCCGACACAGCGGCCGTGGTCGACCGCTCGCGAAAGGTCTCGCTGCGGCTCAATGGCGGCGTTGCCTTCCTGATGAAGAAGAACAAGGTCGATGTCATCTGGGGCGAGGCCAAGCTTTCGAAGCCGGGTGAGATCGCCGTGTCCAATACGGCCAAGAAGCCGATGGAGCCGCAGCCGCCGGTGCCGAAAGGCGTCAAGGGCGAGGGCACCTACACCGCCAAGCACATCATCCTGGCGACCGGCGCGCGGCCACGCGCGCTGCCCGGCATCGAGCCTGACGGCAGACTGATCTGGACCTATTTCGAGGCCATGGTGCCGAAGGAGATGCCGAAGTCGCTGCTGGTCATGGGATCGGGCGCCATCGGCATCGAATTCGCCTCCTTCTACCGCACCATGGGCGCCGAAGTAACGGTGGTCGAACTGCTGCCGGCAGTGATGCCCGTCGAGGATGCCGAAGTCTCGAAATTCGCGCAAAAGCAGTTCGAGAAGCAAGGCATGAAGATCATCCTCGAAGCCAAGGTGACCAAGGTCGAGAAGGGTGCGAACTCGGTCACCGCGCATGTCGAGATGAAGGACGGCAAGGTCGAGAAGATCACCGCCGATCGCATGATCTCGGCCGTCGGCGTCCAGGGCAACATCGAGGGCCTCGGGCTTGAGGCGCTAGGCGTGAAGACCGAGCGCGGCTGCATCGTCATCGACGGCTACGGCAAGACCAATGTGCCGGGCATCTACGCCATCGGCGATGTCGCCGGCCCGCCGATGCTCGCCCACAAGGCAGAACATGAGGGGGTCGTGTGCATCGAGAAGATCGCTGATTTTCCTGGCGTGCATGCCACCGACAAGCTGAAGATTCCGGGCTGCACCTACTGCAATCCGCAGGTCGCCTCGGTTGGCCTGACGGAAGCCAAGGCCAAGGCCGAGGGCAAGGACATCCGGGTCGGGCGCTTCCAGTTCGCCGCCAATGGCAAGGCCATTGCGCTCGGCGAGGATCAGGGTTTCATCAAGACCATCTTCGACAAGAAGACCGGTCAATTGCTCGGCGCCCACATGGTGGGTGCCGAAGTGACCGAACTGATCCAGGGCTTTGTCGTGGCAATGAACCTGGAGACGACCGAGGAAGAGCTGATGCACACCATCTTCCCGCACCCGACGCTGTCGGAGATGATGAAGGAAAGCGTGCTCGACGCCTATGGCCGCGCGCTCAACGCCTGATAGATTGAAAGCGCTGCTACAGATGGAACCCGGCGGCAAGGTACTTCGTTTGCGGATGCGTTTTCACGCATCACACAAGGAGAAGGCATATGCACCTGAATGGCGTCGGCTGGATAGCAGCCATCATCATCGGCGGCCTGGCAGGCTGGTTCGCCGAAATGTTCATGAAGAGCAACACCGGCATCTTCATGAACATCGTTATGGGCATCGTCGGCGCGGTCGTGCTGAACGCCATTCTGCAGGCTCTCAATTTTGGCCCGTTCGGCGTCGGCTGGATTGCCTATCTGATCACCGGCTTTATCGGTGCCTGCCTGCTGATCTGGGCGGGGCGTCTGGTGCGCCGATAGCATCACTGAAAAGCTGCCATGCGAAAAAGGCTGTTGCGGCATGCGCCGCGGCGGCCTTTTTCTTTGCGTTGAAAAGTCCTAGATGACGTTATGACAGCGAACGCCTGACTGGCGTCGCGAATGAACCAGGTTTCCCGATGGTCACTGTCCTCGATACGATCGCCAACGCCCCGCGCTTGCGGCATCCGGAAAAGGCGCACAAGCCTGATCAGGATGTGCTGCGCAAGCCCGACTGGATCCGCGTCAAGGCGCCGATGTCGAAGGGCTATGCCGAAACGCGCGAAATCGTCAAATCGCACAAGCTGGTGACGGTCTGCGAAGAGGCCGGCTGCCCCAACATCGGCGAATGCTGGGAAAAGAAGCACGCCACCTTCATGATCATGGGCGAGATCTGCACGCGCGCCTGCGCCTTCTGCAACGTCGCCACCGGCATTCCGACAGCACTTGACCCGGATGAGCCGGCCCGCGTCGCGCATGCGGTCAAGCAGATGGGCTTGACCCATGTCGTCATCACCTCGGTCGACCGCGACGACCTCGCCGATGGCGGTGCGCAGCATTTCGCCGAAGTCATTCGCGCCATCCGGGCGGCAACGCCGCTGACGACGATCGAAATCCTGACGCCCGACTTCCTGCGCAAGGACGGCGCGCTGGAGATCGTCGTGGCCGCCAAGCCCGACGTCTTCAACCACAATCTCGAAACCGTGCCATCGAACTATCTGACGGTACGTCCGGGCGCCCGCTATTTCCATTCGATCCGGCTGCTGCAGCGGGTCAAGGAGCTCGATCCGTCAATCTTCACCAAGTCCGGCATCATGGTGGGGCTGGGCGAAGAACGGAATGAAATCCTGCAGCTGATGGATGATCTGCGGTCCGCCAATGTCGACTTCATGACCATCGGCCAGTACCTGCAGCCGTCGAAGAAGCACCATCCGGTGATCCGCTTCGTCACTCCGGAGGAGTTTAAATCTTTCGAGACGATCGGCCGGACCAAGGGTTTCCTGCTGGTGGCGTCCAGCCCGCTGACGCGTTCGTCGCATCACGCCGGCGACGATTTCGCCAAGCTGCGTGCGGCACGGGAAGCGATTCTCAAGAAAACAGCCTAACCCGCTGGTTTCATGCCAAAATTCGAAGCCACCCGACGCGTATCCCATACACCCGAGCAGATGTTCGCGCTGGTCGCCGATGTTGAATCCTATCCGCAATTCCTGCCGCTTTGCGAAGCGCTGACGGTTCGCTCGCGCAAGGAGCGTGACGGGCGCACGGTTCTGCTTGCCGACATGAGCATCGGCTACAAGGCGATCCGCGAAACCTTCACGACGCAGGTGCTGCTGAAGCCCGCCGAGAACACCATCGACGTGAAGTACATCGACGGGCCCTTCAAATATTTGAGCAACGTCTGGCGTTTCGAAGCGGACGGCGCCGGGTGCACCGTCCGCTTCTTCATCGACTACGAGTTCAAGAGCCGTATTCTGGGCGCGGTCATGGGGACCATGTTCGATCGCGCCTTCCGCATGTTCGCCGAAGCCTTTGAGAAGCGCGCCGACGTCATCTACGGTGCAGCACCCCGGGTCCAGGGTTAGCCGAGTGCTTGCAGGCCCAACTCCAGCGCTTGCCGGACCGTTTCGCGACGAATGAAATCGCGGCCTTTGTCTGCAAAGAGCTGGTGCTCGGCGACAATCGGTCGGCCGTCCAGCGCAACCCCGAACCAGACCAGGCCGACCGGTTTTTCCGCCGAACCGCCGCCAGGCCCAGCGATCCCGGTGACCGCCAGGGTCAGCCCGGCGCGCGAACGGGCAAGCGCGCCTGCCGCCATTTCAATCGCAGTCTCGCGCGAAACCGCGCCATGCGCCCCGAGCGTGGCGGCGGAAACGCCGAGCATGTCCATCTTGGCTTCGTTGGAATAGGTGATGAAGCCGCGATCGATCACGGCGGACGAGCCGGCGATGTCGGTCAACGCGGCGATGATCATGCCGCCGGTGCAGCTTTCCGCCGTTGCCAGCATGATGCCGCGTCTCTGGCAGGCTTGCAGCAGGGCATTTGCCAGCTCGTTGTGGGTCATTCCGGCACCTCGCCGGGAAACACCACGCTGGCGGTGGCGATCGCCGCAATGCCTTCCTCGCGCCCGACAAAGCCGAGCTTCTCATTGGTTGTGGCCTTGATCGAGATGCGATCCGGCGTAATTGCCAGCATCTGCGAAAGGGCTGCGGTCATGGCCTCGCGATGCGGGCCGACGCGCGGCGCTTCGCAGATCAGCGTGATGTCGGCATTGGCGATGCGGCCGCCGCGCGCGCGGACCAGTTTCGCCGCATGCTCGACGAATATGCGCGACGCAGCGCCTTTCCACTGCGGGTCGGATGGCGGGAAATGCGTGCCGATGTCGCCTGCGCCGCAAGTCGCCAGCAGCGCATCGGTCAAGGCGTGCAGACCGACATCGGCGTCGGAATGGCCGGACAGCTTCTTGTCGTGCGCTATGGCGACGCCACACAAAGTGACATGGTCTCCCGGTTCGAAGGCGTGGACGTCGTAGCCATTGCCGGTACGGATGTCGGGAAAGCGCACGCGTTCGCCGGAAAGCCGCTGGTCCGCCATCGCAATATCCCGTGCCCAGGTGAGTTTGACATTGTCCGGCGAGCCCGGAACGATCTTGACCGGAATATGCGCCCATTCGGCGATCGCGGCATCGTCGGTAAAATCCATTTTTCCCAGATGACGGGCTTTCTCGTGCGCGGCAAGAATGGGCCAGAACGGAAAGCCTTGTGGCGTTTGCGCCGCGTGAAGCCCGCTGCGCGATACGGTTTCGCCAACCACGCCGGAGGCCGATTCGCGCTTCAGCGTGTCGGCGACGGGCAAAGCGGGCAACGCGCCCTCGCGCTCGCCGATGGCGGCGATGGTGCGATCTATCAGGTCCGCATCGACAAACGGACGCACGGCGTCATGGATCAGGACCTGCGCCGGCGCGTGGCCTCTAAGGGCAAGCAGGCCGAGCCGAACGGATTCCTGCCTCGTCGCCCCGCCCATGATGGCGGTGACGCGCTCGGCATTGGCGCCCGCCGCCTGCCGGAACAACTCATGGTCATCGGCATGAATGGCGACGACGATCTCGCTCGTCCGCGGGTGGGCCAGAAAAATGTCCAGCGTGTGTGCAATGACGGCAAAGCCGCCAATGTGTTGATATTGCTTCGGTCCGTTGGCCTGTCCGGCGCGCGCACCACGGCCGGCCGCAACGATCACCACCGCGACCTTGCCATCCGCACCCGAAACGTGATTTTCACTTGCGTCAGTCATGCCTGTTTGGTCCTAGCGCACGATCCCGAAAAGTGTAATCGGTTTTCGGAAAGATCGTGCGCTAAGTATGAAATTCCAAAGCGTCTTTTGCGCGTCCTCGGCGACGCGCGGCGCTTTGGTCGCGGCCAAAGCCGAAGGCCGGCATTTTCCCAATTGCGCCTTAATGTGGCGTCATTCCGCGTTGCACATTGCGCCGGTTCTGGCTAGAGAATGTGCAACGAATGAAGATGCTTGGTTTTTGTGCATGGTTAACTTGACCAAATTGGCCGCGCCGCTCGATGTCGGTGGCGTGAGAATCCGCAATCGCGTGTTCCTCGCACCGATGTCGGGGATTACGGACGAGCCGTTCCGGCAGCGTGCCCACGCGCATGGAGCGGGCCTGGTCGTATCCGAAATGGTTGCCAGCGGCGAGCTTGCCAAGGGCAGGGCCGGTTTCAAGCTGCGCATACGCCACTCCGGCCTGCCCGTCCATATGGTTCAGCTGGCAGGCCGTGAGGCGATGCACATGGCCGAAGGTGCCAGAATCGCCGCCGGTGAGGGCGCCGACATCATCGACATCAACATGGGATGCCCGGCCAAGAAGGTTACCGGCGGTTATGCGGGTTCGGCATTGATGCTGGATCTCGACCACGCACTGTCGCTGATCGACGCCGTTGTCGGCGCGGTCGAGGTGCCGGTGACGGTCAAGATGCGGCTTGGCTGGGACGAAGGCGCGCTCAATGCGCCGATGCTCGCGCGCCGCGCCGAGCAGGCCGGTGTCAGCATGGTGACCGTGCACGGCCGCACGCGCTGCCAGTTCTACCAGGGCAAGGCCGACTGGCGCGCCATCGCCCGCGTCAAGGAAGCCGTGTCCATCCCGGTCGTCGCCAATGGTGACGTCTCTTCGCCGGCGGAAGCGGCCGACATTCTCGATCAATCGGGTGCCGACGCCGTGATGATCGGCCGTGCCCATTATGGCGCGCCCTGGATCGCAGGCGGCATTGCGGCCGCAGCGATCGGCGAGGCGACGCCAAACATGCCACGGGACTCGACGGCGGTCGCCGACTACATCGTGGCCCATTATGAGGACATGCTGGCGCTCTACGGCGCCGAAAGCGGCCTGCGCCAGGCGCGCAAACACCTTGGCTGGTATCTCGACCGGCATGCCGGCGGCGTCGCCGACGACAGCCGAAAGGCCATACTGACCGCATTCGAGCCCGCGCGCGTCATTGCCTTGCTGCGCGATGTGTTTTCGCGCGATCCGCAACCCTTGAACCTGCGGAGCGCCGCATGAACGCCGCCGCCGGCCAGGGCGCTGAAATGGCGGATGCCGCCCAGATCGTGCTCAACACCATCCGTCGCCCGGTGATCATGATCAGCGAGGAAGGTTTCATCACCTATGCCAACGCCGACGCGGAAGATTTCTTTCGCTCGAGTGCAAACATGCTCGCCCGCAACACGCTGTCAAAACTCATTCCCTTCGGCAGCCCGCTGCTGACGCTGGTCGATCAGGTGCGCGAGCGTCGGGCTCCGGTCAACGAGTATCGGGTCGACGTGTCGTCGCCGCGTCTCGGCATCGAAAAGGTCGTCGATCTCTACGTCGCGCCGGTGCCGGAATATCCGGGCTCCGTCGTGGTGATGTTCCAGGAACGGTCGATGGCCGACAAGATCGACCGGCAGATGACGCATCGGGGTGCCGCACGTTCGGTGACCGGTCTGGCGGCAATGCTTGCCCATGAGATCAAGAACCCGCTCTCCGGCATCCGCGGCGCTGCCCAGCTTCTCGAACTGTCGGCTTCCGACGAAGACCGCGCGCTGACGCGGCTGATCACCGACGAGACGGACCGCATCGTATCGCTGGTCGATCGCATGGAGGTGTTTTCCGACGAGCGGCCGATCGATCGCTATCCCGTCAATATCCATGTCGTGCTCGACCATGTGAAGGCGATTGCCAAGAATGGTTTTGCCAAGAAAATCAAGATAATGGAGGATTATGATCCTTCATTGCCTCCGGTGTTTGCCAACCGCGATCAACTCATCCAGGTGTTCCTCAACCTGGTCAAGAACGCTGCCGAGGCGATCGGCAGCGACCCGCAGGGCGAGATCGTGCTGTCGACCGCCTTCCGGCCGGGCATCCGTGTTTCCGTTCCGGGCACGCAGGACCGCGTGTCGCTGCCGCTGGAATTCTGCGTGCGCGACAATGGCTCCGGCGTCTCCGAAGACATCCTGCCGATCCTGTTCGACCCGTTCATCACCACCAAGCCGAACGGCTCCGGGTTGGGTCTTGCGCTGGTCGCCAAGATCGTCGGCGAGCATGGCGGCATCATCGAATGCGAATCGACGCCGCGCGGCACCACATTCCGCATCCTGATGCCGGCCTGGAAAGAAGCGCCAAACGGCGCCGATGATGACGGCGAAGGAGACCTCAAATGACCGTTCGCGGCAATATTCTCGTCGCCGACGACGACGCGGCAATCCGCACCGTCCTCAACCAGGCGCTTTCACGCGCCGGTCATGAGGTGCGCGTCACCTCCAACGCTTCGACGCTTTGGCGCTGGGTGGCGGCGGGCGAGGGCGATCTGGTCATCACCGATGTGGTGATGCCGGACGAAAACGCCTTCGACATGCTGCCGCGCATCAAGAAGGCGAGGCCGGAGCTGCCGGTTATCGTCATGAGCGCCCAGAACACATTCATGACGGCGATCCGCGCCTCCGAAACCGGCGCTTACGAATATCTGCCCAAGCCGTTCGACCTGACCGAACTGCTCAACATCGTCAACCGGGCGCTTTCCGAGCCGCGTCGGCCGAAGATCGATGCGCGGCCGGAAGAACAGCCGGACGCGATGCCGCTGGTCGGCCGCTCGGCGGCCATGCAGGATATCTACCGCATGCTGGCGCGCATGATGCAGACCGACCTGACGGTGATGATCTCGGGCGAATCCGGCACCGGCAAGGAGCTGGTGGCGCGCGCGCTGCATGAATATGGCCGCCGCCGCGGCGGCCCCTTCGTCGCCATC
This sequence comes from Mesorhizobium sp. SEMIA396, assembly GCF_024518615.1. Taxonomy (NCBI): domain Bacteria; kingdom Pseudomonadati; phylum Pseudomonadota; class Alphaproteobacteria; order Hyphomicrobiales; family Phyllobacteriaceae; genus Mesorhizobium; species Mesorhizobium sp. SEMIA396. The sequence continues at coordinate 9,337 of NZ_JANIFC010000010.1, forward strand.
AATATGGCGGCGATCCCGCGTGACCTGATCGAATCGGAACTGTTCGGTCACGAGAAGGGTGCCTTCACCGGCGCGCAGAACCGCTCGACCGGCCGCTTCGAGCAGGCCGAAGGCGGCACGCTGTTCCTCGATGAAATCGGCGACATGCCGATGGAGGCGCAGACGCGCCTGCTGCGCGTGCTGCAGCAGGGCGAGTACACCACGGTCGGCGGACGCACGCCGATCAAGACCGACGTGCGCATCGTCGCTGCCACCAACAAGGATCTGCGCACGCTGATCAACCAGGGGCTCTTCCGCGAGGATCTTTTCTATCGCCTCAACGTCGTGCCGCTCCGGCTGCCCGCGCTGCGTGAGCGCTCCGAGGATGTGCCGGACCTCGTCCGCCATTTCTTCAAGCTCGGCGAAATGGAAGGCCTGCAGACCAAGCGCATTTCTTCCGGCGGCATCGAGTTGATGAAGCGCTATCCGTGGCCGGGCAATGTGCGCGAACTGGAAAACCTGGTTCGCAGGCTCGCCGCGCTCTATTCGCAGGACGAGATTTCCGCCGAGATCATCGAGGCGGAGCTCAAGACCGGCGAACGTCCGGTGGTGCCGGGTGGCGGCAATCTGATCCCCGACGATTTGTCGATCGGGCAGGCGGTCGAGCACTTCCTGCAGCGCTATTTCGCTTCCTTTGCCGGCGATTTGCCACCTGCCGGGCTTTATCAGCGCATCCTGTCCGAGGTCGAGTTTCCCCTCGTCCTGGCTTCGATGACGGCAACCCGCGGCAACCAGATCAAGGCCGCGGAACTGCTGGGCTTGAACCGCAACACGCTGCGCAAGAAGATCCGCGAGCTCGGCGTCAACGTCTACAAATCATCGCGGCAGGGCTGAGCCTTGATCTGAGCCCGCGCTCTTTTCAGGGGATCGGCTCGCGAAAGATTTCCGTCTCGGTCACACTTGTTGCATAATCGCCACAATGCGTTGCATACATCCGACGCAATCATGGCTCTAGACGGCGACATGGCTCCGCAGGCACCGACAACAAACCAACCGCTCTTCAGCGAACCCGGCGCTCGTGACGGGCGCCGGCTGCTTGCGCTGCCGGGTGTGATCGCGGTCGTCGGCGCGCTGATGACGGCTGCGATCTCGTTCACCATCCTCGTCGGCGCCACGCCGATCACACCGAACGAGTCGACGACGCTGGCGCTGATTGCCCTCAACGCGGCTTTCGTCCTGTTTCTTATCGCGCTGGTCGGGCGTGAGGTGCACCGCATCCTGATGGCGCGCCGGCATGGTAAGGCCGCTTCGCGGCTGCATGTGCGCATTGTCGCCATGTTCGCCCTGGTTGCCGCCATTCCCGCCATCATGGTGGCCATCATTGCCTCGATCACGCTCGACATCGGCCTTGACCGCTGGTTCGAGATCCGCACCAAGACGATCGTCAATTCGTCCCTCTCGATCGCCGACGCCTATGTCCAGGAAAATGCCCGCAACCTCCAGGGCACGACATTGTCCATGGCCTATGATCTCGATGCGTCGCGCACGCTCTACGGCCTTGATCGTACCGGCTTTCTCGACTTGATGAACAAGGAAGCCGTGGGCCGTTCGCTGGCCCATGCGGCGCTGATCAAGCCGGACGGCTCTTTCGTCATGAGCGCCAAGACCGATACGGAGTTCGCCATGCCCGAGCCGCCGGAAGGCGCGGTGGCCAGCGCTGCCGACGGCAAGCCGGTGCTGATCGAACCGAAAACGCGCAACATCATGGGCGCCATCGTCAAGCTGCGGGAGATCGAAGGACTCTACCTCTACACCATTCGGCTCGTCGATCCCGAAGTGATCAAGGCAAGGCAGATCGTCAGGTCCAACACCGACGAATATCGGGGGCTGGAAGATAACCGCCGTACCTCGCAGGTGGCCTTCGCGCTGCCCTATCTGTCGCTGACGCTCATCATCATCCTGTCCGCGATCTGGACCGGCATTGCGGTCGCCGACCGTCTGGTGCGGCCTATTCGCCAGCTCATCGGCGCCGCCGACGAGGTGGCGACCGGCAATCTCGACGTCGCGGTTCCCGTCAGGCCTTCGGACGGCGATGTCGCCTCGCTCGGCGATACCTTCAACAAGATGCTTCTCGAACTTAAATCGCAGCGCAATGAGATCCTGTCGGCCAAGGACCTGATCGACGAACGGCGCCGCTTCTCCGAAGCCGTGCTTGCCGGCGTTACCGCCGGCGTCATCGGCGTCGATCCCTACGGCATCGTCACCATCGTCAACCGCTCGGCCGAGGCGATGCTGGCGATTTCGGCCAGCGCAGCCCTTGGGCAGAATCTTTCCGCCGTACTGCCGCATGTCGGCCGCGTCTTCGAGATCGGTCGCAAGTCCGGCAAACCCGTCTATCGCGAGCAGGTGACCTTTTACCGCGCCGGTGCCGAGCGGACCTTCAACGTGCAGATCACCATCGAGGCCGGCGACGACGGCTCGGAGGAAAAATCCTATGTCGTGACGGTCGACGACATCACCGACCTGGTTCAGGCGCAGCGCTCGTCGGCCTGGGCGGATGTGGCGCGGCGTATCGCCCACGAGATCAAGAACCCGCTGACGCCGATCCAGCTCTCGGCCGAACGCATCAAGCGCCGTTACGGCAAGGTGATTACCGAGGACCGCGAGGTTTTCGACCAATGCACCGACACCATCATCCGTCAGGTTGAGGATATCGGCCGTATGGTGGACGAATTCTCGGCGTTCGCGCGCATGCCAAAGCCTGAGATGAAGGCGATAGATCTGCGCGAATCGCTGCGTGAGGCCTCGTTCCTGGTCGAGGTCAGCCGCGCCGACATCACTTTCGAGCGGATATTCGGCACGGAGCCGCTCAAGGGCACTTTCGACAGCCGCCTGATGGCGCAGGCCTTCGGCAATGTGATCAAGAACGCGGCCGAGGCGATCGACGGATTGGAACAGAAGGACGGTTCGCACGGCATAATCCGGATTCAAGCCGGGCGCCAGAATGGTGCGATTCGAATCGACGTCATCGACAATGGCAAAGGCCTGCCGCGCGAGAATCGCCAACGGCTGCTCGAGCCCTACATGACCACACGCGAGAAGGGCACCGGACTTGGCCTCGCTATCGTCAAGAAGATCGTGGAGGACCATGGCGGCAGGCTGGAACTACACGATGCTCCAGCGGACTTCCACGATGGGCGCGGCGCGATGATCAGCATCATCCTGCCGCCTGCGGCCGCAACGGCTCCGCGCAGCGAAAGCAGGGCGGAAAACGAAAGAGAAACTGAAAAGGTCGGTAATGGCGTCTGATATTCTCATCGTCGATGACGAGGAAGACATCCGTGAACTCGTCGCGGGCATACTGAGCGACGAAGGTCACGAAACCCGCACGGCATTCGATGCTGACAGCGCGCTCGCTGCTATAGCTGATCGCGCGCCGCGGCTGATTTTCCTCGATATCTGGCTGCAGGGCTCGCGCCTGGACGGGCTGGCGCTGCTCGACGAGATCAAGACCATGCATCCGACCTTGCCGGTGGTGATGATTTCCGGCCACGGCAACATCGAAACGGCGGTCTCCGCCATCCGTCGCGGCGCCTATGACTTCATCGAAAAACCGTTCAAGGCCGACAGGCTGATCCTTATTGCCGAGCGTGCGCTCGAGACCTCGAAATTGCGGCGCGAGGTTTCCGACCTCAAGCTGCGCAGCGGCGAAACCTTCGATCTGATCGGCATGTCGTCGGCGATGAGCCAGTTGCGCCAGACCATCGAACGCGTCGCGCCGACCAACAGCCGCGTGATGATCATCGGACCGTCTGGCTCGGGCAAGGAATTGGCCGCGCGCGCCATCCACACGCTGTCGGCGCGCAAGAGCGCACCTTTCGTGACGCTGAGCGCCGCCAACATCACGCCCGAGCGCATGGAGATCGAGCTGTTCGGCACCGAATCGAATGGCGTCGAGCGCAAGGTCGGCGCGCTGGAGGAGGCCCATCGCGGTATCCTCTACATCGACGAGGTGGCCGACATGCCGCGCGAGACGCAAAACAAGATCCTGCGCGTGCTGGTCGAGCAGCAGTTCGAGCGGGTAGGGGGAACCAAGCGGGTCAAGGTCGATGTCCGCATCATCTCCTCGACCTCGCAGAACCTCGAAGCGATGATTGCCGACGGGCGTTTCCGCGAGGATCTTTACCATCGCCTCGCGGTGGTTCCGGTCATCGTGCCGGGATTGGCCGAGCGGCGCGAGGATATTCCCTACCTCGTCGACAATTTCATGAAGCAGATCGCCCGCCAGGCCGGCATCAAGCCGCGCCGCATCGGCGACGACGCGCTGGCCGTGCTGCAGGCGCACAACTGGCCGGGCAACGTTCGCCAGCTGCGCAACAATGTCGAGCGCCTGATGATCCTTGCGCGCGGCGACGACGTCGATGCGCCGATCACCGCCGATCTGTTGCCGGCCGAGATCGGAGATGTCATGCCGCGCACGCCGAATCAATCCGACCAGCACATCATGGCGCTGCCGCTGCGCGAAGCGCGTGAGCAGTTCGAGAAGGACTACCTGATCGCCCAGATCAACCGGTTCGGCGGCAACATCTCGAAGACCGCCGAGTTCATCGGCATGGAGCGCTCCGCGCTGCACCGCAAGCTGAAGTCGCTGGGCGTCTGACGCGGGTTAGCCGCGCCTGGGCCAAGCATTTGCCGGTTACGGCCGCGGTGGAATCGCATAAGAAAGCCCCAGAATTTCTTAGAGGTTGCCCATGCCGCGCATTGCCTATGTCAACGGGCGCTATGTCACGCACGCCGACGCTGCCGTGCATATCGAGGATCGCGGCTATCAGTTCGCCGACGGTGTCTATGAGGTCTGCGAGGTGGCGCATGGCTTCATCGTCGACATGCCGCGCCATCTGGCGCGGCTGAACCGCTCGCTGACCGAATTGTCGATCGCCTGGCCAGTCACCTCTCACGTGCTGCCGCTTATCCTGCGCGAGGTGGTCAACCGCAACCATGTCGCCAACGGCCTGGTCTATGTCCAGGTGACGCGCGGCGTCGCCAGCCGCGACTTTGTCTTCCCTTCCGCAGACACCAAGCCGGCCCTGGTGGTGACCGCCAGGAAGGCCGACCCCGCAGCCGGAGCAAAGCGAGCCGAGACCGGCATCGCGGTCATCACCGTGCCGGAGAACCGCTGGGACCGCGTCGACATCAAGACCGTCGGGCTGCTGCCCAATGTATTGGCCAAGCAGAAGGCAAAGGAGGCCGGTGCGCAGGAAGCCTGGTTCGTCGACGCCGAAGGCAACGTAAAAGAAGGCGGCTCGTCCAATGCCTGGATCGTCACTCGGGACGGCGTCCTGGTCACCAGGCCGGCGGAGCACGGCATCCTGCGCGGCATCACCCGCACGACCATGTTCGAAGTGGCGGCCAAGCTCGGCCTGAAGATCGAGGAGCGCGGCTTTTCCGTCGCCGAGGCCAAGGCGGCACGCGAGGCGTTCATCAGCTCCGCAACGACACTCGCCATGCCGGTGGTGGCTATCGACGGCGATACGGTCGCCAATGGGCACCCCGGCTCAATAACACTTTCCTTGCGGCAGGCCTTTTTTGACATTGCGGAAAAAAGTCCAGCCTGATAACCGCACAGGTGGAATGAACATCAATATATCTCGTTCTGCTTGTCGTTACTGACGACAAGACGGTGTTTGCGAGCTTGACATGCGCCCGTTAATTTGGCGCATTGGCTTGCAAACCGAAGGGGATCGGCGAAAGACAAGAACAATGGCGGAACGATCGCAAAACCTTCAGGACCTGTTCCTGAATTCAGTTCGCAAGAGCAAGAACCCGCTCACCATCTTCCTTATCAACGGCGTCAAGCTGACCGGCGTGGTCACTTCGTTCGACAATTTCTGTGTCCTGCTGCGCCGTGACGGTCACTCCCAGCTCGTCTACAAGCACGCCATTTCCACGATCATGCCGAGCCAGCCGGTTCAGATGTTCGATGGCGAGGAAAGCCAGGGCGCCTGATTGGCACGTGAGAAAGACGCGGACGCCACCGTTCGCGGGAAACCAACGCATCATCCCGGGACGGAAGCCAAGGGCCCGACCCGGGCTGTTGTCATTGTGCCCGTCCTTACCCGCCACCAGCGCAACGACGACGAGACCAACCGTCCTCGGCTGATGCGTTCGGCTGATGCTCGCCACGACGAGGCCGTCGGCCTTGCCCGCGCCATCAACCTGGATCTGATCCACACTGCGGTGGTGACCGTCAACGATCCGCGCCCGGCGACGCTGCTCGGCAGCGGCAAGGTTGCGGAGTTCGCGGAAATCGTCAAAGAGGGACATGCGGAAGTGGTCGTCGTCGACCATCCGCTGACCCCGGTGCAGCAGCGCAATCTCGAAAAAGAGCTGAACGCCAAGGTGCTGGACCGCACCGGGCTGATTCTTGAGATCTTCGGCGAGCGCGCACGCACCAAGGAAGGCACGCTGCAGGTCGAACTCGCCCATCTCAACTACCAGAAGGGCCGCCTCGTGCGCAGCTGGACCCATCTGGAGCGCCAGCGCGGCGGCGCCGGCTTCCTCGGGGGCCCCGGCGAAACGCAGATCGAATCCGACCGGCGGCAGCTGCAGGAAAAGATCATCAAGCTGAAGCAGGAGCTGGAAACGGTGCGGCGCACGCGCGACCTGCACCGCGCCAAGCGCAGGAAGGTGCCGTTCCCGGTGGTGGCGATCGTCGGCTACACCAATGCCGGCAAGTCGACGCTGTTCAACCGGCTGACCGGGGCGGATGTGCTGGCGCAGGACATGCTGTTCGCCACGCTCGACCCGACGCTGCGCCGCGTGCGCCTCCCACATGGCACGCCGATCATCCTCTCCGATACGGTCGGCTTCATTTCGGACCTGCCGACGCATCTGATCGCGGCTTTCCGCGCCACCCTGGAAGAGGTGGTCGAGGCCGATCTTGTGCTTCATCTGCGCGACATTTCCGATCCGGACACTGCTGCACAAGCGGAAGATGTCGAGCGCATCCTGGCCGACCTCGGTGTCGACGCCGGCGACGCCAAGCGCGTGATAGAAGTGTGGAACAAGATCGACCGGCTCGACGAAGGCAACCGGACCCGGCTGCTTGCAGACGGCGCCGACGCCAACAAGGCGCCGCCGATTGCGGTGTCGGCGGTGACCGGCGAGGGCATCGATGCGCTGAAGGCGATCATCGAAACACGGATGGCGGGCGAACTCGAAGACCTCACCGTGACGATCGAGCCGGCCCAGTTCGGCCTTGTCGACTGGCTTTACCGCAATGGCGATGTCGTTTCGCGAAGCGACAATGATGACGGCAGCGCCACCATCTCGCTCAAGGCCACGCAAAGCGCCCGCGAAGAGATCGAAAGCAGATTGCGTCGTAAAAACAACGGGTAATCCGGAGCAATTCCAGGAAAAAGTGTATAGCGGTTTTCCGTCCGGAATTGCCCGAAAGAGAGATTACTTCGCGGTCTTTGCTTCCTGCCAGAGCGCTTCCATCTCGGCCAGATCAGCCTTTTCCAGCGTGCTGCCGGATTTTTCCAGAGCTTGTTCGACATAGTGGAAGCGCGAGCGGAATTTTTCGTTGGTGCCGCTCAGCGCTGCTTCGGAATCGAGCTTGAGATGACGGCCGAGATTGACGACGGCAAACAGCATGTCGCCGAACTCGTCCTTGATCGAGGCGGTGTCGCCCTTTGCCAGCGCCTCGCGCAATTCGCCGATCTCTTCCTCGATCTTGTCGAGGATGGGCGCCGCCTCGCTCCAGTCGAAACCGACGCGGGCGGCCTTCTCCTGAAGTTTCAGCGCCCGGGTCAGTGCGGGCAGGGCGACCGGCACGCTGTCCAGAAACCCCTTGCCGTTGTCTTCGGGATCGAGACCACGCGCGAGGCGGGCGCTTCGTTTCTCCGCCTTCTCTTCGGCCTTGATCTCTTCCCACATGCCCTTGGCCATGCCGGCGTTGCGGGCTTTCTCGTCGCCGAAGACATGCGGATGGCGGCGGATCATCTTCGTCGTGATGGCTTGCACCACATCCGGGAAGGCGAATTCACCGGCCTCCTCGGCCATCTGCGCGTGATAGACAACCTGCAGCAGAAGGTCGCCGAGCTCGTCGCGCAGATCGTCAAGGTCGCCGCGCGCGATGGCGTCCGCCACCTCATAGGCTTCCTCAATCGTGTAGGGCGCGATGGTCGAGAAATCCTGTTCGATGTCCCAGGGACAGCCGGTCTTCGGCGCCCGTAGCGCCGCCATGATCTCGATCAGGCGCGAAATGTCTTTCGATGGCGTCATCTAGAGCTATTCCAGGAAAAGTGTGAAACGGTTTTCTGTCCGGAATTGCGTCAAAACAGTCTATCGGATGCTATCCCGCGACCGGCCGCGCGGCTAACGCTGTCAGCCGGCGCGGAAGCCTTGTCCACAGACAAGCCGCGTCAATCAAGAACCGAAACGATCGCCTTGGCGAGTTCGTCCATGCCGTCCTCGGGCAGGCCGGCGACATTGATGCGGCTGTCGCCGACCATGTAGACGCCGTGCTCGGCACGCAGTCGCTCGACCTGCGCTTCCGTGAGCCCAAGGCGGGAGAACATGCCGCGATGGCTGGCGACGAAATCGAAACGGTCGGAATTCGACTGCCGGCGCAGCGCCTCGGCGAACTGCACGCGTAGCCTGAGCATGCGCAGCCGCATCTCTTCAAGTTCGGCTTCCCAGTCGGCGCGCAAGGCGGCATCTTCGAGCACGATGCGCACGGCCGCCGCACCGTGGTCCGGCGGCATCGAATACATGGCGCGCGCCGCCGACAGCATCTGGCTCATCGCCACATCCGCCTGTGCGCCGTCCCTGGCCAGGATCATCGCCGCGCCGACGCGGTCGCGGTAGACAGCAAAATTCTTCGAGCAGCTCGAGGCGACGACCATTTCCGGAATTTTTGCCGCCAGCAGGCGCAAGCCGAGGGCATCGGCCTCGAGGCCATCGCCAAAGCCCTGATAGGCGATGTCGACAAACGGCAGCAGCTCGCGCTCGACGACCAGATCGGTAACGGCTGCCCACTGTGCCGCATCCAGATTGGCGCCGGTCGGGTTGTGGCAGCAGCCATGCAGCAGTACGACGTCGCCGCTCTTTGCGGTCCGCAGCGCCGCCAGCATGTCGTCGAAGCGAACAGCGCCCGAGGCGGCGTCGAAATAGGGGTATTCACGGATCTGCAGGCCGGCGGCGCGCATCACCGGCATGTGGTTCGGCCAGGTCGGGTCCGACAGCCAGATGGTTGCATCCGAGCGTGTCCGCTTCAGCAGTTCCGCCACCAGCCGCAGCGCGCCGGAGCCGCCGGGCGCTTGTGCGGCGCGGATGCGCGTCATGTCGGCGCCTGGACCGAAGGCGAGCTTGGCCATCACCGTGTTGAAGCCGGTATCGCCGGCAAGGCCGAGATAGGTCTTGGTGTCCTGGGCCTGCAGCAGGCGCTGTTCCGCTTCGCGCACGGCGCGCATGACCGGCGTCTTGCCGTCGCGATCCTTGTAGACGCCGACACCGAGGTCGACCTTGTCTGGACGCGGATCGGCGCGATAAAGGCCGATCAGGGCGAGGATCTTGTCGGCGGGGGCGGGCTGCAGGGCTTCAAACATCGAAAATGGTTCCATTGGCGCGGCGGAGTGATACGCAAATCGGTCGCGTTTCGCCAGCGGTTTTAGCTAGGTGCTCCAGCCCGAGGCGGGGGTGCCGGGAAGCCTGCCCTGCCTGCTCCTTTCAGCTTTGCCTCGGCCAGCGGTCAGCCCCCGCCGTGTTTCCCAGTCTGCCGCAACAGATAGATGACCGCGCCCAGCACCATCAAGGCCAGCCCGAACCATGTCAGGGCATAGGCCAGATGGTTGTTGTGGAACGAAACGACCGTCAGGCCGCCGACCGGCCACCCTCCCGGATTGGGCGCGGCATCGGCATCGATGAAATAAGGAGCGACCTGCCCGAGGCATTGCGTCGTGGCGATCGCCTGCACATCGCGCGAATACCAGCGGTTGGCGGCCGGATCGTTGTTGCGCAGGAAGCCGCCCTTCGGTTCGGTCAGGCGCAGCAGGCCGCGAATTCCGGTGTGATCGCCCGAGGGCTTGCCTGCGAGGCGGGTTGCCGGATCGCGCTTGTCCGTCGGCACGAAGCCCCTGTTCACCAGAATCGTGAAGCCATCATCCGCTCGGAACGGCGCCATTACCCAGAAACCACCGCCGCGATCGGTGACCGCCTGGACCAGGGTCTCGCGATCACCGAGGAACCGGCCCGTGACGGCAAGCTGGCGATACTCATCATCCCTGGCGTTGATCTCTGGCCAGGCCGAAGGCGCCGGGGCGGCCACAGGTACCGCCTTGAGACGCTGGTCGACACGCTCGATCAGGTCGAGCTTCCAGACGCGGCGCTCCAGCTGCCAGATACCGAGCGCCGAGAACCCTGCGACGCCGATGGCACCGCAAAGGCAAAGCACCAACAGCGTCCATGGTGAACGCGTAACCCTTTGGCCGTCGCCTGTATTCGAATGCGGTGTCGTCCGCGCCTGTTCATCCAAAGCCAGGTCCCTCTCTCAGGGTATCTGACTCATGTCATGGCCGGGCATCATGTTGGCGTTCAGATGGTACATGACCCAGAGCGAGCCCGTCAGCGCGATCACCACCAGGATGAGGGTGAAGATCAGGGCCATCATGGTCCAGCCGCTCTCCGACCTGGTGTTCATATGCAGAAAGAACACCATGTGGACGATGATTTGCACGACGGCGAAGGCCATGATGGCAATCGCCGAAGCCATCTGATTGCCGAGTGCGTTGGTCATGACCAGCCAGAAGGGAATGGCGGTCAGCACGACGGACAGGCCGAAGCCTGTCAGATAGCCGCGCAGCGAGCCGTGATCGACGCCGTGACGCGCGTGGCTCTGGTCGCTGGTGTCTGTGTGGTGGCCGGCGCTCATCGCAACATTCCCATCAGATAAACGAAGGTAAAGACGCCGATCCAGATGACGTCAAGGAAGTGCCAGAACATGCTCAGGCACATCAGGCGCCGCTGGTTCGCGGCGATCAGCCCGTGCCTGGAGACCTGCACCATCAGCACCACCAGCCAGACCAGGCCGAAGGTGACGTGCAGGCCGTGCGTTCCGACCAGCGTGAAGAACGATGACAGGAAGCCGCTGCGCTGCGGCGTCGCCCCCTCGTGGATGAAATGGGCGAATTCGTAGAGTTCGATGCTGAGAAAGGCGAGGCCGAACAGGCCAGTGATCACCAGCCACACCTGCATGGGTTTCACCCGTCCCTTCGCCATCTCCAGCATCGCGAAGCCGTAAGTGATGGAGGACAGGAGCAGCATGGTGGTGTTCAGCGCGACCAGCGGAAGATCGAACAGATCCTTCGGCGCGGGTCCGGCCGCGTAATTGCCACCGAGCACGCCGTAGACCGCGAACAGCATCGCGAAGATGAGGCAGTCGCTCATCAGGTAGATCCAGAAGCCGAGCATGGTGCTGCTGCCGCTCTCGGCATGGCCGTGGTCGTCTTCCAGGTGGAAGACCGTGTCGTCGATCACCGTGTCGGCGTGTGCCATGGTGCTTATCCCGCCTGGCTGGTGGCTGCGAGCAGGCGTGTCCGCTCGTCCTCGACGCGGGTGACGTCACTGGACGGAATGTGGAAGTCCCGGTCGTAGTTGAAGGTATGCGCGATGGCGTAGCCGATCAGGGCGACGAAGCTGACGATCGCCAGCCACCAAATGTACCAGATGAGCGCCATGGCAAGCACCACGCTCAACCCGGCCAGGACGACGCCGGCTCCGGTGTTGCGCGGCATGTGGATGTCGCGGAAGCCCGTCAACGGACGCTGGTAGCCGCGATTCTTCATGTCCGCCCAGGCGTCGAGATCGTGGACGACGGGCGTGAAGGCGAAATTGTAGGCCGGGGGCGGCGACGAGGTTGCCCATTCGAGGGTGCGCCCGTCCCACGGATCGCCGGTATCGTCGCGAAGCTGCTCGCGCCGGCGCACGCTGACGAAGATCTGGATGAGGAAGGACAGGATCCCAAGCAGGATCAGGAAGGCGCCGAAGGCGGCGATGATGAACCAGATCTGCAGCGAGGGATCCTCAAAGGTGCGCAGCCGGCGCGTTACGCCCATCAAGCCGAGGATGTAGAGCGGCATGAAGGCGAACCAGAAGCCGACCACCCAGAACCAGAACGACATCTTTCCCCAGAACGGATCGAGCCGGAAGCCGAATGCCTTGGGGAACCAGTAGCTGATGCCGGCAAACAGGCCGAACAGCACGCCGCCGATGATGACGTTGTGGAAATGCGCGACCAGGAACAGGCTGTTGTGGAGCACGAAGTCGGCCGGCGGAACCGCGAGCAGCACGCCGGTCATGCCGCCGACGACGAAGGTCAGCATGAAGGCGACCGTCCACATCATCGGCAGTTCGAAGCGGATGCGGCCGCGGTACATGGTGAACAGCCAGTTGAATATCTTGGCGCCTGTCGGGATCGAAATGATCATCGTTGTGATGCCGAAGAACGAGTTGACGCTCGCTCCCGATCCCATGGTGAAAAAGTGATGCAGCCAGACCAGGTAGGACAGGATGGTGATGACGACGGTCGCGTAGACCATCGACGTGTAGCCGAAGAGCCGCTTGCCGCAGAAGGCCGAGGTCACTTCCGAAAATATGCCGAAGGCCGGCAGGATCAGGATGTAGACCTCGGGGTGGCCCCAGATCCAGATCAGGTTCACGTACATCATCGGATTGCCGCCGAAGTCGTTCGTGAAGAAGTTGGTGCCGACATAGCGGTCGAGAGCCAGCAGGGCCAGCACCGCCGTCAGCACCGGGAAGGCGGCGACGATGAGCACATTGGTGCAGAGCGCGGTCCAGGTGAAGATCGGCATTCTCATCATGGTCATGCCAGGCGCGCGCATCTTGACGATGGTGCAGACCAGGTTCACGCCCGACAGCAGCGTGCCGACGCCCGCCACCTGCAGGGCCCAGATATAGTAATCGACACCGACATCGGGACTGTAGCCGATCCCCGACAACGGCGGATAGGCAAGCCAGCCGGTGCGGGCGAATTCGCCGACGAACAGCGACATCATGACGATGACCGCGCCGCCGACCGTCATCCAGAAGCTGAAATTGTTGAGGAACGGAAACGACACGTCGCGCGCGCCGATCTGCAGCGGGACGACGAAATTCATCAGGCCCGTCACCAGCGGCATCGCCACGAAGAAGATCATGATCACGCCGTGCGCGGTGAAGATCTGGTCGTAGTGATGCGAATTGAGATAGCCTTCCGAACCGCCGAAGGCCATCGCCTGCTGGAGCCGCATCATGATGGCGTCGCTGAAGCCGCGCAGCAGCATGACGATGCCGAGCACCATGTACATCACGCCGATGCGCTTGTGGTCGACGCTGGTGAACCATTCGCGCCACAGATAGCCCCAGAGCTTGAAATAGGTCAGCGCGCCGACGAGGGCGATGCCGCCCAGCGCGACGACTATGAAGGTCGCGACCACGATGGGCTCGTGCAGCGGCAGCGACTCGAGCGTAAGCCGGCCGAAGATCGCCTTGAGAAGAGCAGGATTGTCGAACATGTCTTGCGTGGCGCCTCAGGAGTTGAAGGGCGACCGAAGCGTGCCGGTTGCGGAAGGTGACGGCAGTCGGATCGACAGGGGCAGTGGCCGTTGCAGACCAGCGCCGACGATCGGCGTCGAGGTCATCGGCGTGAAGGATTGATCGGCCTTCGAAGCCGCCAGTGCTTCTTCGGTCGTGCATATGCTGGCGACATAGGATGGGGCAGGGCCGAATATCGTGCCGCGCCGGGCGAACTTGTCGTACAGTAGCGGAAGGGTGTTGCGGATGCCGGCCATTCCCAGACCGCCCTTGGCATCGATCTGCGACATCTCGCTCATGCACATCTTGCCGGGCTCGACGCACATGTTGAGGATCGCCTTGTAGAGATCGGCATCCACCGCCGCATAGTGGCGCACGGGTTGGTTCTCGCTGGGCTGTTCGAGCTCCAGATAGCCGTTTCGGTCGAGCTTGCCGCCGCCGTCCTTTGCCTTCGCGATCCATGCCTGGAAACCGGCGTCGTCCAGGCCGTGGAACGCGAACCGCATTCCCGAGAAGCCGGCGCCGCTGTAGTTGGCGGAGAACCCTTCATAGTCGCCGGACTTGTTTATGACGGCGTGCAGCCTGGTTTCCATACCCGGCATTGCATAGATCTGGCCGGCCAGTGCTGGAATGTAGAAGGAGTTCATCACCGATGCGGAGGTGATGCGAAAGCTGATCGGCCGGTCGACCGGCGCAGCCAGTTCGTTGACCATGGCGACGCCGTACTCCGGATAGATGAACAGCCATTTCCAGTCGAGCGCGACGACTTCGACCTCAAGCGGACGCACGTCCGGCGGCAGCGGCTTGCCGGCCGCTACACGTCCGATCGGACGATAGGGGTCGAGCAGATGGGTGCCCATCCAGGTCACTGCGCCCAGGCAGATTATGATCAGAAGCGGCACCGCCCAAATGACGAGTTCGAGATGGGTCGAGTGGTCCCAATCCGGCTCGTAGCGCGCCTCGCGGTTGGACTGGCGGTATCGCCAGGCAAAGAATATGGTGAGAGCCATCACCGGTATGATGACGATCAGCATCAGTGCCGTGGACACCATCAGCAGGTCGCGCTGCTGCGCGGCGACGTCGCCGGCAGGGTTCATGACGACCATGCTGCAGGAGCCGAGCGATGCCAGCAGGGGCAGCAGGAAAAGGGTACGGAGACGGCTCAATGTATGACCTGTCGGTTGTTCCCCCCAGTGCTAGCCGTACCGCGGCAATGAAGGCATTGGACAATTTGTCCAATGCCGCAATGACGCGGCAGGCCTCATCAAAGCACCTGGCCCGCGCACATGGCAAGCGATCGTAATGAGACCGCGGCGGGGCGACGGAGAATGCTGTGAGCCCAACTTCTAAGATCGAAGCCGACGCAAGACGGATCAACGCGCGGCATCATGAAGTGAAGCCCGGCGAAATCGCCGTTGGCGTCATCATCGGCAGGACGTCGGAATTCTTCGACTTCTTCGTCTACGCGATCGCTTCCGTCATCGTTTTTCCGAAGCTCGTATTTCCTTATGCCGACCCGTTGACCGGCACGCTCTACTCCTTCGCCATCTTCGCGCTTGCCTTCATCGCGCGGCCGATCGGCACGGCGATCTTCACCGCGCTCGACCGCGCCTACGGACGCAGCGCCAAGCTCACCATCGCGCTGTTCCTGCTGGGGACCTCGACCGTGTCGATCGCCTTCGTGCCCGGTTACGACCAGATCGGCCAGGCTTCGGCCTGGCTGCTGGCCATGTTCCGGATCGGTCAGGGACTGGCGCTGGGCGGGACATGGGACGGACTTGCCTCGCTGCTGGCGTTGAATGCGCCCGAAAAGCGCCGCGGCTGGTATGCGATGATCCCGCAGCTGGGCGCACCACTCGGGCTCATCGTTGCCAGCGCCCTGTTTGCATATTTCGTCGGCAACCTGTCGGCCGAAGACTTCTTCAGCTGGGGCTGGCGCTACCCGTTCTTCGTCGCCTTCGCCATCAATGTCGTCGCCCTGTTCGCACGGCTGCGCATCGTGGTGACGCCGGAATACACCAAACTGTTCGAAGGCCAGGAACTGGAGCCGACTTCCGTCCGCGAGACGTTGCGCGCCGAAGGGCGCACTGTCGTGCTCGGCGCCTTCGCGCCGCTGGCGAGTTTCGCCCTGTTCCACATGGTGACGGTGTTTCCTCTGTCCTGGATTTTCCTGTTCACGCGCGAGGGACCGGCACGGTTCCTCGTCATCGAGACGATCGGAGCTTTCTTCGGCCTGGCGGCAATCGCGATCTCGGGCTTCGTCGCCGACCGGGTTGGGCGCTGGCCCTTGCTCGGAGGCTCGGCGGTGGCCATTGCCGTGTTCAGCGGTTTCGCGCCACAGCTGCTCGATGGCGGCTTCGTCGGAGAGTCCGTCTTCATGGTCTTGGGCTTCGTCCTGCTCGGCCTGTCGTTCGGCCAGTCTTCAGGAGCACTCGCCTCGAACTTTTCAAAGACCTACCGCTATACAGGGGCGGCGCTGACCTCGGATCTCGCCTGGCTGTTCGGGGCGGGCTTCGCCCCCATAGTCGCCCTGTTCCTGTCCGCCCATTTCGGGCTGATCTCATCAGGCGCCTATCTGTTGTCGGGAGCGCTATGCACGTTGCTTGCGCTGAGACTCAACCAGCGCCTGGATCGGACGCCCGCTTGAGTGACCTGCTTGGCCAGGGCTGGGGACCTCCCGGCCCAATGACGTTGCACGACAAGACCAACAAACAGAATTTTCTGCTTCTGATTCAACTGCGCTGGATCGCGGTCGGTGGTCAGATCGTGACGATCCTGTTCGTCCGCTACGTGCTCGGCATTGGATTGCCGCTGGTCCCGATGGCGGTGGTGATCCTGCTGCTGATCGCTCTCAATGTCGCCAGCCTGCGCCGGCACAGCAGCCAGGACGCGATCACCAACACCGAGCTGTTTCTTGGACTGCTGCTCGACGTCACCGCGTTGACGGTCCAGCTTTACCTGAGCGGCGGCGCGTCCAATCCCTTCATTTCGCTTTACCTGCTCCAGGTCATCCTGGGCGCGGTGCTGCTGGAGACATGGTCGGTTTGGGCGCTTGTCTTCATTGCAAGCACGTGCTTCATCGCGCTGACTACTTTTTACCGTGAGATCAGCCTGCCCGCCGCACACGGGGCCGGGCTGTTCAGCCTGCACATCCAGGGCATGTTCATCTGTTTCGTCCTGGCGGCAACGCTTCTGGTGCTGTTCATCACCAGGGTCCAGAACAACATTCGCACCCGCGACGCCCATCTTGCGGATTTGCGCCAGCAGTCGGCGGAGGAGGCTCACATCGTCAGGATGGGCCTGCTCGCCTCCGGTGCCGCGCATGAGCTCGGCACGCCGCTGGCCACGCTTTCCGTCATCCTCAATGACTGGCAGCGCATGCCGGCTCTCGAGGCAGATCCGGATCTGGCGCAGGAAATCCGGGAGATGCAGGGCCAGTTGGACCGTTGCAAGAAGATCGTTTCGGGAATCCTGATGTCGTCGGGCGAATTGCGCGGCGAAGGCACGGTTCGCACCTCCGTCGACGCCTTCCTGGCGGAGCTGGTGGCCGAATGGAAGTCGACACGGCTGCCGCAAGGCTTCGAATACACCAGGCGTTTCGGCGCCAACCAGGAGATCGTCTCCGATCCCGCGCTCAAACAGGTGATGTTCAATGTACTGGACAACGCACTTGAAGCGTCGCCTCTATGGGTGGGGTTGACCGTCAGCCGCCAGGCGGACGATCTCATCATCGAAGTTGTCGACGTGGGACCGGGATTTGAAGAAGCCATGCTTGCTGAATTCGGCAAGCCCTATACGTCGACCAAGAACCGGCCAGGTAGCGGGCTCGGCCTGTTTCTGGTCGTCAATGTCATCCGCAAGCTGGGGGGTACCGTCACCGTAAGAAATAGAACCGAGGGGGGAGCTTCGGTTACGTTGCATCTGCCACTGGCTGCTCTGTCTCCACGAGGGCACAATGCCGACTAAACGCACGCTGTTGATCGTCGAGGACGATATCGCCTTTGCCAACGCACTGCGCCGGTCTTTCGAACGGCGTGATTACGAAACGCATAGCTGCCGGAGCGTCGACGGCGTGCATGCGCTGATCGGCACCGTTGCCTTCCAATATGCCGTCGTCGATCTCAAGCTCGCCAGCGGCTCGGGCCTGGAATGCGTCAGGGCGCTGCACGAGCACGATCCTGAAATGCGGATCGTCGTGTTGACCGGCTTTGCAAGCATCGCCACCGCTGTCGAGGCGATCAAGCTCGGCGCCTGCCAGTATCTCGCCAAACCCGCCAACACCGACGACATTGAAGCCGCTTTCGGCCAGGTCGAGGGCAATGCTTCGGTGCCGCTCGCCGAGCGACCAACCTCGATAAAGAACCTCGAATGGGAGCGCATCCACGAAATGCTGGTGGAGGCCGACTTCAACATTTCCGAGACAGCACGACGGTTGGGCATGCACCGCCGGACGCTGGCGAGGAAGCTGGAGAAGAGGCGTGTGAAGTAGGCACGATCTACCGGGCATCGCACATCGTGCCGATACCAATGATAAAATTGATGCCGGCAACAATCGTTACATTCGAACGATGTCCTCCGAAGGGAAAAAATTGGCAGGGCAGGGATTAAAATCCCCACATGCTCCGTAAACAGGACATGAAACCGTCAATGCCACGTTTTGACATCATAGGACAGCTCGGTTCGCTGCGCCGCTATGCGCGCTCGCTGACGCGCGACAGCACCGACGCCGAGGATCTTGTCCATGACGCGCTGGTGCGCGCTTATGAGCGGCGCAGCACGTTCCGCTCCGGCGGAAACCTGCGCGCGTGGCTGCTGTCGATCGTCCACAACACCTTCATCGACAAGATGCGGTCCCGCAAGTCCGAAGCGTCGCGCGTCGAACAGGCTGGATACCTGGCCGACGGCAGCACGCCGGCACCACAGGAACATTCGGTGCGCCTGGCGCAGGTGCGCGAGGCTTTTTTCAGCCTGCCGGAAGAACAGCGTTCAGCGCTGCACCTCGTCGCCATCGAAGGCCTCTCCTATCAACAGGCCGCCGATGCCAGCGGCGTGCCGCTCGGCACGCTGATGTCCCGCATCGGCAGGGCGCGCGCCGCACTGCGCGAGATGGAGGAGCCGGCGAAGGCAAAAAACCACCTCAGGATCGTTGGAGGCCCGTCATGACCGCAACTGTCGATCCCGTGACCGATATCGACCTCGACGCCTATGTCGACGACCAGGTCGACGTCACCCGCCGCATCGAGGTCGAAGCATTCTTGTCCGCTCGCCCGGAGGCGGCGGCGCGTGTGATGTCGGATCTCAGGACCCGCGATGAACTGCGCGTGGCGCTTGCCGGCTCCAAGGGCATGGCGCGCCCTGCGACCGCCGATGCCGCGCGGCGGCTGGAGAGGGGGCTTGCCCGCGGCCGGCTCTTCGGCGTGTTGCAGCGCGCGGCGGCGGTAGCCGGCTTCGTCGCCGCCGGCTGGCTGGCAAACGGCATCATCGGGCCGATGTCGGTGACCAAGGTCGTCGCCTCGCCGCAGCCGCCCGCCTATGTCGATGAGGCGGTGCAGGCCCACAGGACGACGCTGGTGCGCGAGAGCATGCCATCGCAGGCGGAAACGCCCAATTACAACGCCGGCGAAATCCGCGCCGCCACTGCCATCGTCATGCCGTCGCTGCCGACGGATTGGAGGGTGCGCGACGTGCAGATCTATCCGTCGCGCTTTGGGCCGAGCGTCGAGATGGCGGTCGAGACGAAAGACATGGGGCTGGTGTCGCTGTTTGCGATCCGGCCCGGAACCTTCGACGTCGTCAAGCCGGCGATAGCGCCCTCGGGCGACATTTCGTCGGCCTATTTCCAGATCGGCGATGTCGCCTATGCGGTGGTCGGACGAAGCGAGGTCCACGACCTCGACCGCGCCGCCGAGACGCTTGCCAAGACGCTTTACTGATCGATCCACAAAGGAGAACGCAAATGAACACCCCCAATCTGGGATATCGCGTCGGCGCCGGCGCCCAAACCGGAGCCATCTTCGACGAGGGCCTGCGCCAGCATATGCTGCGCGTCTACAACTACATGGGCGTCGGCCTGGTGGTCACCGGCCTCGTCGCCTTCATGATCTCATCGACGCCGGCGCTCTACGTGCCGATCTTCTCCAGCCCGCTGAAATGGGTGGTGATGCTGGCACCGCTCGCCTTCGTCTTGCTGTTCTCGTTCAAAATGCAGACCATGTCGGCGGCGAGTGCCCAGGCGATGTTCTGGGCCTTCTGCGCGGTCATGGGCCTGTCGCTCGCCTCTGTGTTCCTGGTCTTCACCGGAACCAGCATCGCGCGCACCTTCTTCATCGCCGCCACCATGTTCGGCGCCACCAGTCTCTACGGCTACACGACAAAGCGCGACCTGACCCAGTTCTCGTCATTCCTGATCATGGGCCTGATCGGCGTGGTGATCGCCAGCATCGTCAACATCTTCCTCGGCTCGACCGCGCTGCAGTTCGCCATCTCGGTGATCGGCATCGCCGTGTTCATCGGCCTGACCGCCTGGGATACGCAGACGATCAAAGAACAGTATGCCGAGAATTTCGACGCGGAATCGCGCCAGAAACTTGCCGTCTTCGGCGCCTTCTCGCTCTATCTGAACTTCATCAACATCTTCCAGCTGCTGCTGAACTTCACCGGCGAACGCGAGTAATCCGGACCGTAGCAGGCAACATTTCGCAACTTACCGTGGCCGGAGGGAAACCTCCGGCCACGGTTTTTTATTTGAGGCAGCATTTGCCATGTGCGGTGGATCGTTCATCGCGGCTGACTGAGACGCGATGTAAATCTGCCGCTCTTGAGTTCGCACGTCCCCTTTTGCTAGCCTGCCGGCCACGCCAGATAGCCGCGAGGACGCATGGAACAGGACAGCCTGACGCTTCACGGTGACGGCATCTCGGCGACTGTTGTCGGGCAGGGCGCCGAACTTGTCTCCCTACGCGATGCCGACGGCACAGAGTTTCTGTGGCAGGCCGGTCCGGAATGGCGGCGTCACTCGCCGGTGCTGTTTCCAATCGTCGGCCGGCTGAAGGGCGACCAACTGCGCCATCGCGGCCAGACCTATCCGATGACCCAGCACGGCTTCGCGCGCGACAAGCCGTTCGCCTGGGCGCAGAGGGGACCACGATCCTGCACGTTGGTGCTCACCGACGATGCCGATACCCGCGCGCACTACCCCTTCGCCTTTCGCCTGGCAGTGACTTACACGCTGGACCGCCATCAGCTTGATGTGACCTTCGACATCACCAACACCGGCGATGAGCCGCTGCCGGCATCGATCGGGGCGCACCCGGCGTTCAATTGGCCTTTGCTTCCGGATCTGGCCAAGACGGATTACCAGCTGACCTTTGCCTCCGCCGAGCAAGCGCCGATCCGCCGCCTGAAGGACGGCCTGCTGCTGAAAGCGCCACAACCGACGCCTGTGGAAGGCAAAAGGCTGGCACTCTCCGAAAGGCTCTTCGGCGAGGACGCGGTGATCATGGATCGGCCCGTCAGTTCCAGCGTGCGCTACGCTGCCGAGAGCGGTCCCGCGATCGAGATGTTGTGGCAGGGATTCCAGGAATTGGGTATCTGGTCCAAACCCGGCGGCGCGCCATTTCTTTGCATCGAACCCTGGCATGGCCTTGCAAGCCCGGTGGATTTCGATGGTGAGTTTATCGATAAGCCTAGCGTGATGTTGATCGAGCCTGCCGCGAAGCGTGTTCTGAGCTATCAGGTACGTCTGCTGCAGCGTCGTGCGCGAATGGCTGAATTGGAGTGAGCCCAGTGAATTCTGAAACAATCGAGATCTACCATCCACGTGGTGTTTTGAATTTGGGCCAATGGGACATTGGCGGTCTCAAGCTCAAAGTCTATGGCCTCGTCGCAGACAACAAGAAGGTCGACGGACCCATGGTGACCCTGGCACAGTCATTCGTGCGACAGGAGGTTCTGCCGCGTGTGGTGGACGAGGGTGACGACAATGGCATGGGCTTTGTGATTATTCATCCTGGCGAGCTGGGTGTTTCCATCTCGGTTCACTGGTGGATACAAGGTTCGGTGCTTTGTCAGCATATCTATCGGAAGCTGTATTCCGCCGCCGAACCGATGGATACGGTAAAGAGATCTGTTGTTGCCTGTGTTTGGGAATTGGCTCTGATAAATGCCGAGCAGGAAGCTTGGCGAAAAACGATGATGAAAAGCGAGCCCAGTCCGTCAGGATACATGGACGCTCGAGCTGGCTTCGAAGCTGCATAGAGACCGCCCATGATCGACTATGGCGTGGTCGCTCAGACCGTCGGTGCCCAATGAAGCTGTATTTCAGCCGCAATCCGAACCCTCGGCTCGCGCTCGCGGTGGCACGCTACCTCGACGCGAAAGTCGAATTTGAATTTGCCTCGCCATTCGCTCCGGGGCAAGCGGAGAAATTTCGCCGGTTAAATCCCAATCTCTCGCTGCCCATCCTCGCGGAAGAAGAGGGAAAAAGCCTCTGGGAGGCAGACGCCATAGCCTGCCGGCTCTCGCGCGATGCGCATTCGGATTTCTGGCGCACCGGCGATGACGAACCCGAGATGATCCGCTGGCTGAGCTGGGGCAAGGAGCACTTCGCATTCGCTTGCGACATGGTGCATTTCGAACGTGGGACCAAACAGCGGTACGGCATCGGCCCGATCGATCAGAAGCGGGTGGAGGAGGGCCTAAACCAATTCCATACGGCCGCGGCAATACTCGACGCCGTGCTTGCCGAGCGGCAGTGGCTGGTCGGGAATTCGGTTTCCTATGCCGATTTTCGAATGGCGACCTTCCTGCCGTTCAACGAAGCCGCCAGATTGCCGCTCGACGATTATTCCTCTGTCAGCCGCTGGTACCGTCGGCTTGAAGACATCGGCGCCTGGCGTGACCCTTTCAAGGGGATGGATGCACCCGAATTGCCGCCGGTGCCGCAAACGGCTGTCGCGGACCAGCGGTGAGAACGCGCGCGAAGAGCCGCGCAGCAGGCCGAGCCTACCAAGGCAATGATGTGCGGGGGATCGGATGAATATCTATGTCCTGAGCGTGGTCGAAGGACAGGAATGGGTCCTTCCCCGACAGGCGGACGACTACCAGCTGTTTTCGATGCTCTGCGGCCGGAAGCAGACACAATGGCATCCGCCCGGGATGGAGATCCTGTGCGAACACGACGACGGTACGCTCCGGCAATATTCAGATTTTCCATGGCTTGGCGAGCATGTGCTCATCCTGCGGGCGAGGGCGTTGAAGTTGCTTCGGCCAACCCTCGAACCGTACGGTGAATTCCTGCCGCTTCGTGCCGACGAGGCCATATCGCTCTTCAATGTCACCACCGTGATCGATGCGCTGGACGAGGAACGTTCAAAGATCGTTCGCTTTGACGACGGCGGCATAATGGTGATCGAAAGCCTCGTCCTTCGAGCGGACGCAATCGGCGGTACCGAGACATTCAAGCTGCCCGAGCGTGCCGATGGGGTGCGAATATCCGATATCTATCTGCAGGAGACGATCGTACGCCGGATCGGGGAGCTTGGGCTCAAGGGCATTGCTTTCAACTTGGTCTGGAGCGACGAGCCGGCCGGACAAGGCAGGATCGAGTACCCAGGTGTGGAAAAGGGCATTTCAACCGCAAGCTCGCTCACGCGCCTTTGGGCCGGTCTGCGGCGAAAAGCAGGGTTTTGATATCAAACCTGCCGGACGACGGTGCCGACCACATTGACGAGAAGGCGCGCGGCGGTCAGCGCTGACAGGCCGTCGATATCGGCCGGAGGATAGAACTCGACAAGGTCGAACCCTGCGATCCGGGCCCGTCTGCCGAGGCCGGCGATCAGGTCGATCACCTGCGTGTAGGTGAGACCGCCGGGTGTACGCGCCGCCACGCCCGGCATGACGCTTGGATCGAGGCTGTCGCAGTCGAGGGTGACGACAACCCGCGCGCCTTCCGGAATATGCCGGAGCGCGGCTTCGACGCCCTGAGCGTGAACCTCGCGGGCGGTCACGAAGTGGCTGCCATAGCGCCGTGCCGCTTCGATCTCGGTGATGCGTGCGCTGCCGACGCTGCGCAGGCCGACTTGCACCATGCCTGCGACATGCGGCATCTCGCTCGCCCTGCGCATCGGGCTCGAATAGCCGTGGCGTTCGCCATACACCTCGTCGCGCCAGTCGATATGGGCGTCGATCTGCAGGACCCAGACCGGCCCGTGCTCCGCAAAGCCGGCGAGGAAGGGAATGGTCATGGAACAGTCGCCGCCGATCAGGATCGGCACGGCCGGCAATGCCAGGATTTCGCGCGTTTTTGCCTCGATCCTGACCCTGTTGCCGGCATTGTCATGCATGGTGGTCAAGATATCGCCGGCGTCGATGCAAGAGGCCGGCTTGCCGTCGAACAGCGGGCCGCCGAGATCGAAATCCCAGTGCTCGACGAACGCGGCATCGTCCTGGCTCGCAACGCGGATCGCATCCGCCGCCAAGGCATGGCCGCGGCTGTCCTTGCCGGGATAAGTGCTGCCGTGACCGGCCCCGAAGATCACCGCGCGGGGCATGTGACCATCTGCGAGACGGTCTGGAAAGCCGAGAAAGGGAGGCGAGGGGGTCATGCCTTGATGGATCCTGATGATGCTTAGCGCACGCCGATCGGGTGCGGTTAAGTCAAGCGCCCCGGCTTCAGCTTTGTGCCGATTGGGTAAGCCCAATAAACTCTAAAACAATCGAGATCGATCACCCACCTGGTGTTTCAAATTTGGGCCAACGGGGCATTGGCGGTGGCATGCGCCGATTTCGAGGCGACATTGCGCTGCCGGCGAGGACGTTGGGGCGGCTTGCGTCGGCAGGCGCGATCCCGAAATTTCCAGTACGTGACGAGAATGAACCTTGGCTGGTCGCCTGATAGCGGAACCAGGCGAGGTTCACGTTGTTACCACAGCGGGCGACTGCCGGTTGCCGGATTCGGAGTCATCGTTTCATGACCAATGGTCCATTGCCTGAAAACGTTCTGGTCTCGCTTCCCAAGATCGATGCAAAAGCGGCGCCGACGCTCAAAAATGCCGAGGCGGAGGTATTTTACACGGAAGCGATCCGTGAGCTTACCGCCACCGACATACCCTTTCTGGTCGCCGGGACCTACGCGGTAAGCGCTTATACGGGTGTCACCCGCCAGACCAAGGACCTCGATATCTTCTGCAAGGCAGGCGACTACGCGCGGATCCTCGCTCATTTCAAGCAGCTTGGATATGCCGTCGAAATCGAGGATGACCGGTGGCTCGGCAAGGTGTTCAAGGGCACGCATTTCTTCGACGTCATATTCGGCTCGGCCAACGGCACGGTGCCTGTTGGCGACCTGTGGCTGGAACACGCCCGCCAAACAGAGCTGTTGGGCAGCAGGGTGCGGATCATCGGCCCGACCGAACTCATCTGGTCCAAATGCTTTATCCAGGACAGAGGGCGACACGATGGCGCCGATATCGCTCATACGATTCTCAAGGCGGGCGATCAGATCGATTGGCACCGGCTGCTTTCTTATCTGGAGGTTCACTGGGAGGTTCTGTTGATGCAGCTTATCAATTTCAGGTGGATCTATCCGAGCGAGCGCGATCATATCCCGGCGTGGCTGCTCGATGAATTGCTCGACCGCCTCGCCAAGCAACGGCAGTTGCCGTCTCCAAGGATGAAGATCTGCCGTGGGCGGCTGCTTTCGCAAACCGATTACGAAATCGACGTCAAGGAATGGGGCTTCGCCGGCGTCGGTGGTGTGGGAGAATTCCGTGATGGCTGATCCCGTCAAGAGCAGCGCGCCCAAGGAGGGCGCACGCGCGCTCAAAGTTGCCGCGGTCGGGGATCTCCATGTGCGGGAAGATGCGCAAACCTCGTATCGCGACCTCTTCGGCGAGATATCGAGCGAAGCCGACATTCTCGTTCTCACGGGAGATCTGACCAATCTCGGCAAGCCTCGTGAAGCGGAGATGCTGGCCGAGGATCTGCGCAACTGCTCGATCCCGGTCGTGGCGGTGCTCGGCAATCATGACTACGAGTCTGGTGCGGTGGAAGACGTCACGAAGATCCTGCGCCAGGCGCATGTTCATCTCCTCGACGGGCAGGCAGTTGAAATCGAGGAGGTGGGTTTTGTCGGCGTGAAGGGATTCATAGGCGGCTTCGGCTCACGCATGCTCGGCTCATTCGGTGAACCGGCGATCAAGACGATGGTCGCGGAAAGCGTGAACGAGGCAATGCGACTTGAAAATGCGATGCGCCAGGTGCGGGCGAAGCGCACACTGGTGATCCTCCACTACGCGCCAATTGCCGACACAGTCGCGGGAGAACCGCCGGAGATATTTCCATTTCTGGGCTCTTCACGCCTGGCGGAGACGATCGATCGATTCCAGGTTAGTGCTGTCGTGCACGGTCATGCACATCGCGGTTCTTACGAAGGTCAAACACCTGGCGGAGCCAAGGTCTACAACGTCGCCATGCATGTGGCCAAGCCAAGCGGCCGCCCCTACGCCTTGCTCGAAATCTGACGCCAGCGGCATGCGCCGTGGTGTCCATTGGCCTTGACTCAATTGGTGGCCTTGACTCAATTGGTGGCGTTGATCGATTTCGCCAACTCTTCCAGCTTCCGGGGGTCGTTGCCGTGACGGCGCACCAGTTCGCGAGCCTGCCTGGACGGCAAATCGGTCGTGGCCGCCAGTTGTCGCACCTGCTGATCGTCGATGGCGACCTGCGGCAATGTATGGTCGATATTTCCTTCCTTGTCCTTCATCGCGCTTCTCCTTGATCCCTGTCGACGACAACGGCTCGAAAATCCGACCGGTTCCGAACGATCTGCAACTTTTGCGCCTTCACCTGGGCGGACCAACATACTCGTGTCCCGAGGGCGTAACGATCTCGCTGGATTCTGCCAGGAACCATGCCACGGCGCACGAGTTGTTCCGACTGAACGGAGATAGTTCGATGCCACAGCCAAGACAGCCAGACCCAAATCGCGATGTTCCCGTGCCGCCTCCAACATGGAAGCCCGAGCCGATCGAGGAACCCGAACCGGAAAGGCTCCCGGACGAGACCCCGCTGCCCAATCCCGACGAGAATGAAGAGCCTCCCATCCACGCGTAGGATGATGGAGTTTCTTTATCGCGGGGCAAAGCACACCTCCGGACGGCTAACGATCGATCTCGCCAAACACGATGTCGAGCGATCCGATGATGGCGGCAACGTCGGCGATCATGTGCCCTCGAGACAGGAAATCCATCGCCTGCAGATGGGCGAAGGATGGCGCGCGTATCTTGCACCGGTAAGGAACATTGCCCCCGTCGGAAACCAGATAAACACCGAATTCTCCCTTTGGCGCTTCAACCGCGGCGTAGACTTCTCCGGCCGGCACGCGATGCCCCTCGGTATAAAGTTTGAAATGCTGGATGGTCGCCTCCATCGAGCGTTTCATCGTGGCGCGCCGCGGCGGCGTGATCTTCTGGTTTGGAAGCGCGACCGGCCCCTGGCCTTCGGGTGACCGCAGTTTTTCCAGGCATTGCTTCATGATCCGCACCGACTGGCGCATCTCCTCCATGCGGACCAGGTAGCGGTCATAGCAGTCTCCGTTCTTTCCGACGGGAATGTCGAAATCCATGTCCGGGTAACATTCGTATGGCTGTGCCTTGCGCAAATCCCATGCGGCGCCCGATCCGCGCACCATCACGCCGGAAAATCCCCAGGCCCAGGCATCCTCCAGCCCGATCACGCCCACATCGACATTGCGCTGCTTGAAGATACGGCTGCCGGTGAGCAATTCGTCGAGGTTGTCACAGACTTTGAGGAACGGATCGCAGAAAGCCCAGATGTCGTCGAGAAGCTTCGGAGGCATATCCTGGTGCACGCCGCCGATTCTGAAATAATTCGCATGCATGCGGGCGCCGGAGGCGCGCTCGTAAAAAACCATCAGCTTTTCCCGCTCCGCAAACCCCCAAAGCGGCGGCGTCAGCGCGCCGATATCCATGGCCTGCGTCGTGACGTTGAGGAGATGCGACAGAAGCCGGCCGATTTCGCAAAAAAGAACACGGACGAGTTGTCCACGCGTTGGAACGCTGATTTCGAGCAGTTTTTCGGCAGCGAGGCAGAACGCATGCTCCTGGTTCATCGGCGCGACATAGTCGAGCCGGTCGAAATAGGGCAGCGCTTGCAAATAGTTCTTGTGCTCTATGAGTTTTTCGGTGCCGCGATGCAGTAAGCCAATATGCGGATCGGCACGCTCGACGATCTCGCCGTCCAGTTCGAGCACCAGCCGAAGAACACCGTGGGCCGACGGATGCTGGGGCCCGAAATTGATGGTGAAGTTGCGAACGGGGGCTTCGACCATCGCTGCTCTCCGCGACTGTCGGGGCAAGGCGTGATGCGAATGGTTCGGCGCCTCAAGTCGTCGTCTGAATGATCAGCGTCAGGGTGCCATCGCCATCTATGTTTGCAGCGACAACCTGCGAGGAATTGAGCCCATTCGCCCTCAAGGCCGATGTCGCTTGAGGCGAAGCATCGACTGAGTTTTGCAGGCGTAGCAAATCTTCGGCGCTGGTCTGATTGATCACGGCATCCGCCTGCGCCTTGATTTCGTCAGGCAGATCCTCGACGGCGACAATGGCAACGCCGGTGAAATTCAAATCAGCAGAGCCTGGATCTGACAGCGCCTGCTCCGGTTGCACTTCGCCCTGCGGTGGCGTCACCTGGGGAAGCTGCGGTCCAACAGTTTGGGCGTAGACGGGCTGAATGATGACCGCCCCGGAAAGTGCGACAGCTATCGTCAACATGCGCATGGTCGCTCCTTGCATCCTTCGAGGGAGATTTTGAAGAAACCCCCATGCCGAGCGATTGTTCCCGCGGGGCTGGTCACACTGGGCAATTTCGCGTCGACCCCCCTGGGGAAACGCCGAACGAACCATGGCCCAGACGACGTCATATGGCTGTCTCCCAACCGGCTGAGCGGTTGCGTACGGAATCGTACCATCGATTGATCTGCACCTTGGAGAGGATCAAAATAAAGCAGAGGTGACCATGGGAGGGAGCCGCATGAGCATCGCCAGATGGGCAATAAGACCTGTCGGTACCGCCAAGGCATTTCTGGCAGAGCAGCTTCGAAGTGGGCGATACGGCGACATCGTTTCGGTCAAAGCGGCGATAGAGGCCGCTCGCAGGGACGCGCCTTATTTGCAGGATACAGACGATGAGTTGATGGAGACGATCGTCGAGCTGGCACGGGAACTGGGGCTGGCCGTCCTTTTTGACTCTCGCGATTGACCGATGAGCCATGGCTGGAGGACTCACCGGTGGTTGAAGCGATTTGGTACGAAATCGACAATTGGCTCATGGCCGAAAATGCGCAATTATTGGGAAATGGGACGACGGCTGGACGACAAACTCGATTGCAAGGCTTGTGGGACTATCCAAATGGACATTCCCGACAACGCCAAGGAATCGACGCCAATTCATTGCAGCAATTGCGGCGCCTTTCTCGGCGAGTGGGGCGAATTGCAGGACGATTTCTACCGCCAGGCTCGCGGTACCGAGGCATTCGACTTGCGCAACGGAACCATTATCAAGAAGTAGCGCGCAACGACGCGGCCTCCGGATGACATCGGCAAATTCGCAAGGGGTTGGCAGATCTAGCCGACCTCGATGACCACCATCAGCCCGCCGCCGCCCTTCTCCTCGACATTGTTGTTCGTCGTGTGATGCGGGATGTGGCAGTGAATGAGCCACTTGCCAGGACGCAGCGCCTTCCACACGACGTCATAGCGCTGTCCCGGTCCGACATTGATCGTATCGGCCAGAAAGCGCGCCGACGAAGAAAGCGTCTCACCGTCACGGGCGACGACCTCGAAGGGTCCGCCATGGATATGCATTGGATGGACGAAGCCGTTGTTGGTGCCGATGAAACGCACCTTCAGCGTCTCGCCCACCTTCATAGGAATGGTGTCGGTTGCGGGATAGGCTTTGCCGTTGATGGTGAAGAAGTTCGGCATGCCGCCTTCCATGGGCATCGACGGATAAGTCAGCCCATCGCGCACCAGCCATTCCTGAAGTTCGATGACATAGTCGTGGTCAGCCGGAACCTCGTCGGCAGGATTGGCGGGATCGATAATCAGCGCCCCATAAAGCCCCAGCGCCTGGGTGCGGTCCGGCTTGGCATGCGGATGATAGAAGTAGGTCCCGTGCTGGGTCGCGGTGAACGCATAGGAATAGGATTGTCCAGGCTCGATCGGCGGCTGGGTGATCTCGGCAGGTCCATCCATCTGGTTCGGCAGGATCATGCCGTGCCAATGCACCGTGGTTTCCTCGGGCAGGTCGTTGGTGACGTCGATGCGAACCTTATCGCCCTGGCGAATGTGGATGCGCGGACCGGGAATCTGGCCATTGTAGGCATAGGCGTCGACCGCGACGTTGGGCAGGATCTGCCAGCGGACCACCGATGGTCTGAGCTCGAACACCTTGACGCCGTTCTCTAGACGGAATGGCAGTTCCTGGTCGCCCTTGGCGGCAAGACCATAGGACGAGGTAACGCGACGCGGATCGGTTGCAGCCATGTCACGCATGGATTCCGCCGGCGTGTCGCGACCCATGATCATGCCTTGCGGCATGATCGCGCCGCCGACGTCACGCGCCGAAAGCGTCAGGTTCAGCCAGTTCGCCGGCGCGGCCATGCCGATCGCCAACGCCAACACCGACACAATACCGAGGGCCGCAATCTGCGGCGTCGTAGCGTCCGTCTCCATCTGATGGCCGCTGCGTTTGGACTTGTGGGAGGTGTTGCGGCTTCGTCGATCGTCGCCGGCGTTGGGGTGATGCGTAGCGTGCTGTTGGTGGGCGGTCGGCTCTCCACTGCTCGTTTCGTTCGCCTGCGGGCGCTGCGTCATCAATCCGTGCTTCAGCCCGCGCGCGACCAGCCAGACATTGGCCGGATAGGCGAGCGTGAAGCCGGCGATGACGCCGATCGACATCACGCCCCAGAACAAAAGCTCGGTCGGCTCCATGGCGCGCATGTCGCGTCCCATCATCAGAAAGCTCATGACGGGCGCCATGCCGGCCATCATGAAATTCATCGAGATGAACTCGGGCAAGAAGCTCTTGCGCACGTTCTCCCAGTAGGTGCCGCCCATCATCGATTTCATGAACAGCGATTGGAAGATGAACAGGCCGAAGGCAAAGCCCGCCAGATATTCGACGATGAGGTCGAGCCACATCGGCAGGCCAAGCGTTGCCGTGATGACTGCGGCGAGAATGATGCCGGTCGCATCGCCGGCAACGCAGTGGATGGTCGAGCCGACCCCCTGTTTCCACAGCGGCCTGGTGAAGTCTTCATGCTCGCCTGGACGTGGCTCCTTGTCTGCAAGCACATAAAGCAGCAGCCCCAATGGACCCATATAGAGGGTCACCAGGATGAAGCCCCATTTCATCACCACCGGTTCGGGATTGTTGCGGTATTGATCGAAGCCGACATAAAGCGTCGAGGCGGCGGCAAGAGCGAACCAGACGGCAAGGAAATAGTCGATTGGCTGGATGAACATGGATGCATCCCGTCGCGGATCAGTGGCTTGTCACAAGCAGCCCCCGTCGATGAACGCAGCCGGCGTGTTTATGATCCCGCCGGCCCAATCCGGTTGTGTCGAATTCTCCAGCCTGGCGCTCTTGTCGAAGCATTAACGCGCGGTAATTCCCTTGAAGGCGTGGGCGCTTCGCTGCCTCAACAGGAGCTGGCCATGAAACATCAAACACTCGACCAACTGCATGCCGTCGCCAAGATTGAATCGTCGGCTGCTTATTCCGCCATGACACGAAATCAGCGCATAGAGCGCTGGGCTGAACTGCTGGAGCGTAATCCCGAGCGATGCCTTGGGGCGTTTGCAGGCACCGAACATCTGCACCCTGAAGCACGTTCATTGATGCGGGGCGAGGGAACGGCAATTTCGGTCGCCTTCGAGGATCCAGTGCTGCGCGCATCGGGTTTAAAGGACGACACATACGGTGAGGCAAGGCGCTTTTTCGAACTGAACGACTGGCAGCTGCACGACATCGTCTGCGATTGCCACGTCGGCTCAACCATGAAAGCGCGCTGGGCTGCGACGCGGGTCCGCTCAGCCATCAGCGGCAGGTTCTTTGCGTGGTTGCGGCAAAGGATAATGCGCTGACCGTAGTTGGGGATCGTCGTCGCTTCGGTGCGGCATACGATCCCCTGTCTTGCCGATTGGATGTCTTGCCAATCGGATTGTCTTGCCGACGCGGATCAACGCTTGTCCTGGTACAGCCGGTTGGTCGCCCGGTCGCTCTCCCGTTGTTCGGCGGGTCCACGCCGACGGCGTGCGATAACGGCATAGGCCATCAGCACGATCAGCAGCAATGGGCCGCCGGCAACGACGACCAACCACATGATATCTCCAAACATGGCGGCATCTCCTTTCCCAGACAACCGGCGAGGAGGAGAACCGTTCCGTGCAGCAGGCCACCTCGGTCGCCCCTGGTCATTAACTTACGAATTGCGTTCGTAGGTTCCGATGAGTTCAGCCTGCTCAAGCGAATGTTTCTGCGCCTCCCGCCAGATGCGCTCGATGCCCACGCTCGCTGGAATGGCAAGGCTCGGCGTGTCGAGCGCGGCCAGCCGGAAATGGTAATGGTGAACGCCATGTCCGACCGGCGGTTCAGGGCCGTCGTAATAGGCGTTGCCAAAATCATTCGTTGCTTGCCTGAGGGCGCCCGGACCCGGCTTGCCGCTTTCGGCCTCGGGAAGTTCCCTCGTGTCCGGGGAGATGTTGAACACCGCCCAATGACCAAACGTTCCGCTCGGCGCGTCAGGATCCTGAACGACGAGAACGAGACTCTTTGCTTCGTCCGGCACTCCAGACCATTTCAGCGGCGGCGATACGTTTTTGCCGTCTCGTGTGTATCTTTCGGGAATTTGTCCGCCTTCGGCAAAGGCGGCACTGCTAAGGGCAAGTGGCATGGTTCACTCCTTCCGGCGAAGTTGATCGCAGCGACGCGCAGGGCAGCTATTTGTTGGTCCGCATCTTTTGTCTTGGATCGATCCCGCCAGCGGCGGTCGTGTCGTTTTCGACGTCACCTTCGACCGTATTCTCGCCTTCAAGCTCGAACTCTTCGCCTTCCTTGATCGTTCCCTTGGAAGTCCCGATACCAGGATTGTTCGCCAAGTCGGCATCGCTCGGTTTCTTCCATTTCGGATGTTTGGTTCCGGTCATGAGAAAACTCCTTCGACGGGGATTGCAGTTTTGAAATCGCAGACCGGATAGTTCGTTCCGGTTCCACGCCTCAGCTTCTTCATTGGTTCGCCGCGCGCCGGCTAAAGCCCGAACGGGTAGGTGTCGGGAACGCCGGTTCTTGCATGCTCCGGGCCAAGCGGCGTCACTGCCGCGGTTTTGTCGAACCATAGGAACGCGTCGAACTGCCGGGGCAGGGAAGCGTCCGCATAGTGGCTGCCCAGCTCGGTTTCCGGCCGGTAGATCACCCCGATGAATCGCTCCAGCCTGCGTTCCAGCAGCCGCTCACGCAGCGTTGTGTCGCGCCCGAGGTCGAGCAGGAACCGCGACACAAGGGAATCGTGGCAAAGCCGTTCGTAGCTGTCGGCGTGCGACGCGCGGATTTGCTTCACCTCCATTTTGCCGTCCCAGTCGCTGGCGGCCGCTACAGTGCCGGAATGCGTGCCCATACCGATCAGCGCTGCCTCATCCCCGAAACGCTGCCGGCAGAGCTGGCCGATGTTCAGTTCGTCCCTGACGACGCCCATCTCGGTAAAGCGGGCATCGCCGATATGGGAATTGTGCGCCCACACCACGGCCTTGGCGTTGGGGCCGCCGGCATGCAGCAAATGTTCCAACGTTTCGAACATGTGCGTGTCGCGCAGGTTCCAGGACTCCGCGCCGCCATAGTACATGATCCGGTAATAGTGTTCGGCGGACGCGATCAGCCGGGCATTCTGACTGGCGTCGAGAAAGTCGGTGCCGTCCCTTTTTGCATATTCGAGCTGTTTGGCGAGCAAGTCCCGGCATTGTTCCAGCACCGCTTTCTCGCATTTTTGATAGCCGGCGGTGAGCACCGCGCGGCCGTAGGTGGACGGATCGTGTTGCCAGGGCGTCAGGCAGCCATAGCGTTCGCGCGCGATCTTGGCTGCCGGGGGATCGACCCGGTCGAGATAATCGAGGACCGCGCCGATGGAACCGCTCATATTGTAGATGTCGAGGCCGTAGAACCCTGCTTGCGCCGAAGGCTCTAGCTTCTCGTTGTGACGGCGCATCCAGTCGGTGAAGGCCGCGACATCGGTGTTGCGCCACATCCAGGTCGGAAATCGCTGGAATGGCGCGCCAGTGCCGGTTCGCGGCCGACGATGGCGAACATAGCGGTCGATCGCCGCTGCGTCGGGCCAGTCCGCCTCGACCGCGACGATGGTGAAGCCGTGGCGTTCGATGAGCCTGCGGGTGATCGCCGCGCGCGCCCTGTAGAATTCGGACGTGCCATGGCTTGCCTCGCCAAGCAGAACAATGCGCCGGTCGGCAAACCGATCGAACAATGCGCCGAAGGCCGGATCGTCGAAATCGGGCAGGGGTTCGGCCGCGGCCGCGATCATATCAGGCAGGCTGATCGGATGGGGATGTCGAAGCGGACGACCAACGTCGGTGGCCGTGCCGTTTTCCGACCAACCCTGCTCGCCGATCAGAGGGACGAAGCGCACGCCGCCGAAATCCTCCTCGCTATAGGTTGCGGCGCCTGTCCGGGTGACTTTGAGCAGACGTTGCAAATCCGGGTCGTCGCCGACCGGAATGACGAGCCTGCCGCCGACATCGAGTTGCTCCTGAAGGGCGAGCGGTGCGCCGGGACCACTGGCTGTCACCACGATGGCGTCGAACGGCGCCGCCTGCGGCCAGCCCTTGGTGCCATCGCCTGTCCGAACCTCGATGTTTTGGTAGCCGAGTTTTTCAAACCGCCGCTTCGCGGCTTCGGCCAAACCGGGATGACGCTCTATCGTGTAGACCTGTTCGACGATCCGGCTCATCACCGCGGCCGCGTATCCCGAGCCGGTGCCAATTTCGAGCACATGGTCACCCGGTTTGACATCCGCCATCTCGATCATGAACGCGACAATGTAGGGTTGCGATATGGTCTGGCCATCGGCGATCGGCAGCGGCGTGTCTTCGTAAGCAAATTCCTCGAAGCCGGGTTCGACGAAGGCCTCGCGTGGAACTTCGCGCATTGCCTGCAGAATCTCACGGTCATGAATGCCACGCCGGCCGACATGGATATTGACCATTCGATCACGGGCACGAGGAAGATCGAGCATCTTTTAGCTCCCTTTGGTGCAACGCTTCGAGGCTATCCTTCGCGGTACCTGCCTTGAGCCTGGTCTTCGCGATTTCAGTTTCTAACCGCCGGAGGACTTCAAGGTTCCCGCCTATTTGCGGATAGGGCCGCAAGCCCGGCCGAGATGGCGTCCGGTCTCTCGGCCGCGTGGGTCGTGACGCCGACCCGAACGCGGCAGTCGGGGGTTGCTCAAGCGCAAAGATGCCCCAGTTATCACCAGCGAACCGAAGCTGGAGATGTCGATGAACGACAAGGCTGCCGCGACGCCGCAGGCCATCGGCCACGAACGGATCGACCTCATGGACCGCTACTGGCGCGCCGCGAATTACATCTCGGTCGGCCAGATCTACCTGCTCGACAATCCGCTGTTGCGCGAACCGTTGAAGGCCGAACACGTCAAGCCGCGGCTGCTTGGCCATTGGGGCACGACGCCGGGGCTGAACTTTCTCTACGTGCATCTGAACCGCGTCATACGCGAACGCGACCTCGATGCTCTGTTTATCTGCGGGCCGGGCCATGGCGGTCCCGCAATGGTCGCCAACGCCTGGCTCGAGGGCACCTATAGCGAGATCTATCCCGATATCGGGCAGGGCGAAGACGGCCTCAGGAAACTGTTCCGGCAGTTTTCCTTCCCCGGCGGCGTGCCAAGCCATGCCGCGCCCGAGACGCCAGGCTCCATCCATGAGGGTGGTGAATTGGGATATGCGTTGGTTCACGCCTTTGGCGCGGCCTTCGACAACCCGGATCTGGTGGTTGCCTGTATCGTTGGTGACGGCGAAGCCGAGACCGGTCCGCTCGCGGCGGCATGGCATTCCAACAAGTTCCTGAACCCGATGTCGGACGGCGCCGTCCTGCCGATCCTGCATCTCAACGGCTACAAGATCGCCAATCCAACGATCCTCGGCCGTATGGACGATCAGGAGTTGCGAAGTCTCTTCGCCGGCTATGGCTACGAACCGTTCTTCGTCGAAGGCCACGAGCCGCTTGCCATGCACCAGTCGATGGCCGCGACGCTCGACACGGTGCTCGATCGCATCCGGTCCATTCAGGAGCAGGCACGGGCTCCGGGATGGCATGGTCAACGCCCGCAATGGCCGATGATCGTGCTGCGCAGCCCCAAGGGATGGACAGGTCCCAAGGAGGTCGATGGCGAGAAGGTCGAGGGTTTCTGGCGTTCGCATCAAGTGCCGGTGTCGAACGCACGCGGAAATGAGGGCCACCGCAAGATCCTCGAGAACTGGATGCGAAGCTACGAACCGGGAGAGCTGTTCGATGAAAGCGGGCATCTGTTGCCGGGGCTCGCGGCACTTGCCCCAACAGGGACAAAGCGCATGGGCGCAAGCCCGTACGCGAATGGCGGACTGTTGAAGCGCGATCTTGTGCTTCCCGACTGGAAAAGCCTGGCGCTGGAAGTGCCTCGTCCGGGAGGCGTCGTCGCTGAAGCGACGCGGATTTGCGGAAGCTATCTTCGCGAGGTGTTCCGCCTCAATGCCGAGGCGCGGAATTTTCGCCTGATGGGGCCGGACGAGACGTCATCCAACCGCCTCGACGAGGTGTTCGAAGTTACCGATCGGCTCTGGATGCAGCGCATTGAACCCTACGACGTCCATCTTTCCCGTGACGGACGTGTCATGGAGGTGCTCAGCGAGCACCTCTGCCAGGGCTGGCTTGAAGGCTATCTGCTCACCGGCCGCCACGGCCTGTTCTCCTGCTATGAGGCCTTCATCCACATTGTCGATTCGATGGTCAACCAGCATGCCAAATGGCTGAAGACCTCCGGCGAGCTTGCCTGGCGCAAGCCGATCGCCTCGCTCAATTACCTTTTGACCTCGCATGTCTGGCGGCAGGATCACAATGGTTTCAGCCATCAGGATCCGGGCTTTGCCGATCTGGTCGCCAACAAGAAGGCCGATACGGTAAGGCTCTATTTTCCGCCGGATGCCAACACCCTGCTGTGGATCACAGATCATTGCCTGAGAACCTATAACCGCATCAATGTCATTACCGCCGGCAAGCAGCCGGCACCGCAATGGCTGTCCATTGAAGAAGCCGAAGCGCATTGCAAGGCGGGGGCGGGCATCTGGGAATGGGCCGGTACGGTTGCTCAGGGCGAGGAGCCCGACGTGGTCATGGCCTGCGCCGGCGACGTGCCCACCCTGGAAACGCTGGCCGCGACCGACATTCTGCGCTCTGCGATCCCCGACCTGAGAATCCGTGTCGTCAATGTTGTCGACCTGATGACGCTGCAGTCGAACACCGAGCATCCGCACGGGCTCGCCGATGGAGACTTCGATGCGTTGTTCACGAAGACACGGCCTGTAATCTTCGCCTATCACGGCTATCCCTATCTTATTCATCGCCTGACCTACCGTCGCGCCAACCATGACAACATGCATGTGCATGGCTTCCGCGAGGAGGGCACCACGACGACGCCGTTCGACATGGTGGTGCTCAACGAACTCGATCGCTACCACCTCGCGCTTGCCGCCATCGAACGTGTGCCGGGACTGGCCGAAAGGGCTGAAGGGCTTGCCGGCGAACTCCACGGCCGGTTGGTGAAGCACAGGGCTTATGTCCGCGAGCACGGCGAGGATATGCCCGAAATCCAGAAATGGAGCTGGCCCGACAAAGGCGCGGCAAAGGCGCGCCAATGACGCGTCGGTCGATCCTGGCGCTGAATGCCGGTTCGTCCAGCATCAAGTTCGCGCTTTACGATCTTGTCTCGTCACAGGATATGCAGCTCGTTTCGCGCGGCACGTTGGACTTGGGCGACACACCCACACTCCGCGCAAAAGCGGCCGACGGAACGGTGCAGTGCGATCGGCAGCTCGCCACCGACAAGCCGCGGGACGCGGCCATAGGCGAGATGCTGAATTGGGTGCAGGGCGAAATCGGCGAAAGAAACCTGCTCTGCGCCGGCCATCGTATCGTGCATGGCGGAAGCGAGTTCATCGAACCTGTCCGTCTGGCCCCAGACATCATCGACGCCATCGACAGACTGACGCCGCTCGCTCCGCTGCATCAGCCTCGCAGTCTCGCGCCGGTCCGCGCGATAGCCGCCTTGCAACCGGACCTGCCACAGGTTGGTTGTTTCGACACCGCTTTCCACCAGACGATCGATCCGCTCGTGCGGCGCTTCGCCCTTCCGCGCCAATATGAAGGGCAAGGCTTGCGCCGCTACGGGTTTCACGGTCTCTCCTATGAATACATCGCCGGGCGGCTCAGCGGGATATCGCCAACTCTTGCGGCGAAACGCACCATCGTCGCCCATCTCGGCAATGGTGCCAGCCTTTGCGCTTTGCGCGAGGGCAAGAGCATCGATACGACGATGGGGTTTTCGGCCCTGGATGGCCTCGTCATGGGCACGCGGTGCGGCGCCATCGATCCCGGCGTGCTGTTGCACTTCCTACTGGAAAGAGGCATCGCGGCTGAGGAGCTGCAGACGATGCTTTACGAGAAGTCGGGACTGCTCGGCGTATCCGGTATTTCGGGCGACATGAGGACGCTGGAAGGGAGCAACGATCCTCGCGCCCAAGAGGCGATGGCGCTTTTTGCCTTCCGCGCGGCGAGGGAAGCAGCAGCGCTTGCAAACACGATGGGTGGTCTTGAATGCCTCGTGTTCACCGCCGGCATCGGCGAACGGTCCGCGTCCATCCGCAAGGCCATATGCGAAAAATTGACCTGGCTTGGCGTGGTGCTTGAAGAACGCGCCAACGACATCCACGCCGAAATCATCAGTCGTCCCGAGAGCAAGGTGGAGGTGCGCGTGATTGCGACCGATGAGGAAAGTGTCGTTGCACGTCACAGCCGCAAGGTGATGCAAGCCTGAAGGCTCGCCATTGGCATCGGAAACCCGACGTCGGTTGGGCTCGGTAAAAGCGCGGGCAAGGGCATTCCCTGTACGAAAATTACCAAGCAAGCGGTCGGGGGAACCAACGGCCCATGGAAATATTGTGCGAGCAATCTCGGCTAAACCCGAGACCGTCGGCACGATGATCAGGCCGACAGCCTTACTTCAGGCATTGGCTGAGGAATCCATGTTTACGGACGATGTTGCGGTGAGGCGCCTGAAAATCCTGGTCCAGCAATATGTCGAGACACGCAAGAAACGCCACGATGTGATCTCTACCGCCAAGGCCGGAACCGCAATTCGGGAGGTGATGCCAAGTTGCCCGCTTTCGGGAAAGGCCTTCGATGATCTGATTGCGGCCTGCGCCATCGAGCATGGCCTGGCTGTGCTCTTCGACAATCCGGGTACATCAGGCACTGAAATCTGAGGCTGGCGCTTCCGATTCCATCGTCGCAATGAGGAGTTCAGTCGGCATGTCCAGGTACTTTTTCGACCTTCGAGACGAGAGCGGAAGCTTGCAGGAGGATCCCGAGGGCCAGGAATTTTCTGATCTAGCGAGCGCCGAGGAAAACGCGATGGCGTCGGCGAAGGAAATCCTCGCCGAAGAACTGCTGCATGGCAAGCCGCTGCGTACCGGATTGGCCTTCGAGATTTTTGACGAGAACCGCAACCTGGTGCTGCGCTTCCCCTTTGCGCTCGCGGCCGAAAAGGCCGGCGAGCCCCCTTAATCCCGAATTGCCTGGCGGCCGATCCCCTGCAGGGGTCATGCAAGCCGGGCCTCAATGCGTCCTATCCTTCCGCCTTGAAGTTTCTGGCTTCTTTCTCGACCTTGGGGCTGTCCTTGCCATGCTTTTGCATAAGCTCCTTGGCCTGCTTGGGTGAGACGTCGGTGGTCTCTGCCAAGCGCAGCGCCTTCTTGTCCTTGCTTTCGGTCTTCTGCTTCTTGGCCGTCATGGCTCTTGAACTCCCTTGAAGCCTGTTCCGATCGATCTTTGCCGGTCCCGAGCATATCCAGATGAATTGTCATTGCCTGGTTTGCTTCGACGAGACGTCAACGAGACGATGCGGGTCAGGTTCCGTGCATCGTCTGCTCATGTCCGAACTTGTCACGCCACGCGGCGATACCGATGGCGATCTCGGATGAATTCATTGAAGAAGCGGCCTTTTGAGAAAGCTTTGGTGAAAGCGGCATAAGTTACCGGAGCAACATCCTCATAGTCGTAACGTTTGCCGCTCGGAACAAACCAGACCGAGAGGATCCTGGTGGCGGGGTCGTATTGTGCGTTTCGGATCACGGTCGATGGCATGGTGGCACCCGACGGGTCTGCCCGAATAACCCGTTAGCGATCGTCAGGTTCCGCCGATGCCCTCGCGCCTTGCACCGCGACTACCGGTCGCGCGGGTTGCCCAACTTCGGGTCGCGCTTCCTCGAATATCGGTCGATGCGTGGCAGGCTGTCATCAAACTCGATGTACGGTAGCCTCAGATCCCAATAGGCATGGGCTTGCGGCTGAAAACCTTCAGGTTTGTCAAGAAAACCGACCGTCACGTAGAACTCGTCCGGCAGACCTTCGTCGCTATAGCCTATCGAGCTTCCACAGTCCGGGCAGAACGTGCGGGTGACGCCTGGCGTTTTCGAAAAGGCCTTCGGTGTCCCTCTAAGAAGCTGAAATTGCTCAGGCCGGTAACCGACCCAGATTGTCATCGGACTTCCGATGGCCCGGCGGCAATCGTCGTCGTGATCGTAGCATATCCAGAAAGGCTCTCCGTCCATGGCTGCGGCGATCCCTCCGCAGAAGCAGGCTCCGGTCTCGCGCCGCATCGTCTGTCCATCCTGTCGCGCCCAAGGGACGTTCAGAGAGCGGCCAAGCGGCCGCTCCCGTTCAAGGTGAAGTCCTCGAAATCATGCATCGTGATGCTCGGGCATGCTCTTGAGCTGATCCTTGGTCCAGTTCGTCACCGCGTGAACGTCGCCGTCTTCATCGCGCATGAATTCCAACTGGCTCGCGGGAACGGCCACCGGCTTGGCACCTATGCCGAGAAAGCCGCCGACATCGATGACGACCTGACTGGCGGCTCCAGAGCCGTGGACGTGCGAAACGCTGCCGACCTTGTTGTCGTCCGCGTCGTAAATCGTGGCGTCTTCGAGAATGTCTGGTGTCAGTTCGGTGCTTGTGAGGCGTACGCGGTTGGTGTGATCCATCGTTCGAGACTCCTGTTGGGTGGAGTATTTGAACCTCTCAGCCGAGCAAACGTTCCGAAGAATTTCGGGGCGACGGACGGACGACGCAAGGACGCAAGAACCCTCAAATCAGCCTCGGGCCCGAATTGACTCGCAAAGCTCTGTACGGAAGCGTACAAAAGGAAATCGTCAGCAGCACAATTGGGCGCTGACGCTTGGGAGTGACCACCGCTCTTGCCCATCGCGAGGCATGGCGTTGCATGGCAAAGGCGCCCGAGCACCCCGGTCTGCCAGTAGACGCGATAACCGCGCTGGCGCGGGATACAGGCGCCACTGAACAGCAGATACGCGAAATCATATTTCTCCAAGAGTTCGATCGCGCCTCTATCCTGCGGGAGGCTCGTTTGCTGGCGAAAGATGGTCAGCCAACAAGGCCTTCGAGTTTTCAGCAGTAACTGTCGGTTTCATACCAACGCGCCGGCTCGTCTAGTGCTGCGCGAGACGAGGTCTATGGTTCGTTACCGTCCGCTCGTTAGACGGACGCGGCCGGCTAAGAGATCCCAGTGCTCTTGCCCAAGGGAAAAGAGTCTCGTGGATTACCAGATACTGCAAGCCAAGAGCGAATTGCTTCGCCGCATGAGCGCGGACGATCTCGCGCGGCTAAGGCCGCATCTGGCGAGCGTTTTCCTGGAGGTGCGCGCGCCACTGGAGAATGCGGGGCAGAAGATCGAAGCCGTCTATTTTCTGGAAAGCGGACTGGCCTCGGTGGTGGCGCGGACTGCGCCAGCGACCGAAGCGGAAGTCGGAATCATCGGGTTCGAAGGAATGACGGGTTCGGCCCTGATCATGGGGGACGACCAGGCGAACTTTGATTGTTACGTCCAGTCGACATGCGAGGCGCTCCGGATAGAGGCTGCCCCATTCGTCGAAGCCCTGGAGAACAGTCCTACGTTGCGGTCGTTCCTGTTGCGCTATGTCCAATATTTTCATGTTCAGACAAGCTATACGGCTTCGATCAACGCACGGCAGAGCCTGGAAGTCCGGCTGGCGAGATGGCTTTTGATGTGCAGCGACCGCACTGTCGGCGACAGACTTATGATAACCCATGAGTTTCTGTCCATCATGCTTGGTGTCAGGCGTCCGGGGGTTACCGTCGGTCTGCAGATGATCGAGAGTTACGGCTATATCCGAGCGCGCCGCGGAGAGATCACGATCCGCGATCGAGATGGTCTCATAAAGTTGGCGCGAGATTCTTATGGTCCACCTGAAACCCAGTATCGCCGGCTAATCGGAGATTTGGGCTCGCATCATCCCGCGAGGCAGGAACGGCCTCGCGCTTGAGCGCTGGGCCAACAGAGGCTTCTCCGCCACTGAGCCGCCAAGGACCATTTCAAGTGGCCGACGCGATGGTGCCGGTGAGACACCGTTGCCTAAACCCGCGTCGGCCACCGCGGCATTTTTTGGGGATGCCGCGTTGCCAATCTAGTTGCTGACAAGCAACTGGCAACGAAGGCTCGCGGTTTGGTAAGAACCGTACGTACATGCATGCAACCTCCCTCGGTCGCATTCAAGGCATGCCCGCGAAATCCTGAGTAGAATACCGTCACCCCGATAATCTCCGGATTGGCAGGCTTTGATGCGGTGATGTCCACAGGGTGGGGTGCAGATGCTGGCTCGGTTCCGATATTGCCAGGCGGGCTGGCCTTCACCATCTAGCTGGGATGGCGGC
Organism: Mesorhizobium sp. SEMIA396; assembly: GCF_024518615.1. Classification (NCBI taxonomy): domain Bacteria; kingdom Pseudomonadati; phylum Pseudomonadota; class Alphaproteobacteria; order Hyphomicrobiales; family Phyllobacteriaceae; genus Mesorhizobium; species Mesorhizobium sp. SEMIA396. The sequence continues at coordinate 52,012 of NZ_JANIFC010000010.1, forward strand.
ACCCAAATCGAAAACACTCGGCTCCGGCTCATCCGGGCTCCAGCACGATCTCTTTGGTGCTGCCGACGACCTGCCGGAAGGCTTCCTCTACCAGCCTGATCTTATCACCGCGCAAGAAGAAACCGAACTCGCCCGGCATCTCGAAGGCCTGCCTTTCGAGGCGTTCGATTTCCATGGCCATCTGGCAAACCGGCGCGTCGTGGGTTTTGGCCTGCGCTACGACTACGATAGGCGCCAGGTAGTCGAGGCCCCGCCGATCCCTGACTTCCTGTTGGCCCTGCGCGACCAGATCGCGGCGTTGGCAGGCAAGCCCGCCGAGGCCTTCGCGCAAGTGTTGATCAATGAATACCGGCCCGGCGCCGGCATCGGCTGGCATCGAGACAAGCCTCATTTCGAAGACGTTGCGGGTGTTTCGTTGCTGGCGCCTTGCAGCTTCCGGCTCCGGCGGAAGAATGGCGCCAAGTGGGATCGCCGGACCATCGTCGTCGAACCAAGGTCGGCGTATCTCATGACTGGACGATCGCGCACTGAATGGGAGCACAGCATTCCGCCAGTTGACCTGCATCGATACTCGATCACCTTGCGGACATTGCGCTAACTCCGCAGGAGGATCGGACGCCGAGCCGTTCTGAGACATCGCCAGCGCCATCACGAGTTCTTGAACGCAAACGGTTCCGGGAACCTCCTAACCACAAGTTGGTTTGGAGGACAGGTACAGCTTCAAAGGTGGAGAATGTCCATGGCCCGTGCCCGATCCGTATTGGTGGCCGCCAGGCGTCCGTTGCATAAAACGCCGATGGCAGTCGCAAATGCGTGTTTCGTCGGCACATTGCTGACCGACGCTGCCTATTGGCAAAGCGCTGAAATGATGTGGGCCGATTTCTCCGCCTGGCTGCTGCTTGCCGGCCTGCTTGTAGGCGTGCTCGCGGTTCTTGCAGCACTGGTCGATTTGTTTACCGACCGGCTTTCCGGTGAAGCCGGGCGCGTATGGCCATATCTCCTCGGCAGCCTCATCGTGCTCGTCATGTCGCTCTTCAACGCACTGGTGCACAGCCGGGATGCCTGGACCTCGGTCGTGCCGACGGGGCTCATCCTGTCCGCCGCCGCCGTGATCGTTATTCTCTTGGTGGGCCTGCTGGGATGGAGTTCCGGCCGCACTCAGGTGGAGGTGGTCGAATGAATGTCTCCGCCAGACATATCCCGCGTATCGCCAGCCTCGGTCTGCTGTGCGGATCGATTTTGGTGCTGCCCGCATGCAGCGACAACGAACCGGATCCCACCGATCAGGTCGGAGCGAACCCGACGCTGCCTGAACCGATCCAGTATCTGGTGCCGCCGATGCATGTCGCGTCGGTCATCGGTTGGAAACAGGAGGAAAGGCCGACGGTCGCCAAGGGTTTGCAAATCCAGGCCTTCGCCAAGGGCTTGAAGCATCCGCGCTCGCTTTACACATTGCCGAATGGTGACGTTCTGGTGGTCGAATCCGTGGCGCCGCCCGGTGCAGCGATCAAGCGGCCGAAAGACCTGGTCATGGGCTGGATCGAGTCCATGGCGACGTCGGGCGGCGGCACCGAAGGAAGCAACCGTATCACTCTGCTGCGCGATACCAACGGCGATGGTGTGCCCGATGTCCAGGAGGTTTTTCTCGATCATCTCAATTCGCCCTTTGGTGTGGCGCTGGTCGGCAACGATCTCTACGTCGCCAACACCGACGCCATCGTGCGGTACCCCTACACGTCGGGCGACACCAAGATCACCGCCCCGGGCACCGTGCTGACGCCGTTGCCCGGCGGGCCTATCGATCACCACTGGACAAAGTCTCTCGTGGCCAGCCGCGACGGGTCTCTGCTTTATGTCGGCATCGGATCCAACAGCAACATCACCGAGAACGGCATCCAGGCGGAAAAGGACCGGGCCGCCATCTGGGAAGTCGACAGGGCCACTGGCCGTTATCGTGTTTTCGCGAGCGGCCTGCGCAACCCCAACGGACTGAGCTGGGAGCCGCAGAGCGGCGCGCTGTGGGCTGTTATCAACGAGCGCGACGAGCTCGGTCCTAACCTGGTTCCCGACTACATGACCTCGGTCAAGGACGGCGCGTTCTATGGTTGGCCGTACAGCTACTATGGTCAGCATGTCGACCCGCGCGTGATGCCGCAGCGGCCGGACCTGGTCGCCAAGGCGATCCCTCCCGATTATGCCTTGAGTTCCCACGTCGCACCTCTGGGCTTGGCGTTCTACACTGGAACCAACCTGCCGGACCTGTATCGCAACGGCGCCTTTGTTGGCGAGCATGGCAGCTGGAACCGCAAGAGCTTCAACGGCTACAAGGTCGTTTTCGTGCCGTTCAAGGACGGTCATCCAGACGGCAAGCCGCAGGATGTCGTCACCGGTTTCCTCGACAAGGACAACAAGGCGCACGGGCGGCCGGTCGGTGTTGCCGTCGACAAATCGGGCGCGTTGCTGATCGCCGACGATGTCGGAAACACGGTCTGGCGCGTAACTTCCGCGAGCCAGTAGGCACCTGCATAAACGCGGATCGCTTCACCTATCTCGGTGCAAATTCCGCCAGCGCCTTGACGAATTCTGCCGGTGCCTCGATCGGCAGGAATTCGCCGCAGTTGGCGATCATGTGACCTTGCAGGTTCTTTGCGCCAGACAGCCTGCGTCGGAATCGCTCATCGCTGTCTGTCCTCCAGTAGTGGTCAGTGCCCCTGTGAGCCGGCTGGACCGTCACCAAGTGGGAGGAGGGGGCCGTCTCGCCCCCGGCCTGTTGGTCCGCTTGGCGGAACAAGCATTCAACCCTGGCGTTAAATGCCGGGCGCTCCCGCAACGGGCGAATGGGCTGTCGCGACGTCGTCGCGGCGATTTGCAATTAGGACAATGCAGGGAGATCCAGATGCCGCTTACGGCCTTCGCACTCAATTGCTCGCTCAAAGCTTCGAACGACAGGGAAAAATCCTCCACCGATCGGTTGCTCGCCGATGTCCTGGCGGCGCTGATGCAATACGAGGTGAAGGGCGAGATCGTGCGTGCGCTCAGTCACGATATCAAGCCCGGCGTGCTCTCCGACATGGGCGAGGGCGACGATTGGCCGAAACTCAGAGAAAAAATACTGGCGGCCGACATTTTCGTACTCGGCCTCCCGATCTGGCTTGGCCAGCCCTCGAGTGTGGCCAAGCGCGTCCTGGAGCGGATGGATGCGTTTCTCGAGGAGACCGATGACAAAGGGCGCATGCCGGCAGCAGGAAAGGTGGCCTTGGTGGCCATCGTCGGCAATGAGGACGGTGCGCATCACTGCCAGGCGGAATGCTTTCAGGCACTGAACGATGTTGGCTTCACCATCCCGGCCAATGGCGGGGTCTACTGGGTCGGCGAGGCCATGCAGGAGGTTAACTATGTCGATCTGCCGGCGACTCCGGAAAAGGTCTCGGGTGCGATCGAAATGGCAGCATCAAACGCCGCCCATCTCGCTGGATTGCTGAAAGACCGGGGCTACTTGGGCGTCTCGGGGTGACCTTTGTTCGCCTGACATCCTTGAACCTGGCAGCGTCGATGCGGTCTCAGTCGGGAACAGGAAGGCTTGTAGCGAGTTCATAATCACATCAGCCGGCGACCGCCGCTCCCTCTAAGGCGCGAAGCCGCAAACAGGAGAGCAAGTCACGGGTCTCGGCACAATTCTTATCATCATTCTGATCATTGCATTGCTTGGCGGTTTTAGTGGGCTTGGCGGCGGGCCATTCTACGGCACCGGCTATTACGGCGGCGGCGGCCTCGGTCTTCTGCTGCTTATAGTCATTATCCTGGTCGTGCTCGGGCGTCTCTAGCCCTCGCGATGCGGTGGCAGGGTGTATCACCTGCCGCTTGCAGTCCCTTTTGCGGGTTGCTTTGAATCCATAGCAGCCCAGCAATGGCGGTCCGCCCTCTGGAGGGCGGACCACTGCTCGGACATATCAGGTCAAAATCAGGACGATCTTGAACGTATCCGGATCAACGATCACGATCCGGCCGTCCGCAAGCACGAAATACTCGTAGCTTTCGTAAGCGGGAACGATCTTGACGATACGAGCCGGCAAACGATGCAGCCTGACCTTTTGCCGCGGAACTTCGACGCCGACGGTGATGTCAAAATCGACGTTGGACACAGGCTCCACTTTCGTCTCCCGGATGATCTGGGTGACTTCGGTTTTCTGCTCCACCGTCACGTTGTTGATGGAACCGGTCGACGTCGTATCCTGCGTCGAGGCCTTGCCCTGGACCTGCTCGTCGGTTTGCGTCTTGGTCTTGTCCTGAGCCTGCTGGTCGGTGGTGGTGCCGGCCTTGCCTTGAGCCTGCTCGTCGGTTTGCATCTTGGCCTTGTCCTGAGCCTGCTGGTCGGTGGTGGTGCCGGCCTTGCCCTGAGCCTGCTCGTCAGTCTTCAGCTTGGTCTTGTCCTGGGCCTGCTGATCGGTTGTGCCGGCCTTGCCCTGAGCCTGCTCGTCGGTCTTCAGCTTGGTCTTGTCCTGAGCCTGCTGGTCGGTGGTGGTGCCGGCCTTGCCCTGTGCCTGCTCGTCAGTCTTCAGCTTGGTCTTGTCCTGAGCCTGCTCGCCCATCTTGGAACCATTCTGGCAGCCAGCTTGCCCGGAAGCGCAATTGGCGTCTGCGCCAGACTGGCTTTCGGGCTGTTGTGTCTGAGCCATCGCCGTTCCACAGCCGAGCCCGATCGCCAGCATGCTGGTAATGAGAACATGTTTCATGGGGAAATCTCCCTGGGTAAGATTCGTCCCTTCAGTGCGTAGAACCAGCACCCAAAAAAAATGTTCCGAGATAGTTGAGTGAGGGCTAAAAAACGACCTCGCTTGAGATCATACGATCGCGGGCGAAAGCCGCCGCTAAAACGACCTTTTCAACTCTGCCGATTGCCCTAGCTCTCTCCTGAGAGGAGACCGGATATGGCAATTTATAGTCTGAGAGTGGTCAGCTTCATTTTCGTTGTATTGGCTTTCGTTCCGGCCGCCGCGCATTTCTTCACGATGTTCAACAAGATGAAGCTCGACGGGCCGAACTATCTGGCTGCGCAACGCGCCTATGATGGATGGAGCCTGTTCGGCATCGTAGTGCTGGGAGCATTGCTCTCTACGGCCGCCCTGGCGATCCTGCTCTACCGAGCGAGTGCATCTTTCGGCTTGGTTGTTGTCGCCTTTCTCAGCATCGGCGCCACGCAATTTGCCTTCTGGACGCTGACCTATCCAATCAATCAGGCGACCCGGAACTGGACTGTCCTGCCTGAAAACTGGGAGCTGCTGCGGCGGCAATGGGAGTATTCGCATGCCATCGCCGCCGGCCTCAACGCCTTGGCGTTGCTTGTGCTTTTCCTATCGGCGCTTCGCGCTGCGGTGCGTTGAACGACCACGTCTTCACCAGCACGGCCGCCGAGCGTGCAGGAACCACCAATGAACCGAAATCATTGACCCGCCAGATGTTTCCAGCGTGGCCCGAAAATGAAGCGGTATTATTTCGATCTTCAAAACGGTGACGGCGCGATACCCGATGATAACGGGCAGCTGTTCGAATCCCGGGAACAAGCCAGAGCGGAAGCAATTCGTATTTTGCAGGATGTTGCCCAAGACGAAATGCCCGACTGCGATTTCGTCAAGGTAACCGTCAAAGTACGCGATGAGGTCGGTGCGCAGATGTTTGAGGCATCGCTTGTCCTGACCTCCGGATGGAGCGTGTGATGCCGCAGTGCTAGCGGCTATACCGCACCGGGATTTGCACGACATTCTCCGATCCAGGCAGATCGAAGGCCATGGCCAGCTGACGTACGGAGGCCATCTCCACGATCAGTTCTTCGATCGAAAGATCCGGCAGACCGGTCTTCACCCTCTGCCTCACCCTGGCCGCAAGTTCATGAACCCGTACCGGGACGAAAAGCGGGCTGTCGTCCAGCAGCTTGCTGATTTCGATGACCACATCAGCGTCGATGTCTTTCGGCAATTCCCGCATGGGCGTCACCTCCAATCGAAGCAACAGCCCGCCATATCGGTGCGGCGGGCGATCAGGCATTGAGCGCCGGGCAGTGGGATCGGAGAGGGACGTGCTCGGCGCTGGCCGATAGCCAGATTCATAAAGCTGCGGGCATCGGTGTGTCACGAAAAAATATCAGTACGAAAATTACCAAGCGGTTTCGTCCCACGCAATCCACAAGCGCCTTCCCCGAAATCGCGGCTCCGGCAGCGGCTGTTCCCGACAGAGGAGGAACAAAAAATATGGCCCGGAATTGAGACTGACGAATTGGAGGATCTGGCCATGGACAGCAGGGAAGAAAAGATCAAACGGCGAGCCCATGAAATCTGGGAACAAGAGGGCCGGCCGGCTGGCCGCGAGCAGGAGCACTGGGACCAGGCCGTGCAGGAGATCGAGGCTGAGGGTTCGGAGACTGAACGTGGCCCGGTTTTGCCTGATCCGACAGTTGCAGCCGATTCCAATAGCTTGAAGCGTTGATCGTCAGATGCCGTGGCGTCTTGAGAGGACGATCAGGCAACCAAATTGGTGGAACCTCGTTTGCCGGACAGCAACCAGAGGAGGTTTCGATGAAGAGGTTCTTTTCACTCCTGATCCTGGCCGCTGGCCTTACGCTCGGCGCCTGCGACAACAATATCGAGCCGATGAAAGCCAACACCGGCCCCATCAACAAGAACCCACAGGTTGACCAGGCCGCCAGGCCAGAGTCCGCGACTGGTGATGATAAGCCAGCTATTGCGCCTCAGAGCCAATGAACTCCGTCTCACATTGCGACACACCTCTGCTGCGCGTCGCCTATCTCGATGGTGGACCGCAGGACGGCGCCCCGGTTATCCTGCTGCATGGCTGGCCCGACGACGCGACGACATACGCTCGGATTTCGCCGGTCCTTCATGAAGCTGGCTTCCGGACGTTTTCGCCTTGGTTGCGGGGCTTCGGGCCGACATCGTTCCTGTCAAAAGAAATCATGCGCTCGGGCGAGATTGCCGCGATGGCGCAGGATGTGCTGGATTTTGCCGATGCGCTTGGCCTCAGCCGCTTTGCAGTCGTCGGACACGATTGGGGCGCCCGGATATCCTATCTGCTCGCGTCGGTTTTCCCGGACCGCATCAAGTGCTGTGCTGCGCTGTCGCTCGGCTGGCAACCAGGCAAACCAGCAACGCCGGCGCCCGGACAAGCGAAAGCATTTTGGTATCAATGGTTCATGGCGACGGCACGGGGCGCCGAGTTCGTACGAAACAACGGCAAGGAATTCGCCAGATACCAGTGGGACAGCTGGGGTCCATCAGGCTGGTTCGACGACGCTATTTTCGATGGTGTCGCGAGTTCGTTCGAAAATCCTGACTGGGCGGATGTGACGTTGCATTCCTATCGGGTCCGATGGGAAGAGGCCGAGCCCGATCCCCGCTATGCCGAACTCGCCCGCCGGCAAGCAGCGGTCAAGATCATCACGGTGCCGATCCTGACGCTTCATGGTGGCGCCGACCGCGTTGTGTTTGCCCAGTCCTCAGAGGGGCTCGAAGAGCATTTCACCGCGTTCTACAGGCGGGTGGTGCTGGATGGCATCGGACACTTCCCGACGCGTGAGGCTTCTGATCAGGTTTCGCGATTGTTGGCTGCGTTTCTCGACAGCCATGGCAAACGCTGAAGTGGGGTCGTCATCCGACCTCATAGTAGAGGCCGGAACCTGACGCATCGCCGCGCATTTCGTCTCCATGCATGACGAACCGAAATGCGGCCTCGCAATCAATCGGCAGCCAGGGAGAATTTGAATGCAAGCTTCAGACGCAATCTCAGCACACCATGCTGGCCAGCTGGCCATAGTACCGTTTGTCGGCACGGTGACGGTACGATTTTCCGACGCCATAGTCGCTGCTACGGAACGGGCGAAAGTGCTTCAGGAAGAAGGACATGAGCCCGTGTTCTACATCCCTTTCGAAGACATCTATTTCGACCTTTTCGAAAAGACGAACACCACCAGCCGCTCCCCTTCGAAAGGCACCGCGAGCTACTGGCGCGTCCATGCGGTGGGCAGCTCGGCTGACGATTTCATGTGGGCATACGAGACGCCTGAAACCGCGGCGCGGCCCATTGCACGTCATGGTGCATTCGATCCGGAAAAGGCGCGCATCGATGCTGAGCCCGCGGAGGACAGACGGCACACGCCCCACGTCCCGGAGTAGATTGCCCGTTCGCAGCGGGGCGAGTTGATTCAAGGCTGGTGCTGACGGCGCGGAAACTCGTCATCAAGGATGCGTAGTGCCTCCTCATATTTGACAGTCGATGCCCCGACCTGTCGGGCTTGCCAGATATTGTCCGCCAGATCCGCGCGCTTCACCGGCAGCGCCAATGGATTCGATGCCGCTCGTCGCACGAACGCGAAGTAGTCCTCGCCATCCCTGCGCGACATGGCGTCGACGGCCGAAGCGATCGTCGGGCCAAAACCGGCCTCGTCCAACCTGGTCCGGTTCCAGCCTTCGCCCTTTTCCACGACGTCATGGAGATAGGCGACGACCTTCTGGTCCGTGGTTTCGACCGCGTCGACGACCCGGCGGCAGTGCTCGATATACGGTCGCCCGGTCTTGTCGCGCTGTGCTGCGTGGACCTCTTCGGCAATCTTGGCCGCCCGGTAAAACATGCTCATCTGGCTTGCCCTTCAGACATGGTTTCACCATCGCTCCTCGGTATCGTGGTGCGGCAGGTCTATTCCGCAGCAAACCCAGCCAAGTCGCTGCCTCGATCCATAATTGTAGCGCGGCTCCAGGCGAGCCGGATCGTCGAACGTTCCGACATGCAACGCGATCTCTCCGGGCGATGCGTCATAGGCAAGGCTGAGCGGCGATCCGCAGGCGGAGCAGAAGCCCCTCCGGGCAATCGGTGAAGATCTGCGATAGGCCGGCGTCGCATTGGTCCAGGTCACGCTTTGGGAAGGCACCCAGGCCACAACTGCGAAGGCACTGCCGGTCGTTCGCCGGCACATATCACAATGGCAATAATGCACTCTCGGTTCGCTTCCAACGCGGAAGCGGATCGTGCCGCAGAGACATCCTCCGCTTAGTTCCATTTTGGCGCCCCGGCTGACTTGCGGCTCCAACGCCTCTCGCGCGGTCTCATGCGAGCACCTCCATTCATCTCAGCGGAAACGCCAGCCATTTGCGTCGGTTCCTGTGGCTATTTCAGGAACCAGTGCTTGCGCGCGGCGTTGCGTGTCTTTGCCGACAAAGTGAGGAAACAGGGAAATGCATCGTCGGTCGGAGAAGCGCTGATGTCGATGCCGGGGCTGGCATACGGACCTCTCGGCGATCGATGCATGCATGTCTGCGTGGATATGCAGCGGCTGTTTGCCGAGCCGTCTCAATGGGCAACGCCCTGGATCACCCGGGTTCTCCCGCAGATCGAGAGGCTGGTCGAAAGACGCGCGCCACAGACGGTCTTTACACGCTTCCTGCCAGCCGAAAAGCCGGGGCAGGGCGTCGGCACATGGAAGCGCTATTATGAGCGCTGGGCTTCCCTGACGATCGAGACGATCGGGCCCGAAATGACCGAACTGTTGCCGTCTTTAGCCGGCTACTGCCCGCCAGCGGCGATCATCGACAAGCACATCTATTCGCCCTGGTTCGAAGGGCGCCTCAGAGCCCTTCTGGTGGAGCGCGGCATCGATACGCTGGTCATTACCGGTGGCGAAACAGATGTTTGCGTTCTCGCCACCGTGCTCGGGGCCATCGATTTCGGCTATCGCGTGGTTCTCGTCACGGACGCGCTGTGCAGTTCTTCTGACGCAACCCATGATGCACTGCTGACCGTTTACCACCAACGTTTCGCGCAGCAGGTCGAGACGGTTGAGATGGAAACGGTTCTCTCGAACTGGACTTGACGTCCGCTAACCCGGCCCGGGTGGAAGTGTCCATGCTTCCTTGCGCGGTTGGGCTGCCTATCTGTTAAGAGAATGACGGACACCAGAACAGGTAGCAGACGTGACGCAACGATCGGGAAGTGCTGACCTTCCACTCCATGGCGGGCGCGTGCCGAAATGGCTCGGCGACCGCATGACGCGTCTTGGCGCTGTGATGTGCGAGGCGATCATTCATCACTATGGTCGAGACGAGCTGCTGCGGCGGCTGGCGCATCCATTCTGGTTCCAGTCCTTTGGTGCTGTCATGGGCATGGATTGGCACTCGTCGGGGATCACGACCAGCGTCGTGGGCGCTTTGAAGCGTGGCCTCACGCCGCTCTCCGGCGAGCTCGGCATTCATGTCTGCGGTGGTCGCGGCGCGCATTCGCGCAAAACCCCGCATGAGCTGGAGGCCATCGGCCAACGCGTCGGCTTCGACGGGGCGGGCCTTGCCACCGTCAGCCGGCTTGTCGCCAAAGTCGACAGCGCCGCGGTCCAGGACGGTTTCGATCTTTACCTGCATGGTTTCATCGTCACCGATGACGGTCGCTGGGTCGTGGTGCAGCAAGGCATGAACGGTGACAGCAAGGTGGCGCGCCGCTACCATTGGCTCTCCGAGGGCCTCAAGAGTTTTGTCGAGCAGCCGCATGCCGCCATCGAGGGCGTCCATCAAGGTGAGATCGTCAACCTGACCGACAGGCGCGCCGACGCGTCGCGCCAAGGGCAACTGAACCTTTTGCAAGACCTCGGACCCGATCGCATCCTGGGCGAGCTTGCAGCATTGGAGCGTTGCGCGGAGCCGACGCGCCGGCAAGAACCGGAGCAGCCGCTGCTGCCGCATTTGGTCATGCCGGCCCACCATGATGTTCGCGAAAGCGATGTCGTCATGCATCGTCTTCACGGCAATATCGCAGCCGCCGCGAACCGCGGTCCCACCGATTTCGCCGAGCTCCTTCTGGTCCCCGGCGTCGGCGCGCGTACGGTGCGCGCGCTGGCCCTCGTTGCCGAGGTGGTGCATGGCGCGCCTTGCCGGTTTTCCGATCCCGGCCGCTTCTCGCTGGCGCATGGCGGCAAGGACAGGCATCCATTTCCGGTACCGCTGAAGGTCTATGACGAGACGATCGGGGTTCTGAAGTCGGCCGTGCAGAAGGCAAAGCTCGGTCGCGATGAAGAAATCGGTGCCTTGAGGCGGCTCGACGATCAGTCGCGGCAAGTCGAACGATACGTGACCGGCCCCAGCCTGAAGGAAATTGTCGCGGGAGAATTCGACCAGTCGCATCTGCTTGGCGGGCGCAGCGTGTTTGGCTGGGAAGCGCCGCCGGACACAGCATCAACTGAGCGGAACGAGAAAGCGTGAGCACGGGTGGAGGGGCTGGAGATCAATCGTCAAGATCGATGAGTGCGACACCGAGCTCCGGACGCTTGCTGCGACGTAGATGACCGGGTGCTTCCACCAGGGTGATTTCGAGCGTTGGCCGAACGATGCCGTCAAGCAGATGTCCACCCCGAGTGGTGCCGTCACTCGATCCAAGGACCGCATGGACGTGCAGGCTGGGCTTATCGTCGTCACCCAGTGCGACATCGCCGATCGCGCTCAGAACCTCGCACTGTTCGTCGACAGGGATCTTGCGGTAGGTCTTCGAGGCCGGATCGAACCAGCCCACCGTGGCTTTCTCGAAAGCCCCTATGGCGGTCAAGGACGCGCTGCCGATCTCCTGGTCGACCGCGAAGGCGGTCAGTGCCGCGAACGCTTCTTCGCCTGGGTCGAGCACCACGACGAATGTTCGTTGTCCGCCGATCTCATTGACGAGCTGCGATTTCATCCCTGTGCTCCCGCCGCATTCAGTGCCGGCCTCATATCAATGTGCGCGGTGTTCCGCATTGCGCTTGCGGGTCGCCGCAGCTTTCTTTGCCGATTCCGATCGGCTTGCGGCAGACCGTGATGCCGATGCCTTGCCGCCGCTTTTGCCGCCTTTGTGCGCCGCTGGATGGCCCGTGTGTTTGCCGCGGCCGGAACCGCCTTCCTTCTTGCCGCCGCCATCGTCCTTGTTGACGGTAGCCCATGCGCGCCGCTCTGCCTCCTTGTCGGAAACCCCGCGCTTCTCATAGCCTTCGGCAATGTGGTCGGCTTTGCGCTCCTGCTTGTCAGTGTATTTCGATTTCTCGCCTCGTGGCACGGCCTGTTCCTCCTGTTGAATAAGGGCTGAACGTCGACTCGACGCGCTGGTTCCAACAGAAGTCGCGTAGCCAATGGCGCATCGCGATGCATGGCCAAACACCGCCGCGCCGCGCAAGCTAGCGCCTTTCGGGCCGGGGAGAGTGCAGCAGCAAGGCGAGGGGGATTGGTTCAGCCGATTGCCAACCTCACGACGAGGGCCAGGATCACGACGCCGACCAAGCCGGCTATGAAGACGACCCGACGCGTGCGCGTTCGCAGGATGATATCGCCTTGTCTCGCCTGATCCGCAGAGAATACGGGTCCATTGTCACGGTCCTTGCCATGCCGACCATCGCTCATGATCGCCTCCTTCCCGCTGTTGGCACACAACCATCGCTTGACCGGGGAGGTTCCGATTGCGTCGATCCCGCCGACAGAAAAAAGGATCACAGGCTCGTGAGGAGGGAACTTTGCCCTCCGCGAGTGGTTTGGGCCGCTTGAGACCCAGCCAGCCCGGAGCCAGCCATGTCCGATGCCAAGACTTCCAGTGGCCTGAGCAGACGCATGTTCATGACGGCCTCTGTTTCGGCGGCGGCGGTGATGCCGCTTGTAAATTCCCCGACGAGAGCTGCCCAGCCCGCGTCCGCAAAACCGGCCGAACCGCGCGATTTGTCGGCGGTTTCGATGCGTATCAACAAGCAGACCTACAACCTCGCGCTCGACAATCGAACCAGCCTGCTTGACGCGCTGCGCGACCATGTCGGCCTGACCGGCACCAAGAAAGGTTGCGATCACGGTCAGTGTGGTGCCTGCACGGTGCTGATCGACGGAAAGCGGGTACTGTCCTGCCTGAGCTTTGCCGTCATGAACCAGGGCCGAGAGATCACAACGGTGGAAGGCCTGGCTTCGGCGGAAGGGGAATTGCATCCGGTCCAGCAGGCCTTCGTCGACCACGATGCCTTTCAATGCGGCTATTGCACACCGGGTCAGATCATGTCCGCCATCGGTTGCATCAACGAAGGCCATGCTGGGTCGGAAGACGATATTCGCGAATATATGAGCGGCAATCTATGTCGCTGCGCGGCCTATCCCAACATCGTTGCCGCGATCGTCCAGGCACGCGACGAGACCAGGAGGGCTTAGGATGCACCCATTCGTATATGAAAGACCAACCAGCGTCTCCGCGGCAATCGCCATGGCGTCCCGTCCCGATACCGTGCATGTTCCGCCAACCGGTGCCGACACGCAGTTCATCGCCGGCGGCACCAATCTGGCCGACTACATGAAGCTCGGTGTCGCGCGGCCGGAGCGACTGCTCGACCTCAACTCTCTTGCCGAGCCGGCCTTGCGGCAGATCAGGATAGACGATGATAAGATCCGGTTTGGTGCGCTGGTCCGTATGGGTGAAGCAGCCGACAACAATGATGTCAGGCGCCGTTGCCCGGTCCTCGCCGACAGCCTGAAATTCGCTGCCAGCGGTCAGCTTCGCAACATGGCGAGCCTGGGCGGCAATGTGCTGCAACGTACGCGCTGCGAGTATTTTCGAGAGATATCTTGGCCGTGCAACAAGCGCGAACCGGGCTCCGGCTGCGCTGCGATGGAAGGGTCCAATCGCCAGCATGCCGTGCTGGGTACGAGCGATGCCTGCATTGCCACGTATCATGGTGATTTCGCGCAGGCGCTGGTTGCGCTGGACGCCACCGTCGATGTCGAAGGTTCGCGGGGAAGGCGCACGCTCATTTTTGCCAAGCTGCATAGACGGCCGGGCGAGACGCCCGACATCGAGACGGATCTGGCCGCCGACGAGCTTATTACCGCCATCGAAGTGCCGCTCGCACGGTGGGCCAGCCGGTCGCGCTATCTGAAGATACGCGATCGCGAATCCTACGCGTTTGCGCTGGCGTCCGCGGCTGTCGCGCTCGACATGGATGGCGAGACGGTAAGGAGTGCGCGCATTGCGCTCGGCGGACTGGCGACGGTGCCGTGGCGTGCGCGCGAAGCAGAGGACACGCTACAGGGCAAAGTGCTTGACGAAGCCACGGCGCAGGAGGCCGCAGAGGCTGCTTTCGCCGATGCCAGACCGCGCGAGCATAACGCATTCAAGATACCGCTCGGCAAGCGCACGCTGGTGCGGGCGCTGCTCGAAACCCGGGATATGAAGGGCTGAGCCATGAACCAAGCTGCACCCGCTCCAAGGGAAAACCAGGGCGATCCCGTTGTTCGCATTGACGCCCGGCTAAAAGTTACCGGACAGGCCGGCTATCCCGCCGACATCGTCACCGCCAACGTCGCCCACGGTGCCCTTGCCACCAGCAGCATTGCGCGGGGCAAGGTTTCCGAACTTCACACGAAAGACGCCAGGGCCGTACCCGGTGTGCTGGACATCGTCACTTATGGCGATCTGGACAAGACCGACATGCCGAAATTCGGCAACACCGGCGCAAGTTCGATTGGGCCTTTGCACGACAAGACGGTTTTTCACGATGGTCAGATCATCGCTCTGGTGGTCGCCGAAAGCTTCGAGGCGGCGGAGGAGGCAGCGATGTTGATCCGCGCCGACTACGAGGACGAACGGCCCAGCGCCAGCTTTGATTCCAAGGGCGTGAAGATGGAACCGGCTGCCGGCAAAAGCCCGATGTTCAAGGAGGATGCGAAGGCCGGTGACTTCGACGCCGCCTGGGCGGATGCGACGGTGAAGATCGACGAAAAGTATTCGACGCCGACCCAGCATCATAATCCGATCGAGCTGTTTTCGACCACAGCCATATGGCAGGGCGACCAGTTGACGATCCACGAGCCCAGCCAGAATGTTACGGGCTGGAAGGTGGAACTGGCACGCCAATTGAAGCTCGATCCGGCCAATGTGCGGATCGTCAGTCCCTATATCGGCGGCGCCTTCGGCTCCAAGGGGCCGATGACGGCACGCACTGCGATCGTTGCCGTCGCGGCGCGGCGCATCGGCCGGCCGGTTCGCTGCGTCGTCAATCGCATGCAAGCCTTCGGTACGCAGACCTATCGAGCCGAAACGCGGCATCGGATCCGCATGGGCGCCGGCAAGGACGGCCGCATCACGGCGTTCGGACATGAGGCCTGGGAGGTGACGTCACGCCCTGACCCTTATGTCGTCGGCGGCACGTCAGCCACCGCGCGCATGTACAATTACGGCTCCGTTCTGACGCATGTTTCGCTGGTTCATGCCGACCGCAACACTCCTGGCTACATGCGATCGCCGCCGGAGACGCCTTATGTCTACGCGCTGGAAAACGCCATGGACGAAATGGCCGTGGCCCTCGGCATGGATCCTGTCGAGTTTCGTCGCATCAATGAACCGGAGAAGGAGCCGATCGGAGGCAAGCCATTTTCCAGCCGCTCACTCATCAAGTGCTATGACCAGGCGTCCGAGGCCTTTGGCTGGTCGAAACGCGATCCCACGGTCGGCTCGATGCGCGACGGCGATTGGCTGGTCGGGATGGGCTGTGCGACGGCAATCTATCCGACAGCCGCCGCGCCTTGCGCGGCCCGGGTTCGTCTCACCGCCGATGGCGAGGTTCGGGTCCAGTGCGGCTCGCATGAAATCGGCACCGGCGTTCGCACCATCGCCGGCCAGATGGCGGCCGAAAGGCTGGGGGTTGGCATGGACAAGATCAGCGTCGAGATGGGCGACAGTGCCTTGCCGCCGGCTCCGGTGTCAGGCGGATCGATCTCGACCGCCAGCGTCTGCTCCGCAGTCATGAAAGCCTGCGACGCGATACGCGAAAAACTGTTTGCCGCCGCTGCGGGCAAGGGGGCTCCGCTGGCAGGTTCGGCCAATGCGAAGCTGGATTTGAAGGACGAAGAGGTCGTTGCCGAGACCGGCAAGTCCGCCAAGCTGGCCGATGTGTTCAAGGCCATGCAGGTCGGCGCCATCGAAGAATATGCCGAGTTTGCGCCGAAGGGTTCTTCGCCTGAAGCCCTCAGCAAACTCTATGCCGGACAATCGGAGTTTCATGGTGGAGAGAACGACGAAGATTCGGTCAAATATGCCTTTGGCGCCGAGTTCGTCGAAGTGCGCATCAACAGCTATACACGCGAAATCCGGGTGCCACGCATTGTCGGAGCCTTCGCTGCCGGGCGCATCATGAACACGCGCACCGCGCGCAGCCAGTTGATGGGTGGCATGATCTGGGGCATCGGCCAGGCGTTGCACGAGGCCACGGAAATCGATCAGCGACACGCGCGCTACGTCAATCGCGACCTGCAGGACTATCTCGTGCCGGTCAACGCCGACATCAAACAGGTCGACGTTATCCTAGTCCCCGAAGTCGACCACCAGGTCAATCCTGCCGGCGTCAAGGGCTTGGGCGAACTCGGCAATGTCGGAACGGCTGCCGCCGTGGCGAGTGCCGTCTATCATGCCACCGGCAAGCGCATTCGCGATCTGCCGATCAGAATAGATGATTTGATAGGCTGAGGGTCAAGAGCTCTGAGAGGAGGGGCTTCACAAGCCGACATCGTCATCGAAATTGTCGCGGTGGCGGCGTTGTCCGACTGAAAAAGTTTTCGCATGCAGCGATAGCTTAATCGCCTTGGCTCTCGAGTGTCACTCCGGGGCTGTGGCCGGAGCCGTGTAACGGCGGCGTACAGCGTCAAGCACCCGCTTGCGACTATCCTGCGCCGACAGGGTCTTGTCCTCTTCCGCCTCGGCGGTTTCGCGCGCCAGGTCCTTGTCCCTGATCTGATGTCGGAACCATTTGGAATAGTCGCCGGTGCGCAAATGAAACTCCCAGGTCTTGTCGTCTATCCCCTCGGCGATCTGAGCGAAGATCATCAGATTGTGAGCCCTGAGGTTCATCGCATTGTCAGGGCCATGGAAATAGAAGCTGCCGGCTTCGTCGAGCTGGCCTTCGGCATATTTCCGGCTGTGCCGCTTGAGTGACTGACGTGGTTCAACCACCTTGACCGTCTTGACTTTCTTGCCCGACTGCGGCCGCCAGAACAGCACGCGCGCGCCTTTGGGCGTTGGAATGTCCTTTGGCGGCTCAATGCCAGTTTCCTTGCAGAAGACCTTCACCACGTCCTTCGCCTTGGGGCCAAGCGCAATGATGGCTGTGACAAGGCGCAAGGCGTCTGTCGAGATCGCCTCGGGGTGAACGGTGATCAGGATTGTGCCCGGCAATTCCAATGACAGGACCGCCCGCGTATCGTCGCGCCGCTTGGGCAGAAGATGGTGCGCTTCATCGATGACGAGCCAGTGCGGTCTCGCGGTGCGCCGGCGGAAACTGCTCAGGCCAGGCAGCAGGTCGGCAAAGAAATCCGGCCTCTCGTCGACGCGCAGGGCCAATCCATTGACGACAATGTTGCTGTCGGCCTTGGCGATCAGATCCAGCACCTGCGCCTTTGTCGGCGCGCTTGAGCCGTCGCCCAGGCGAACGGCGCCTTCGAGGCCGTCATAGTCGCCTTCGGGATCGAAGACGCAGAACTGAAAACCACTTTCGACGAAGCGTTCCGTCAGCGCGGTGGCCAAGGTGGATTTGCCAATGCCGGAACTCCCGGCAATGAGGATCGTGTCGCTCGGCGACAGGTAGACATCATCGCCGCCAGACGATCCAAGAACGATGCCGTCATGGCGCTTCGGCACTATCGCGTGATCACGCTTTATCAGCTTTGCGATTAATTGCTCCACGCCCTTGCCGCGGGCGCCACGCATGACCAGGTCGGCTGTATCCTTGACCGCCGGAATTGCATTGTCGACGGCGGCGCTGCAGCCACAGGCCTGCAGGAACGCGTGGTCGTTCTCGGCATCGCCGACGCCGACGACGTTGTGCGGCGAAAGTCGAAGGTCCTGAAGGGCCGCAGCGAGCCCGGTGGCTTTGTTGATGCCGCTCGGCAGGATCATCACCGCGCCCTTGTTGAAGATGATTTCCAGTTCGAGACCCATCTTCTTGATGATATCGAGCACGGTCGCCTGATGGGGTTCCCAAGTCGCGACGATCGATCGCCCGACCGAAAGCGGCTTGACGCCCTGCCGCTTCAATCTGGCGACGAATTTGGGCTCGGGCGATGGGGCGATCACCCGTTCTTCCTCGCTTGCCGGCGTGTAGATCATCGCGCCATTCTCAGCGACGACCTTGTCGAAGAGGCTAAGCTCGGGAAAGACGCGCTTGAGATCGGGCAGTTCACGCCCGGTGACGAGAACCAGCTTGCGGCCGCTTTTCTTGAACCGCTCAAGCGCGGCGAGCGTCTTCTTGGCGACGATCCCATCATGAGCCAGCGTGCCGTCATAGTCTGCCGCCAATGCAATGAAATACATTCCGCCGACCCTTCTCGTTCCGGTTACCCGGCTAGAACGTGCGATTGAGACAAAGGCTCCCCACCGACCGGATCGCAGGTCTGGAGAAGGGCGGTTCGCCCTCGGAAATCAGGAACTCCTTCGGTGCCGGTACGTTGACCAGACAAGCCGGGAACCGTCCCGGTCTTTGCTGGCGGCGTGCAAACCCCGTCGCCGAAATCCACACCAAGCGCAATGAAAGGTAAGGCCATGGGCTTCTTTTCGAAGGACATCAAGACACTCGACGATCTCTTCGTGCACACGCTGCGCGACATCTATTACGCCGAAAAGCAGATCGAGAAGGCGCTGCCGAAGATGATCGACAAGGCAACCGACCCGCAATTGAAAGCCGGATTTGAAAAACACCTCGATCAGACGAGAGGCCATATCGAGCGCGTCGAAGAGGTGTTTGAGTTGCATGGCGTCAAGGCCAAGGAGGTCAACTGTCCGGCAATCGACGGCATTCTCGAGGAGGCCGACGATGTGAGCGGTGACGTCGATGACAAGGAGGTTCTCGATGCGGCGCTGATTGCTTCGGCGCAGGCCGTCGAACACTATGAGATGACCCGCTACGGCACGCTCATCGCCTGGGCCAAGCAACTTGGCCGCACGGACTGCGCCAATGTGCTGACCAAGAACCTCAGGGAAGAACAGGCGACCGATCGCAAGCTCACCGAAATGGCGGAAAGCAAGATCAACCTGCAGGCAGCCGAATAAGGCTGCGATCCGGCCGGCTGGTAACTCGGCCGGCCGGATTGCCGGCAGGTTTCCACTCCGTCAGCGAGACGGGTCGACGCCCAAGGCCGCTGATTGCTGGCGCAGCGCCTCATCGTCATCCTGCGGCACATGCCGAGCAGATCCTGCTGTTTCCGTGTAGATGCGGTACGCTACGCAAGCGAGCGCCACCATGAAAAGTAGACGGCCCATCCATCCTACTCCTTGGTTACGGATTTCGTTTCGGCCATCCTCAGTACCCTCCGACGACCGGCAAGATCTCGCCGGTGATGTAGCTCGAGCAGTGCGGCGAAGCGAGGAACACATAGGCCGGCGCGAGTTCTTCCGGTTGCGCGGGTCGTTTCATTGGCGTGTCCGCGCCGAATTTCGAGACGTCGTCGGCTTCCTTGTCCGACGGATTGAGCGGCGTCCACACCGGCCCCGGTGCGACCGCATTCACCCTTATGCCCTTGCCGATGAGATTTCCCGACAAGGCCCGCGTGAAGGCATGGATGCCGCCCTTGGTCATCGAATAGTCGACCAGTTGTTTTGAACCGTCGATACCGGTTACCGAACCGGTGTTGATGATCGCCGAACCGGGTTTCATGTGCGGCACCGATTCCTGCGCCATATGAAAATAGCCGTAAAGATTGGTCTTCAGCGTCGTGTCGAAATGTTCTTCGGTCAGCTCGCCGAAATCGCTGGAATGAATTTGGAACGCGGCGTTGTTGACCAGCACGTCGATGCGGCCGAATTTTTCAACGGTCTCCATGACCGCCTTGTGGCAGTGGCTGCGTTCGCTGACATCGGCCTTGACCAGGATGCAGCGTCGTCCCTCCTTTTCCACCGCTGATTTGGTCTCTTCAGCATCCTTGTCCTCGGCCAGATAGACGATCGCGACGTCGGCGCCCTCGCGGGCGAACAACACCGCCACCGAGCGGCCGATGCCGGAATCGCCGCCCGTGATGAGTGCTACCTTTTGGTCGAGTTTTTTCGATCCGAGATAGTACGGCGCATCATACAAAGGCTCCGGCTCTAGTGCCCATTCGTGCCCCGGTTTGGGCTGATGTTGCTCGGGGAAGGGGGGCTCGGGATATTCACGGGCGCCAGCCTGCATGGCGCCTTGCTGCTTCCCATCGCCTTTCGATTTGTCCTTGGCATCGACGCCACGTTGGATATGGCGCTGCTTGGCCGCTTCACCGGCTATTTCCGACTTCATCTGCATGATCGTCTCCTTGGCTTGGAGAGGAAACAACGCATGTCAGGCAAAAAGGTTTGCGCAAAAGATCGAGAGATTCCGGCCAGCGTTTGGCAATGCGTAACAACGACATCGCCAGTTGCACCAATTCAGCTGCAATGCAGCCGCGCCAGCCACCGCCGCCGATGGGATCGAGCATCCGGGCTTGCCCGTTGCCTGTGCCGCCTTGGCAGCGAGCCAAATGTGATGATGTGGATTGGGGAAGCTATTGCGTCAAACTGGCGTGCGCAAAGCAGCGCCATCCGGTCTGCTCCAAGCGTAGCCGTCGGAATCTATCTTGGCGAGAGGCCATCGAGCAGGAAGTCCAGGCCTTTTCGGAAAGTGCCGTCCCAATCGTTGTCCAACAGCAGACGAGAGCGTTCGATTGTCGGGTAGTGTTCGCTGAGATGTGTAAGACGCGGCTGTGCGGCTGCTCTGTCTTCTTCCGAGAGGTCGAAGCTTGCCCGGGTGAGGGTGGCGCCCATCACATAGTTCCAGAGCGACCAAATCGCGGCGTTGAGATCCGCGTCCGCAACACCGGCTCTCGACAAGGTCTTGCTCAGCATTTCCAGGCGACTGAGGATGTTCGGGCCAAGCGCCCGTCGCGGCAACAGCGATGCCGACCAAGGATGGCGCAACATTCTGGCGCGCCAGCTTTCGAGCATATGAACGACGTCTCCGCGCCAGTCCGGAGACTCACCTGTTTCGGGCGATGCGCGATATTCGAGCACCGAATCGAGTGCTAGATCAAAGACATCCTCCTTGTTGTCGACGTGCCAGTATAGGCTCATCACACCCGAGCCGAGGCGATCGGCCAGCCGACGCATTGTCACTCCGTCTATGCCCTGGGCGTCCAGCAGTTCCACCGCGATCGCCACGATACGCTCTCGAGACAGCGGCGGCTCGCTGCTCGCTTCCTGCATAGGTGGAAGCTTTGTCCGTTGCGATCGTTTGCTGGCACTGCGGGGTTTGGCTGCCATCTGTCTTCCTTGCTGGCCGAACGTCGATTTTGGCAGGCACCGTCAGGAATGTCGACGCTGATCGCTTGACTAGTACGACGTACCATACGATGACTCGTACATCGCACGATTCATCGTATGGGCGATCTGGTTAAAGTTCATGCCGGCCGCGAGTGCGTTATTCGCAGTCAGCAGAGCCAGGAGAAATCATGTCACGCGCAATCAAGCATCTGCTTACCGGAGGGCTAATTATCATGACCATGGCAGTTTCCGCTGCGGCTACAGCGACTGGGAACGACCTCAAGCTGACCATCGTCAATCCACAGACGCTCTACGACCCGTCGCCGAATGGCTACAGCACCGACGTGATCGCACCGCGCGGAGCTCGGATTGCCTACATCTCCGGGCAGGGCGGCCAAGACAGCACAGGAGCCTTGTCACCCGATTTCGCCGTCCAGGTTAAGCAGGCCTACGCAAATTTGCATGCGGCGCTCGAGGGCATCGGCGCCAGGCCGGATCAGGTGGCGAAGCTCACGGTCTTCGTGGTCGACCACGACATGTCCAAGCTCGATGTGTTGACCAGGAACGTCAAGGACATGTTCGGCGAGGCGCTGCCGGCGCAGACACTGGTTCCCGTTCCCAAGCTTGCAATCGACCCCATGCTTTTCGAGGTGGAAGCCGTGGTCATTCTGGAGTAGGGGCGAGATCGCCCCACAAACTGAAACGGGTCGAGCGCGCCGCCGACAGCCGCACATCCGGAGCCATTATACGGAAGTAGAGCCGGCCAACGGTCGGTTGAGCTTCGCGTCAGCTCAGGTCTGTCCTTCGGTTTCGCTCGAAGCAAAGCCGCCAATTTCCCGACGCATTACAGTAGGTAGTGGCTCAGCGCGTTTTCCCTTCCGGCTACCGCGGCGGTATTTGCTCTGATACTCGCGTCGCTGTTTCGCGATTTCGTAGAGTACGATACCCGAACTGGTTCCGAGGTTTAGGCTCTCGATCATCCCGAACATTGGAATTGCTACGCACATCTCGCTGCGCTCGACCGCAAGGGTGCTGATGCCCCGTTTCTCATTGCCGAACCAGACAGCGAGTTTGGTGTGCTGGGTATAATCGCCCTCGTGCAGGAAAACGCTGGTCTTTCCCATTATATGCGGCGACGTGACGACGGACACAAAGCCATGTTTTTCCAGATGGCTGAGGCAGGCGTCAGTGCTGTCGAATCGTTTCACAAACGTCCATTTGACGGCTGATACAGACGTTTCCGAAAGCGATTTCCGTTGGCGCATTTGCTGCCAGTCATCAGGAAGTGCTTTGCGTGGATCGACGATATAGACTCTTTCAACGCCGAGGGCATTTGCGTTTCGAATTACCGTTCCGATGTTCCTGATATCATTCGGATCTTCGACAACGGCTACCAAGTTCTTGCAGCGAAACGATTTGACCGCAGCCGCACGCTTGCGAACCGATACTCTGGGTTTCTGAGCCTCAAGGGTTTCCATGAGAGAGGTTCTTACCAGAGGCGCATCTGAATCCAAGGCCCGTGGCGACTCTATCGCCGCCACATCAGGAAGTCGCATAAGATAGATTATGGAACTGACGCATGGGCCAGGAACTGTAAATTGCCGCTGATTCTCATAGGCTTGAGCGCTCGTGGCGTATTGCCTTGAGCGGATAGCCAACCCTAGGCTGTCGAAATGAAGATGGCAAACAGCGGGATCGAAGCGGCGATCGAAGTGTTCGTGCATGGCTTCAGTGCCGACAGAAGCCGCACCTTTCCTTACGTGGCCCGCCGTGTTGGGCCGTTGTGGCTGATGCGCGACGCCGAGCGCAAGAATCCTCGCGACTACCGCGGCGAAGAATGGGTCGTCCATGACGTCGCCGCTCAACAGGCCGATGCCATCGTGCGGCAGCATGCACGGCCGGGCTTTGCCATTTCCGTTATGATCGCGCACGAGGATCCGGACGGGCCGACACGAACTGCCTACAAAGCTCTCGGCTACCGGCTGCTTCGGACCGAAGGCTTTTTCGTCCACCGATTGCGCCGCATTCCCAGCCCGCCGGCGGTTGCTTCGATCGAACGCGTGCAGACAGCCGAACGGGCGGCGCAGTTGGGAAAGATCATCCGCAGGCAGCCGATCCCAGACGATTTGCTCGGCGACAGCGCGCCATTCCGTCAGTATGTGGCAGTCGATGGCGCCGATATCGTTGGGCGCGTACGCAGCCTTGATGCCCTGGGAGCCACATGGTGTTCGAGCATGTATGTCGAGCCGTCGCACCGGCGTCGCGGCATTGGCCAGGCTTTGATGTCGAGAATGTTGCACGACGATCGGGCGCGTGGGTCGAGGTACTCGGCGCTGGCTGCAACCCACGCCGGGGCGCTGCTTTATCCCCGGATGGGCTACGAGCGGATCGGAACGCTGCTGATATTTGCGTCAAGGAGCCGGAAGACCGTATGAGGGTTTATTCGCATCATGCTGATTTATAGTGGATTTCAGCTTGATCGGTGGTCAGAGCCCTCTCCTTTTACAACAGCTGGCCTAGCTTAACATCTTCGATGCCGATGAACTTCATCACAGCCCGCGATTTCACCAGGGAACGGTGCGGCCGAGATAGTCAAGATATTCCAGGCCGGGGTTTCCCCGTTTTGCGAGGAGCACGTTCACAAGGCTGGGAATGCTCTCTTGGATGGTGAGCCGTGCGCCCGGGCCGCCCAACTCCGTGCGAACCCAGCCCGGCGCCATCAGGACCATCGAACGGGCCTCGCCCGCGTGCCGGGCTGCGTAGCAGCGCATATACTGGTTCAAGGCGGCCTTGCTGCCGCGGTAGACCTCGCGCATGCCGGTCGTGTTGTTGCAGACGCTGCCCTGTCCAGACGACATCACGCCAATCAACCCGGACGCCTCGACAAAGTCATCGAGGCTCTCGATCACGCGCAGCGGGCTCAGCGCGTTCGTGAGCATGACCCGGATGAATTCGTCGGTCGTCACCTGCCCGACCGTATCCGTCTCGTTGTTCGTCGTTCCGGCGTTAACGAACAGCATGTCGAACATCTTGCCGGTCAGGCGTTGGCGCAGGCCCGCAACCTGGTCGGGCTCGCAGATGTCCAGGGTCTCTATCTCGACCCGGCCAGCATGCTCGTCTGCCAGATCGTGCAGCAAGGTCCGGGTTCCGCCGCCGCGAACTGTGCCGACGACATTCCATCCCTTTTTTAGGAACTCGGCCGCCATGGCATGGCCGAGGCCCCGCGATGCGCCAATGAGGAGGATTGTGCGAGCTGGGTCGCTCGGAATGTGTTTGGGCATGAGAGTTGGTAGCTTTCGATGTTGGTCCGACAGCCGATATAAGCGGCCGTGCGCAGGGCGCCAGACGCATCAAAGTCAAAGTATGGTTGCATCAAACGCTATGTCTGGCGACGCGGCTGGGATAGGCTCAGGTCATGACCAATGTTGATGTGGACCTGAACCTTCTCGTCGCACTGGATGTGCTGCTCGCCGAGGGCAGCGTGACAGGGGCAGCCCGTCGCCTCGGCTTGAGCGCATCGGCCATGAGCCGGACGCTCACGCGACTTCGGGCAGCAACAGGCGACCCGCTGCTCGTTCGCGCCGGGCGAGGCCTGGTGCCGACACCGCGCGCTGCCGAACTGCGCGAGCGCGTCCATGAGCTTGCGCGGGACGTGCAAGCAGTGCTCCGGCCGCAGATCACGCATATGGACGTCGCGTCGCTCGAACTGACATTTACCGTCCGAGTGAGCGAGGCATTTCTGGAATTTCTGTCTGGCCCCGTCGTGGCCGCGGTCACTCGGGCAGCCCCACGGATCTGCCTTCGCTTTGTCCCCAAACCTGACAAAGACGCGCGGCCGCTAAGGGAGGGGCTCATTGATCTGGAGATCGGCCTGCTTGGAACGTCCGCGCCGGAGATACGCACCCAGTTCCTGTTCCATGACAAGCTTGTCGGCGTGGCCCGAATTGGACATCCTCTTCTCGAGCGCGCGGCGGTGACCGCAGAAAGATATGCCGCCTGCGACCATGTCTTGGCGTCCAAGGATGGGGAGAGAATCGAGCCCGTCGATGCCGCCCTGGAGAAGCTGGGGCTTAAACGGGCGATAAGGGTCGTCGTGCCTGGATATCCGGATGCAATGCGGATTGCACGCCAATCGGATCTGGTCGCGCTGGTGCCGCATTCATGCCTGGGCAACAGCTTGACGAGCGATCTCCCTGTCACATCGGGTCTTGCGACCTTCGAAGTCCCGGTCCCCACGCCGGAGTTCAAGATATCGGCGATGTGGCATCCGCGAATGGACGCCGACCCGGCCCATCGCTGGCTTCGCGATACTGTGATGGCCGTGTGCCGGGCAGCGTATCCGAGACGGTGAGGTCACGTCGTCATGCATACCGGCATCGGCAGCGCTTTGGGTACGCGAGCCCTGGAGCCGGTCATGAAGTTCTGTTTCTTTCACGCTGATTCGTAAGGGATTTCAATCATCATCCCATCATAGGCTGGTTCGACATTGGCTGGTGTCTCGGCCACCACCGTTGCGTAGTCGAGCGGCACGTGCATATGCGTCAGCACCGCATGTATCGGCGCCAGCCGCTCGATCCAATCAAGCGCTTCGCCAAGGGACAGGTGACTAGGATGTGTCCGGTATTGCAGCGCGTCGATGATCAGCACGTCGAGGGCGCGCAGCCGTTCGGCGGTGGGTTCCGGAAAGTCGCTGATGTCGGGGCAATAGGCGAGGCCGCCGATGCGGAAACCGAGCGATACGATGTCGCCGTGGATCTGCGGCAGCGGCTCGAGGGTGAGGGTACCCCCCTCTCCTTCGATGACCACCGGCCTGGTGTGGTCGATGAGATGCGGCCTGACGATCGGCGGATAGGAACTGCCTTGCGGCGTCTCGAAACAGTATCCGAACGCTTCCCGCAGCCGAAGCATCGTCGCCCTGTCGGCATGAACGTCGATCAGCTGGCGCTGATCGAGAACGAAGCCGCGCAGATCGTCGATGCCATGGATATGGTCGGCATGCGGGTGGGTATAGACGACCGAATCGATACGTTTAACGCCGGCCAGCAGCATCTGCTGCCGAAAATCCGGCCCCGTGTCGATGACCACAGTCGTGCGGCCGCCATTCGACGCGATCCGCTCGACGAGTGCGGCGGCACGCGTGCGCCGGTTCTTCGGGTTGTCGGGGTCGCAATTGCCCCAGTCGCCGGTGATGCGCGGCGTACCCGGCGACGAGCCGCAGCCGAGAATGGTGAGGCGCAGCCGGTCGGTCATCGTTCAGGCGCTTTGCTCTACAGGCCGCGGCATCTTGCCGAACAGCCGGAAGAAATTATCCGTCGTCAGATCGGCGATTTCAGCTTCGCTGACGCCGATGGTTTCGGCCAGCACCTTGGCGGTATGGGCGACATAGGCCGGCTCGTTGCGTTTGCCGCGAAACGGCACGGGCGCCAGGTAGGGCGCGTCGGTTTCGACCAGCAGGCGGTCATGCGGCACATCGGCGGCAATGGCGCGCAACTCAGCCGAATTCTTGAAGGTCAGGATACCCGAGAACGACACGTAGCCGCCGAGAGCGACGCCAATTTCGGCGAGCCTATGTCCGGAAGAAAAGCAATGCAGGATGAAGGGGAAGGCGCCCTTCCCCGTTTCGGCCTCAAGAATATCAGCCATATCTGCATCGGCATCGCGCGAATGGATGACCAGCGGCAGCCCCGTTTCGCGTGCGGCGGCGATGTGATTGCGAAAGCCTTGTGCCTGCGCATCGCGTGGCGCCTTGTCGTAGAAATAGTCGAGACCGGCCTCGCCGATCGCAACCACTTTCGGGTGGGCGGCCAGCCGTACCAGATCGGCAGATGTTACGTCTAGCTCTTCCGCGGCATTGTGCGGATGGGTGCCGACCGAACAGTATATTTCGTCGAAAGTCTCTGCAATTTCAATAATTTGCTGAAATCTCTTCACGCGAGTTGAGATCGTCACCATGCGGCCTATACCGGCCGCCTTGGCGCGAGCGACAATGGAAGCCCGCTCCTCGGCGAAATCTGGAAAATCCAGATGGCAGTGGCTGTCGACGAGCATCAGACGTTCGCGTCCGGCTGGTCGACGTAACGTGGGAAAACCCCTTCCGGCACGGGTAACGCGGTGCCCGGCACCAGCGCATGGTCCGCGTGGACATGCGCGAAATCGCGGCTGTCCGCCGGCACCGCCAGCAGATCGAGCAGTTTGGCGGCTGATCCCGGAGTAAAGGGCAGACACAGCACCGCCACGCGGCGCACGACTTCGGCGGTCGTCCACAGCACCGTTTCCATGCGCACCGGGTTGGTCTTCTTCAACGCCCATGGCGCCTCTCCGGCAAAGTAGCGATCGGCTTCCGCCACCACGCCGAAGATCGACGCCAGCGCCAGATGGATGCCCTGCTCGGCCATCGCCTTGCGCGCGGTGTCGAGAGCGGCGACGGCCTGGTCCAGGATCGCGCTGTCGGCATCCGTCAGGTCGCCGCGCTGTGGCACCACGCCGCCGCAGTTCTTGGCGATCATCGACAGCGAGCGCTGCGCCAGGTTGCCGAGACCATTGGCAAGGTCGGCATTGGTGCGGTTGACGATCGCGTCATGGCTGTAGCTGCCGTCGTTGCCGAAGGGCACCTCGCGCAGGAAGAAGTAGCGCACCTGGTCGAGACCGTAGTGCTCGACCATCGCGAATGGATCCACGACGTTGCCAACCGATTTCGACATCTTCTCGCCGCGGTTGAACAGGAAGCCATGCGCGAAAACGCGCTTTGGCAACTCGATGCCCGCCGACATCAGAAAGGCCGGCCAATAGACCGCATGGAAGCGGACAATGTCCTTGCCGATGATGTGCGTAGCCGGCCAATAGCGCCATTGCTCGGCCTTTGTGTCGGGATAGCCGGCGGCGGTGATGTAGTTGGTCAAGGCATCGACCCAGACATACATCACATGCTTGTCGTCGCCCGGCACCGGCACGCCCCATTTGAAGGTCGTGCGCGAGATCGACAGATCCTTCAGCCCGGACTTGACGAAGCTGAGCACCTCGTTGCGGCGCTCGGTCGGACCGACAAAGTCGGGCTGGCTCTCATAAAGCGCCAGCAATTTGTCCTGATAGGCGGAAAGCCTGAAGAAGTAGCTTTCTTCCTCGTTCCATTCGACGGGCGATCCAAGCGGTTCGCGACGCACGCCGTCGTCGCCGACGATCGTCTCACCTTCGTCGAAATAGGCTTCCTGGCGCACCGAGTACCAGCCGCTATAGCGGTCGAGATAGATGTCGCCATTGGCGGCCATCGCCTTCCAGATTGCCTGGCAGGATTCGTAGTGGCGCGGTTCCGTCGTGCGGATGTAGTCGTCGTTCGAGCCACCCATCGCATCGGTCATGGCGCGGAAAATCGCCGAATTGCGGTCGGCCAGCGCCAGCGGCGTTATGTCTTCCTTCTCGGCCGTTTGCTGCATCTTCAGACCGTGTTCGTCGGTACCGGTCAGGAAGAATACGTCCTTGCCATCCAGGCGCTGGAAGCGCGCCAGGGCATCGGTTGCAATGACCGTATAGGCGTGGCCGATATGCGGCTTGCCGTTCGGATAAAAGATCGGGGTGGTGATGTAGAACTTGTCGCGTGACATGAATGAACCGTCATGAATGTCTGAATGGAAAGGCGTGGCGGTGGATATCGTATCGAGGCAGCATTTGCCATCCCGATGCCAATGCATGCCGCCCAAAAGTGGCCCCGGTTTTGGGGACAACGGCATGCATCGGGAAAACCGTCACATTCGCATTGCAGAATTCAGGCGGTCGATCATGATCAGGGCGTGCTGCTTCTTGTCGAGATTGTAGGTATCGGTCTCAGATATAGCGTCCAGCGCCTCATGCCAAGTGTCCGACAATTTTTTGGCCCGTGCGAGATCGCCCGCCAGTGCTGCCTGACTTGCCGCGTCCGACAACAGGTCCAGCGCCCGGCGGTTGAAGATATCGAACTGGATCGCCTGATCGCGGCCGGCCACGGCTTCGGCGAGGCGAAACGCGCCGCCGACATCGCTCTTTCTGCCGGTGACCAGAGCGTCGAGCGTGGAGGCGATCTCCAGCCCGCCATACTGCGTCAACAGGATCGCGTTGCGGGCGCTGCCCCCTGCCCGCCCGACCAGTGCCGCGCGAGCCGCCGGATCGCCAGGCGGCGCCGGCTCGGTCGTTTCCAGCACCGTCATCAGGTCGTCGGCGTCGAGCGGGTTCAATCGCACCACCTGACAGCGCGACCGGATCGTCGGCAGCAGGCTGCCCGGCGCGTGGACAATCAGGATGAACAGCGTCCGTGCCGGCGGCTCTTCAAGATTTTTCAGCAACGCATTGGCGGCATTGGTGTTCATGTCGTCGGCGGGATCGACGATGACCACCCGATAGCTGCCGTCGTGCGAGGTCAGCGACAGGAAGCGGCTGACCTTGCGGATCTCATCGACGGTGACGACTGTCTTGAAACTCTTGGTCTTGTCGTTCAACGGCCGGGTCAGATGCAGCACGGAAGGATGCGCCCCGGTTGCGATCTGGCGGAACAGCGACGACGCCGGATCGGGAGCGGCAAGGCTTTCCGGCGCGTTCGCAAAATCCGGGTGCTTCAACAGATGATGCGCAAGGTGGAAGGCGAGCGTCGCCTTGCCGATGCCGACCGGTCCGGAGAAGATCAGTGCATGAGGCAGCTTGCCCGCCCGATAGGCAGCGGTGAGCACGCCCGCAGCCTGGCCGTGCCCGACCAGAAGGGGCGTTTCGGAGGGCTCCGGCACGCCGTCGAGCGTGTCGTGCTGCTCGGGTGCAATGCGCTCGAAGATCATGCCGGCGTTGCCTGCCTGTCGCGTGCCGGCGTTCTCGCCGCCAGTGCCGCGAACACCGCCGCGGTGACGACGTTCTCGACCGCGTCGGGCTCGGCGGCTGCGTCGATGACGATGCAGCGCTCCGGCTCGGCCTTGGCGATCGCCAGAAACGCCTCGCGGCGGGCCTGATGGATCGCCAGCGTCTCCTTTTCGAAGCGGTCGGCGACTGCCTCGGTGCCGCGCCGCAGCGTTGCGCGCCTCAGGCCTTCCGCCGGATCGATGTCGAAGATCAGCGTCATGTCCGGCATCATGCCGTTGATGGCGACCTGCTCCAGCGCATCCATGAACGCCGGATCGATGCCGCCTGTGACGCCCTGGTAGACGCGTGAGGAATCGAGGAAGCGGTCGCAAAGCACGATGGAGCCACGCTCGACCGCCGGCCGGATGAGCTGCTCGACATGATCGGACCGCGCGGCGGCGAAAAGCAGCGCTTCCATCTTCGGTCCGAACGGTTCGGCCGCGCCCGAAAGCAGCACATGCCTGACGGCTTCGGCGCCCGGCGAGCCGCCAGGTTCGCGGGTAAGCAGCACATCGTATTTCTTGGCGCGCATCTTCCTGGCCAGCCGCTCGATCTGCGTCGACTTGCCTGCCCCCTCGCCGCCTTCGAAGGTGATGAAAAAACCGCGTGCCAACCGAGAGGCCTTCTTGTCCATGGCTGAATGGGATTGTAGCGCTCTAGATAGTCCGCGTTCGGCCAAACGTCCATGCCGTCATTTTTTGCTTTCATGCACGTCGTTCGCCAAAACCATGGTCAGATTTGAGCGACGTGCCTTAGCGCAGCCAGCCGACCGCCAGTTCCTTGACTGCATCGAGGGCGCGCTGCGGCAGCGTGCCGACGCCGATCGATTCGGCGGCGAAAAGCGGCGTCTCCTGGCTCAGCGTATCGCCGATCCAGACGCGCAGCGCGCCCACCGGCTGCCCCTCCTCCACCGGTGCTGCAATCGGGCCGTCATAGACGATCCTGGCCGTCAGCTTGTCGCGATTGGTGATCGGCAGGAAGATGTCGATCGGACCCTTGGCCTTCAGCATCACCCCGGGCTTGGCGCCGCCAAAAACCTGGGCTTCTCCAACCACCTCGTCCCTGGCGAAGATTTCGGTCTTCTCGAACGAGCGGACACCCCAGTCGAGCAGCTTTCGCGCCTCTTCGGCACGCTCCTTGTCCGAGGCCAGCCCGCTCATCGCCGCGATCACCCGTGTGCCGTTGTGACTGACCGTACCGACGATGCCGAAGCCGGCTGCCTCGCTCGCACCGACCGCCAGGCCGTCGGCGCCGATGTCCATCGCCAGCAGCGGATTGCGGTTCCTCTGCGAGATCTTGTTCCAGGTAAAATCCTTCTGGCCGTAGTAGCGGTAGAAATCCGGATAATCACGCCACAGGTGCAGGGCGAGCTGCGCCAGCTCGCGCACGGTCGTCTGTTGGCCATCCGCCGGCAGGCCGGTCGAATTGACGAAAGTCGACGTCTTGAGGCCGATCTGGCGGGCCCGTTCGGTCATCTGCGCGGCAAAATTGTCCTCGGATCCCGACATGCCTTCGGCGATGATGATGCAGCCGTCATTGGCCGCCTGCACGGTCACGCCCTGAATCAGGTCTTCGAGCCGGATCGACGACTTGAGCTTGGCGAACATCGTCGATGTCCCCGAAGGCGCGCCACCCTTGCGCCAGGCGTTTTCGCTGACGACGAACGTATCGTCGAGCTTCAGGCGACCAGACTTGATGGCGTTGAAAACCACTTCCATGGTCATCAGTTTGGCCATTGAGGCCGGCGGTATCGGCTTGTCGGCATCCTTGGAAAACAGCACCGTCCCGGTCTCGGCGTCGATCATGAAGGCCTGTGCGGCCTTGGTCTCGAACAGCTGCGCGCCGGCCGGAGCCTGGAAAAACAGCAGCAGGCCAAAAACCAGAAGCCCGGCGAGCGGGAGCAAGCGAAATTGCATGATGTTCGACCCGTTGGCCGGCACCGCCGGCAAGCCCGCAAAAAGTATCGGGCTTTTTGCACGGCGGATCAACCGCGTAGCCGAAATCCAGCCTGGCTTGTACTCAGTTGCGCACAGCCAGCGCATCGGGAGCGCCATGCGACCAGGCAGCCTGCAACATCTCGTCCAGATTGCGGTGGCCATCGGGATAGAGATTGACCGAATACCAATCCTCGCCGTCGAGTTCCGAACGCTGGATCTCGATCTTGCCGAAGGCGGCAAGCTGAGCGGCAATACGCTTGGCTTCTCCGGCATCCTCGAACGAACCGGCAGCGACGTAGTCGGTGGACGGACCGGCCGGTGGCGGCTGCCGCTTCCACGATTGAAGCACGTCGGCCGGCGACATCCCGTCGCCACCCATCGCGGCGAAGGCACTTGAGGCGCGTTCGACCCGCTCGTCGGCATAGGACAGCGAGGCCATGGCAAACGGTGATTGCGGCGGCAGATTGATCTGCGGGCGTTCCGGCACGATCGGGCCGAAATCCGGAAGCGCCAGATCGCCATACGCCGACGACTGCGCCGACATGACCGGCTGGACAGAACCGGAATCGGTCAACTGGCCCGGAAACGGCACGGCCGCGCTGCCCGCAGGCAGGCTTGGCGACGGCCCGTTCATGGCGACCATGACGCCGGTCGGCAGTCCGTCCGACGGGTCGGGCACCCTGTTGCCGGGATGGTAGGAAGCCATCAGATATTGGTCGTCATCGCCGTCAAGCGGCGCGCGGCCGACATATTCGACCTTCACCTGAGCGGTGCCGGTGTTGACATAGTCAAGCATCTGGGCAGCGCGCTCCGACACATCGATGATGCGGCCTTCGTGATATGGGCCGCGATCGTTGACGCGAACGATGACCGAACTGCCGGTCTTGAGATTGGTGACACGGGCATAGCTTGGCAGCGGCATGGTCGGGTGCGCTGCGGTCAGGTGGGTCATGTCGTAGACTTCGCCATTGGCGGTAAGCCGGCCATGGAAGGCATCGCCATACCAGGAGGCCAGGCCGACCTTGGCGTAGCGCTTGTCTTCCTTCGGGTAATACCACTTGCCGCGGACCTGATAGGGTTTGCCGAGCTGATCCCTGCCGCCGCCACGTTGGATGCGCCCATTCTGGGAGATCACACGCGGGCTTGCCTTCACGCCATATTCGGATTCGGCGAAATATTCCTTGGAGCGGGTCTTCTTGTAGACCATCGCTTTCGGCTCGGGCTGCGACGCACAAGCCGCCAGCAAGGCGGCCGACATGGCGAACAACGCGACTGTAGCAGCGCGACGAAGACGCGGTTGCGTCACAGCCTGCATTTTCCTGATGTCCCCTTCAGTCTTGCCTAGACGTCGTATCCAACCGTCGAAGAAGCCGAAACACTCACCCGACCAATACCAGCGACGCCTTCGAACCCCGATCCTTTGTGCGCAGGAATTGCTTATCACGGTATTAACCGATTGTGGCCGCAACCGGGCAAGATTGTGGCGTCTCCACCGCAAGAGCCCTCTGAAAAGTAACGATTTTCGCGCTTCCACGCGAGAGATGTGATGCCCTCTGCCACAGAGAGCCTGGCTTCGCTCCTGCCGGCCATACCTGCCCGTTGACAGGCTTTGTCGGGCAGCGGACCGATAGTCCGGAACAAAGAAATGCGCCGCTAGTTTCATCCGCAGGGCACTCGAACAGAAGGATGAGCATGATGAAAATGGCTTCATTGACAATCGCGATCGCAATGTCACTTTCTGCCGGGTCTGCGATCGCCGCATGCCCGGACAAGTCGGCTTCCAATGCCGGGACGGATGCCGAGCAGACCGCCGGCATTTCGAAAGATGGAACTCACGCGCCCTTAGAGGCCCCGAAAGCCACGGACAGCGCGGGCAAGCCAACCGCCAAGGATGGCGCCACAATGCCATTGGCGGGCGCTGAAGGCGGCGGGGACAAGAATCTCGCAACCTCGCAGCAGGACATTGAGGCGCAGCAGCATGGTGATAAGGCCGCGGCGGCAAAGGCCGATGAAAGCTGCAAAGACTGAGGACCGCTCAGGCCGGAGCCAAATTGCAGCTTCGGCCTTCCTCACCAGCAGCTGTTCCCTTGGCGAACTAAATTTTTGGGGAAATACCGCAGCCGTCCCAAGAGGTTGGCCCTGTGGGGATTAACCCGTCCGCCCGGTTGCTTGATGGTTCCGGTCGATAGCCGGATCGCGCCCTTGCCTGGGCCCCTGCATGCAAGCACTGCAGCGCCTCACATCTCGGGCAACGCCCGCGGCGGGCTTCTTCTTCATGCACCATTGGACCGCGATAGTCCCGGCGCTCGATCCCGACACGCTCAGAGTCTGCCCAGGAAAGCAGGAACCGACGCAGCGGTGGTTGACGCAGCCCTCAATGCCGCTTTACAGGAATGAGGCGTGAACCAGCCGGGAGCGCCTTCGGTGCCAATCCGGTGCCAACAGGCCAAACGAGCTGGCCTCGTGCTACCCAAGTGGTTGAAGAATCACGATGGAGGAATGGCCGAGCGGTTTAAGGCACCGGTCTTGAAAACCGGCGTGGGTGCAAGCTCACCGTGGGTTCGAATCCCACTTCCTCCGCCAGAATTCTAATTAACTAATTGAAAAAGCGGAGTAAATCGCTCTCGCCTTATTCGGTTCCTAACTCAGTTCCTAACTTTTTCGTTCAATGACGACTTATCGCCAGAGCGATTGCCCTCCCCTGAGCATGACCATGTCGTCATCCTCGTCGTCCTCGGGCTCATACGGCGCCGGTGCCTCAAGCAGGTCGATTCGCCTGAGATCAGTCCCTCCCATCGGCGCATCGAGCGAGAGCGTTTTGAACGTGTCGTATTCACGGTTGTAGCCGGTGACGTAATCCTTCATCCGCGCACCGACGTGCTCCAGCAGTAGCTTGCCTTCGAGCACAGCCAGGAGCATCGAGGCGATAACATCATCACGCATGAAGCGCGGAAGTCCTGAACTGACCGCCCGGCTCACCACCCGATAGACCGTGTCCGGGTCGTGGCGCATGGTGTTGATTGATTTCTTTCGCAGCATCCACGCGGCCTGCTTCTTATAGATTTCCTGGCGATGTTCGACAAAGTATTTTCGTTGGGAAATCCGGGTTTCATCCAGATGACCAGCTCTGTACGCATGGTAGTACGCAACCACTTTTTCCGGATTGGCTAGACGCCAAGCTTTCTTGGCCGCTGCACGTATCTCCTTATGTGTCTCACGATACCTTCGCCCGTAGTCCAAGTCTTTTTGACGGTTCTCAGCTCTCCATTTTTTCTTCTTTTCCCTAGCTTCTGGCGAACGTTTCCTTGCCAAGACTTTTTCGCGATTTTTGGTTAGGTATCGGTGTTGTGCTTCGAGGTGCTTTATCGGATCGCGGGCCATCCTGGCACGGTGGAGCTTGGAGACATGACCGCGCAAGATAGTGGGAAAGCTTGTGCCCGCTAATCCCGCTACGCTCCACCACCAAATGAAAAGCCCGCCATCTCTCGGCAGCGGGTCGCCGCCGGGGCTGCCTGTGCAACAAAGGCCTTCGATCCGCGTTGAGGCTGGTCTCAGTGGAGCTTCGACAATGGACCCCGCAACCGCAGCAGTATTGCTTTTACTCTCTTGCAGCCCAGGCCAGGCTGCCGTCTGCAAGCCCATTGAGGCCGCGCCGACGACATATGCGTCGTTCGACGCGTGTCGGGCATCTCTGAAAGACAGGCTCGCAGGTGCGCCAAACGGTGAAATCGTCGGACGATGCCATCCTGTCGACGAGACTGTCACCGGTTCACTGCCCGCCGGGTACACCACCGTTGTTGTCACGCGGGGCGTTGGGGGCAACGCCATCAGCAATAGCTACATCGTTCAACACAAAGAATAGAAAGGCCCGCCACCATGAGGCAGCGGGCTCTATGTCCACTATTTGACGATACGGGGGTCACCAGCCGTTGCGATGCCAATCCGACCCCTCTTGCGGCATGTCGGTATCGTTCGACCACGCGATATCGCCATAGTCTTCCGCACAGTACGCTTCGGCGTCGTGCTGCTCTTCGAGGTCGCAATCGTCGCGCTCTCGCTCGTCGTCCCCTTCCCTGTCATCGGCGCCGACGACTTCGATGCCGCCAGCCAGCCAAGGTTCTAGATCCGGGTCCGGCTCTACGAAGTCCAGCAGCGAAATCAGCCGCTCAATCTCGTCCTCGATCGAGCGGCGGACAGTCGGGTCGGAAAGGCGGGTGTGCGCGTTCATGACCGCACCGCCTTCCTGTTTGCCTTTCGCGTCGCCTGTTGACGGGAATGGAGTTCGATGCGACCCGCGAAGGCGGCTTCATCGCGGGCGACAGAGAGCGCGGTTTCCGGCGATCCGCCACCATTGCGGCGAAGCCAATCCTCTTTCCAGCGCAGATCACGGACGCACCGGGCCGGGATGAAGACCTGTTTGAGACATTGGATTTGCCAAGCCTTGAAGGCCTTGTCCGCTAGGTCGCGCTGGAAAACCGCTTCGGCGCTGTCCTTCCCATGTGTATCGGTGGCAAGGATGCGTCGAAAATCGGCGGTCATGCGGAAATGATATGCCAACTCGATTTGCATGCGGCCGGTGCGCCAGTCGGAGGCCGGCTTCAGCCATGCGATGAGCTCGTCCAGTTCCCCGGAAGGCGGCGGCTTCGGGCGAAAGTATACAACTTCGCCCATGGTCAGCCCTCACCACAGAAGGACGCAAGACAGGCGATAAACTCGACGTCATCGACCGCAACGCCGAGGGCTCCGTAGCCATGAATGAGCACGCGATATCGCCATAGTCTTCCGCACAGTACGCTTCGGCGTCGTGCTGCTCTTCGAGGTCGCAATCGTCGCGCTCTCGCTCGTCGTCCCCTTCCCTGTCATCGGCGCCGACGACTTCGATGCCGCCAGCCAGCCAAGGTTCTAGATCCGGGTCCGGCTCTACGAAGTCCAGCAGCGAAATCAGCCGCTCAATCTCGTCCTCGATCGAGCGGCGGACAGTCGGGTCGGAAAGGCGGGTGTGCGCGTTCATGACCGCACCGCCTTCCTGTTTGCCTTTCGCGTCGCCTGTTGACGGGAATGGAGTTCGATGCGACCCGCGAAGGCGGCTTCATCGCGGGCGACAGAGAGCGCGGTTTCCGGCGATCCGCCACCATTGCGGCGAAGCCAATCCTCTTTCCAGCGCAGATCACGGACGCACCGGGCCGGGATGAAGACCTGTTTGAGACATTGGATTTGCCAAGCCTTGAAGGCCTTGTCCGCTAGGTCGCGCTGGAAAACCGCTTCGGCGCTGTCCTTCCCATGTGTATCGGTGGCAAGGATGCGTCGAAAATCGGCGGTCATGCGGAAATGATATGCCAACTCGATTTGCATGCGGCCGGTGCGCCAGTCGGAGGCCGGCTTCAGCCATGCGATGAGCTCGTCCAGTTCCCCGGAAGGCGGCGGCTTCGGGCGAAAGTATACAACTTCGCCCATGGTCAGCCCTCACCACAGAAGGACGCAAGACAGGCGATAAACTCGACGTCATCGACCGCAACGCCGAGGGCTCCGTAGCCATGAATGAGAGCTGCCGCCTTCGCCCTCACTTCGACCATCGTCACGCAGGGATGCCTGATTAAAGCTTGAAACGCCGTGTTCCAGACAGCGATTGCGTCGTCTGCTTGCTGCATGGCGTCGTGGTGACCGCTGGCGTGGGTCACGGCTTCCTGTTTGCGCAGCGAGGTTAGGCCCTCGGTTTCTGCGGACGTGATGCCTGCCATCCACCGATTGTAGCCGGCGCGATCCATGCAACTCGACGCCCACGACTCATCAACCTGTGCCTTCTTGCGGGCAATCTCGGCTTCGAGGTCGCCGGACGACCGGAAGGCTTTCGGATGGTGCGACCAGATGGACGAGAGCCCACCGGGAGGCGTCCACTTCGGAAAGAGCTTATCGCCAAGCGCGTCAGCGATGGCATTTTCCCGAGCCGCTGTTGACACATAGGTCTGTTCGGCCCGCTGGCAGGCGGCGATTGCCTCTTCTAGGCTGGTCGGCGCGGCGTGAGCCGCAGGAGAGACCGCAACAACGGCGGCAGCGGTTGAGAAAGCAGCCGCACCAAGCAAGAGGTTGCGGCGGTTGACATTGGGCATGCCTTCGGCGGCAGCCCGAACAGATGTGCTCGGCATGTGTTTGGTTCCCTATGAACTAGTTACATTTACTAGTTAACCATGAACCGCAATTCGCTTGCCGTCAACAGCAAACTATGAAATATTCCTAGTCTACCGATATGGGGACACAACATGCTCACTACAGGAAACCAGCTTCGCGCTGCTCGGGCGCTTGCTGACATGGATCAAGGGACGCTTGCCAAGCGGGCAGGAATCAACATCAACACGATAAGCGCGATGGAAAAGAAGGGCGCCGAAGGACTGACCAGCGGTTTGGACAAGGTGCGCGCCGTGATGACCGTTCTTGAGGAAGCCGGCATCGAGTTTCTGAACCATGGGAGCCCAGGCGTCAGGCTGAAGGCAAGGCCATGACCCGC
This sequence comes from Mesorhizobium sp. SEMIA396, assembly GCF_024518615.1. NCBI lineage: Bacteria > Pseudomonadati > Pseudomonadota > Alphaproteobacteria > Hyphomicrobiales > Phyllobacteriaceae > Mesorhizobium > Mesorhizobium sp. SEMIA396. Next base: position 90,592 of record NZ_JANIFC010000010.1, read on the forward strand.
CTTTCTATCGTAGAAGAGCTTGAGAACGCCGCCGATAGCATCGCCGACATGTCGCGAGCGGATCTTCAGATCATGCTTCGGCGGGCTGCTTTGATGCTCCGGAACGTCGCCGGCCTACCGCTGGAGCCAGCCACGGAGGACGCGCTGAACTCCATCGCCGCCGAGATGAAGATCAGGCCGGGCGGATCTCATTCAGATCATCTTGCGTGAGTGGCTGGAAACGAATGCCTATTTGCCGGTCCGGACGATCGATGAGGAAAGCGAGACCGACGGCAGCGCCTAACCTTGCCGTTCCGCTGCAGAATAAACTCCGTCACTCATTTCGATGAGCCCGTCGCGATCAACCACCGAGATTTTTCCTCGACCCGCACGAATGTAGCCCATGCCTTCCAACGTCTGCAACGCGAGAGTGACGCCTGGTCGTCGGGTACCCAGCATCAGCGCCAGTTGCGCATGCGTAATCGGCAAAGGTTGTGGCAAGCGGTCCTGAAGCATCAGGAGCATTCGGGCGATTTTAGCGTCCGCTGTCTGTCGCGCGTTAGCGAAAGCCGATCCGGCAAACTGTGCCGCCAAGTCGTAGAAGTAGCGGATGACCAGCAGTCGCATGTTCGGGGAGCGCGCAAAAGCCTCAGTGAGCCGTCCCGCTTCTAGGGCATAGGCATCACAAGAGGTGAGAGCCACATAGTCATGTGCGGAAACCCCAACCCCGAAGGCGAGCGCGGCCCCGGTCATTCCTTCCTGTCCAACTAATGCGATGCCGGCGGCCCCGCTATTGTTATTTCTGGCAATTACACCTGCCACCCCGCTGCAAATGAAGTAAACAGATGAACTCACAGCGTCGGCAGTTTCGAAATGGTAGCCTGGGGGATAGGTCTGAAGCTTCAATTCGGGAATCAGGGCACTTTGGTCATCATGGAAGACCAAGGCGCTCAAAAGCCGGTTGAAAAACTCCGTCACCCGCTCCCCAATTCATTCTGGTGAACCTGCATCGTAATGCACAATCGCATCAAGGATCGTTCTATACAGGCTGTCAACTTCCCCGTCGATCTCATCGCGTTTTATGCCAACCGCTTTGGCGTCAGCGTCCATGGCGGATTCTCCAAGAAGGTAGCCAAAGCCGCCGTGAGTTCCGGCCGCGGGAGAAGGGCTAGTTCTCCTCATCGGAGTCGTGGCGCAGGTCCTCCTCGTCACGCATGGACTGAATGCTATTCTGCGTGTTCCTCGCATCCAACGCCGCTTGCAGTCTCGCCGCTGCGATTAGGATCCTATCGGGTACTGCTTCCGGTGGAGTAGGCATTTCCATAGGCGCATTAACATTTGTTAGTCGAAAATGTTCCCCCGGCGGGCATAGGGACCACCGGCCGCAGGAACCTTAGACGATCCTGATTGCCACTGGGTGCGTGATCTTTTGCACCGCCCCTAGAACAGGTCCTCGAAGTCAGCAGGGCTGCCCCTGGTGCGCCGACGAACGACAATTTCCAGACCGAGGGAAGAAAGCGTTACCATCAAGGTTCGCAGCTGCACTGCAGGCTTTCCGGCCTCAAGGTGCGATATTGTGCCCTGGCGGAGGTGCACTCGATCTCCAAGCGCCTCTTGCGTAAGCCCTGCTTTCCGACGGGCGCGCCGCAGGATTGCGCCGATCTGCTTTTCATTGCGCGCTATCGCGTCAAGCATCATGGTCCTCCGAATACGCGAATGCGTATAAAATGGTGATATACGCGATGGCGTATAAAATGCCAAATTAGAGAAAAGGCGTCCAAGGTGTCGATCGGACCGGCATTGATGACGGGTGCCAGTTCCTCGACGAACTCCGGCAAGCTGCACGGCGGCGACCTGATCGTGTGCACTACAGTGTACTAAATGATTTGAGACAATGGATATCGCCCGTTTTCTTTAATCAGCAAATTCGCCCCGTGTTACTCTCCCTTAATACCGTCGGACGGTATTAAGGAGCGCCGGCGATGCCCGAACTCTCGACTGCTCTTCGCGTCCCGGCAGCGCAATACCTTCGCATGTCAACCGACCATCAGCGGTATTCACTCGATAATCAAAGAGCGGCCATTTCGGAGTATGCCGAGATGAGAGGCTTTGCCGTTGTCCGCACGTATGCCGACGCAGGCAAGAGCGGCCTAAGTCTGAAAGGGAGGGACGGACTACAGCAACTGCTCGCGGATGTCGTGACTGGTCAGGGCGGCTTTTCCGTGATCCTCGTCCTGGATGTCAGCCGGTGGGGACGATTCCAGGATACGGACCAGGCCGCGCACTATGAATTTATCTGCCGCGATGCAGGCATCAATGTCCACTACTGCGGGGAACCGTTCGACAATGACGGCAGCATGGTCGCCAGCATCGTAAAGAACCTGAAGCGGGTAATGGCGGCCGAGTACAGCCGCGAACTTTCCGCCAAAATCTACAGAGCGCAAATTCAGCAAGCTTGCCTCGGATTTAAACAGGGCGGCCCCGTGCCTTATGGCATCAGACGCTTTTTGGTTAGCCATGACGGAACGCCGCGATTGTTCCTCGGGCCGGGCGACCGCAAGGGGCTCAAATCAGACCGCGTAGTTTTTATGCCTGGACCTGACGAGGAGCTCAAAATAGTACGGCGAATTTTTCGCATGTTTCTCGCGCAGAAACAAAGCATTGCGAACATCGCCAAGACATTGAATGACGAAAAGATACCGTCGACGGATGGCGACTTATGGCGTTGGGGACGGGTCAAAGGCGTGTTGCGAAACGAGTTGATGACAGGATACTACGTCTTCAACCGGACCAACCACAAAATGAAAAATCCGGTGCGCCGCAACCCTCCTGATCTTTGGGTCCGGACCAGGGTGATGGAGCCTATTATTGAACCTAAAACATTTGCCCGAGTGCAGCGGGAATTCAGCTTGGGACGGGTCTTTGCCCTCCGAGACCCCGACATGATCAGAAATCTGAAGTGCCTCTTACGAGAGAAAAAGAAGCTCTCGCAGGCGATAATCAACAATTGCCCCTACACACCCTCGGCGCATGCATATTGGGTGCACTTCGGGAGCCTACAGGCCGCCTATAAGGCGGCTGGGTTCATATGTCCGCCAACCGGCCAACGAGGTAAATACTACTCGGATGACGATCTGCTAGATGGCATCCGCCGATTGCACGCAAAGTTCGGCTACATCACAATCGCTTTGATCGACAAGGACCGCCACCTCCCAAATCACAAACTTTTCATCAAGCGTTTCGGGTCGGTTGTGAACGCCTATGGCCTAGCTGGCTTTCCTACGACAACGAGCGAAAGTATCTCGGCAGCCCGACAGCGAACTGCCGCTCGGCGCCGGAACGCGCATGCTGCTCGGCCGACAGCATCCTCAGAGTGATCGAAGCCTTGAGGAAGCAGTGACGGGCCGGCCAAGGCTGTACGTCCATGGCCAACATCCCCTCCATTAGTTGCCTCCTAGCGGCCGAGCGGTTGCCGGGAGAGCGAGACCAGCTCGGCCTCATCGGTCACGCCGGCCATGAAGTTCGCAATGATCCGGGATGCGATGGAGTCGCGGGCATCCGTCGACTGGCCATCAAGCTTCAACTGCTCAAAGACGCGGCCCAACAGCGCCAGTTCCGACGGCTGCAAGACACCGGCTTCAGTCGCTTTCCGTCGAATCGGCATTGATCGCACCTCCCCGAAGTCCGTGTAGAATGCCGCAGACGCCCTTTAAACGCAAAATGCGCGACCTACGCCAAGTCATTTGGCACGAACAGCCAAAGCACAGGCCTCTGCTCGTTGTGGTGGAGTAGACCTTTATACCAAACATTGGCCGGAACGGACACTGCGGCCTGTCCGTCAACCTGACATCCAAGATGCCAGCAGCAGGGCGCACAAGGATGACACCAAAGCAGCGGCCGCAATAAGCACCCCTGCGCGCTGCCACCCCGTCGGTAGCTCGTGTCCCAATCCATTGGGCCGCCGATTATCATTCATGGGCAGCAGAAAAATAGGTTCCGCTAGTTCTTGCCGCTGGGGCCAGGACCGCGACCAACGCCGTTTCGAAGGCGTTGCGATGATCTCACCAGTTTGCATGCGCTCTCCGTGATGAATACCCGCCACGCCAAGCGAGCCGTGGCGGGTAATCAACCAACCGACGATGAGGGGACTGTTGAACGTCGGCTGCATCAAACGTGTAAAGAACTCCAATGTTTCACGGGTCAGACCTTTGCGCTTCGGCATTGGGCTTTGGTCGGGTTCTTGCCCTCGGAAATGAAAAAGCCCGCCGGCCGTGAGGCCAGCGGGCTTGCTTGACCGCCCTTGAGCGGCGATTCGCTACTTCCCCGGATTTGGTTAGGTCGGATCCAACGGGGGAAGAGATGATGGGGTTGGCGAAGCCGTCACGGACGACAGTCGCTCACGCTTCGTGAAAACGGGCTTCTGATAGATCTTCTTCATCGACATTCCCCTTTGCCAATCCGCAATGTGTCACTCTTTGGCTTAGGCCGGGCAGCGTGTCAATCGCGCGACAAAAAGCCCGCCACCTCTCGGTAGCGGGCAAGGTCTGTAGTAGCTGGGATCAACCAGCATAGGTCAACTTGCGGCGTCGGGGATAGTTGCGATGGTCGGGCGGATTCCAACTCTTGCCGCCCTAACCTGATGCTAAATCGGCCGCCTGCCCCGCATCTTTCAATACAGGCTGTTTCCGCATATGTTCCGCCACATGTCCCGGAACACCGTCCTTCAGATAATTGCCGCCTTGATTACGATTGCGGTGCTGGCGGTACTGCATCAGGGGCTTGACTGGTTTCTTAGCAGTCTTGAACCAAAATTCATGATGGGGCTGGTCGTCGGCTTTATGGCGGGGACAGTCCTGGTTCTGCTTATCTGGTACTATGAGGACCGCAAAGTGCGGTATTCAAGGGCGGTTGGCCCCGGCGGGGCCGCTGAGCAAAAGCGCTCGCGCAACGCGATCGACCTGTGACTGCTGAATCTGAGATCCCCGGCCGGCCTTCATAAGCGCTTCCAATACTGCGCTCTGTTGCGGGCCGCCTATCAGCGTGCGAGCCATGTCGGCTATAGCCTTTTCGTTTCCGCCATTGTTCAAGGCGTCAATGACCTTATCCACCGTCCGCATGCCGGCCGCTCGGGCCGCGCCGCGGGCACCGCCGGCAATGAAGCCTTCGCGTAAGCCAAACCCGGGGGCGTTGGCGGGATCAATTGCTTCGCGAGCAGCGACACGCGCCGCCGTCTCCGAATTGCGCGTGACGATGTTCGACGTGTCGGCAAACAGCTTTTCCCGGTCAAGCAGATCGATGATGGAGCGGGCCTTGTCGGACCCGAAAAGCGTCGACAGACGAGCCCTGTTCCAATCGCCTTCGCCCTTGATGAGCCGCTGAAGCGCTACACGGTCGTTTGCGTTGGTACCGACGATGCGCTCTATCTCCGCCCGAGCGCCTTCACGCAACCGAAGCGGCACAGCGGACGGCCCGACTTGCAGCCCCTGCGGCAATGCACCTTGCCGGACTTCTGCGGCGAGTTCGTCGGGGCGCGGCGCTTCCCGGCCGCTTGAAAGGACGGATTGGCCACGCCCAACAGCCTCTTTCTGCCGGGCCAGCTCTGCATATTTCGCGTCAACTTCCTTGATCCCGGGAACCGATGCCCGAAGCTCGTCGTCAACAGTCTGCCGCGCCGTGGTCAGGGCGTTGACGGCGTTCGTTCCCTGGGTTGTCTCCAACATGTCGTCTATAGCGTGCCGCGTGTTCAGCAATTCGCCCGCGTCCGAAACTAGAGACGTGCCGGGGGGCGGTTGGCCATCGGCCCGAGCCCGAGCAATGTCAGCCGGCGTTGGCTGATGGTCCAGCATCGAGCGGACACGCTGCACAAGGCGCTGCGGCTCGCCGCGCAACGTCTGGGCTTCGGTTTCGAGATAGCGGGCAATCGGTAAAGTGTCGACCGGGCCAGCATCGCGCAATGCCTCTTGATATTCAGGCGCGAGGCGCTGTTGGTTGGTATTGGCTCGATCGATGATGCGCGAGGGCGTGGGAGCTTCGCCAAGCGTTTCATCAAGGGCCGACCGGATACGCCAGTTAGCATTAGCATCGCGTGCGCCGATTGCGTTTCGAACGATTGCCTTGCCCTCGCCTGGGGTGGCGGCAATAGCGCCGGCGGTATGCCGCATGTTCGCGCCAAGGTCCATCAACATGCCGTTGTCGCCGAGCTGCGACAGTGCAGCGGGATCTACGGCATCCTGACGAACAGCCCCCGCCAAGACCTTGGCGGCGGTCTTGTCGAGCCCGAGGGCGCGCGCGACCGCGCCGATGTGGAGGTTGTCGGCGACGGCCTTGACGCCCTTGCCGATCAGCGGCGCCAAGAATGGCGCAGCCAAACCAGTCGCAAACCCGATCCCGGCGCCTTTGCCGGTTTCTTTGATATCTCCCCCCGAACGCACAGCAGAATCCGCACCGTTGATCGCGGCTCCAGAAAGCGCGCTAAGGCCATATTGCAGAGGCTTCGACGCAGCTCCAATGCCAAACACCTCTGGCGCAGCCATCATCGCCGGCAATGTTCCGGCAACCGCACCCGTCACGTTGCCAAGCGTCCGCGCGACAGGGTGGGCCTCGCGGCTCGCCTCGTTCATGCGGGTCATCTCCGCATTGACTTTGGAATAGAGTTCGCCAGTGAGAAGCGAGCCTATGGCAGCGGACGCGGCTGTAAGACCCTTATCGATGTAGGGACCGGCGATCGGCACGCCCTCGCCTGTCGATGTCAGGTAGGTTCCCATGGCGCCCATGTCAGGACTCGGAACAAACGTGGGTGCCTCGTGGCCGCCTTCCGGCTCGGGGCCGCCGCCGGCTATGATCTGTTGCGCCTTCGCGATCCCTGCTTTCGCGCGAGCGTCAGCATCCGTTGCGGCTGCGTTGGGAGGCGCGGCCGGGAGCGACTTGGCAATCTCGTCCACTGCCGCGTTCTGCTGCTCGGGCGTCATCGACAGAAAGGCGTCGTCGACCTTGACCTTTTGGCCCTGGATGTTGAGCGTTGCCATCAGGGTTCAATGCTCCATTTCAAGCCGTTGCTCGTCGTGCCGGCGCCGGTCGGCTCCCCAGCCGGAGCATCGCCGCCGCCGCGACTGCTCCTGATGGCGTCGACCATCGCACGGACGCGCGCCAGCTTGTCGTTGACCGATTCCTTTGCCTCGCCCGGCTTGGGCGTCAGGATGGAGGCCTGGTTTTCCACTTCGGCCGGCGCCGCCGTGGCTCCGGACACGCTGTAGAGATAGGATGCGATTATTGTTTTCAGCGAGTTCGAAGCGCGCTGGTAGTCCGACGATTTCAGGTAATCCGCCCCGTAGTCCGATCCGTGCGGCACGGCTGAAAGCGCCTGATCCGAGAGATTAGACAAAGCGGAGAAATTATCTTCGACAATCTTCAGCTCGGGCGCGACCACTGAATACAGCTTGGCGTCTCGCTGCTGCTGCTCGTTCGGCGGCTTCGACTTCGGACCGGTCAGCGGGACGATTCCCGCATTCTGGTTGGGAACCGGGTTGGCGGCGCGCGGGCTCATCGGTGCGATCGGCGCCGGAGGTGTTTGCACGGGCGCCGGAGAGGCCGGCGGTGAAGCGGGACCAGGCGCGGCGGCGGGCGGTGCGATGGGCTGGGGAGCCTGTCCAGGCATCTGTGCGACGATGCCGGAAGGCGTCAGGAACATCATTTCTCCATTCGGGCCGGTGATGGTCTTGCCGGCCGCGATCTGGGCCGCCTGTTCCTGTGTGACCTTGTTGTTGTTTACCAGCCAGTTGAGCGCCTGGGCGTCGACTGCATTTCCCTTGAACATGTTTGCTTGGCCGCCGCCGGGCGATGCGGCGACAGCTTTCGTTTCACCTGTGCGCTTGTTGTACAGCGTGCCGTCGTCAAGCTTCTCCCAATCGGTCTGCTGACCCGTATAGACGGCCTGATGGGTCTTCGGATCGACAAGAGAACCGCCAACCTCAATGAGCTTGTCCTGGTCGGCTTGCATCTTGCGCTCGTCGAGATCGAGCCTCGCCTTTTCGGCCGGCGTCATCTGCGGATTGCGCAGCCGTTCCGTCTCGATGCGGGTTTTCTCCATGTCGAGCCGGTTCTTTTCCATCTCCATTTGCGTGGCCGGGTCGGCTGCGGCCATCTTCTGTTTCAACAGAATGCCAACCACGCCGCGCTGTTGTTCGGACAGCCGGGGATCTGTCGCCGCCTGCATGAGCTGCTGAACGGTTGGGCCACCGCCCGCAACCTGCACGCCCTGCGGGCCTGGCGCCGCACCAGGACCGCCGGCAAGCACAGCGCCCCTCTGCGGGATGCCGCCACTATCAACCGCACGCGGCGACTGGACGCCAGCTTGTTGCGGCGCGCCAGACAAGGCTTGCGCGGGTGTCTGCTGCGGTGCGGAGGCTGCGGGAGAAGCAAGGGCGTTGGCGACGGCGGTGCCTGCGGGTGCCATGCCCGAGGCTGGGTCAAGGCTCGCCACTTGCACCGGGTCCGAAGTGGAACCGCTGAACCGCGATGCGAACGAGTTGGCCTGTGCGATACGCCGCGCGGCCTCGCCGCCTGGTCGATCGTAGCCCGCGAACTTCCATGCATTGTTCATGATCTGCTGGGCTTCGGTCGGCGACTTTGCTGCGTTCAGCCGATCGATCAGCGTCGGATCTTCCTGAAGGAAGAACTGCGCTTGGAGCTGTGGCGAAGGATTGCTGGGATCGCCGCCGTTCTTGGCCGCGAATTGTCGCATCGCCTCGAAACGTGGGCCGCGCCAAGACAGGATTCCGCCTGCCGTGCCAGCCTCACCGCTTTCGCTCGGGTCCGACCAAGAACCGAAGGCGTTCTTCGGATTGAACCGGCTTTCAGCGTTCGCAGTTGACGCGACGGCGGCGAGGCCATTGGGATTGGTGACCTTGCTTTTCACCGTGTCCATGAAACCGGAATAAATGCCGTTTCCCGAAAGGTCCGGAGTTGGACCAGCCGCCCCTCCCATGCCAGAGGACGCAACATTGCCGCTTTCGGCCACGGGAGCCCCACCGGCAGCAGCGGAGGTCGAACCGGCCCCCGAGCCAAAGAGCGCCGAAAACACGCTGTCACCGCTCTTGCGCCAGTCCGCTTCCGCCCTGTTTGCCCTGCCGTTGGCCATACGGTAGCCAAGAGCCTCGCCGATGGCAGAAAGGCCCTGCCCGACCGTCTTCGGTGCCGCCGGACCGCGAAGGGCGTCCGCGATGGCGCGAAGTCGCGCGAGTTCTTCAGGCGTCTGGACGCCAGTATCTCCGCCGAAGATGAAAGCCGGCTGTGCGGTCATGCGAATGCCCTCCCGTAGTCGACGGCATCGAAGCCGTTGACCGTCGTCACCGCATAAGGCCGATAGGCGCGCACCTCGTCGGCCATGACGCCGACCTGTTCACCGCCGCCCCAGAGATATTCGAACACGTACTTCGTCAGGCCGTTGGCAAAGGTGCCGATTGCGCGGATGTTCTTCTTCAGGCGGCGGTCCGAAAACTTGATCAGGTTCGCGCCCAATCCGAACAGACCGCCCATCAAATCGCTGCTACTGCTGGCGTCCTGCTGCCACTTCTGGAGCTGCTGATTGTAGTTGGTGTTGATCAGCCCCGCCGTGTCGGTCGTCGGGATGGTCGGCATGTTCGCGTTGACGAAGTTCGGCTGGCTGACCTGTGAGCCCGAGAGCAGCGCCGTCAGGTTGTTGATCGGGGCCGAATTCTGGGCCAAGGCCTCCTGCACCGCCTGCCCGCGACCGGACAGCAGCAACGAATTGTAGGCGTCGTTTTCTCCCTGGTCCTGGATGTTCTGCGCCTGGGCGTAGTTATCCGAACCGGGACGGATGCCGCGATTGATCAAGTCGGCTTCGTTCGCCTGTCGGCGAGCATCGAGCGCCGGCTGAAGGCGCTTCATGCCGAGATCCATCAACCGGCCTTCGGTTGCGTCGTTGGACAGGTCGACCGGCTTGGCGAGCCAATCCTTCAGAAACGACGATTGGCCGGCCGCCAGTTCGCCCAGGTTCAGCTTTGCCTGGTCGGTCTGGTCTTTAATCGCCTGACCGGTTCCCGACAACGTTTGCGTGGCCGTGTAGGTCGGGATGTCATAGGACTTGCCCGTGTAGGGATCATTCCATTTGTACGTTCCCGTCTGGGAATAGTTCAGCGAGCCATCGGGCGTCACCTGATTGACGTTGCCGAGGTTGGCATTCGCAATCGCGGTGCCGACGTTCGTTGCGGTCGACGCTGCTGATGTCTCTTTCGGGTCGGGCGGCGCGGGAGCGTCTGGGGCACACATGGTCAGGGTCTCCTAGAGAAAATAGGTCATGGCGATTGCCGACCGCTTGAAGCCCACGCGCTCGCACATCTTTGCAACGCGTAGATCGGTGGCGATGGTGACGTGCGCCCTGACGCAGCCGCGCGCTTTCAGTTCAGTCAGAATATGCTTGGTGAAGCGGCGGCCGATGCCGTTGCGATGGTCCGGCCGCATGTAAATCGTGTCTTCTTGGGCGATCATCTCGGAATTGTGCATGTCCTGGGTGATCCAGATGAAGGCGTACCCCACGGCCTCGCCATCGCCGGTCCTGACCAGAAAGCAGAGCAGATGCCCGGCGGCGCCGTAGACGTTCAGGCGCGGCTTGAATTCGCCGATCGTCATCCCTTCGCCAGCCATCCGAGCTTGCATCTCGCCATAGTGAGTCCGGCACATGGGTTCCAGCTCGGGCCATGCGGCGTTGAAATTCTCGATACTGATGGCGTAGTCAGACAACGACGCCTCCCGTTTCAAAAGTGACATCGAGCTGAACGAATTCGGTGACTGGGCGCTGGTTCAGAAATCCGGTGATTTGCAGTTGCGGCTGCATGACATATCCGGTCTTGCCGATCGAAATCCATTGCCCGCCGCCTACCGATGCAACAGGCTGCGCCTGGTCCCACTTCGCGACATCCCACTGGCCCGAATCCCACAGGTCCGCCGTGCCGCCATCCGCCGCCGGAGGGGCTGGCGGCAGACTGACGGAATAGTTGACCGAGAAAGAGATTTTCGGGCTGTAGGGCGTGGCGCTGAGAAAGGTCGGGCGCGCCTGGTGAACGGTCTTCAAGCCGCCCAGAGACTTCATGTGATCCGGGTTGCCGACATAGGTATAGTAAATCGGCAAGCCGTTATCATTGCCCGCAATCTCGGCCTCGAAAACCGTGCCGTCATTGGTACCGAAATAGAGGCGGCTGTCATGCAGTTCGATGCAGCGCGTGGCCCATCCGACGAACTTACACCAAGCCCCGGTTTCGAGATTGACGACGAACGACCATGCTTCCTGTCCGGCCGCCGTCACCGGCAACGCGACAATCGCATAGTTCATGTCCGGCCACTTGATGATCTCCCACGGCAGGGAAAGCCGGCGAGCAGCCTCACGCTTCCAATCCGGTTCGATATTGCGGGAGATAGCCGCAAGCGACAGCGCCGCCGCGTCTTTGTTGATGGCGGCTGAGATCGGCACCAGGCCTTCTTTGGTGGCCACGATCAGATCGCCGCCGGCTCGCATCGTACCACGCTTGCCCATCGGGTCCGTCAGATCGTAGCGGCCGACCAAGTTCCATTCCGCCGCAGTCGCACCAGCGGGGTTTGATCCTTCAAAGATTGCTGCCTCGCCTTCCGTGGTGACGAACACGCATTTGTCGTCGATGCCGTCGCCGGCATCGAGGGACCACGTAGCGCCGAACAGCAGCGAGCCGCCGCGCTGGAAGATGCCCGACAGGTTCAGCGAGCCCAGGGCGCCCGTCACGCTGTCCACCCCGAGATAGCGCGCGCGCATCGTGCCGCCTTCAATGAAGAACAGCCGATTGCGATAAAGCCAGACATGCGACAGGACAGAGGTCGCCACACCGGTAATCGCGGCGGAGATCTGCACCACGCCGCCCGGAATGTCAGCCTTCGCGGAGCCGGCAATCGAGCCGGTGACGGTCTCGTTGTCCTGAAACGTTCCGGTGATGCTCTGAATGTAGAGCGAACCCGTAGTGCCGTTGTCGATCGACTTGACGACAGTCGCGGTCGCGCCGCTGGTGCCGCCCGTGATCGTCTGGCCAGTCACATAGTTGACCGTCTGGGTATCGAAGTTCAGCCGATAGGTGGCCAAGCCATTGACGGCCGACCAATCGAAGGTGGTGCTGTAGAGCTGAAGGAAGTCCGTTCCGTTGACCGCCACCACGAACGAGCCGCCAGACGTGGTGAAATTCACATAGGAATAGTAGCCGGAAGTCTGGCCCGAAACGGACGCGGCCGGCGGCACAGTCGGCGAGGCCGGCGCTGTGACATCACGGATGGTGGTCGCATCGCAAGCCCAAATCTTCTTCGTGCCGCCAGCATTGTACGTGATGAAGCTTTCAACCGGGACGGAGCCGATCGTGGCACGCTTTACCGAGCCGCCGCGCATGCTGATGCCGGTAGAGGTCGGAAGGAAGTTTTCGAGGGTCTGGGCCGAAAACGGCTTGGATTTCACAAGGCTCTGATTGGTCACCCAGCCGGCGACAGGCGCGCCGAAAGTGTACGGCTGGGCCTTAGCCGCAGCCGGGACCGGAACAGCCTTGCGGCGGCCGGGGAAACGCTCGCCAAGCCTCACGGGGCACCTGTGACAGTCCCAGGCCACGCGACATTGCGACCGCGCCAGCTAAGGGGCGGCTGGCCCGACACGACCGGCTTTGAACCTGGATCTTTGTCGATCATGCGAAGCTTCAGCGTTTCAAAGTCGTCCTGGGCTTGCTGATAGGCAAGGCCCTTATTCTGCTTCCACCGGTAGATGATGGCGAGCTTCAGCAGCCGCTCGGAGAGCCTGAACGTGTCGGCATCTTCCGTGAAAGCCGGCTTCAGGGAATTGTTGCTCGCCTTCACAATCTCGTTTGAGACATAAAAGAACTTCACCGTCTCGGTGCTGGCCATGACCGGCCATTGGTGAAACTGGTCACCGAAAATAATCCAGTAGCCGTTCACCGTGGCGATCGGCGTCACCTGAAGCTCAATCCACTGATCCGGGCTGGTCAGATGGTTCGTTGCCCACAACCACCGGGACGACCAGAGCGAAGACGTTTGCTGCATTCGCTCATAGTCGTCCGGGAGGTCAAAATCGGCCGTGGTGCCGTCACCGATGAAGGTCTTCAGGACCAGCAGTTTTTGCCAGTCGTAGGCGTCGACGATTTCCGACGCCATCACGTTGGCAAGTTCCTGCATCTCAACCATTTCTCGATTGGTGGCGCCATAGACCAGCGTCGGCACGTCCATGCCGAGTACGGTCGCTGCACCCTTCACCACATCGAGAATGGACATCAGGCGGCGTCCCTCGCCCCGCCCTTGCCCTTGGGCTGGGTCCGCTCTTCAAGCAGCGCTTCCATGGCGGCCATTCGTTCGACCATGGCCGCGTTCTGCTCCGCCATCTGTTCAATGATGGCGTCCTTCTGGGCTTCGCGCTCGGATGCCTTGGCCGCGTCCGTGTTCTCGAGGAACAGTTTTGCCTGCTTGCGCATCTCGCGCATGTTGGGCAGGCGAACCTTATCCATCTGGCCTTCCTGAAGGTCGCGGACTTCTTCCACCGTACGGATGCCGCACTGACGAAGCACTTCGGCCTGTTCGGGCGAGACGCCAGGCCACGCCGCCAGCGCCATGCCATTGACCGGGATATCCTGACCCTTCTTGAAAGCATCATAGGCCGGCTCAATCTGCATCCAGCGCGCCGTCATGAACTTCAGCTTCTCGCCGTCCTGGTCCTCGCCCATCTTCGACGGGTCGGGCAGCATCAGGCGAACGCGTTCGGTGGTCTTGGTGTTCATCGGCGAGTGCGAGGGGGAATAGGTCACCCAGTCCTCCGCCTGCCGCTCCAGCAAGCGCCGGCCGCTGGCGTCGAGCTTGTAGCCCTTCAGGTCGCATTTCTCCGTCACCGGATCGCCTTTGACCGCCAACATCTCGTAGCTCGTCTTGAACCCCATCACGCGGATCATCGGGGCTTGGTTTTCGGACATGTGCATTGCTCCTGAAACGTAGCGGGCGCCGAAGCGCCCTTATTCGCTGATGAGGTCGCGGAGGTCGGGAAGCTCCGCCAAGATGGCGTCTGCCTGGTCCTCGTCGAATTCTGCTGCCTTGAAGGCTTCGGCTGCGCGAAGGCGCTCGCCACCGTTCCAAAGCTTCCTGATGTTCGTTACCGCGCCGGTATCGGCTGACGCGGCCTTTGCTTTCACTTTTGGCATTCCGTACTCCTGCGGTTGAAAGGGGGACGGGCGGAGCCGAAGCCCCGCCCGGAAGCCGGATCAGTACGGGAAGGCGCACATGACAATCTTCGCCGAAGCGTCGATTGCGTAGGCGCAGACCGTATCAGTCACGGCGGCGGCAACCTTCAGGGTGCCATCCGTGGTGGCCGACAAAACAAGGCCGTTGCCGTCCGCACCGGAGACCAGCGCGGTCGTAAGCGTTGCCACGCCCTTGACCTGTATCCAGGCATATTCGCCATTGCCGGGGGCAGCAGCGAGAACGCCGGCACCGTTTGCGGCGGTGTCGGACACGTCAGAGGTGACTTCGTTCGTCTGACCGGCAGAGACGCCGGCCGGCGCGTAGAAGCCAACCACGTTGTTGGCGACGGCGGCGATAGCGCCGGCACCTTGGTTGTATTTCACGAACCGATAGACCTTGCCGTCATAGGATTCGTAGGTGTCGCCAAGGCGGGGAGCCTTGCCGCTTTCCGCGCCCGTGAGATCAGCCGCGGTGTAGGTCTTGGTGATGTTGGCGCCAACAAAAGAGGTCATGGTTTCCGCTCCTTATGCCGCGTCGAAGAGGACGCCCTGAAGCGACCGGTTCGAGGTGACGAGGTTGCCCATCCAGTAGAACGGGATGACAACGGCGTCCTGGTTGACGGGCTTCTTCTCGTCGTCCTGCGTCCACTGAGCTTCCTTGTGCTGGTCGACGTAGACGTAATCCGTGTTGAGGAAATAGCCCTTCTCTGCCGTGGTCGTGAAATTCGTGTTGTCGTCGAAAATCACGTCTGCGGTCTTGTACTTCAGGCCGATGAAGCCCGACTGGGCCATGTCGGCGTCCATGTACCGCTGAAGCTGCTGCTCGCCGAGTTCGTACAGCGAATAGAAGTCATGGCTGAAGGTGATGATGTCCGGCTTGTCGGCGCCGCGCGTCAGAGCAAGCCAGAGTTTGTTCATGTCGGCCTTGAACGATGCGGCGTTTGCTGCCGAAGGCGAGGCGGCAAGGTTGGTGCCGGTGGCCTCCAGAAACTTGTTGCGCCAGAACGTCCAGGTTGCGGAATCGATGCCGCCGACCGTGCCCTGACCATTGGTCTGGAGAATGTTGGCCAGGCCGCCGATCTGGTTGGACAGCGAACCATCCGAGTACAGATCGACCGAGAAGTTATTCGCGGCGGTCTTCAGCGCGTTGCCCTTCTTGGTCTTGACGAGGTTGATCATCGCGAACTTGCCGCTGTTCTGGCGAAGCTCCTTGCCGCTGGAAACGACATGCAGCGCGACCTGCGCCCAGTCGAATTTCGCGGACGTGACGACATCCGAGCCGTTGGTGTTCAGCGTGTCGAGGCCGGCATAGCGTTGATAGGTGTTGTTTTCCGCGTATTCGAGCTGCACCTGAATTTCGGTGCCGCCATCGAGGTTGCGGATCTTGTTCTTCTTCTTCAGCCGGTTGAGGAAGGCGTTGTTCTTCGAAACGTTGTCCGCCACCTCGTTCGCGCTGTTGCGAAGCGTGGTGGACACCATTTCAGTGAAGGTGGTCGACGGACCAGCCATGGTGTTTAACCCTTTTGATTGCGATCATAGACAGCGGCCAACTCTTCCTCTTCGGTGAGAGCCCGACCCTTGCCTGATGCGGTTGATGGGATGTTGACGGCGGCGGCTCGACGAGCGCCTTCGACCTTGGCGGCGCCATTCGAAGCGGCTGGCTTTCCAGCGGCTGCTTTGGCCCGAAGATCGGGATCGGCGTTCACGGCCATGTCGTAAGCCAGACCGAACACGGCCTCTTTCGAGGCGGCATCGCCAAGCTTCCTTCGCGCCTTGTGGATTGCTTCAACCATGTCGACTTCAGGGATTTCCGAGTAGAGCGGCTTGTCGGCTGACAAGCGGGTCAACTCAGTTTCGGCCGATGTCTGGTCGGCGCGTTCCTGAAGCTTCTGGTTTATGCGGTCGTCGATACTTGCGGGGTTTCCGACCGTTGCGAGCAACGTTTTCAACCCGGCAATCTCTTGCCGCAATTCGCTTTCGCCCTGCTGGACGGTCTGGCCAAATGCTGCTGCGATTTTGTCGCGCACGCCGTAGCTGTCGATGATGGCCATGATGGATTCGACGGGAGCCCGGTCCAGATTGGCCTGGGCATTGAACAGAAAATCGATTGCCTTCGCAGGCGTTACCACCGACCCATCAGCGAGCTTGCGGCCCTTCTGCGGGTCGAAGTAGTGGGAATGCCGATCGATGACTTCCTGAATTGGCTTGACGGTCGAAAGCTGCCGGCCATGATCGGACAGGCGGCCTTGCAACTCCTGTTCGCGAGCGGCGACGAAGGCGCGAATTTCGGCGGGCGTCTTCTCCCAGGCACCTTTGACGACATCAGCGCCCTGAAGACCTTTCCAGTTGTCAGGCAGGGGAACCGTGCCGGCGCCAGGCGTCAGACCATCGCCAGCCGGTTCCCCGCCATCACCGCCTTTCGGCGATATCGTATCGGCCGCTTCGGACCGGTCCCCGCTTGCAAACCTGCCGTTCTCACGCTCCGCCCCGTTATCGCGTTCGTTCTTGTTCCAGATGGCTTCCAGAGCCGTATCATCGGCGGCAGCATTGTCGTTGATCGCGCCGGCATCGACGACGACCGGTGCGGCTTCAGCCACGGCAGCAAGTTGAGCGCTCATCGAAATTCCTCTGACACCTGAAGGCCCCGCTTCTGGCAGAAGTCGGGATTGCGAAATTTGCCCTTGGTCGGGGAAAGGCTGGGCTCGTACTCGACGCAATTGTGTTTCTTCAGATCATCGCGCCGCTGAGAGCGTGAGCCGATTACCGCGCCGTTGATCGGCGAGCGGTACTCCGGAATGTCGGAGATGACATTCGGCATGCTGATCTGGCCGGCGAATGGCTTCTCCATGGGAGCGCCCGTTTGCCGGTCAACGAAGATGCCGTTTCGAAACACGTACCGAGCCATTTCAAGTCCCGCTTGGAGGCAGGATGAAGGGTGCGGTCTGTCGGTGCGAAAAGATAAGCCGTTTGGAATTCAGGAGAGAAGCAGGACCATCAGCGTGTCGTCGTCGACCATGGCGTCGAGTTCGCGGGAGATCATCAGTTGGCCCATCTTGGCCATGATAGAGGCCATGGGGTCGGCTTGGGGCAGTTGAGGGACATGCATCTTTGCCATAAGCGCTTCAACCATGGCCGGCGTCAGCTCCGGCAGGATTTCCGATTCAAGGGGTTCAACTTTGCGGGCGTGAATGTCGACGGGCTTGCCGTGCCGGTCCAGATAGATCGTTGGGCGCCGCCTGTAGTGACCGGCGCCAGGTTGGCGAGTGTCAGTTTCAGGGGGCACAATCTGAAACGCATTTGCCTGGAACGCATTCCCCTGGAAGGCTGTGGCGAAGGCCATATCCCGATCCTATAGGCCGGACGCTGCCACAAAAAACGCGTCGATCTGCCCGTCGTCGAAACCGAGCGCGGCGAAGCCGGCCAGCATCATAGGTTCCGTCCGGACGAACGAGCCGCTATTCTCGTATGCGATCTGAACTGCCCTGCTCTGTGCTGAGACGAACGATTCTACCGCATCGAGCAGACCTGATGCCAGAAGCTGTAGTTTGAACTGCCTGGCCGAGACACTGGCAGGGATCTCCGGTTTGCTCACAGTCGGCACATAGGGCGCAACAACCCCAGCGATGGCAACCGCAAAAATTTCTGGCCCATAAACCGTGTCGTCGTCGGGAGAGGCAGAAAACGGGATCCAGCCGAATTGCGGATGGTTGATCTCAACATCGATCGTGCCGGCCGCATTGTATTTCGGGTTGCGGAACTCCATCAGGAAATCCTCATCGCCAAGAACGTTCTGCGTCGGATTGCGCCGCCGCCCGTGGAGACACGACCCATAGCGCGCCAAGTTCCCGACAGAGCCGTGCCGCCTTTGATAAAAGGTGCGCCACCCGAGCCATACGTGGTGTCATCGCCGGGGTCTGTCGTGACGGCTTCTGAGAAACCAGCCGGTTGCAGCGTAGACCCGGCCATCGTTAGACCTTCCGTGATCAACGTGGCAGTTAGGCTGAACACTTGGGCGTAAGTACCGACCGCGCCGAAAGCGAGGGCAGCGTTGCCGGCACCAAAATCAACGGCGGCAACGGCGGCAGTCACAAAAGCGGTGCTTGCAATTTGGGTATTGTTGGTGCCGGGAGCCGCTGTTGCGGTGGTCATGTTGCTGGCAACACCCGACGCGGGCGTTCCCAACGCGCCGCCAACAAAATATGCTGCACCGGTTCCTACTTCGTCGGTGAGAGCAGCCCGCAAATTAGCCGATGATGGGGTCGCAAGAAACGCGGCGATGCCCGCAGCCAACCCCGAAACACCCGTGGCGATGGGGAGGCCGGTCAAGTTAGTTGCGACACCCGATGCAGGTGTGCCCAACGCGCCGCCGACGAAATAAGCCGAGCCAGTTCCTACCTCATCGGTAAGCAAGGTCCGGAGGTTTGCCGACGATGGTGCGGCGACGAATGCGTCAAAATTGGCCGCGCGAGCGATGGCTCCCCAAGAAGTGAGGTTGGCGGTGAGGGGTTGGTAAGCGGCGGCGGCATCCGATACCGATAGAGCGGTCTGGGTGACACCGTTGATCCGGTAAAACAGGCCCGTGGTTGCGGTCCACATGTCGCCGTTCGCCGGAGCGTTCGGTGCAACACCGTGCGGAAGTCTAATCGATGCCGCCGTGGTGGAACTGGTCTTGAATGTCTGGATAATGGTCCACTGCGAGGCGTTGTCGAGGGACGCCATCGCCTTGGTGACGCCGTTTACCCGAACGTACAAGCCAAAGGCAGCAGTGGTCCAGAAATCGCCATCCGCAGGCGCATTTGGCACAATGCCGTGGGGAACATTAAAACCCGCGCCAAGCACCGCTTCCGACGCGTCCGTTACCAGCTTGCCGGTCATCGTCCCGCCAGCAAGAGGCAGGCAGACCAGGGATGCCGCCGTCGCGAAATCCGATATCGTGGCGGCAAGCTGTGTGCCGGTGTGGTTCGCTCTGGCGAGCAGGAAGGCGTCCGAGCTATTGGCCGTGGCGCCATCGGCCACGTTGAGCAGCGCGCGAACCTGTGCGGGCGTCAATTCCTCGGTGTCGCCCGTCAACGCGCTTACCCGGCCAAGGATGGTCTCTGTGGCCTGGGTCAGGGCGTGTTCGTCGTTCCAGTTCGATGGCTGGACAATCGTCGGGTCGCCCGCGTCGGGAATGAGCGACGTGAACTTATGCTTCAGCGATACAGTCATTGCATCGGCACCGTTTCAACACCGATCGGGCGGCCCTGCGGGTCTTTGATGACCTTCTTCGGCGCGGTGAGTGCCTTGGTGACCATGATCATGAACTGGCCGAACTGCTCACGTTGGGCGGCCATCTCTTTCAAAACCGCCTCGCCGCCGATCGGGTCAATCTGAATTGGCGGAGGAACAATGCCGTTCGCGGCCAAGACCTGGTTCTGATCGGTTGCAGCCGCAATCTGCTTGGAGCGCAGATCGAACTGCTTTTCCTTCATCGTCATGTCGTGCTGCTCGCGGGCGAACTGCATACCCTGTTCGACCTGGGCGCCCTTGAGCTTCGCTTCAGCAGCTTTTGCTGCCGCGTCCGCCTCTCGCGTCTTCGCTTCCGCTTCAGCCTTTTGTTGTTCGGGGCTAGGCTTTGGTGTCTCAGGCTGTGCGGCTTTCGCCTTGGCATCGGTGACCATCTTTTCCAGAACGTCTTCGACAGACTTGCCGAGGTTGAACAGCCGGGAGTTGGCCGCGAAGATTTCGACGGCAACCTCTTTCGGAAGCTCCCCGGACTGGACCATTGGACCGACAGCAGCCCAGTAGGCGCCGGCACCTTGCAGGAATTCCGCAGCTTCGGCCTTTTGCCGAGACAGGTCCGCCTTCACCGTGGAATCGCTTTCGACATCGATGCGGTACATGGTCGATAGCTTCTGGGTGAGAAGCTGCTGAACAGCCTGCATCTGTGCCAGCTTGGCCTGCCGGGCTTTCTCAGCCATCTGGGCGGCCTGGGCGGCCTGCTGATACTGCTGCATCTGGTCGGGCGGCAGTTGCGCACCCTGCGGCGGCGGTGGCGGCGGCTGGATAGGCGTGAGATCCTGTTGCGTCGGGATGATCTGGACGCCCGTCATCTGCTGAAGCGTCTCGTGTGAAAACTTCGCAGGGATGATTTCCGACATCATCACGAACAGGTCGCGCGCGCCGCGCTCCATCATTCGCTGCATCTTCTGGATGCGCAGCGAGCCCCATTGCGTCTTGATCTGCTGGGCGCCTAGCGTCTCGTTGGATTTCGAAGCACCGCGAACGATGTCCGATATCCCGGTGATTTCGTAAATCGCCTGCTTGGTCTGCTCACGGGCGTTGTACAGCTCGCGAAGGACGAGGATGAACTTTTCCACCGGCCAGAACGCGACCGCTCCAGCGAGCCCACCATTGGCCGCCCAGATGTCAGCATTGCCGATCGGGACAAATTCCGTGTCGTCGGCCGCCAGCATATTGCCGATGTCGCCGGCATCGCCCGAATACCAGCCTTTCACCTTCATGTGGTTGGTGATGATGTTGATGCGCTTTGTGGTCAGGTCCAGCTCGTCGGCGAGCTTCGAATAGATCGAGAAAGGGTTGACCGGCATCAGGCGGCCGGTGAGTTCGATCGGCTGCACTGGCGTGGCGATCGGGAAGAAATTCGTGAGGCCAAGCGGGTCATCGACTGTCTTCAGGATCACGCCCGTATCGTCGACGAAGTAGACCTTGCGGCTGGTTTTGCACCAGATTTCCCAACCTGTCAGGTCGTTGTCGGATTCGCCGCGCGCCTTCTTTTCCTGGTCGCTCGTCTGCATCCCAATCATGGCGGAATCGAACGCCGTATCTTCGTTTTCGCGCGAGACGACGAACCGGAACGACAGCCATGGGCACTCGCTCCAGCGCTTGGCCGGACCATGGCGGAAATCGCGCCAGCTTACGGCTTCGAATTCGATGCGCTCGTTTGCGAGCCGTTCAGAAGGCTGAGAAGCCCCCGTGGGTGCTTGGGCGGCGTCGACCTGTACAGAGGCGTCAGGCTCCCCGCCATCTGCGACACCGCTGCCGGGGCCATACCCGTCAGTTTCTGCCTTAGCAGCTTCTCCACCGTCTTCGGCCGCAAGCTCATCAGTCACATCCTCTACGATGTCGCTCTTGAACCGGAGCCGCACCACGCCGCGACCAGCCAGGAAGGCGTCTTGAGCCTCGCCCTCCAGTTCGACCTGGAGCTTGGAATCGTCAACCTGCACCTTTATCGATCGCTCGATGATTTCCGCCACGTCTTTGCCGGCTGGATCTTCATCCGCGAAACGACGCCGCACGTCTGGCGCGGGCGGGCTGTTGATGACCGCCGGCACGATGGTTTCGACGTTGGCGTATAGGATGTTGAAATCGTAGGTCGAGCCGAGCGTTGTCGACGTGGTGTAGTCGCGGCTCGATGTCTCGCCAGTGAAGGCTTTGACGGCCTTTTCGGCATCATCCAGCCACTGCTTTTCAAGCTTACCGGCAGCTTCGACACGGTTCAGCCATTTGGCGCCCTCGTCGCGAAGGGCCTTTCCCTGCTTCTGCTGGTCGGGTGTGCGCTTGTCAGCCTTGGCCATGGCGGCAAGATGCCGGGCCAGCCAGCGAAAACATAAGCCGCTTGAAACGCTAGGGGATCAGCCCCGCGCGGACCAACGAACGGCGAAGGGATTGGTTGGCGGTTGTGGCAGGCCCGTTAGTTGAACGACCACTCGTTCCAATTTTTCACGCCGCTACCCTCGAACAATTTAAGCAAGTTCCCGCGTGCTGCGAGGCGCTCATTTGCCATCTTTACGGGATCGTAACCCTCTGGCGCTGGTGAGTACCCTAACACCGCATGAGCCTTGAAATTTTTCAGCCCATCATCGATGACACAAAATGCCCCTGCGTTGACATCTGTAAGCCTTATTTTGCGGATTTCTCCAGCCGATGCCCAAATGTAGCCGGCATCTTTTCTCTGGTGATTTTTCGCAAGTTGGCCCTGCATAATGTTTTCCCAGGCTTCAACAGCCGTGGCTTCCCAAGCTCTGCAGACGCTCAATTCCGCTTTCTTCAGTCGCTCCTTCGGGATTGCTTTGATGCTGCCGCTTTCGATCTGGTCCGGGTCAATCAATGCGTAGACAATCGGCTCGCGGTTCTTAACCACGCCTGAAGAAAACGGACTCTGCTTGGTGAGTTCTTTCGGACACTCTTTGCGGCTTACGTCTCTCGCAAATAATCGAGCAAATCGGCAGGCAAGACTTCCAGATTCGCTCTCTCCCGCCCGGGCGAGAATTGACCGCCACGATAAATTGCGTAGCCAACGGTCCCATCTTCCTCGATGCTTAGGATCGCGTGGCGCTCCCCCCATTTCCATTCGAAAGCGATCTCCCCATCATCCGCCCATACCGAAGGTAATCTGACACCAGCGGGTATTGCCTCCCAAAGCCTCGAAGCAAAACCAGCCATCCCGCCCGGAGCAGAAATCTTCGGGAACGCGGGAATCTCATAAGTGTTTGCAGGATTCGAGTGCCCTATCACCAAATTGGGCAGAGATAGGTCCGCGAACCAAGGCAAATGGTCCGTTACCGAAACCGTATTCGGATAGAGAGTTCTCTCCCACACAGACAACTCGGGCCATACCGTACTGACGTTTGGTGGCAGTGCACTGCCTGTGAGGGGTCCCCAGCCAATGAGGGGCAACTCTTCCAAAAAACAAACCCTCCCTGCCATCGTTTCTAGGACAGCAGGAGTAGTTCTAGCGGATGGCGGGATAGCTGAGCCCGGGCGCTGCTTGGGAACATAGGAAGGTCGCGTTCCACTATCTTCCCCGATTAAGGCTAGCGCACTCATCACAGTTCACCCGATTCAACATTCTGGCGACCGAGGCCAACCAGTTCATCCCATATAGGCACCAAAAGCGATCGATCCAATGGCGACGCATTGGCTGCGTCGGTACTATGATCGAGTTCAAGGCGCGCAGCAAAAACCTGCCCACCCATGACAATTCCAGCCTCATTCCCGCCAACTCTAATTGAGCCCCTCTGTATCTTCACAGACCCCAAGCTCAAAATACGGTTCAATTTTAGCGGCAGTATGTTGCTCCTCGTCGGGGAATTTATGCGATATAAAAAATCTTCAGTGTCCGGCTGAATTTTAGCACTCTTCAAGTATCCGCTAAGGATCGAATTCACACTCTTCTCGTCGGGCGCTTGTTGCAACATTACGGATCCAAGTGCCAGACGTGCCACCGGATGGGTAAAATTGGCAAGGAATTTCGACGCTACCGATTGGAATTCATCAATTCCTGCGTCCCATTCCGCGAATGCCGGGACGGCGGCGTCTTCGGCGAAATCGGCCTTGATGCCCATAATCACGTCGACCCTGTTTGGACCAAATCCCAAGGTCAGCCGACCAAGTCCAAAATCGCCAACATAGACCTTGCCGCCTGGCACGTTTTGCCGAACTTCAGCTTCGTCTTGGCCAGTGAGGAAGGTCCAATCTGCCTCGGTGCCCTTTGGCTGATCGGCAGTGAAGATAGATAGGCGCAATGATTCCAGTGACCAGTTGCTGCTCATAAGGCCTCCCCCACCACTTCCGCCATATCCCGAAACACACCAGAACGCAATTAAGCCACTCGAATAGTGCCGAAATGGTGAAAGCCATGTTTTATTGCCGTCGTCACCCCAGGCACACTCGCCAGATATCCGACCAGACCACCGCCGCTATTCCTCTGCCGCCGGCTTGAACTTTCGCACGATCATCTCGAACAGCATATCCGAAATCCACATAGCCGAAACGCCGATCAGGAAAGCAGCCGCAAGCGTCGTGGTGTCATCGGCCGGATCTGGAATCGGCAATCCCGTCGCTTTGAAATACGACACCACTGGCAGCGTGAGATAAGCCGCCGCCAGTGCGCCACAAACAGGCGAGGCTATCATTTCGCGCAGCTTGTACCGATGCCGCGACAGAGCCCGCAGGATGCCGCCAGAGAGGCCGGCAACAAGCACAGGGGCCTTGATGCCCAATAGGTCGAGCAAATCGTGCATCATGGCTTCCACCCGCACCAGTCAGCGCCCTTGGCATTGAACGAGTTCAAGTCGTCCAGTTCGGCGCGGGTCATGATCTGAACGACAGTCAGCGAGGGCCGGCGGGGCGTGTTGTGGTCGCACCAGACCTTGCGAGGGTCATCGATTGGGGCCGACGTGGCGCACGCTGACAGAAGCAGGAACACCGGGGCTATCAGTGCTTTGCCCATTTAGTCGCCTCCGCTCGGGCTTGGTCGTCTGTCATGCCGGCGGCCTGCCGTTCGGCCGCTGTTGCCTCCCGGTTCATCTCCAGACTGTCCTGGGCGGAGGCCAGGTCTCTGGCCGCCTGCTTGGCCTTGTCCTTGTTGGCGCGGTGAATCCCACCGGCAACGAACAGGCTGACGCCACCGACGACAGCCGCGAGAATGGCCATGATGACCTTGTTGTCGATCACGGCACTGAACAGCCACACCAGCAGCTCAGACATTGGGCTTGTCCTTGACGAAATAGCCGACGAGTCCGCCAACGACATACGGCAGCGGCTCCCAAATCGCCGGATCGGCGAAGTCGGGAAAGTTGTGCACGACAAGTGCCTTCACGATGCCGGCGGCCGACGCCGACACCATGGCCGCTGTCAGCTTGTTCGTTGGCAACGCGCTTGGCTGGCGAACCGTTCGCATGGTCACTTCCTCTTGAAAACGGCACCGACAACCGCGAACAGCAGCCGCCACAGCCAGTTGCGTTCGACGGTCTTCGTTTCGGCAGTCTGGGTTGGCTCGGGATAGACGATCTGCGGCGAAGCTGGCGGAACGGGAGCGGGTACAGGCGTCGACGGAGTGATGACAGGCTGAACCGCGGCTTCCCCCTGCCCTGCCAGAACGAGCGATTGCGAGCGGACGGACTTCACCCGATCGCTCCAGCCGCGCCCAAAAGTGGCCCAGGTCGGCAAACGCTTAAGGAAGGCCAGGCGGTCGTCACAGAGCGCGTCGATGACAACGCCCGCCGGCTTGCCGTTTGCGGCGGCGATGGTCGCTGGGCCTATGCGCCCGTCCTGCGTCACACCGACGACAGCCTGAAGGTACTTCGCAGCCCTGCCTGGCCCGGAATTTACCGCGAAGTCAAAGACGGCGTAATCCACGCCATCAGGGAGTTCAGCCCCAGCTACGGCGTCCCAATAGAACCTGCGATAGACCGTCGCCACCTGGGCATCGCTGATCTTGCGTAGATCCGCCTTTGTCGCATCGGCCTTCACGTAGCGGCGGAAATTGGTGAGCGTCACCCCTTTCATGGTGGCGCCGCCGGGATCGGCTGGATTGTCCGACCAGAGCCCTTCAGATTTCAGAACAAGCGCGAGCGCGTGGGCGAAATTGCGGTCCACGGCTATGCCCTCCAGAACTTGAGACGCGTGTAAATATCGAAGGCGGCAAACCCGGCCGTGAAACCAAAGCCGTCGTTGCTGCGGGTCGTACCGCATCGGTGTTCTATTCTGTATGTTTTCCCGGCAACGACCGGCGCACCGCCGATACTTCTGGTTTGCGTGAAGTCGTTGCCGTTGTCGGTCTGCTCACTGGTGCCTGCGGTGACTTCTACGCCATCAGTGACATTGAACAGCCGGGATTGATGAACGCCAATTTTACAAGCCGGCGCACTCCATTCTACCCAACCCGCGACGGTCGGCGTGAACTGGTTCGAGGCTAGGGAAATCAGCCCGTAGGGATCGCGGACTTCGGTGTTCAGGTCTCGGGTACGCCATGCGCCCGAAGTGAAGGTGCCGCCGTTGATGCCTGACGCCTTCTGGTCTTCCATGATGGCATCGGGTGCGCCGCCACCCCATTCGGGCGCCGTAGCGGCGGCGTTCATGCGCAAGGTCTGCCCTGCCGTGCCCTTTGCGAGCCTGGCTGGAGCCTTTGCCCCACTCAGATAAAGGATGTCGCCAGCGGCGGTCGATGCTGGCAGAGGCGCGAATATCTGCGTTGCCGCTCCATCGCCAACAGCAATCACATTGTCGTCGGTGTCCCACTGGATCCGCCCTTCGGTCGTCGGAGCCGGTGTTGTGCTCTGTTCAAGCACCAGAGCCGGCCCGGATATGGAGGTACCGGCGGGGATGGTCACCGGGCCGCCGTTCGCCCGCTGGTAGCCGACGCAAGCCCAGTTGCCGCTGCCGAGGGACCGGAGCGTCATGACATCGCCGGCCGCCGTGGTGATGTTCGCAGCGCCAGGCAGGATCAAGCTGGTTGCGTTGTGGGTCAGCGTGAGAATGCCCGCGAACGTCAGGACGCGCTCGGCGCCAGCGGCCACAGTGCCGAAGGCGGTAATCGCGACGGTTCCGGTGACCGTAACCGCGACACCCGTCGCATTGGCAAGATTGACGGTTGCCGCCGATGCCATGTTGGTGCCGGCGGCGTTGAAATTGTCGCTGCCGCCTACGGCCGTCGCGGCGCCCGAGCCGCCAGCCGTCAGTGGCCTTGCCGCGTTGGCATCGGCGACAAGATCGGCCACAAGCGCGTTGTATTTCGCGCTTTCGATCGTTGTGTTCGGTGTTCCAGCGGTCCCCGGAGGGGCCGAATATACTCCACCAGCGCGAGGCATGGCCGCTCCAATTCTATTGGTCGGCGCTAGGGTGCTGGTGCCTCTACGAAAAGATAAGCTACTTGGATTGCGTCATTCGCCAAAGAACGACGCCACCATTAGAAAAAGTTTATCCCCTTGTATTCGTTCGGTTATTCTGTCGGATTGCCGCCCAATAATTTGGGAAACATTGACGATGCGCCTATCTACACCTTTATGAGGTGGTTCGGGAGAGCAGCCTGGACCGCTGCTCTCCCGACAACCGAGAAAGGAGGTGAAATCTTAAATGGCTGTCTGGGCCTATCTCACGCTGAGTTTGCTGCATGTCGCAAACGGCGTGATCTACTTCGTCCTCGCCTTCTTCGGGTAATCCGAAGTTGGTGTTTCCAACCTTAGACGGCAACCCCCAGCGCCGCAACTTTAGCGGATTCTGTATCGGGAGTCCTCGATAGGTGCTGCCCGCCGCTACCCGGCGGCGGGCAGTCTTAGCGATTGCCTCGACGACGCCTGACCATGGCGTCAACGGCTTCCTTCACCGACTGGTTGCTGCGGATTGAGCCGTCCGGCATAGCCTGGTAGGCGCCCTTGTCACCTTCAGACTTCACCACCGCAACTATTGCCTCACGCCATGCGAGGCCCAGATACCGGAAGGCGGACGCGTAGTGTTCGGCCCAGTTCTTCACCGGCACGTCCCGGAAGCATTTCTTGTCATCGTCCCACTCGCGGCGGAAAGCCTTCAGGCCCTCGATGCCATCGGCCACGCGCTCATTGTTTGCGAACCGGGCAAGCTTGATAGTCTGCCGGCCGGCATTCACCCCATCAGCAAAGCTCGCAATGCCGACCATCTTCGGCTTGCGACCATGATCCTTCAGCGTTTGCAGCCGCGTGCGAGCCGTTCCCCATTGCGGGTGCAGGATATCGTGCGGAACGTAGTCGTTGCCCTTGTAGCCCTGGTCGTCGAGCCATTTGCACCAGTCTGAGAGGTCTTCGCTGTCGGGTAGATAGAAATCGACGATAATGGGCGTACCGTCGATGACCTGAAAACACCAAATCGGATTGTTGGCCGCCTTGCCCAGGTCCCATACTGTATGAACCGGATAGGCCGGGTTGACCGCAATCGGACGACCAATGCGCCCGTCCCGCTCTGCCTTGGCAACTTCGGCGCCCCAATATGATCCGACGAGCGCGCCCGCGAACGAGCAATAGAATTCCTGGTCTATCAGGAGATCCGCAATCTCCTTGCCGAACAGGCCGGTATAGATCACCCGCTGCTCTTCAATGTCCTCTTCCGAAATCGCCTGTGTCGCGTCAACGCCCAGGACTTCGGTGAACCAGCCGCGCGGGTTCGACAGCGGATCAAAGGCGTTGCCCTTTGTGGCGTCCAGCATGCCCTTGGCGTGATTGTTGCCACGTGGCGTGGTGATGAACGAAGCCCAGCCGCCATTTTCCGCCAGGATGGGCGACAGGTACGCCCACGCCGCCGGCTTCGCCAATGCCCATTCCGAAAAGGTGATTCCGACTGGTGGCGATCCAACCAGGCTGTTGAAGTTGTCGCTGCCAACGACCTGGAAAGTCGACCCGACCTTGAAGCGGACAAACATTTCATTGTCATTCATGTTCTCGATTAGAGGCTCTGGGAAGGCCTCGAACAGCCGGCGCTTGCCCGAATGCGGGTTGATCGCGTTCCATATCGCCTTGCGCGCCTGGGCGGCCTCGGGGAGCATGTGCCAATACGTGCCGGGACGCTCATGGGCGGACACGGCATGCATGTTCAGATTTATCTCGTCCTTGCCGGCGCGGCGGTGCCAGAATAGGAGCTGGCGCTTACACCCCTGCTCCCACGTGTCCCATGCCTTCTTCTGATACCAGCGAGGCCGCCAGCCGGCGTTAGGTAGCTGGATTGTCGGCATTCGCCTGTGCTTCCTGGTCCGCCAGCTTCAGCACTTGAACCACTAGCGGGCCGCCCTCGCCGTCAGTGAGCGCCACCTTGGCGCCGTACTTCTTCGGCCGCATGCGCTCAGCAATCCATTTGCGCGTGTCGATGCGAAGCCGCGAGCGCTGGATGTTCTCGCTGTTGAGCTGTTCGGTGGTCGTTCCGTCGCCGTTGACCTTGGTCATGTAGTCGTTGCTGCTGTCGTCGGCGATATCCGGCATTTCGTCGACGTGGGTGTCTGCCTGGAGTTCGCGCGCCCGCGCGTACTGGTCAAAAAACGCTGCGCGGGCCGGATTGAGCAGCCAATTGAACACAGTCGCTTTCGACGGCATGTCGTCGGCTTCACAGATCGACCGCAGGCTGTTCCCCTCTGCCAGGCTCTGGCAAATGGTATCGGCTATCTCCTGGGTGAACTCACTTGGCCGTGCCATTGCCCGACTCCTTCAGCCTGATCTGCACAAGCCGCACATTGATGCCGAGCTGCTTCGAAATCTGTCGGGCTGACATGCCTAGCGCCTTCATGTCGTTGATCGCTTTCCGCCTTTGGAGGGCGAGGAGCCGGCCCCGGTGTTTGAAGGGCCGCTTTGCCCTGACATCACCCTTGTCTCGGGCTCGCTTCACGTATTGGACGACTGTGGTAGGCGAAATGTCTAGAGACTCTGCAATGGTCTCGTAGGTGCTCATCTCCTGGTACATGTCGAGCGCCTTGTTGCGGCGCCTGGTCACGATGTCGACCGCCTTCCCGCCCCTCTTGTTGAAGGACGAGTAGGCGTGGAACGGCAGCGGCGCGCGGTGAGGCTTTCGATGCTCCATCAGTTCTCCATTCATCGCGGCAACTGCCCGGATCGATTGTTCGCCTGCGGTCGGCGCAATGTCAGGATTTCGCTAGGCGTCAAAGGCGAGCGATTAACCGCGGCAAAGGGGATGACAGGATTGACGCGGTGGTAGCCGGCGAATGTGTTGGAGGCGATGACCAGACGGTCATTTTCAACGCGGCAAATCAGAGACGTGAAGGGTGATCCGGTATTTTTCCCCCACCGCTCCAGAAGAGCCAGGTTGTCGGCGGCGAAGAAGTTTTGCGACCGAATGAGCAGAAAGGCGAGGTCATCCAGCCGCTCAGGTAGCATGTCGGCTGAAGTCCCGCGACGGACTATCTCCTCTTCGTGGGCGCTGTCCAACTCCTCGCTTCGCCACACCGGCAGCGGTGTTTTTAAATCGTCCGCATCGCGCTGGAGGCTCAACAACTGCTGGTAAGGCACATAAGGCCGGCCCCAGAATTCCGAACCAGAAGCGAGGCCGAGAACATCGTTGACGATGACAGCGTTGCCGCTGGTATCCTTCACCCCGCTATCCACTTGGATTTCAATTCGGCCGCTATTGCGCGACAGTTCGCGCGAGAGCAACTTGGAGAGCCCCGACTCCTTCTTGTCGATTTCGGCTCGCAAGTCCTCGAGCGCCTTTGCCGGTTCGGCCAATGATCTGGCAAACTTCGCGATCCTGTCCACATTTTCAGCAAGAGCCGTCCATCGGCGCTGAAGGTGACGAATTCGGGCCTCTTTCCGATACCGCTCGTCGGCGATATCGAACTCGCCCTTGTAGTGCCGCTTGGCGCAGTCATGGCCGATAAATCTCACGACACGCTCATCGGGGAAGAAGGCCATCCGGCCGATCTTGAACCAAGGGCCTGTAGGATGACAAATAGGACATGGCACCATGTCCTGGTTTTCGCGCTTAAAGATTGGAACCTCGATCTCGCCTGATAGGAAGCGAAGTGTGCCAATGATTTCAGGCTTGGTGGTCGTCACATTCTCGAAGCGCTCCGGATGCCCAGTCGCGTTCGTAAACTCTAGCCACCGGTCAACATAGTCGTCGGATGGCTTCTCATCGAATACCGGGAAGGAAACGAGTGCGTTCGTCATTGAGGCACACCTTTCGAGGCGAGATAGTCGTTAATATTCACATGCCGCACTGGGGATGCGGCGCCGAACGTGCCGAGTTGAGAGGTGCTGAAGGCCCGCTTGGCTTGGGGATCGAACTTCGCCGAGGCGCCCTTCCGCAACCAGCCCGGAGCCTTGGCCGCATTGATCTTCAGGCGGTTCTCAGCCTTGCGCTGCTTTT
Organism: Mesorhizobium sp. SEMIA396; assembly: GCF_024518615.1. NCBI lineage: Bacteria > Pseudomonadati > Pseudomonadota > Alphaproteobacteria > Hyphomicrobiales > Phyllobacteriaceae > Mesorhizobium > Mesorhizobium sp. SEMIA396. The sequence goes on from NZ_JANIFC010000010.1 coordinate 121,452, forward strand.
TCGCCTCCCGCTTTTCCTTTCGGCTGAGGTTCCTTGAAATTCCACCGGAATCCGCAGATTTCCGGATGGCTTTCGCCGACCGTCTAGGCGCCGGTCCCGCAGAAAGGATCTTGGTGGATATCCAGTCAGCCCGCTTTTCAGCCGGCGATATAGGCGAGCCATCAAGCCGATCGGCCGCGCGCCACGCTTCCGCATTGGTCGGGAACGGTCCGGCCAATGTTGCCGTGCCGTCGACCACGACGAAGCCGTCTGCTGTCTCGATTACCGTCATGCTGCGTCGCCCTCATTGCGACGCGCGGCGCGCCGTAGCTCTTCCTGCACGGCGTCCGAAAATGTCTGCACCTCTTTCCTTATCGCGGCTTCGGTCATTCCGGCCCTGGTCAGTTGCCCGACGACGCCCGCGACAGTCTGGCGCCAATAGTGGTCAGCCGAACGACCGCGACGAGCCGATAGCAGTTCAGCCGTCCGTTTGATTTTTCCGAGACGACGAGCCATTGGAAAGCAGATCACGAGGCCCATCATGCAGCCCTCTCGCGCGTGTAAGCACTAAGGTTTGAACCTTCGGAGCCCCTTTTATCTTCTAAGGTGTGATCTAAGGTTTGATCATAAGGTATAAGGGTAACCACACCGTCACCCGCGCAGGTGACTGTCTGATTATCCAATGGGGTATTTGGACGATTACGTAAAGACGGCAGAGGTGACTGGATAATCACCTTGTTCTGGCGGTCGCAGACATACTCGTCCAGATCGGACAAAACGTCCATCGCCCAGCCAAAGTTCAGGACGTAGACTTGGGAGCGTTTCGCCGATCGACCGATGATTTGCTGCTTTTCGAGGGGAAGGCTTCGAACAGGGACGCGCGTAATCGCGCCCGCGTTCTGTAGAATTCGAAGCCACTTGGAAATCTGCTCAGGAGCATCGGCGCCGAGCATCTGGGAAATTGTTTCGCGCGTCGGCCAAGCGCAGCCGACAGCCTCGTTGTATTTATCCTGCAACTCGCCCGCCACTCGCACGGCTCCCGGCGAATCCCGGAAACCTTTGAAATAGCGGACCGCCCGGCCCCAAGCGTGTTTGTCCATCATCATCAGTGGGCCCTCGCCCGGATCAGCGCCGCTTGCCGGCAGGCCTCCACCGCGTCTTTGAGTGGCAATTTGAACCGCTCTTGGATCTGCGGGATTATCGCCTTCGTGCGATCCGCCGAGCCGGTAGCCAGCCAAGTGGCGGCGAGGTCGACCGGGCCTTGAGTATTGCCGATGCCGGTGCTCATGCGGCGTTAGCCACGTCTTCAAGGATCACGACCGGCGAGCTTAAGCGGTAGATTCCGTGCGAACCGGCGAACGGGCCGCCGTGGCTCTCGTACTCGGTTTCAATGGCGAACCCGAGCTTGCGCAGCTTGTGCGTGTAGTCTGACCATCGAGGCCCGGGATGCGTGATTGGTGTACAGCCACTTTGACCGGCTTTGACCAACTCGCGCATTGCCCAAGCTACGCGCCCGTCCAGTCGGATCGGATTTCCATCCGGCTCGACCTTGACGATGATGCTGAATTTGTTCGCGCTCTTAACAGAGTTTGCATTAACGCGACTCGCGTCGACTGCTATGAGGGGCATGTCATTCTTCCTTTTCCGATTTAGGTCCGCGATTGGAGGAGTGATTTTGAGGTAGGAAAGTAGGCGGCTGCTTTGGCGAGGAGACCGCTTACTTTCCGGCTTCATTGGCCGTCGCTCCTTTCGGAAGAGCATCGAGCCAGGCTTGCGCATCATCTTTGCGGATCAGGGTCTTCCGTCCTGCCTTGCGGTAAGGCAAGCGACCGGATTTCAGCTCTTCATAGAGCAACGAGCGACCGACGCCGAAAGCAGCGCAAAATCCCGAAACAGTAAATGCGTTTGGGCTTACTTCCATTTCAGTTCCTTCCTTTGGTTCGCGCCAAACAGACGCGGGTGATTTGTTACGGATTCTAGCGGATTTCGAGTCCCTCTGCACACCCTGGAGAGTGTTATCCCGAGGGATTTTGTACCCCTTTCATTCCAATGACTTAGCTGGTGTTTATCCACAGGTTGCCCACAGAGATGTTCAGCGTTCGTTCCCGTTCGACAGTAAAGCGAACGACATCCGGTAAAACGAGCCGCTGGTTTCTCTGGGGGTAAGGGACAGGAAAAACAGCAGGGCGCAGGCCTCTCTAGGAGAGGCTCTGCAAGCGTGGCACGGCAGAAAGCCGGGCCGGTCCCTCAAAACTGATTTTTTCCGAGTTCAACAGAACGATGTGAATCTCGGCGATTTGCCGCGTTTAGTCAATGGCATGCACGAGCGGATACCAACGTTATCTTACGACACGTAGATTACCCCGAGCCGCAGGCGCATTCAGATAGTTCGCCCAAGCAGACATCAGTTTGCGGCGCTTCTCCAATGCGTCCGACCGACGATAGGCATTCTCGACAGCATCGCCGACCTTGTGGGCAAGAGCAGCTTCCGCGACCTCGCGCGGGAAACTGGTCTCATCCCCGGCCCAATCTCGGAAGGCTGACCGGAAACCATGCGGCGTGTATTGCCCGACTTCCATGCGCCGCATCTGCATCGTCATCGCCATCACCGACAGCGGCATATCAACCGGCCGCTTGCTCTCCCCTGGGAAGACATAGTCCGACACGCGCGCATCGTAGAGCGGCGTCAGGATAGCCAGGGCGGCATCAGTCAGCGGCACCCTATGAAGGACGCCGGCCTTCATGCGATCAGCCGGCACAGTCCAGACCTTCTCGTCCAGATCGAGTTCGGGCCACTTGGCGCCTAACACTTCGCCAGAGCGCGCAGCCGTCAGGATGAGAAAGTCCATCGCCTTCGCCGACATAGCCTCAGACGCCCGCAGGCGCTTCACAAACGCCGGCACGTCCGCGTATGGCATAGCGGCATGGTGGCCGCGTGAAAGCTTCTTGCCCTTAGCCAGGAGGTGTTGCAGGTGACCGCGCCACAAGGCCGGGTTTTCTCCCGATCGATGACCTGCAGCTTTCGCCGCATCCAAGACCCGCTCAATCCGACCGCGCAGCCGTTGCGCCGTTTCCGGCTTCTCGAACCAGATCGGCTTCAGGATCTCCAGAATGTCGGCCGTGTCCACCTCGTCCACAGGCTTCTTGCGGATCGATTTGCAGTAGGCATCGCCGAGGGTCATTTCCCACTGTGCCTTGTGCTTGGCATTGCGCCAGCCCTTGCCGACAGCAGCGATCAGGTCTTCGGCGCATTTCGCGAATGTCGGCTTTTCGGTCTTGGCTTCCGTGTCGATCGGGTCAAGGCCACGGCGCAGGCGGTCCCGGCAGTCGGTGGCGGCAATGCGCGCATCCTTCAAAGATACGGAAGGGTAAGAGCCGAGGCCAACTTCCTTCCACTGACGGCCCTTTCCAGAGCCCTTGAAGTGGACGAAGGTCCAGGACTTGGTGCCTTCCTTCTTCGCCAACAAATAGAGCCCGCCGCCGTCGCTATGCCGCCCTGCCTTCAGGCCTTTGGCGCGGATGGTCGTTTCGGCCAGCAAGTTGAGTGAGCGAACCATTCCCTGCAACTCCGTTCCTAACTTCGATGCACGATGTTAGCGGATTTGACCGGACTACTGCAAACGCAGAACGCCGAAAGGCCAAGGGAATCAACGGGTTTTTGGTATATTAGCGGACGATGGCGGACTTAGGTTTAGAAGACACTTCCTCCGCCAGACGTCGAAGGTCCGTTCCGGAGACATGGGTAGCAGTTTGTACCTAAGACATGATGACAACCGCGTGCTTGACGGGTTGTCGATTGGTTGCAAGGTCCTCTGTTCCAGTCGATATGTCCGAACTGCGAGTCATCGTCTCGATCAGAGCGCCCGGTTGCGTCAGGCTCACTTTGAAGTTCGGATGGATGACTGTTATTTCCTCTCGGGAGCGCTCCGCCGAACATCTCCATGGTCCTTTCAATGAGGCGATAGATAGTCAGGCTGCGCCGGCTGCAGTTGCGGTCAATGGCTGGAGGAAGTGATCGTTGATGACACCGGCCGCCCCTGCATTCAGGCATGGGCGGCCGTCTTGTGGAGCGGGATGACGCGGCTCGATAAGCAGCCAGCCTGTTGGCGCGGGATCGCTCCAGCTTTCGTCACCTCCGCCCAGATCAGCCCGCGGCGCTCGGCACCGGCGTGTTGAGCAGCTGCTGTTCCCAGAGGTACGCGATGCCGCTGCCGCCGAAGTGCTGAATGAGAATCTCGGTCAGCTCCTCGACATGCTCGGTGCGCGCCCAATCGCGTTGCCATTCGCCAGTGAGCGCCATCACGGTCATCACGTTCGCGCCGGCCGCGATCATTCGCTGGATGGCAACTTCGTGAGACTCCCTCGAAATCCCGCCCGACGCGTCGGTGATCACGGTCACGTCCCAGCCTTCGCCGGCGGCCTGGATCACAGGCATTGCGACGCAGACCTCGGTCCACAGGCCGGCGATGATCAGCTGCTTGCGGCCGGTCGCCTTGACGACGTTCACCACATTCTCGTCCTGCCAGGTGTTCACCCAGGTGCGATCGATGACTTCCTGGTCCGGAAATACGTCGGTGATCTGCTTGAAGAGAAGTCCTCCGCGCGCCGCAATCACGCTGGTGAGAATGGTCGGAACACCGAAGGCTTTTGCTAGCTTCGCCAGCGCGGTCGTGTTGTTGACCACCATGTGTGGGTCGTGGCTGTTCAGATTGGCCAGCTGATAGGGCTGGTGGTCGATCAGGACGAGGACCGAATCTGCGGGACGAAGAAGCGAAGCAAGGCCGTTACGAGGGGTCATCAAGACTTCCTTTCTCTGCCGTCTGGACGGCATGGGTTTTCGGGAGACATGCGCCAGCGGGCGACGTTGCCGAAACGCAATTTGCTGTTCCTTTTGGTGATGCGATAGTGCCATATTCAGGCAAGCTGTGTCGCGAAACGAGGAACGCCGATTGGACATCGAAGATCTGCAGACATTCGTCGTAGTGGCCGATGCCGGGGGCGTATCGGCCGCCGCCCGCCGACTCGGCGTCTCCAAGTCGATCGTCAGTCGGCGGCTCTTTCGGGTTGAGGCGGAGCTTGGCGTCCAGCTTCTTGCACGAACGACCCGCGGCGCCGCGCTCACGGAGGCGGGAATTACTTTCAGAGATCATGCGGCCCGAGCCAGCGCCGAGATTGATACGGCCAGGGAAGCGATCTTCCCCACCGGTGAGCTACGCGGCCGCCTGAGGGTTGCCATGCCGCTTACTTTCGGCGCGACCCATTTTGCTCCCGTGCTCGCGGAAATGGCGCGTCTGCACCCGAAGCTTCACATCCATACTTCTTATAGCGATCGCTTCGTCGATCTCATCGCAGAGGGTTTCGATTGCGCGATCCGGGGCGCCTACCTTCAGGATTCCAACCTGATCGCGAAGCGCGTCGGGCCTATCCATGGAAAGCTTGTCGCGAGCCCGGATTACATCAAAGCGCACGCGTCACCCGAGACTCCGGACGAACTCGTCACCCATCAGGCCCTCATGCAGGGAACGGAAGCCTGGCAGTTCATGGATGGCGACAAGATTGTTACGGTCCAGCCGCAGGGCAGGTTCAAGGCCGACAGCGCCACGGCGCTTGCCGCGGCGGCGGCGGCGGGTCTCGGCATCGCCTGGCTCCCCGATTGCATTACACATGAACATGTGGCCTCCGGCGCGCTGGTCCCGATCATGACACGCTATCCGGTACCTCCGGGAGCTGCGTATGTCGTACGCCCGCCGGGGCAGCATCCTACGCGGAAAGTGCGCGTGCTCACCGACATGCTGATTGAGTATTTCAAACGCAACCCGGATCTTTGGGGTCTTGACGGCTAGGACACGAACGGTTCGAAGCCGTGTCAAACAACCGCGTTCGACGGTCCCATTGCTCCGAGCCGTTGCGTTCGGCGACATTGCTTGCACGTTCCGTGCGTTAGCGCCCTTACAGAGCCTTTAGCCTTTGGAAAGGGAGATGTGGTTCCTCTCGGAGGCGCAGACGACGCGCAGAGGCGAATCGATGGATATCTTTGGCATCAAGGCACTGTTGATCTGCGCGCTGATCTTCATTCCGTTCGAACATCTGTTTGCCGAGCGGCCGCAGAAGATCTTCCGCAAGGGGTTTGCTGTCGATCTGATCTATCTGCTGTTCAACGGCTTCATCATAAAGCTGGCCATCGTCATGATGGCGGCAGGCGCGCTCGGTGCCGCTGCGCTCCTTGTCCCGCCGGCGATAACGCAGGCCGTCAGCGGCCAGCCCGTCTGGCTGCAGGTTGCCGAAATCATCGTGATTACCGATATCGGCGTCTACTGGACACATCGGGCCTTCCACAAAATCCCCGCGCTTTGGAAGTTCCATGCCGTTCACCACGGCATTGAGGAACTCGACTGGCTCGGGGCCTTCCACAATCACCCCGTCGACGCCATCGTCACAAAGGCAATATCGCTGACGCCGATCTTTTTCCTCGGCTTCTCGGAAGCCTCGATCGCTGTCTTTTCGACCATCTACCTTGGACACACGCTGCTTGTTCATTCAAACGTGCGGATTCCGTTCGGCCCTTTGAAGTGGCTGATCGCCAGCCCGCAGTTCCATCGCTGGCACCATGCCAACCAGCGCGAAGCCTATGACAAGAACTTCGCCGGGCAGTTGCCTTTCCTCGACATGCTGTTCGGCACCTACAATCCCACCGGCGACAAGGTGCCGGAAAAGTACGGCGTCGACGATCCGATCCCTTCCACCTATTTCGGTCAGATCGGCTATCCGCTCCTGCGCCGCAGGAAGCTGCCGAACCGGGCAGTGCCGAAGACCGAAGCCTGACAGCTGGCCCGACGGTGCGGTATCCACCCCGATCCGCTTTCGGGCCGTGGAACGCCGAACCCCGGGAAGGCTTTTCGCGTCGAATCGGCTAAACCTTGAGGCATGAACGAAACCTCACTCTATGCGCCGGTGAAGCGGTTCCTCGAAAGCCTCGACTTCGTCGTCAAAGGCGAGATCGGCGGCTGCGATGTCGTTGCGTTGCGCGAGGGGGAGCCGCCGGTTGTCGTCATCTGCGAGTTGAAGCTGCAGTTCAATCTCGAACTGGTGCTGCAAGGTGTCGATCGCGCGGCGGCCTGCGACGAGGTGTGGCTGGCCGCGCGCATGTCGGCCCGCGGCAAGGGCCGCGAAAGCGATGCCAGGTTCCGCAATCTCTGCCGCCGTCTTGGCTTCGGCCTGCTCGGTGTGACCGGGACGGACCGGGTCGAAGTGCTTCTCAGCCCGATCGCGCTGGCGCCGCGCAAGAATGCCCGCCGGCGCTCTCGTCTGGTCGACGAGCACCAGCGCCGTCGCGGCGATCCGGTTGCCGGAGGAGGATCGCGCAATCCGATCATGACGGCCTATCGTCAAAGCGCCCTCGCCTGCGCTGCCGCCATGGCGGACGGACCCAGGCGGCCGCGAGATCTGAAGGCGGTGACGCCGATCGCGCCGAAAATCCTGCAGCACAATGTCTATGGCTGGTTCGCGCGCGTCGACCGCGGCCTTTACGATCTCACCGATGCCGGCCGTGCGTCTTTGGTCCGTTGGCCGCAGGCATCGCACGACGAATCCCGACACGCAATTTTGAACGCACCGGCCATATGATTGAAGATTCCCGCGGCGTCCGAGGCGGTTCGCTCGGTTGATTTCTCCGACAAAATATGTTGGTTGTCCCGCCCATGAAGAAGCTCTGCATGACCGCCTTGGCGTCAGTGACACTGAGTTTTCCAGCCAGCGCAATGGACAATGCATTGCGCGCCGGTCTGATGAAACTCGATCCCCAAACCCGTCTTGAACAGCGTTGCGACGCCGAAGTGCTCGACCGCATCACCCATGACGATCGCAAGTTCGAAGCCGATCGCGTCGTCGCCTACGCCTTCGCCACGCCCGAGATGGGCGCCGATGCAATCAAGAGCTCGGGTGCTGCGTTTCGCAGCAAGGGGCAGTGGTACCGGCTGAAATTCAAGTGCCAGACCGCGCCGGACCATATGGAAGTTCTGCAGCTCCGTTACCGGATCGGGGACGAGATTCCAGAAGCCGACTGGGCAAAGTACAATCTCTACGATTGATTTGTGATCGGCCATGGTTTTGCCCGGCTGCCGGCGAGTGCCGCAAAGCCTGATCCGGCTTGACGCAACGCTGCTTCGGTGATGCAGCCACGCGTGATCCCTTGACGCCAGGGGACCACCAAGTTAGGGCCTCTGGATAATCGACGAACACTCGGCAAATCAGCAAGGGCTTCCTGTCGATGGACATTTTTTTCAGCGCTGCCAGTCTGACCGCCCTGCTCCAGGTCATCGCCATCGACCTCGTGCTGGCTGGCGACAATGCGATCGTCATCGGCCTCGCCGCGGCCGGCCTGCCTGCCGAACAACGCAAGAAGGCGATTCTTCTCGGCGTGGTGGCGGCAACGGTGCTGCGCATCGGGTTTGCCGCAATTACCGTCAAGCTGCTGGCGATCGTCGGCCTGCTGCTCGCCGGCGGCATCCTGCTGCTGTGGGTCTGCTGGAAGATGTATCGCGAGTTGCGTACGTCCCATGCCGATGAATTGGAAGCGACCGAGGCACTGTCGAATTCGGACCTCAACAACGACCAGGCGGTCGCCGGCAAGACGAAGCGCAAGACCCTTGGCCAGGCTGCCTTGCAGATTGTCGTCGCCGATGTGTCGATGTCGCTCGACAACGTGCTGGCGGTGGCTGGAGCGGCGCGTGACCATTTTCCGGTGCTGATCATCGGCCTGGTGCTGTCGATCGCCCTGATGGGGCTGGCCGCGACTTTCATTGCCAAGCTGCTGCATCGCCACCGCTGGATTGCCTATGTCGGCCTGCTGATCATTTTCTATGTGGCTGTGGACATGATCTATCGTGGCGCGGTGGAGGTTTGGCCGCATGTAAACGGTGCGGTCGGCTGAGGCTGGCAGACATCGGCATCTTCACGCCGTGGAAGCAAGACCGCCGTGCGTTTTGCCGCATCGCGGGCGTGCCCATACCAATGCCGCAATAAGTGTGGTACTGCGCCGGCAATCCTGAAAAGCCCGGAAACGCTCTATGTCCGCTCCACGCGTGAGTTTTGTCAGTCTTGGATGCCCGAAGGCCCTTGTGGATTCGGAGCGCATCATCACGCGCCTGCGCGCCGAAGGTTACGAAATCGCCCGCAAGCATGACGGCGCCGACCTTGTCGTCGTCAACACTTGCGGCTTTCTCGATTCCGCTCGCGACGAGTCGCTCAACGCCATCGGCTCCGCGCTTTCGGAAAACGGCCGGGTGATCGTCACCGGTTGCCTGGGCGCCGAGCCGGACGTCATTCGCGAAAAGCACCCCAATGTGCTGGCGATCACCGGGCCGCAGGCCTATGAGAGCGTGATGGCTGCCGTGCATGAGGCCGCGCCGCCTTCGCACGACCCTTATGTCGATCTTTTGCCGCCGCAGGGTGTCAAGCTGACGCCGCGCCACTACGCCTATCTGAAAATTTCCGAAGGCTGCAACAACCGCTGTACCTTTTGCATCATTCCGGCACTGCGTGGCGACCTCGTCTCGCGGCCGGCGGCCGATGTGCTGCGCGAGGCCGAGAAACTGGCCAAGGCTGGGGTCAAGGAACTTCTGGTGATCTCACAGGACACCAGCGCCTACGGCATCGACATCAAGTATCAGACGTCGATGTTCGGCGACCGTGAGGTGCGCGCAAAATTCCTCGATCTGTCCGAGGAACTGGGCAAGCTCGGCATCTGGGTGCGCATGCACTATGTCTACCCCTACCCGCATGTCGCCGACGTCGTCCCGCTGATGGCAGAGGGCAAGATCCTCCCTTACCTGGATATCCCCTTCCAGCACGCTTCGCCGCAGGTGTTGAAGAACATGCGCCGGCCGGCACACGGCGAAAAGACGCTCGAGCGCATTCGCGGCTGGCGTGAGGTCTGCCCGGATCTGGCCATCCGCTCGACCTTCATCGTCGGCTTTCCCGGCGAGACGGACGACGATTTCGAGATGCTGCTCGACTGGCTCGACGAGGCCAAGATCGATCGCGCCGGCTGCTTCAAATACGAGTCGGTCCGCGGCGCCCGCTCCAACGATCTCGGTCTCGAACAGGTTCCCCAGGAGATCAAGGAGGCGCGCTGGCACCGTTTCATGCAGCGCCAGCAGAAGATTTCGGCAACGCAGCTGGCCAAGAAGGTCGGCAAGCGCCTGCCGGTGCTGATCGACGAGGCGCATGGCACGTCGGCAAAGGGCCGCACCAAATACGACGCGCCCGAGATCGATGGCTCGGTGCATATCCAATCGCGCCGCCCTTTGCGCCAGGGCGATATCGTCACCGTCAAGATCGACCGCGCCGACGCCTATGACCTTTATGGTTCGGCGGTCTGAGGGCCGTATTTACTACATCTGGCGATAGTTCAGCCTTTTAACCCGCTCAGCCGCGATCCGCTCTATGGTTTGCGGACCGGAGATGCGGGGAAATGCGGATGAACACCAGATCTGCGGAACAAAATTACATCGCGACGCTGGACCTGCTCAGGCTGGCGGCAGCACTTGCCGTCGTGTTCTTTCACTATTTCTTTCGCGGCGCGGCCGCCGAAGGCTACCTCGCGCAGGGCTATCCGCTTGCCGCACCGTTCGCCCTCTACGGCTATCTCGGCGTCAATCTGTTCTTCCTGATCAGCGGTTTCGTCATTGCCTGGTCGGCGGAAAACCGGAGCTGGGATCAGTTTGCGATCGCGCGGTTCGTTCGCCTCTATCCGGGTTTTCTGTTCTGCATGACGATCACCTTCGCAGTTCTCACCCTTGCCGGCACGCCGTTGCTTCCAGCCTCTTTCAGCCAGTACGTCGCCAACCTGTCGATGTTCGCGCCGGCCTTCGGCCAACCCTTCATGGACGGCGTCTACTGGTCGATCGTGCTTGAACTGGTGTTCTACGGATGGATCACGCTGGCCCTGTTCACCGGGCTCTTCCAGAAACGCAAGCTGGAGCTGATCTTCATCTGGCTGGCGATCTCGGCCTTGAACGAGTTCTTCATCGGCAGCGGCGGAGCCAGGCTGCTGTTCCTCACCGAGTTCGGCCCGTTCTTCGCCGCCGGCGTGCTGGTCCACCACATCCATTCGCATGACCGTTCTGTGCCGGCCCTGCTGCTGCTCGCCGCCGCGTTCCTGATCTCCTGCGGAACGCTGTCGGTGACGCAGCGCTGGATGCTCGGCCACTACGGCATTGCCGTCTCCTCGGCCAATCTTGTCTTCGCCAACGCCGTCATGCACGCGGCCCTGATCGGCGCGGTGCTGTTGCGCCACCGTGTGAGGGCATCGGCGCTCACCCTGGCGCTGGGCGGGCTGACCTATCCGCTCTATCTGCTGCATCAGGAGATCGGCTATCTCGCCATCAATGCGGCAACGCCCATTGTCGGCAAATGGATTGCCGCCCTTGGTTGCGTCGTGCTCATGCTTTTCATTTCGTGGGCGATCTGGCGCACCTGCGAACGACCGGTACAGCGGTTGCTCAGGTTCTGGCTCGGCCGTGTGGTCGATGCCGGACGAACGCGGTTTCATCGCCCCTCTGCCGGCGCACAGCCCGCCGAATGAAGAAGGGCGCCTCGCGGCGCCCCTCCGTCTCATGTCTCGCGCTGGTTATTTCGGCAGCTTGTCGTCGACGCCCTTCACATAAAAATTCATGCCGAGCAGCGTGCCGTCGTCGGCGACTTCGCCGTCCTTCAGCCACGGCGTGCCGTCCTGCTTGGCGATCGGTCCCGTGAAGGGGTTCCAGCCGTCGACGATCTTCTTTTCGGTGGCCTGCGCCATCGCTTTCACGTCGTCGGGCATGTTGGTGTAAGCGGACATCTTGACGGCACCGTCCTTGATGCCGAGCCAGACATTGCCAGGCTTCCACGTGCCGTCGAGGGCTGCCTGGACCCGGCTGATGTAATAGGGACCCCAATCATCGGTGATCGAAGTCAGCTGCGCCTTGGGCGCGAACTTGATCATGTCCGAAGACTGGCCAAAGCCCTTCAGGCCCCGCTCTTCGGCCACTTGCAGGGCAGCAGTCGAATCGGTGTGCTGGACGATGATGTCGGCCCCCTGGTCGAACAGCGCCTTGGCGGCGTCGGCTTCTTTGCCCGGATCGAACCATGTATTCACCCAGACGATCTTTGCCTTGAAGTTCGGGTTGATCGACTGGGCGCCGAGCATGAAGGAGTTGATGCCCATCACCACTTCCGGGATCGGGAAGGAAACGATGTAGCCGGCCACGCCGGCCTTCGATTCCTTGGCGGCGATCTGGCCGAGAATGTAGCGGCCTTCATAGAAGCGGGCATTGTAGATGCCAAGATTGTCCGATGTCTTGTAGCCGGTGGCGTGCTCGAACATCACCTTGGGAAATTTCTTGGCGACCTTCACTTCCGGGTCCATGAAGCCGAAGGAGGTGCCGAAGATGAGCTTGCAGCCTTCGCGCGCCAGGCGCTCGAAAGCGCGGTCGGCGTCGGGACCTTCCGAGACGTTTTCGAGATAGGCTGTTTCGACCTTGTCACCGAGCGCCTTCTCCACATCGAGACGGCCCTGGTCGTGCTGGTAGGAGTAGCCGAAGTCGCCGATCGGGCCGGTGTAGACCCAGCATGCCTTCAGCTTGTCCGCAGCTTCCGCCGTCACTGCCAGCGACATGGCGGCGGTCGTGGTCATCAGGGCAATAAGCAGTTTTTTCATTGTGTTACCTCTCTGAGTTAAGCCTTGGAGCTTCCCGTTTGTTTTTATTGTCAACGATCCGGAACGAATGGCTGCCCCAAGGAAGCCGGCGTGTTCATCATCGTCAGACGCTTGTTGCGCGAGATTAGAACGAGAACCACGATGGTTGCCAGATAGGGCAGCGAAGAAAGGAACTGTGAAGGCACTGGAATGCCAAAAGCCTGTGCATGAAGCTGGCCGATCCACACCGCGCCGAAGATGTAGGCGCCGGCCAGCACCCGCCATGGCCGCCAGGAGGCGAACACCACCAGCGCCAGCGCGATCCAGCCGCGGCCGGCGCTCATGTTCTCGACCCATTGCGGCGTGTAGACCAGCGACAGATGGCCGCCGGCAAGCCCGGCACAGGCGCCGCCGAAGATCACCGCGAGATAGCGATAGCGGATGACCTGGATGCCAAGCGCATGGGCCGAGGTGTGGCTGTCGCCGATCGAGCGCAGCGTCAGTCCGGTCCTTGTCTTGAACAGGAACCACATGACGGCCGCGGTGAGCGCGATCGAAATGTAGAAGATCGGGTCCTGACCGAACAGCAGCCTGCCGACGACAGGCATTTCCGTCAGACCGGGAATGTAGAGGTTGGGCAGCCTTTCGCCGGGTTGGCCGACAAAGCTGGTGCCCATCATGCCGGACAGGCCAAGGCCGAGCAGCGTCAGCGACAGGCCGGTCGCCACCTGGTTGGTGGCCAGCGACAGCGTCATGACGGCAAACAGCAGCGAGAACACCGCGCCCATGGCGATTGCCGCCAAAAGGCCGATCCAGGGCGAGCCGGTGAGATAGGTCGCGCCGAATCCGCCGACAGCGCCCATGATCATCATGCCCTCGACGCCGAGATTGAGCACGCCGGAGCGCTCGACCACCAGTTCGCCGATTGCCGCGATCAACAGGGGCGTTGCCGCCGTGGCGATGGTCAGAAGGATGTTTACGGTGATGTCCATCAACGGGCTTCCTTCAACTTTGGCGCGGCTTCGAGTTTCGCGGCACCTTCCGGCTTGGTCAGCGCCAGGCCGACCAGGCGAATGCGGTAGTGGATGAGCGTGTCGCAGCCGAGCACGAAGAACAGCAGCATGCCCTGGAACACCCGCGCCACCTTGTCGGAGATGCCGAGCGCGCTCTGCACCGCTTCGCCGCCGAGATAGGTCAGCGCCAGCACCAGACCGGCGGCAACGATGCCGAGCGGGTTGAGGCGGCCAAGGAAAGCCACGATGATGGCGGTGAAGCCATAGCCGGGCGAAATGACAGGCTGCAGTTGCCCGATAGCGCCCGAGACCTCGGAGATGCCGGCGAGACCCGCCAGAGCGCCTGACAGCAGGAAAGCAAAAAAGACCATGCGGTTGAGGCCGAAGCCGGCGAAGCGCCCTGCCCGCGGGCTTGAGCCCAGCACGCGCACCTCAAAACCTTTCAGCATGCGGCTCATCAGGATCCAGACCAGCACCGCGGCGACCAATGCGAAGACAAAACCCCAGTTTGCCCGTCCGGCATCCGGCATCAGCTCCGGCAACACGGCCGAATCGTTGAACTGGATGGTCTGCGGGAAACCATGGCCCTGCGGATCGCGCCAGGGTCCGCGCACCAGCCAATCAAGGAAGAGCTGCGCGACGTAGACCAGCATCAGGCTGGTCAGGATTTCGTTGGTGCCGAAGCGAGTCTTGAGCAGAGCCGGGATCGCGGCATAGGCCGCGCCGCCGACCATGCCGAGCAACAGCATCAGCGGCAGCACCAGCGGACCTTCGAACTGCGGAAACAGCACGGGAATCATCGAACCGGCAATGCCGCCGAGGATGAACTGGCCTTCGGCGCCGATGTTCCAGATGTTGGCCTTGTAGCAGACCGACAGGCCGACGGCGATCAGGATGAGCGGCGCTGCCTTGATCGCCAGCTCATGTAGCTGCCAGACCTGGCTGATCGGCTCGATAAAATAGATATTGAACGCGGTCAGCGGATTGACGCCGAGCAGCGCGAACATGACGGCGCCGGCAATGATGGTCAGCGCGAAGGCGATGAACGGCGACAGGGCCGAAAACAGCATGGAACGCTGCGGGCGTTTGACGAGTTCGAGGCGCATCATGCCGTCTCCAGCGAGTGTTCGGCGTGGCCTGGTTCGGCGCCGCCCATCAGCAAACCTACCTTTTCGAAGGTTGCCTCGGCGATCGGCATAGGTTTCGACAGCTCGCCATTGTGCATGACCGCGATCGCATCCGATATCTCGAACAGCTCGTCGAGATCCTGGCTGATCACCAGCACCGCCGATCCGCTGCGCGACAACTCGATCAAGGCCTGGCGGATATGAGCGGCAGCGCCCGCATCCACGCCCCAGGTCGGCTGGTTCACCACCATGACGCTTGGCCGGCGGTCGAGTTCACGGCCGACGATGAATTTCTGCAGATTGCCGCCCGAAAGGGCCGCGGCCTCCGGATCCGGCGCACTCTTGCGTACATCCATCGCCTCGATGATGCGTTGGGACGCGGCTTGGATGGCACCGCTCTTCACCATCCCGCCGGAACCGACGAACGCCTTGCCGTCGGTGGCATGGCGCGACAGCAGCAGGTTTTCGGAAAGCTTCATGCGCGGTGCCGCACCGTGGCCGAGGCGCTCCTCCGGCACGAAGGCAGCGCCCAGCAGTCGGCGCCCGGTGATGGTGAGGCCGCCTGCGTCCTTACCGCGAATGCGCACCGAGGATGCATCCTGCTGCGGCACTTCGCCTGAGACGGATTCGAAGAACTCGCCCTGGCCGTTGCCGGCGACGCCAGCGATGCCGATCACCTCGCCCGCCCGGACGTTCAGGTTGATGCCCTTGAGCGGGATCGAGAACGGTGTTGCCGGCTTGCGGCTGAGGTTGCGAATCTCGAGCAGCGGCTGCGCCGTGGCGATCCCCTCGACCGGCGCGCGCACCACGGCCTGCACCTCGTTGCCGACCATCATGCGGGCCAGCGAAGAGGCGGTTTCCTCGCGCGGGTTGCAATGGCCGACGACCTTGCCGTGACGCAGCACGGTGGCGCGGTCGCAGATGCGTTTGACCTCTTCGAGCCGGTGCGAAATGTAGAGGATGGATTTGCCTTCCGAACGCAGGCGCTCCAGCGTCTCGAACAGCTTGTCGGCTTCCTGCGGCGTCAGCACCGAGGTCGGCTCGTCCAGGATGATGAGCTGAGGCGTTTGCAACAGGCAACGGATGATTTCGATGCGTTGGCGTTCGCCTACCGACAGGTCGCCGACCAGCGATTCAGGATCGAGCGGCAGGCCGTAGCTGAAGGAAAGCGCCCTCGCCTTCGCAGCGATGCTGTTGATCGGCGAGCCGTCGTCCAGCGACAGGGCAATGTTTTCGGCCGCGGTCAGCGCCTCGAACAGCGAGAAGTGCTGGAACACCATACCGATACCGAGTTTTTTCGCGACGCCGGGGCTGGAAATCCTGACGGCCTGCCCGTTCCAGAAGATCTCGCCGGCATTGGGCTCCAGCGAACCGAACAGCATCTTCACCAGCGTCGACTTGCCGGCGCCGTTTTCGCCAAGCAGGGCGTGGATCTCACCCCTGGCGATGTCGAGATCGATATGATCGCACGCCGTCAGCGTGCCGAATATCTTGGTGAGGCCACGAACCTCAAGCAGGTTCGTGCCGTCGTGATTTGCACTCACAGTGCCTCCCATCTGGTTAGCCAGACATGTTCTGTGTTCCCGCAGGCATGGTAGGCGCGGCCGGCTCTCATCGGAAAGCGGCACACGTCTTGAAAGAGCTTCAAGAATTTCAGCGGAAATTCAAGGGATAGCAAGGCAGAACGAACTAAGGGATGAGAATGGTCGTCCCTGTGGTCCTGCGGCCCTCGAGGTCGGAATGCGCCTTGCCGGCGTCCTTCAGCGCGTAGCGCTGGTTGATCTTGATTTCGACCGCGCCGCTGAGCACGACCTCGAACAGGGCGGCGGCAGAAGCGTCGAGGTCCTCGCGTTTTGCGTTGTAGACGAACAGTGTCGGCCTTGTTGCGAACAGCGACCCCTTCTGTGCCAGCAATGACATGCTGAACGGCGGTATGGGTCCCGATGACTGGCCAAAGCTGACGAACATGCCAAGCGACCGCAGGCAGTCCAGCGAAGCCGGAAATGTGTCGTTGCCGACCGAATCGTAGACAACGTCGCATTTTTTGCCGCCGGTGATGGCGGCGACGCCGGCAACGAAATCCTGTTCCTTGTAGTTGATGACATGGTCGAAACCATGCGCCCTGGCGAGCTCGATCTTGTCGGACGAGCTGGCGGTGCCGATGACGGTGGCGCCGAGATGTTTTGCCCATTGGCCGAGGATCAGCCCGACGCCGCCTGCCGCGGCGTGGAACAGGATCGTGTCGCCGGCCTTCACCTTGAACGTCCGGCGCAGCAGATATTCCGCGGTCATGCCCTTCAGCATCATCGCCGCGGCCTGTTCGTCGCTGATGCCATCCGGAACCTTGACGACGCGGCTGGCATCGATGACGCGCTGTTGCGCGTAAGCGCCCGTCGTCACGGCATAGGCGATGCGATCGCCAGGCTTCAGCCAGTCGACGCCCTGGCCGACCTCCAGCACCACGCCGGCGGCTTCGCTGCCTGGCACGAGCGGGAAGCCGCCAGGCGGCGGGTAGAGGCCAGAGCGATGGTAGACATCGATGAAATTGAGGCCGATCGCGGTGTGCCGGACCAGGATCTGCCCGGATCCCGGCTGGCCGGGGTCAGCGTCCTCATAGGTCAGAACTTCCGGGCCGCCATTGGCGTGAATGCGGATCGCTTTCGACATTGCTAGGCTTCCTGTGGGGCTAGGCTTCCTGTGGGAGCGGCTGATCAAGCCTTTTTGGCACCGAGATTGGGAAAGAACTGCATGATGCCACCGATGCAGGCAAGGTAAAGCCCGGTGATGGTAATGCCGATCTTGGTGAAGGTGCTGACCTGTTCGCCCAGCACGCCGATCTGATCATAGAAGGCAGCGAGTGCCGCCTGGGCCAGGGCAAGCGCGCCGAAAGCGCACCACAAGAGAGTCATCCCAAGGTTGATGCGCCGCAGCCGCACCACCCGCACCGGGTGGATGAAGTTGATCGGCACGAAAGTCAGGACGCCGGCCACCACCACAACCGCGAACGAAACCCATTGTCCGGGCTCGATGACGAACAGGGTGAACACCACCATGTTCCAGACCACGGGGAATCCCTTGAAGAAATTCTCCTTCGTCTTCATGCCGGTGTCGGCATAGTAGATGGCGCTGGACACGACGATGATCGCCGCCGACAGGAAAGACAGGCCCTCGCCCATGAAGCCGCGCTGATAGAGCGCGAAGGCCGGGATCAGCACGTAGGTCACGTAGTCGATGATGTTGTCGAGCAGTTCGCCTGACCATGTCGGCAGGATCTCCTTGACCTCGAGCTTGCGCGCGATCGGTCCATCGATGCCGTCGACGAACAATGCCAGCCCGAGCCACCAGAACATTGCGGTCCAGCGCTCTTCGCTCGCCGCTACCAGCGACAGGAAGGCCAGGAATGACCCCGAGGCGGTCAAGAGGTGGACGGAGAACGCCCGCGCCTGTGGCCAGGTGACCTTCTTCTTCGGCCTGGGAATCCGGTCCGTGATCTTTTTGGCGGCTTTTCGGGCCGTTGTGTTCTTGCTCACGGGCCCCGCCAATCCAGCTTGCAGATTTCGGCCGAACGGCCGGCGAAATTCCAGTTGCGGCCGAAAGCCCGCATCTTGCTCTTGTCAGACCTTGCCACGACAATCTCGGGCGCGATCCAGTATTCCGAATTGCTGATCACCGTATCCTTGTCGCGATCCTTGCCGGGGATGGGTGTCACCGCCCCGTCGATAATCTTCGGTATCTGGAAGATACGCGTCTTGTCACGCGTCTCATAGGTGATCGGCACTTGTTCGACGCCGAGGAATTTGCCGACCAGGATGGAGAGCAGCGATGTGGTTCCGCCTGCCTTGCCCGTGAAGATCTTGGTCAGCGCCTTGACCGCGTAGACCGAGGCTCGGCTGTCGATGAACAGGCCGGCGGTCCAGTTGCCGCGGCTCATGTAGCCGGGGATTTCTATGATCAGCCCGAGATTGAGGCCGGACAGATCGACCTCACCGAAATGGCCTGCATCGATACGAAACCCCGCCCAGGTCTGGCAATAGCCTTCGGTCGGCGGATGATTGCCAAGCGATAGCACGCAGGGGCAAAAAACCGTGCAATTGCAGGAGAGTACGAGCTCTCCCTTCATCGCCCAGCTCTGGTCTGCCATCGATTTTCCCCCACTCATAGCGAGACTACTAGCAGCGCGGCTGCCCAGACAAGCAGTATCGCACCGGCCAGCCGGGTTGGAACCCTGCTGGCTGTTTGTTTTTCGATCAGGGTGAACAGCCCGATCAACGCCATCCAGAAAATGTTCATGACGCCAACGGCGAACATCACCAGCATCAAGGCCCAGCAGCAGCCGAGACACCACAGACCTTGCGCGACACCGAGCCGAAAGATGTTAAGGGGCCTTGCGCTCCAGTTCGAAAACAGGACCGAGAACGGGTTCTTGCATTTCTTCAGGCAAGCTTCCTTGAGGCCGCTGAACTGGTAGAGGCCGGCAATCACGAGAGCGAGCGCACCGGCAAGGCCGACGACCGGATCGAGCATCCCGGCTGACGAGGCGAATGCATGGACGGCCAAGGTCAGCGCCGCGAACATCATTGAAGCGGCGAGCCAGACGCTTAGGTAACCGGCGACCAGCACCAGCGGGTGAACGACCGGTTCGCCCTTGATGCGAGCCGTGTCAGTGATTTCGCAATAGGTGCGGATCATCGGCGCCGCCGAAGGCAGCATCATCGCGACCGCCATCAGGAGCCACATGAAAACGAGCGCGCCGGCCTGCAAGCCGAGATCTGCGTCCAAGGGCACCGGTGAGAGGCACAGCACAAAGAACCGTTCCAGGAAATCGGGCAGCGGCAGTGGCGGCAGGCTGCGCAGGATCCTGTCGCCAGGGGCGCCGACGCCCGCAATCCCTGTTTCAGCCCCGCGGATTGCCATCGCCGCAAGAGACAGCCAGGCAAGCAGGATGCAAGCGCCGACAACGACGTTTACCGTGACGCGAGGATTGCGCGCGATGCCGGCCATGGCGCGGCCGGCGCGGTCGAGATGCCTGAAGTCGTCCTGCTGGCCGGTCATGACATCCGAATGGGCCGAATCGCCGCGTTGATCAAGCGGCATGATCTGACCTATATGCTCATCGAACGGCAGGTCGGGTGGACCCGCCTCGCATTGCAAGCCGGAAGCCGATCTTGGAGCATCAGCAAACTGCGCGGATACTGGTTGCCGGCACGGGGCCGGCAGGGCTGATCGCGGCGCTCGGTTTTGCCGCCGAAGGTTTCCCGGTGACACTGGTCGGGCCGGAGGCCACCGCTCCCGATGGCCGCACGACAGCCCTGATGAACCCTGCCTTGAAAGTGCTCGACCGGCTTGGCGTGCTCGAAGCCGTCAAATCCAAGGCGGCGCCCCTGAAAGTGATGCGCATCGTCGACGCCACCAGCCGGCTGATCCGCAGCCCGGTCGTCACCTTCCGCGCCAGCGAGATCGACGAGGACCAGTTCGGGCTGAACCTTCCCAACAGCGTCCTCAACCCGGCACTCGCCAGCGCCGTTGCCGCGCATGCCGGCATCGACCGGCTGATGTCGATAGTGGCGAACTGGCATCTCGATGCCGAGCACGCCCGTGCCGTCCTGGCCGACGGCAGCACGGTCGACGCATCGCTTGCGGTCGCCGCCGATGGGCGGTTGTCACCGGCGCGCCAGGCGGCCGGCATCTCGACCTCGGCCCGGTCCTACCCGCAGGCAGCTCTCGTCCTCAATTTCGGCCATAGCGGCGACCACGCTTTCACCTCGACGGAATTCCACACCGAGACCGGTCCGTTCACGCAGGTCCCGTTGCCCGGCAATCGCTCCAGCCTGGTCTGGGTGGTCAAGCCCGAGACCGCGACCGACCTCGCCGCACTGGACGATACGACGCTTTCTCAGCGGGTTGAACAGCAGATGCAGTCGATGCTGGGCCGGGTGACGGTCGAGCCGGGCCGGCAGATCTATCCGCTTTCGGCGGTGACGCCACTGCGTTTCGCCCGAGATCGGGTGGCGCTGGTCGGCGAAGCCGCCCATGTGTTTCCGCCGATTGGTGCGCAAGGCCTCAATCTCGGCATCAGGGACGTCGACGATCTGGTTGGAATCGCTTGTGAAAATCGAGCGGACCCGGGTGCAGCCAAGGCGCTTGCGGCTTACGATTTCAAGCGCCGCCCCGATATTCTGGCGCGTAGCGGTGCGGTCAACCTGCTCAACATGTCGCTGCTTTCCGACATGCTGCCGGCCCAGATGGCCCGCGTGGCCGGGCTCGGCGTGCTCGGTGGCTTCGCGCCGCTTCGGGCTTTTTTCATGCGCGAGGGGCTTCGTCCAGGCAGCGGTTTTGCCGCGCTTGCCGGCGGGTTAGGGAAACAGGTCCGGCGCTAGGATATCGTGCCGGATCAGGTAGAGCAGCCCGGTGACAGTCACGACCGACAGGCAGGTTGTGATCAGCACACTGGCCGACACGCGCTGTACCCAGACGCCATACTGCTGGGCGATGACGAAGACGTTGGTGGCGGTCGGCAACGCCGCCAGAAGCACCGCCGAGAAGACCCATGTCTCAGAGAAATTGCCGATCCAGCTCAACACGACATAGCAGAGCAAAGGGTGCAGGATCAGTTTCAGTGCCGCAATCGGAACCATCTCGTGCGGGACGCGATTGAGCGGCCTGAGCGCCAGCGTGACGCCCATGGCAAACAGCGCGCAAGGTGCGGCCGCCCGGGAAAGATATTCCAGAAATCGCTCCACCGGCACGGGCGGTCGAAAGCCGATATAGGCGGCGCCGACGCCCAGGGCGGTTGCGATGATGAACGGGTGCAGCACGCTCTTGCGCACGACACCGAGCGCAAGCCGGAGAGGCGTGGTCTTGTCGTCGCCCGACAGCGCCATCATCATGGGTGCGATGGCGAAATGCATGATGTTCTCGAAACAGAAGATCAAGGCGACCGGCACAGCCGCCTCCTCGCCGAAGGCCAGCAATGCCAGCCCCGGTCCCATATAGCCGATATTGCCATAGGCGGCCGCGAGCGCCTTGATGGTCGATTGCGCTATCTCGCCGCGCGAGGTCAGGACCGACCCCATGAACATCAAGGAAAATATCATGAAGGTCGAGACGACCGAACCGAAGATGAAGCGCCATTCCGTCAGGTCTTCGAACGGCGTCTTGGCAAGCAGTTGGAAGAAAAGTGCCGGCAGCGCGACATAGACGATGAACGTGTTCATCCAGCCGAGCGCCTCCAGCGGCTGCCTGGTGATGCGCGCCACCAGGAACCCGACAAAAATCAAGCCGAAGAACGGAAGAACAAGACCGATGACGTCAGACATTTTTATGCTGGTCCGAAACCCTGGCGCCGGGCTAGCCCGTTGCTTAATAGGGCGTCAAGCGCCTCGGGATTGAATTGATGCGCGGTCTGCGCCAAATAAGCCCAAGGAATTCAGTGGTGAGTACGATGAAAACAGCCAAATTCGCGATCGGACAGGTGGTTCGCCACCGGCTGTTTCCATTCAGGGGCATTATTTTCGATGTCGATCCGCAATTCGCCAACACCGACGAATGGTACGAAGCCATCCCCGCCGACGTGCGGCCGCACAAGGATCAGCCTTTCTATCATCTGCTCGCCGAAAATTCGGAGACCGAGTACATCGCCTATGTCTCCGAGCAGAATCTGCTCGAGGATCAGTCGGGTGAGCCGGTCCGGCATCCGCAGATCAAGGAGATGTTCGACAAGAGGCCGGACGGCGGCTACCAGCCGAAACGGCAGTCAAGGCACTGACCCGCGGAGAGATGGGCGCAAAAAAAGCGGGGCATGACCCCGCTTTTTTGTGGCTCGGCGATATCGGCCGATCAGTTGGCGGTCTTCGCCTTGTCCTGCTCTTCCTTGAGCTTCTTGGCGAAATCCTGGTTGTTCTTGGCGACGAAGTCCTGAAGCTTCTTTTGCCGGTCCTCGATGTCCGACTGCTGCAGCGCCGGTCCGTCATAGGCGCCGCTGAAGCCCTGCAGGGCGACCTTGATCGGATTGGGCTGGTTCTGGAAATTGACGGAGGTCAGGGTAATCGCCTGGCCCTTCTTGAAGGCGGCGACGAGCTGATCGGTCAGCGGCACTTCCGCCACGCAACGATCCGGGAAGCAGATCACATAGTCGAGCTTCTGCGCCTTGCCGGTGTCGATCTGCAGGCCGATGCCGGGAGGCACCAGACGGCCGGTCGGGACCGTCACCTGGAACACCTTGCGGTTCACCTTGCCCTTCAGCTCGATCAGGCTGACGCCAGTGACCAGCTGGCCGTTGCCGGCGGTGGTGATGTTCTGGACATTGCAGATGTCGACGTCTTCCTGCTTGGTGCAGGCCTTGAACCAGCCTTGCGGAATCTGCTGTTGCTGCTGTGCGGAAGCAGCGGGAAGTCCTGCGCCGAGAAAGCCGACCACGCCAGCGGCCATGACCGACAGGCGGTACGCGTTGCTGTTCAGGCTCGTCATGTCGTGCACTTCCTCTCAAATGATCCCGGGACCGGCTTCTTCGTGCCGTGTGGTCCAGCTACCTGTTGCCGAAATGAGGCAACAGAATGACTTCGGAGGGCGTGTTACACTGCAAGCGATGCCGAATCCAGCCCGGCGTCAGCAATTGTTGAACGCGCGGTTGGCCGGCGCGCAGCCGCCTCATGCTAGGGTGCACACCGAATCATCAAGCCGACCCAGTAAGGAGACGTTCATGGGCCGCGTTGTTGTTTGGCTGATCACCGGGATATCGTTTCTCGCCCTTTCGCATCAGCCGGCCGCATCGGAGCCGAAGCACGCTATCGCCATGCAGGGCGTGCCGGCGCTACCGCCCGACTACAGGCATTTCGACTACGTCAATCCCGACGCGCCGAAGGGTGGCTCGATTACCTATTGCGTCGTCGGCAGCTTCGACAATCTGAACCCTTTCATCCTCAAGAGCCTGCGCACGACGGCGCGCGGCATGATGGATACGATCTTCGGCAATCTGGTCTTCGAGCCGTTGATGCAGCGCAATGCCGACGAGGCTTTCACGCTCTACGGTTTGTTGGCCGACAGCGCCGACATGGACCCGGAGCGCAAGAGCATCGAATTCCATCTCAATCCGAAGGCCAAATGGTCGGACGGTCAGCCGGTGACGCCGGAGGACGTGCTGTTCAGCTATGACGTCTACACCGAGAAAGGCCGCCCGCCTTACAGCGATCGCATGGCCAGGGTCGCCAAGCTCGAAAAGACCGGCGATCACAGCGTGCGCTTCACCTTCAACGACAAGGCCGATCGCGAATTCCCGCTGATCATCGCGCTGACCCCGATCATCCCGAAGCACGCCTTCGACAAGGAGACTTTCGACAGGACGACGCTCAAGCCGGTGATCGGCAGCGGCCCTTATAGGATCGCGCAGGTGCAGCCCGGCCAGCGCATCGTGTTCAAGCGCAACCCGGACTACTGGGGCAAGGACGTCCCGGCCAAGCGCGGTTTCGACAATTACGACCAGATCACCATCGAGTATTTCCTCAACGCCAACGCCAAGCTCGAAGCGTTCAAGAAAGGCCTTTGCGCCATCGACGACGACAGTGATCCGGTGAAGCGCGAGCGCGATCTCGATTTTCCGGCCTTCCACAAGGGCGACGTCGTCGCCGAAACCTTCGACACCGGCATTCCGCCCGTGGTGACCGGTTTCCTGTTCAACACGCGGTTGCCGAAATTCGCCAACCCTGTCGTGCGGCGCGCGCTCGGCATGCTCTACGACTTTGAATGGGCCAACAAGAACCTGTTCGGCGGCAAATACACGCGCACGATGAGTTACTGGCAGAATTCCGAGCTTTCCGCGATCGGCCATCCGGCCGACGACAGGGAGAAAGCGCTTCTGGCGCCCTACCCCGGCCGCGTCCCGGCCGATGTCATGGACGGTACATGGCGGCCGCCGGTGACCGACGGATCGGGCCAGGACCGCCGCGTGCTGAAGGCAGCCTTCGATCTTTTGAAAAGTGTCGGCTACCACGTGCAGAATGGAACGATGCTCGATCCCGAAGGCAAACCCTTCAGCTTCGAAATCCTGACCGCATCGCAGGACGAGGAGCGCCTTGCCGGCATCTACCAGCGCACGCTGGAGAAGATCGGCATCGATCTCACCATTCGCAGCCTCGACGGCGACCAGATCCAGTCGCGCAAGCAGCGCTTCGACTTTGAGGTCCTGATCGGATCGAGCGGCTTCAACAATTCGTTGTCGCCCGGCATCGAGCAGAGCGGGCGCTGGAGTTCCGCCGCGGCCAGGACGGAAGGCTCGTTCAATCTCGCAGGCGTCGCCGATCCGGCTGTGGACGCGGCGATCGAGGCGATGCTGCGCGCCCGCTCCAAGGAGGATTATGTTGCCGCCGTTCGCGTTCTCGACCGGCTGCTGATCTCCGGCAACTACATGGTGCCGATGCAGCACAACACGCAGCAATGGATTGCCTACTGGAACTACCTGGAACATCCGCAAAAGACGCCCATATTCGGGTATCAGCTGCCAACATGGTGGCGCAAACCCAACTGAGGGATCAGGAGATCGAGATGAGCGAATTGAACGCCATCACCGTCGATGTGGTGTCCGATGTCGTCTGCCCCTGGTGCTTCATCGGCCAGAAGCGGCTCGACAGGGCGATTGCCGCCGTCGGCGATGTCGACGTGCATGTCCGCTGGCGGCCGTTCCAGCTCGATCCGACCATTCCGCCTGAAGGCAAGGACCGCCGCGAATACATGCTGGCAAAATTCGGCAGTGATCAGCGCATCCGCGAGATTCACGCCCGCATCGAGCCGCTGGGCGAAATCGAAGGCATCTCGTTCGCCTTTGACGCCATCAAGGTGGCGCCGAACACGCTGGATGCGCATCGGCTGATCCGCTGGGCAGGTGCCGCCGGCGAAGCCATTCAGAACAGGCTTGTGCGCCGGCTGTTCCAGCTGAATTTCGAGGAAGGCGCAAACATTGGCGATCATGCCGTGCTGGTCGAGGCGGCGCGCGAGGCCGGCATGGATGCGTCCGTGGTCGCCACGCTTTTGCCGACCGAGGCCGATGTCGAGGCGGTGCGCACCGAGATCGCCACCGCGTCGCGCATGGGCATTTCTGGCGTGCCGTGCTTCCTGCTCGAGGACAAATACGCGGTCATGGGCGCACAGGATGCCGACACGCTGGCCGATGCCATTCGCCAGGTGGCGGCCGCCAAGGCGCGCGGCGAACTGGACAAGGCCGGCTGAGCCGACCGCCCTCTCCTCTCCGCGACAGCAGCAAACGTTACTTCACCGTCGCTTTGGCCTTGCTGATGAAAAATCCATGGCCGTTCGTGGCGGTGCAGGTCAGTCCCTTGGTTGACGACTGGCACGAGAACGGCCCGGCGCTCCAGCTGTTGCCGTAGCCAAGCTTGTCGACATCGCTGCAGCAGCCCTGCTCGCCCGGGTTTTTGATCAGAGTGGCTGGCCCCTTCGGACCCAGGATAATCGTGACGTAGCTCGGCTCGACGCGCGAGCAACTCAGCTCCGGGCCGCCATCCTTTGGCTCATAGGTGCCGGTGCCGCCTTTGGCCGTGTAGATGCAGCCGATGTTGCCGGACGGCGTGTTGAACTCGATCTGGCCTTCGGCGCTGGCCGGGATGCTCTGCGCGCCGGCATGCGCCAACGGTACGAGGGGCAGCCAGGCGAAGAGGGACAGGATTGCGGCCGCGCGTGCAAGCATTGGGAGCTTCCTTGTTGGAGAACCGGACATGCATGAGTGTCGACGATGGCGGGCAAGGTTCAATCCCAGGTGGATGAATTGTCAAACGCAGTCCCTCAGCTGACCGGACAAGACGGAACGCGCCGCTCGATCGATTCTCCCGTCACTTCCTGCCCCTGGCAAGGACGACCACGGCATTCCTGGCGAGTCACGAACCGCAAATTTTCGAGCTCTCTGGGCCGTCCGCAGTGAGAAAACCGATCGCTCGACACGATTTCGAGTTCACGAAACCGTGTGAAAGCCTTCCCCAGGGGAAGCTCCATCGACGGCATTTTATTGAAGATCAAGTATCTGAAATCAATATCGATATTTTGATTATTGCCGACCGTTGTCGCTATATTTCAGCGTGTAATCTGTTGCCTCACGGCAACGGCTGCCGGGGCAATCCGGTCGGGCCGGTTTTAAATTAATGGAAAATGATCAATTGGTGTTACCATCCGTAACAAAAGAAAAAAGGTTTGGGCGGGATCGTGATTCGGGTCGGTAGACCATCGCAAGAGTCAGTACCGGAAAAAACACCTCGCGATGCCGCAGGGCGATCGCTTCTGACGCCGGTGTCGTCGATGCGCAGCTTCTGGGGCTTGATGCGGGCCTACTGGGTTTCCGACCGCTGGAAGGAAGCCTGGACGCTGACGCTGGTGATCGCGGTGCTCACCGCGCTGTCTAGCAAGGCCGGTGTCTGGTTCGCCGAAGCCTCCGGCGAACTGGTCAATTCGATCGCCTTCTTCCATGACGCCGCCAACACCACGCCGCTTCGCTCGCTGCTGGTCAATGCCGGCGTCCTCGTGCTGCTGGTCGTACTCAAGGACGCTGGCTTCACCGGCATCCGCAATCTTGTCTCGGCGACATTGCACCGCAAATGGCGCGGTTGGCTGGACAGCCGCTTCAATGAAGCGCTGCTGGATGGCAACCATACGCATTTCCATGCCCAGCATGCATCGACCGGCAGCGGCGCACCGGCCCCCGACAACATCGACCAGCGTGTCCAGGAATCCATCAAGGACATGACCGGGGGCGCCATCGGGCTCGCCATGGGCGTACTGGCCGTCGCCACCTCGCTCTTTTTCGTCGGCCAGAAGCTGCTCGAAAACTCCGTCGAGGTGAAGGGGCTGGAGTTCCTCGGCAGCTATGGCAGCGCCATCCTCGCCTTCCTGGCCGTCGCCACCTATGTGCCGCTGAACACATGGATCGCCGTCAAGCTCGGCGGCCTGCTCGAGCGCCTCAACGTCAGGATGCAGAAGGCCGAAGGCAGCTATCGCGGCGAGCTGACGACGTTCCTGCGCCGCTCCTTCCATGTCGCGGCGTCTCAGGGCGAAGGCGTGCAAAGGACCATGCATGGCCGGCTCTATGTCGATATCGACGGCACCTGGACGCGGCTGAACATCGTCAACACCGTCTATATGTCGTTCGAGCTGATCTATAATTTCATCGGCGCGCGCATTGTCGCCTATGGACCGGGCCTCGTGCCGTTCATCCACAACCGCCTCGATCTGAAGGGCTATATAACCGGCTCCGAGCTGGTCAATTCTCTGATCGGCCAGTGTTCGTGGTTCATCCACGTCATGCCCGCCATCGCCACGTTGCGCGCCAACAGCCAGCGTGTCACCGAACTGGCCAACGCGATCGAGAATGTCCAGCATCCGCAGGAATTCTACAGCCAGACCGGCCGCTCCGATTTCCACTACACCAGCCAGAACCCGGTTTTCGGCTTGACCATCCAGAAGCTCGAACTGGCGCATCAAGGCGAGGATGCGACGCCCTTCCTCAGCGCCGCCAATCTGCGCTTCCGGCGCGGCGAATGGACTTTCCTGAAGGGCGAGTCCGGCTGCGGCAAGACCTCGCTGATCAAGGCGATCAACGGCCTGTGGCCCTATGGCCGCGGCACCATCGTCTTCCCCGAAGGCGTGAAGAGTTTCTATGCCGCCCAGGAGGTCAAGCTGCAGCCCGTGTCGCTGAAGCAACTGGTCTGCCTGCCGGGCTCCGAGCACGACCATGGCGACGCGCAGGTGGCGTCGGCGCTGCACAAGGCCGGGCTCGGCGACTTCATCGAGCACATGGCCGACGAAAGCCGCGAAGGCAAAAGCTGGGACCAGGTGCTGTCGGGCGGCCAGAAGCAGAAGCTGGTGGTGGCTCGCATCGTGCTGCAGCAGCCGGGGCTGCTGTTCCTCGACGAGGCGACCGGCGCGCTCGACCCCGATGGCAAGGTCGCCTTCCACCAGGCCATCAAGGACAATTGCCCCGATGTCACCGTGATCAGCGTCATGCACGAGGCGGTTGCGCCGAGATCGATGACCGGCAGCGAATTCTATCACAGCATCGTCGCGATCGCCGACGGCGTCGCCACCAAGAAGCCGCTGGTTCCGACCCTGCCCGCCGAGCTCACCACCATTCTCGTGCAGCCAAGGCCGGTCCCAAGGCCGGTCGAAGACAAGTGGCTGCGCTTCTCGCGCCGGCTGAAGCAGAAATAACGGCTATTCCACCCCGGTCTGCCGAGGCGAACGGGGGTCGGCGATCACAGTCTCGCGATCTTGGCCGCTCGTCGGCATTTTCCCTCCTCACCGCGATTGACACGGCAAGGCGCGCTCCTATGTTGCGCCCGCTTGCAGATAGTAAAAACGCGAACCCGCAAGCGGAAAGGTCACCGCGCCATGCCTGGCGACAGTCACAGTCGAACGCAACAGCCGTCCGCCCTGACGTGACCTCACATGGTTCATGTCCTGCCGGACGGCAAGGAGTGAGCCATGAACGAAATTACCACAGTGGCAAGCGACGAAGCCGTCGCGATTGCCCGTATCCTAGCCAACGATCACGTCGCCGACATTGTCGAGGCCCTCAACAGGGAGCCTCGAGAGACCGCGACGGAACTGCTCTGTGAAGTGACGTTCGAACGTCTGGTCGAGATATTCGACCAGCCGGAACTCGACGGCGCGTCCGAACTCATGGAAGCGCTGCCGCGCGCCAAGGCGGGCAAGCTGCTCACTGCCATGTCGGTCGACCGGGCCGCCGACATCCTGCGCGAGCTGGAGGAGCCGGCCCGTTCCGAGCTGCTTGGCGGGCTTGCGCCGCCGCTGCGCGCAACCCTGCTCTCCATCCTCGGCTATCCCGAAGGCAGCGCCGCATCGATCATGACGACGGAGTTCGTCAGCGTGCCCTCGGACTGGACCGTCGGGCAGACGCTCGACTACATCCGCAAGGTCGAGCGGACACGCGAAACCGTCTACGCGATCTATATCGTCGATCCGCAGACGCACCTGCTCGTGCGCTCGACGGGCCTGCGCCGGCTGATCACCGGTGAGCCTGACGATCCGATCATGACGGTGGCGCCGGATCACCTTCCGGTGACGGTCGGCCCGCTGACCGATCGCGAAACCCTGGCGCAGACGATCTCCAAATACGATCTGCTCGCCCTTCCGGTCGTCGACCATGGCAAGATCCTCGGCATCGTCACCATCGACGACATCATCGACACGATGGTCGCGGAGACGACCGAGGACGCGCACCGTTTCGGCGGCATGGAGGCGCTGGACGAGCCGTACATGAAGATGAGCTTCCTCGCCATGATCAAGAAACGCGGCGGCTGGCTGTGCGCGCTGTTCATCTCGGAGATGCTGACGGCCAACGCAATGCAGAGCTATGAGGGCGAGTTGGAGAAGGCGATCGTGCTGACGCTGTTCATCCCGCTGATCATGAGCTCCGGCGGCAATTCCGGCTCGCAGGCGACCTCGCTGGTCATCCGCGCGCTGGCGTTGCGCGAGATCGGTCTTGGCGACTGGTGGCGGGTGGCGCTGCGCGAGCTGCCCACCGGCTTGGTGCTGGGCGCCATGCTCGGCGTGGTCGGCGTCTGCCGCATCGCGCTGTGGCAGTATATGGGCTTCTACGATTATGGCCCGCACTGGCCGCTGATCGCTACCACGGTGGGGGCTGCACTGGTCGGCATCGTCACCTTCGGTTCGCTGTCGGGGTCGATGCTGCCGTTCGCCTTGAAACGTATCGGCTTCGACCCGGCCAGCGCATCGGCGCCGTTCGTCGCCACGCTGGTCGATGTCACCGGGCTGGTGATCTACTTTTCGGTGGCGCTGGTGATCCTGCGCGGCACGCTTCTGTAGCGACTATCTCCGCCGTGGCATGACCTTGCCGCGGCGGAGTTCCTCAACCCGGATTTGCCGTCAATCGACGCGCTCGCCGTCCTTCACGCGATAGGTCGGCTTGTACATGGTGACCAGTTCTTCCGCCGCTGTCGGATGCACGGCCATCGTACGGTCGAAATCGTCCTTGGTCAGGCCGGCCTTCAGCGGGATGCCGAGCAGCTGCGCCATCTCGCCGGCATCCGGCCCCAATATGTGGGCGCCAAGCACTTTTTTCGACGCGCCATCGACCACCAGCTTTATCAGCATCTTCTCGTCGCGCCCGGACAGGGTGTGCCGCATCGGCCGGAATGTCGCGCGGTAGATCTCGATGTCGGGGAAGCGCTTGACGGCGTCGTCCTCCGACAATCCGACAGTGCCGATCTCCGGCTGTGAAAAGACAGCGGTCGCGATCGTCTCGTGATCGGGCGCGGTCGGATTTCCCTTGAAGGCGGTTTCGATGAAGCACATCGCCTCATGGATCGCCACCGGCGTCAGCTGCACGCGGTTGGTGACGTCGCCGATCGCCCAGACGTTGTCGATGTTGGTGCGGGAATATTGGTCGACGGCGATGGCGCCAGTCTTGGTCATCTCCAGTCCGATGCCTTCCAGGCCCATATTCTCGGTGTTGGGAATGCGGCCGATGGCCAGCATCACCTGGTCAACGGTCAGCACCTCGCCGCCGCTGACGAGCGCGTCGAGCCGGCCGTCCGGCCGCTTGCGGATCCATTCGGACACGGAATGGCAGAGGATCCTTATCCCCTTCTTTTCCATCGTCTCGTGCAGCATGCGCCGTAGGTCCATGTCGAACCGGCTCAGGATCTCCTTGCCGCGATAGACCAGCGTGGTGTCGACGCCGAGACCGTGAAAAATGTTGGCGAACTCGACGGCGATGTAGCCGCCGCCCTCGATCATGATCGCCTTGGGCAGTTTCTTGAGGTCGAAAGCCTCGTTGGAAAAGATACAATGTTCATGGCCGGGCAGCGCCGGATGCGCCGCCGGGCGGCCGCCGGTAGCAATCAGGATCTGGTCTGCTGTGACGGTGCGATCCTCGCCCAGAAGATGCACGACATGCGGAT
Organism: Mesorhizobium sp. SEMIA396; assembly: GCF_024518615.1. Taxonomy (NCBI): domain Bacteria; kingdom Pseudomonadati; phylum Pseudomonadota; class Alphaproteobacteria; order Hyphomicrobiales; family Phyllobacteriaceae; genus Mesorhizobium; species Mesorhizobium sp. SEMIA396. The sequence continues at coordinate 153,181 of NZ_JANIFC010000010.1, forward strand.
CGACGATCATGGCGCGCGAATGGAAGGTCTCGCCGCCGGCGCCCTCGACGTTCCTGACGTAGATGGCCTCCAGCCGGCTGATCTCGCGATCCTTGTTGGCGACCAGCGTCTGCCAGTCGAAGCTGGCTTCCGGCACCGTCCAGCCATAGCCGGCGGCGTCGGCAAAATGCTCGGGAAATTGCGAGGCATAGACATAGAGCTTTTTCGGCACGCAGCCGCGGATGACGCAGGTGCCGCCATAGCGGTATTCCTCGGCGATGCCGACACGCTTGCCGAGTGCCGCGGCGACACGCGCCGCCCTCACCCCGCCCGAACCGCCGCCGATGACGAAAAGATCGTAGTCGTAACCAGCCATGACGCGGCTCCCAGGCTTCAGAAATGTGTCAGACAGGTAGGCCGCAAACCGTCAAAAGAAAAGCCCGGACAGGCCGGGCTTTCGCGGGAGGCCGCAAGGCCATTGAAAATGCGGGGTCAGTTGTTGTCCGCAGGGGCCGCGCCATCGGCGGGCGCTGCGCCATCGGCCGGAGCGGCGGCTCCGGCGGCGGGCGCGGCAGGTGCAGCCTGCGCCTTTGCCTTGGCGGCTGCGGCCAGCGTTTCGCCGACCTGCTGGGCGAGATCGCGGCCGAGGCCGTTCTGCCAGATGTCGGCTGCCTTGACCAGTTCGCGGGTCACCGTCGGGCCGCTATCGAGCAGCTTCTTGCCCGAATCGGAATTGTAGAAGGCGGCGATGTCGGTCAGTTCCTTTTCGGAGAACACTTTTGCGTAGGCGAGTGCGGCTTCCTTCTCGAGATCGGCGCGGCGCGAGGCCAGCGCCAGCGCCTTCTCGCTGATCGTCTTGCCGATCAGTTCCTGCATGTCCGGGTTCTTCTGGATCAGCTGCGATTCGAGCGCTGCGGCTGCCTGCGGCAGGATGTTGTCGAACGGGTCGGTCGCGTGGATCGCAGCGACCGCCGCGCGGGCGGCCTTCAGGTGCGATTCCGTGACATCCTGCGAAAACGCCGGCGAAGAAAAGGCGAAAACGGCCGAGGCCGCCAGAAGGACGGAAAGGCTGCGAACCCGGTTATGCAACGTCATGATCGGTAGAACTCCCTGGTTTTCGGGCGGCATGGACGGTTTGGATGCCGTCGCCGCCGGCGATGATGGCCGCTGAAGCCAGCCCGATGAAAAGACCATGCTCGACAACGCCCGGAATGGCGTGGAGAGCATTCGAAAGCGCTCTTGTATCCGGAATGCGGCCAAAAGATGCATCGAGGATAAAATGGCCGCCGTCTGTAACAAAAGCCTGGCCGCCCGTCATCCTCAATGTGACCGGCCCGGAAAGACCGAGCTTTTCAGCCGCCGCGGCAACCGCGATTTCAGTGGCGCGCAGGCCGAATGGATTGACCTCGATCGGCAGCGGAAAACGGCCGAGCGTCTCGACCATCTTGGAGCGGTCGGCGATGACGATCATGCGCTGGGACGCCGCGGCGACGATCTTCTCGCGCAGCAGCGCGCCGCCGCCGCCCTTGACCAGGGTCAGTTCCGGGTCGACTTCGTCGGCGCCGTCGACGGTGAGGTCGAGCTCTGGCGTTTCCTCCAGCGTCGACAGCGGTACGCCAAGTTCGCGGCACAGCAACGCGGTGCGCTCCGAAGTCGGCACGCCGATGACGGTCATGCCGGTGGCGACCTTTTCGGCAAGCAGCCGCACGAACTCTTCGGCCGTGGTGCCGGTGCCGATGCCGAGCCGCATGCCTTCGCTCACATGGGCGAGTGCTGCCCGCGCGGCTTCGACCTTCAACTGCCTTGCATCCATGTCGGTTATTGCCCCGGAAATTCGCTGCCGGGCTCGTAGCATTTTTGCCGGTCCGGTCAAAGCCCCAGGCGGCGGGTCCCCAGGTGATCCTGCGTAGGAATTATTTCCTTGACCGGTGAGGGCAGCTATGCTACATTTTTGGTTATGGTGCTGATTTGCGCCAACGACCCGCCGCTGTGGCGGGTTTTTCATTTCTGGAAGCTCGCCGCGAAATGTCCGGTCCGATGGGGCCTGCTTGCCCGGCGCGCTCGCCCAGGACAATCGCTTCAGGTTTTGGAATTCGCCCCGTCACCCTTTTCCTGACGCTGGCGCCGCCCCTCACCTGCCTGCCGGCATCCTCTCCCCGTATAGTGAGGGGCGCTCTCATCGGTGGTTTCGCCAATCACCAGCGTTGCAAGAAGGGCGCCGTCATTGCGGCCAGCCACTTCTCCCCGTCACTATACGGGGAGAAGTGCCCGGCAGGGCGATGAGGGGCAGCGCCGGCTTCCACAATTGGTGGTCCCGCCACACGTTGAAACTGTCACCGGTCTGAAGCGATTGCCAAGCCGGCTTGCCCCCAGTCAGCTTGCCTTGACGCGCCGCAGCCGCTATCGCCTGCCCATTGCACACCTGCCCAGGACAGACCATGACCCGACCAATCATCGTGTTCGACCTCGACGGTACGCTGATCGACACAGCGCCGGACCTGCTCGACAGCCTGAACCACAGCCTTGCCGCCAGCGAGATCGCCGCGGTCGACGAAGCCGGCTTCAGGCGTTTTGTCGGTCACGGCGGCCGGGTGATGATCGAGCGGGCGCACGCCGCCCATCAGCGATCGCTTGCCGTCGAGGAGCACGACCGGCTGCTGAAACTTTTCCTCGACCACTACACGCTCAACATCCCCGGCAAGTCGCGCCCCTACCCCGGTGTCGTCGAGGCGATCGCGCGCTTCGAGGAGGCCGGCTATGTCCTCGCCATCTGCACCAACAAATACGAAGCCAACTCGCTGGCGCTGATCGAGGCACTCGGCCTGACCAAACATTTCGCGGCCATCGCCGGCCAGGACACGTTCGCCTTCCGCAAGCCCGACCCGCGCCATCTGATCGAGACCATCAAGCTGGCCGGCGGCGACCCGCACCGCGCGCTGATGGTCGGCGATTCGCAAACCGACATCGACACGGCAAAAGCCGCCGGCATTCCCGTGGTGGCGGTCGATTTCGGCTACACCGACCGCCATGTCCGCGAATTCGAACCCTCGGCTGTCATTTCGCATTTCGACGCGCTGACGCTCGATCTGGCGCAGAAGCTGATTGCCGCTGCGGGAAACTGACGGAATGTAGCCGGCGTTGGTCGGAGACAGGGCGCAAAGCACAGCAAAACCGATCCCTGTCAGAACGCCGGACAGCGCCTTGACTTACCGCACCCGCCTCCCTTATATCGCGGCTCGCTTGGCCTTTGGGCAACGAGCGGGCGATTAGCTCAGCGGGAGAGCACACCCTTCACACGGGTGGGGTCGCAGGTTCAATCCCTGCATCGCCCACCAAAATCCTTACGGCAGCCGGCGATGTCTGGTTGTGGAGATGCACCAGCCGCGATCAGCGCTTCATCGAGTGCAGGATGGCCTGCATGTGCTCTTCCAGGTCGAGTTCACCCCGAGCCTCGGCGGTCAACAGGTAATCGGCCTTGGCCCGGCGGTCGCCTCGGCTGATCGCCGGATAGGAGCAGATGGCCAGCAAGGCTTCCTGTTCAATCCGGTCTGCCGTCCTGCGTTCGTGGCTGCTGCTGCCCGCTCGATGAACAACCCTGTGAAGCCCGGCATAGCTGGCTTCATGGGCTCCGATCAGCGACCGCAATTCGGGTGAGGCCCCTTCCGCTTCGGCAAATTTCGGTTCAATGGCCGAGGCCACGGCGGTGAACGCAAGAAGTGTACGGCGGGTGACTTCGGGCATGCCTCGTATCCCTGCTCTCTGATCATGCAGGCACACCATAGCACCGGCGCAACGGTTCGAAGAGATGCTCCGGGACGCGACCGCACTGTCTGCTGACAAAATGTATTCGCTTCATAGCCCGCCCTCCCAGCGGCAAGTGTGGCCTTAAGTCGCAATGATTGGCTTGCTAAAGCAGGGTTTCGGGCTTCATTGACACCGCGACCAACACCATATGGTGATCCACAGCCCTCCAAAACGAGAGAAGCTCGCTTTGACACGGTCGCATTGCGGTCGTCAGCCGGCAATGGCTATGAACCAGGAACCTGAAAAACCATGCCAGAAAATATCAGACCGATTTCGAAAGACGTCCCCCTCATTCAGCTAGGCGTCTATCAGTGCCGCTTCCCGGTGAGCGAAGACCGGTCAGTGCCCGGCGGTTATCGTTTCTGTGCTGGGCCAACTTCGGCGGATCGCGTCTATTGCGATCACCACCACAGCATCGTGACTGCCGTCGACCCTCGCCGAACCCGTTCAGGTCTCCACCCCGCTCAACGACGCGCCGCGTAAGTCAAGCGGGCGGCGGCCCCTCATTCGGGCAGCTGCAAACCGGTGGACTGAATCGGCACGCATTCCGGCTGCGGAACAAACCGGCACGCCAGCGAGTTTCTGTCCGACGAAACTTGAGGGAAAGCCATGTCCAGATTGCTTCTGGCGACCAGCGTCGCCGTTCTTCTCGCCGGCGGGGCAGCCTTGGCCGCGGACGACAAGCCGCTGCCGCCGCCCAATGCCAAGAAGCTGTCGGAGATCATCGCCAAGGTCGAGCAGCGCGACGGCTTTCGCTATGTGGACGAGGTCGACTGGGACAGCGGCGCCTACACCGTCACCTATTACACGGCGGACAAGGCGAAGGTTGAAATCACCTACGATCCTGTGACGGCGGAGCCGAAATAGGGGAACGTTCCGACGCGAATCCACTGGCCTTTCTTGGCTGTGTCATCGGCCTTTCCGCTAGCGCCGCCCCTCACCTGCCTGCCGGCATCCTCTCCCCGTATAGTGACGGGGAGAGGGACGCTGGCATCGATGGTTTCGCCAATCACCATCCTTTGCAAGGCAAGGATGGCGCCGGCGTTGCGGCCAGCCCCCTTCTCCCCGTCACTATACGGGGAGTCGAGGCGTGGTCCGCGCAGCGGACGAAAAGCCAACTGCTTGGCTTTTCGAACAACGAACGCCCGGCAGGGCGATGAGGGGCGGCGCCGATCTCGGTGATTGATGGTTTCCGCCACAAGTCGGACTTGGCCGAAGCGATTGCCCTTGCCAACCGTCGCCTCCCCTTGCGTCTGTCCCGCTTTGATGGCTGACTGTCGCGCCAGAGCAGTTCACCGTTTCATGGAACGGTGAACTACTCTAACTCTTTGTTTTGACGCAATTCCGGACGGAAAACCGTTCACACTTTTCCTGGAATTGCTCCAGGCGCCGCATTGGGGGATGGGGATGGCGACGGCGAAGCACGTAATGAAGCGCATATTGATGATGTTGGCCGGCTACTTCGTATCGGTGCTGGTCGGCCTGATCGCCATCGCGGTGATCTATGGCGTGCTCAGTTCCTTGCCCAACGCGCCCAGCTATTTCGACGTCATGGGCGTTTCGCCGATCGCGGTGCTGCTGGTGCCGCCGCTCGGCATGTTCGTCTATTTCCTGACCATCGTGGTGACCGCGCTGCAGACGCTGATCTTCGCGCTGATCGCCGAGTTCTTCTCGCTGCGCAATGTCCTGCTGCATATGGTTTTCGGCGCCGGCGCCGCGGTCGGCGGCTTCGCCTTGATCTGGCCGAGCGCGCCGGAGGATATGGACCCGGAGCGTTGGGTCGACATCGGCATCATCGCCGCTGCCGGCCTTGTCGCCGGGTTGCTCTATTGGCTGATCGCCGGGCGCGACGCCGGCTTCCGGCGGCCACTGTTCGAGCGCTACTAGCTTGCAGACTCACAATCGCGGAGCCACGCCGATCGGCTCATGCGGAGCCTTGAAACAGATTCCGCCGCAATATGAAGGCAGTAGAAACGACCTCAAAATCGGTCGCTTCTTGCTGCGCCCGAGAGCAGGCATGGCTCGTCATCGTCATGGCGCTGCTGTTCCGAGCGCAGCGGCCAGTACGTCGGCGAGGCCGCGTCCGGCGCTGCCGTCCTCATCAAGGCGCGGATTGTAGATGGTGATCTCGAGGCCGACTGCCTTGCCGCTCGCCAAGGCAAGCCGGAGCGCGGCCGTTAACTCGTCCCACGACAACCCGCCTGGCACGCGAAAATCGACAGCCGGCATGATGACATCGTCGAGACAGTCGGCGTCGAGATGGATGAAGAAGCCGTCCAATTCCGCTCTCGTCAGGTGATCGACCGCTTCGCGTGCGGCGGCCTCGATGCCCGTCGCGCGCACAGCGGGAAGGTCAAGCACCTTGAGCTCCTCGGGGAGCGGCTGGCTTCCGTACTCCTCCTGATCCTTGTGATCGCGATACGCGAAGGCGACAGCGTCTTCAGGGCGGACCAGAGGACCGCGACCTTCGATGTCGGTCAGAAGCGAGGGACCGTAGCCGGTGACGAAGGCGAGGTCCATCGAGGCACCCTCACCATTGGGTTCCGCCTCTGGCTGGAAGAAATCGGCGTTGCCGTCAATGAAGAGCAAGCCGTAGCGGCCGCGCCGTCGAAACGCGAGCGCCGAGCCCAGCACGATCGTGCAATCGCCGCCCAGCACCACTGGAAACCCGCCTGCGTCAAGCACCGCTTCCACGGCGTCGGCGAGCTTGGGCGACCACTGCGCAATTGCCCTGGCGTTCAGGGTGCCTGTCTCGGAATCGGGCGTCGGGTCCTTCGCAGGCACAGCCAGCCGCCCGGCGCGGCGCGCCTGGATGCGCTCCGCAAGGCCAAGGTCCAGGAGCCGGCCAGGCAAGCGCTCCACACCGTCGGTCGCCAGGCCCAGCGTGGAGGGGGCTTCGAGAATCGCATAATGGCTCGACATAGGCGCCTCCGCTTCGAGCGCTCAACATCGTTCGTCCCTACCGAAACAGGATCACAGTTGCGTTTTGAGCTTGTTCGATAACGGTAGCCGCCGCTCCTCGTTCCCTCTCAGCCGCCTTTCCGCTTTCGGTCATGCCGTATTTATGAGTTAACGGCCTAGCGAAAGCCCTGGATCAACTCGAAGGCGAGCGAACCGCCTCCGTGGCGTCCAGAGCCTGCTTCAGGCGCGAGTCGCGGTCGTAGACGTCGCCGAAATATTCGACCTTGCCGGACAGATCAGGCCAGGCGGTGAAATAGGCGACATAGACCGGGATGGTGCGTGTCACATTCTCGGTCGAGTGGCCGTGCTTCAGCTTCTCGGCGATATAGTCCACGGAGGTGCCAAGCACCGCCGCCGCCATGCCGCGCGGGTCCTGCAGCCGCACGCAGCCATGGCTGAGCGCGCGCATATCACGCTGGAAGAATGATTTCTGCGGCGTGTCGTGCATGTAGATCGCGTGCTTGTTGGGGAACAGGATCTTCAACTCGCCCAGCGCGTTGGCCTCGCTCGGCTGCTGGCGCACGCTGTAGGGGATGTTCGCGCCATAGGCGCCCCAGTTGACCGCCGACGAAGGAATGCGCTTGCCGCGCGAATCCGTCACCTCATAGCCGGACCGGTCGAGATAGCCCGGATCGTTGCGCAATCTCGGCAGCATCTCGTTGACGATGATCGATTGCGGCACGCCCCAATAGGGATGGAAATCGACCTGCTTGATCTGGTCGTAGAAGAAGGAGGTCTGGTTGGTGGTCCGGCCAACGACGACACGCGTCTTGAGCTTTTCCTCGCCATTGTCGATGTAGCTCGCGGTGAAGGCCGGCTGGTTGATGAAGACGCGCGGGCTGCCGAGATCGGAGGGCAGCCAGCGCAGTTCCTCGAGCGCCACTTCCACCTTCAGCAGCTTGTCGGCCTTGGATGTTCCGGCCAGCGTCGCGACGGTGCGCGGGCCGATGACGCCGTCGCCCTTCATGCCTGCCTTTTGCTGCACGGCCTTGATGACCGGGACCAGTTCCGGATCATAGACTTCGCTGGTGGCCAGCCTGGACAGGATCTCGCCATAGGCGCCGCCCATCTCGTCATCGAGATTGCGCGCGATCAAGGTCAGGAGCTTCGGCAGTTCGGGGCTGGTTCCGCCCGGCTTCAGCAACAGTTTGGGGTCGACGACGATTTCGTTTTCCGCACTGGCCTGCAGAGATTCGAGTTCGACGCGCAGCGCCTGGTATTCCGCATTCTGCGGATGCCGCGATTCGAGATAGGTGCGCACTTGCTGGGTATGCGCCAGCGTCCTCAGCACGCCTTGCAAGTCGAGCGGCTTGGCCGGGAAATCATAGTAGCCGGTCATGCGGTTGGGATCGACGCGGCCGTTCTGGGCGTCGTGGGCATAGCGCAGCACACGCGCGGAAAGCGCCATCTCGAAACGGACGAGCTCTTTCAGTTGCGCATTGGCGTCAGTCGTCGATGCGCCGGCAGCGGGCACTTCGACCGTATAGTCGGCGGGCGTGAGGCCATAGCTTGAAGCCTCGCCAAGCACCCGAACCGCATCCTGCGCGCGGCTGTTGAGGCTGGTTCCGCTTATCCAGATGAAATCCGGATTGGCCGAGTAATACGCGATCAGCGCCTTGGCGATGTCGGGCTCGGCTAAGAGTTCGTAGTCAGCCAAGCTGGCAACCGCTTCACGAAACGCAGCGCCCGTTGCCGACGGCACGAAAGCCGCATCCTGTGGCGCCGCCGGCTCTGGCGTCGGGGCCAGCGCCGAGAAGTCGACGCGAACCAGCCGGTCCGCCTTGTAGGTGTAATAGGATGGGCTGCTGATTCTCGCGCCGCCACCGCCACCGCTGGCCGGAGCCTTCGGCTTTGGCTTGTGCTTCGGTGGCGGGGGCGGAAACTCGCCTTTCGGCGCGTGCTTTACGCCGCCGCCGAAAAGCATGTCGAACAGCCCCTGCGCGCCTGCCTGGGGTACACCGAAAGCCAGCGTTGCCGCGATCGCCACCAGCGGCATCACGGTTGCTTTGTTTCCGAGGAATTTCATGAATCACCCGCTCCGGCCGCAACCGGTTCCCGTTCCGCACGCTAGATCGTCCCGCTCACCGCATGGCGGATGTAAGGCGCGACTATACTGATTCATACCGATTTCGTTAAGCTTTCATAAATTTTGGAAAGCCTGTTGCAGAACGGTTTCACAAGATCGTGACGGCTGGAGCGGAGGGTTGTTCCGCCCCAGCCGGAAATCTCTCGGGATCAGGCGTTGGCGCCGCCATCGATGGTCAGGGCAGCGCCGGTGACGAAGCGGCCTTCAGGGCCTGCAAGCCAGGCGACCATGCCGGCAATGTCATCGGCCTTGCCGAAACGCGGTGTTGCCATTTTCCGGCGCTGATGCTCGGCATGCGGGCCGTCGGCCGGGTTCATGTCGGTGTCGGTCGAACCGGGATGGACGACGTTGGCGGTGATGCCGCGCGGGCCGAGGTCGCGCGCCAGCGCCCTGGTCAGGCCGACCAGCGCCGCCTTGCTGGCCGAATAGGCCGTGAGGCTGCCGTCGGTCGCCCTCTCGGCAAGGTTGCTGCCGATCGAGATGATGCTGCCGCCCTCACCCATATGCACGGCCGCCGCCTTCGAGGCGATGAATGGAGCCCGGAGATTGACCTCCATGGTCTCGTCGAAATCTGCGAGCGACAGCGTGTCGATGGGGGCGGCCCGCCAGATGCCGGCGCTGTTGACCAGGATGTCGAGCCGGCCGAAGGCGGTCACTGCGTCATCGACGGCCTTGTCTATGGCCACCGCATCGCGGTTGTCGGCCTTGATCGCGATGGCGCGGCCGCCCTTGGCCTCGATTTCGGCGACAACCGAGCGGGCCTGCTCCTCGCCATGCACATAAGTTAGCGCGACACTGGCGCCGTCGGCCGCGAGCCGTCGCGCAATCGCCGCACCGATGCCGCGACTGCCGCCGGTGACGAGCGCGGCCTTGCCGCCCAGTTGGTTGGATGACATCGATTTCTCCTTTTGTAACGATCGATACATAAATACCTGTCAGCCTTGCCCGTCGGCGTCAACTTAATTATGTATCGATCAACACAGAAAAGAGCATCATGCCGGAACGAGGCCGCCCCCGCACTTTCGATCGAACCGCAGCCCTGCGCCGCGCGATGGAGGTGTTCTGGGCCCGTGGTTACGAAGGCGCGTCGATGAGCGAGCTGACCGCCGCCATGGGCATCAACTCGCCCAGCCTCTACGCTGCCTTCGGCAGCAAGGAGGCGCTGTTCCTGGAGGCGACGGATTTTTACTCGCACACCGAGGGTGCCGACATCTGGCTGGCGCTGGAGGAAGCTCCGACTGCGCGGCAGGCGATCGAACAATTCCTGAGCCTGACGGCGAGGGCCTATGCGCAGAGCGATCGTCCGCAGGGCTGCCTGATCACGCTGGGCGCACTGCATCAGGATTCGAGCCGCGGCGCCATCTGCGACGACCTGCGCCGTCGTCGCGCCGAAAACCACACCGCACTGCAGAAGCGTCTGGAGCGCGGCGTTGCCGAAGGCGAATTGCCGGCGGATTTCGATGCGAGCGCCGCCGCGACCTTCTTCGCCACGGTCCAGCACGGCATGTCGATCCAGGCGCGCGACGGCGCCTCGCATAATGCCCTGCTGGCGACGGTAGCCGGGGCCATGGCGGCCTGGAGGACGCTGGCCGGCGGCAGCGCGGCGTGACAAACGCCGGCTGGTGTGCTCGAAATCCGCCAGCAAGGCGGGAGGGATGAGAGCGTGAAAAAGGGTTATCGCGAGCTGCTGGACGAGGCGAACGCCGTGATCGAGGTGGTTTCGCCGGAGGAGGCGGCCGGGCTGATCGACGATGAAGACACCATCTTCGTCGATCTGCGCGATCCACGCGAAGTGGAACGCGACGGCAAGATTCCCGGCGCCAAGCATGTCACGCGCGGCATGCTGGAGTTCTGGATCGACCCCGAAAGCCCTTACCACAAGCCCTTCTTCGCCTCGGGCAAGAACTTCGTGTTCTTCTGCGCCGGCGGCTGGCGCTCGGCGCTGGCCACAAAGACGGCGCAGGACATGGGGCTTTCGCCGGTCAAGCACATCCTTGGCGGCTACACCGCCTGGAAGGCCGCCGGACTGCCGGTCGAACCCGGCGAGAAGAAGAAATAATCTCGACCGCCGCTCAGTGCAGCAGCAATGGCTCGCGATTCGCCACGAAGCCAACCGCGCGTTCGACCACGCCCTTGTCGGCGAGAATGCGGCGGTGGCCGAGCCCGTCGGCCCAGTAGAGCCGCACATGGCCGCCGGCGCCGGCATAGCGCCTTGCATGATCGGCCGAGACTTCGCGGTCGTCCTGCGCATGGATGACCAGGGTCGGCACCGGCGCCTGGGCGAGCTGACGGTCGCCGGTGAATTCGTGCAGGGGGCGGCCGGAAAGATGCTCGACCCGGTCCGCCATGGCGGCTTGCGAGCGCGGGCCGACATTGAGCATGCGGCTGAAGTCGGCAAAGATCGCCGGCAGGGAACTTGGCGCCGCGATCAGCACCAGGCGTCCGGCCGCCAGTGGCGGGATGTTCTTGACCGAACCGGCGATGGCGTTGGCGGCGACGGCGCCGCCGAAGGAATGGCCGACCGCTGCCACGAAGGGGCCGAACCACTCGCCGGCAACCCGCACCGCATCCACCGCATTGACCATGTTCAAGCGCCGGCCCTGCGACTGGCCGTGGCCGGGCAGGTCAAGCGAAACGACCCGGTGGCCGGCGGCGCGATAGCCTTCGATCAAGGCGCGCATATATTCGGTGCGCGAGCGCCAGCCATGGACGACGAGCACCGTGCCGGCGGCCGCCCTGCCCGGCTCCGGGCGGAACTCGTGCACCATGACGCAGCCGGTCGCGGTCTTCAGCCGGTGATGACGCGCCTCGGTCATGAACCCGGCCGCACGGTCGACAGCACGGCGCTCGCCATCGCTGAGCGCCTTGACATTCGGGGTGCGGCAGAACAATTCGAACGCCGCGCGTCCGCTAAGCCGCGGCGCGACACGCTCTGCCGCACCGAACACGCCCCGGATGACCTTCAGCCCGAATGATGCCATAGTGAAAATCCATCCATACGTTCAAGCATGAACATAATAGTTCAAAGATGAACAATAAACAAGAGCTGCCTTGGGATAACCCGCGTTTCCGCAACTGGGTCGCGGTGGCGCGCGCCTGCCATGTGCTGGAGCGCACGCTGGCGGTGAAGCTTGCGCCGCTCGATTTGAAACCGGCGCAGCTCGACGTGCTGATGAACCTCTATCGCCACCCCGGCATGTCGCAGCACGATCTTGCCCGCAAGCTGCTCGTCGGCCGTTCCAACATCACCATGCTTTTGCCGCAGCTGGAAGCGCGTGGCCTGCTGCGCCGCGAAGGCGACGAGAAGGACAAGCGCATCCTGCGGCTCGCGCTCACCGAGGCCGGCGAGGCGCTGTTGATGCAGGCGCTGAAAGTGCACATGGCGCTGATAGAGAAGGCGATGAGCCAGTCTACGCCGGAACAATGCGACATGATCGGCGAGCAGATGCGCAAGATCTATGATGTGCTGAAAGAGGCGTGAGGGCTTTTCAGCCCAAACCTACCACATCGTCTTCTTCGCCCGCTCCGGCCATTCCTTGTCGTAGGTTTCGCCGTCGATGTTCCTGCGGCTGGTGATCTCCAGGATCTGTCCGGGCGTCGGCAGCGACTTCGGGTCGACATGCCTTGCTGCGTTCCAGAGCTCGGAGCGGACGATGGCCCGGGCGCATTGGAAATAGACCGAATCGATGTCGATGACGGTCACCGATCGAGCCGCCTTGCCTTCCACCGTGAATGACGCGCACAGCGCTGTATCCGTTGTAACATGAGCGCGGCCATTGATGCGCAGCGTCGTGCCCGAACCAGGTACCAGGAACAGCAGCCCAACACGTGGGTCGCGGATAATGTTTTTAAGCGAATCGGCGCGGTTGTTGCCGCGACGGTCCGGCATCATCAGGGTTTTCGGATCGTGGATGCGCACGAAGCCGGCGAGATCGCCGCGCGGCGAACAGTCCAGTCCCTCCGGGCCACTGGTGGCCAGCGCGACGAACGGCGAGGCTTCGATGAAGGCGGCATATTCGGGAATGACGTGGTCGAGTTCCTTGACCAGCGAGGCCTCGCCTGGAACGCCATAAAGCGCCTCGAGCTGCTCGACCGTGGTGATGACGGACATGTTTTCGCCTCCAAACCTTTGCCGGCGCTACGCCATCTCGATGACGTTTTGACGACAGCGAGGGGAATCAATTTTAGCGGTCCCGGCTCAGGCCCTTTTCCGCAAGCTCCGCGAGATAGGCTTCCCAGCGCGCATCCTTCTCGTGGCCGAGCGTATGCAGGTAATTCCAGGTGAAGATGCCGGTGTCGTGGAAATCGTCGAAGGTGATGCGCACGGCGTAGTTGCCGACCGGCTCTATCTTGAGGATTGCCACATTGCGCTTGCCGGGGACCGTCACCCGCTGATCCGGCGAATGGCCCTGCACCTCGGCCGATGGCGAGGCGACGCGCAGCAGTTCCGCCGGTAATTCGAATGGATGGTGGTCGGGAAAGGTGACGGACAGAAGTTTGCGGTCCTTGGAGACCCTGAGCTCTTTCGGTGCGGTCATGCTGTTCGATCCCGTCTCATCCGCCCTTCCCTACGCCGCTTCGCCAAACGGGAAAAGGCCTGATGAGACCGACCGACATGCGATGTCGGCGCAGAGATGTTACCAAAGATCGAGAGGCGCTATCTTGAATGGCAGGCCGGATCGTATCACATAGCGGTATATAACGAAGCCGTTCACGGCCACAGGAAGCGCTTGAAGCATGGACATGATTGATCCTTTCGGCCGCACGATCAGCTATCTCCGCGTGTCGGTCACCGACCGCTGCGATTTCCGCTGCACCTATTGCATGGCCGAGGACATGGCCTTCCTGCCGAAGAAGGACCTGCTGTCGCTGGAAGAGCTCGACCGGCTGTGCACGGTTTTCATCGAAAAGGGCGTCAGGCGATTGCGCCTGACCGGCGGTGAGCCGCTGGTGCGCAAGAACATCATGCATCTGGTGCGCCAGCTCTCGCGGCATCTCGCCAGCGGCGCGCTGGAAGAGCTGACGCTGACCACCAACGGCTCGCAGCTGTCGCGCTTTGCCGCCGAACTCGCCGATTGCGGCGTCAAGCGCATCAACGTGTCGCTCGATACGCTCGATGCCGACAAGTTCCACAAGATCACCCGCTGGGGCCATCTCGACAAGGTCATGCAAGGCATCGATGCCGCGCAGGCCGCGGGGCTGAAGGTCAAGCTCAACGCGGTGGCATTGAAGGATTTCAACGACGCCGAGCTGCCCGAGATGATGCGCTGGGCGCATGGCCGCGGCATGGACTTGACGGTCATCGAAACCATGCCGATGGGCGAGATCGATGCCGACCGCACCGACCAGTATCTGCCGCTGTCGCTGCTGCGCGCGTCGCTGGAACGCCAGTTCACGCTGACCGACATTCCCTTCAAGACCGGCGGCCCGGCCCGCTATGTCCAGGTCGCCGAGACTGGCGGACGGCTCGGCTTCATCACGCCGATGACGCATAATTTCTGCGAAAGCTGCAACCGCGTCCGGCTGACCTGCACCGGCACCCTCTATATGTGCCTGGGCCAGGAAGATGCCGCCGACCTGCGCGCGCCCTTGCGCGCCTCCGAAGGCAACGAGCTGGTCGCCGATGCAATAGACGAAGCCATCGGCCGCAAGCCCAAGGGCCACGACTTCATCATCGACCGCCGCACCAGCCGCCCATCGGTGTCACGCCATATGAGCGTCACCGGCGGCTGATCTTTTCGTGAAATTCATGCAAGATTGCTTCGGATCATGACTCGAGGCGAGCATGCGGCTGCACTCTTCATTCCTGGCGATTGCGACAATGGCAGCAAGCAGTGCGGTCGCCGCGCCGTTCACTTATGTGAACGAGCGCTTCGGCACCGTCTGCACCTTTCCCGACGAGATCTTCACCGATCGCCAGCCGGAGCCCGATAATGGCGACGGACAGCAATGGCTGAGCGCCGATGGCGCCAGCCTGATCTGCTCCGGCATCCTCAACATAGACAACGATACGCCGAAGGGCTTTGTGGCGGCCGAGAAGGCCAGCGATGAAGCCGGCTACAAGGTGACCTATGGCAAGGCCGGCAGCGATTGGGCGGTGCTGTCGGGCGTTAAGGATGGAAAGATGTTTTACGAGCGACGTCTGTTTGGGAGAGACGGTATCATCCGCACGGTCTGGGTCGACTACCCTCCGGCCCTGAAGTCGAAATACGACCCGCTGGTCGGCGCCATTGCCGGCAGTCTCAAGGGGTCGTGAAAGTTTCGGACCACACCCCAGAAAAAGTCTTGTTCGCGAACCACAGCCGGATTTACGGCCAGTCTGTTCCAACCTACCCTTTCCCTGGAAGCGGATCTTCGCTCACAGGGGGAATACTCCATGCGCAAACTCGTTCTTTCTCTAGCCTTGCTTGGTCTCGCGGCCGTGCCCGCTGCGGCCCAGTCGATCGGCGGCACTTATACGGTCGCCGGCACCAACTTCGACGGCTCTGCCTATGGCGGCGAGGCAACCATCACGCTGACCAGCGGGACGACGTGCGCGATCCATTGGGAAACCGGCGGCTCATCTTCCGACGGCATCTGCATGCGCAACGATGATGCCTTCTCGGCCGGCTATGTCATGGGCAAGGATATCGGCCTCGTCGTCTACAAGATGACGGACGACGGCTCGCTGCATGGTCTGTGGACCATCGCCGGCAAGGAAGGCAATGGCACCGAGGTGCTGACGCCGAAGAAGTAAGTTCTGCCGCCATTGCAGGTGATCTTCTGAGCCACAAACAAGGCTGTGGCCCAGCCCTTTGCTGTTGCTGTTTCACGCCCGGCTGTTACAGGCTTGCTGCCTAAAGCGCGTCGCGTTTGAACGGATTCAGGCGACGCGCTTTAGGTCTTTGTTTCTTATGCGTGTCGTTTCCCCAAAACCGAGGTCACTTTTGGGCGACATGCATTAGCAGAACCGGTAGCCGTCTTGCCCCTGTCACCAAATATTCGCGGCGCGTTGTTCATGATGGTGGCGATGGCCGGCTTCTGCCTCAACGATGCCATCACCAAATACTCGTCACAATCGATGAACATGGCGCAGGTCATGTTGATCCGTGGGGCTTTCGCTTCGCTTTTCGTCGGCTTGCTCGCCTGGCAGCGCGGCGCGCTCGCCCGCCCGGGTTCGATGCTGCAGCCTCTGGTGGCCCTGCGCGTGATCAGCGAGGCCGGTGCCACGGTGAGTTTTCTCGTCGCCCTCGCCCATTTGCCGATCGCCAATGTTTCGGCGGTGCTGCAGGCGCTGCCACTGGCGGTGACGATGGGGGCCGCACTCGTCTTTGGCGAGGCTGTCGGCTGGCGGCGCTGGCTGGCCATCGCCATCGGATTTGCCGGCGTGCTGATTATCGTGCGGCCTGGCTTCGAAGGGTTCAGCATGTACTCGCTGGCAGCGCTGGCCAGTGTCGCCTGTTGTGCGGTGCGCGATCTCGCCACCAAGCGAATTCCCAAGGCCATTCCGACATTGCTGGTGTCGACGGCAACCGCGCTTGCCATGACCATCGTCGGTGCGGCGCTGTTGCCGGCAATGGGCGGCTGGACGCCGATGACGAGGGACAGCACAGCCCTGCTGGCCTTGGCCGCGGTGCTGGTGGTGATCGGCTACCAGTTCATCATCATGGCGATGCGGGCGGGCGACATCTCCTTCATCGCGCCGTTCCGCTATACGGCCCTGATCTGGTCGATCCTGCTTGGCCTGTTCATCTTTGCCGATATCCCCGATCCGCCGATGATCGTCGGCGCCACCATCATCATCGGCTCCGGCCTTTATGCGCTCTATCGCGAGCGTGTGGTCGGCCGGCGAAAGATCGTCGCCGAAAGCACGGGGCCGACCATGGTGCCTGACGGAATCTAGCCAGATCATTGAAGGTTCTTGTGATTTCCGACGGCTGGCGTACAGGCTTCGTGGCATGAAGCGAGACATTGCGGGGATCATCCTGGCCGGTGGCCAGTCGAGACGGATGGGCGGCGGCGACAAGAGCCTGTTGCCGCTTGGCGATGGCTGCCTGCTTGACCAGGTCGTGTCGCGCTTCACCCCGCAAATAGAATCGCTGGCGCTCAGCGCCAATGGCGCCTCTGCGCGATTCCTGCGCTTTGGACTGCCGGTGCTTGCCGACAGCGTGCCCGGCTTTGCCGGGCCGCTCGCCGGAATCCTGACCGGCCTCGAATGGGCCGCGGCCAATACGTCTTGCAAAGCGATCGTCAGTGCTGCCGGCGACACGCCTTTCCTGCCGTTGAACCTTGTCGAGCGCCTGGCAGCGGCCGCCGATCGAAGTCCCAGTTCGATTGCCGTAGCCTGCTCGGCCGGCAAGCGGCACCCGACCTTCGCGCTCTGGCCGCTCGGCTGCCGCGATGCCTTGCGGCACTTTCTGGTCGACGAGGATATCAGGCGGGTTTCGGCTTTCATCGACCGGCACGGTTTTGTCGAGGTGGAATTCCCGGTTCTGCAATCGGCGGGGATCGACCCTTTCTTCAACATCAACGAACCGGACGATCTTGTGTCTGCCGAGCGTCTGTTGCAGAGCATCAAGCCATGAACAGACGCGTCTTCGGCATCACCGGCTGGAAGAATTCCGGCAAGACGACTTTGACCGAAAGGCTGGTCACCGAACTTGTCCGGCGCGGCTGGAAGGTGTCGACGGTGAAACACGCCCATCATGATTTCGACATCGACAAACCGGGTGCCGACAGTTTTCGCCACCGGCAGGCCGGCGCCACCGAAGTCGCGATCGTCTCCGGCGTTCGCTGGGCACTGATGCACGAGTTGCGCGGCGAGGATGAGCCGACATTGGAGACTGTCCTGTCGCGGCTTGCCCCTTGCGACCTGGTGCTGGTCGAGGGCTACAAGCGCGAAGCCCACGACAAGATCGAAACCCGCCGGCTGGATGCGAAGGACCGCACGCCGCTTTCGGCGGAGGATCCCAACATCGTCGCTGTCGCAGCCGATTTTGCGATTGAAGGCGAGCAGCTGCCGGTATTCGATCTCGACGATGCAAAATCGATAGCCGACTTCATCGAGCGCACCACCGGGCTCGTTGCTTGAGCGCTGACGCAACGGCAGAATAGCCTTGCCCATTTTTACGGTTTTGCAGTTGCTTTTTTCTTGGAAAGAGTGGGAGTATCGCGCCAGCGGGCGGTCAAAAGCACCGCCCCACAGAGCCGTTCGGAACGACGGCCGGGACCATAAAGAGAGGACCATCATGCGTATTTCACTGCGTATCGCGCTTGCCGCATCGGCCGCGCTGCTGACGCTCGGCGTCGCCCAGGCCCAGGAAAAGACCCTAAGGATCGGCACCGAAGGCGCCTACCCGCCCTTCAACAACCTTACCGCCGATGGCCAACTCGTAGGCTTCGACATCGACATCGCCAAGGCGCTTTGTGATGAGATGAAGGTAAAGTGCACCTTCGTCGCGCAGGATTGGGACGGCATCATTCCCGCCCTTCAGGCCGGCAAGTTCGACGCCATCGTCGCCTCGATGTCGATCACGCCGGAGCGGATGGAAAAGGTCGATTTTTCGCACAAATACTACAACACGCCGTCGGCGCTCGCCGTGCCGAAGGACAGTACGCTGAAAGGCGTGACCAAGGAAGATCTCGCCGGCAAGACCATCGGCGTCGCCACCACCACGACGCATTTCAACTATGCCTCGAAGACCTACACTGACAGCACCGTGAAGGGCTATCCGAGCAGCCCCGAGGAGCAGGCAGATCTTGCCAATGGCCGTCTCGACGCCATCGAGGACGATATCGTCGTGCTGCAGCAGTTTCTGGATTCGCCTGATGGCGCCTGCTGCAAGATCCTCGGCCAGCCGTCGCCGCAGCCGGTCGAGATCTTCGGGCCTGGCGCCGGCATTGCCGTGCGCAAGGGCGAAACCGACCTGGTCAACAAGCTCAACTCGGCCATCGACGCCATTCGCGCCAATGGAAAATACAAGGAAATCAACGACAAGTACTTCAAGTTCGACGTCTATGGCGCCGAGTCCTGATAAAGGTCAAGACGGCGGGGAATTTCCCCGCCGTCTTTCTATTCGTCTCAGGAATGCCGTGGAGATAAGACCGGCCAATGCCAGCCCAGAGCATATGGACACTTCTCAGTTGGGGACCCGAAGGCTGGCTTGACGATATTGCCTATGGCGCACTGATCACCATTGCGCTTGCGCTTGCCACGCTGCCCATCGGATTGACGATCGGCTTTTTCATTGCCCTCGCCAAGCAGTCCGAAGAACCCTCGCTGCGCCTTGCCGCCAACATCTACACCACGGTCTTTCGCGGCCTGCCGGAGTTGGTGACGCTTTTCCTGTTCTTCTTCGGCATGCCGATCCTGCTGCAGCATCTCGTCAGGTATTTCCGGCCGGACACCACCATCGACGTCAACAGCTTCGTCGCCGGCATGATCGTGCTTGCGCTGATCTTCTCGTCCTATGCCAGCGAGGTTTTTCTTTCCGCCTTCCGCGCCATTCCCAAAGGCCAGTATGAAGGCGGCTATGCCATTGGTCTTTCGAACTGGCTGACCATGCGCAAGGTGATCGTGCCGCAGCTGCTGCGCATCGCGTTCCCCGGCCTGGAGAACTGCTGGCTCAGCCTGCTCAAGGACACATCGCTGGTGTCGGTCGTCGGCCTGGCCGAGACGCTGCGTAACGCTAGCATTGCCGCCCGCGTCACCAAGCATGCTTTCCTGTTCTTCGGTGTCGCCTCGCTGGTCTTTCTTGGCCTGGCCGTCCTGTCGTCCTTCGCCACCAGCGCTATTCTGCGCTCGC
This sequence comes from Mesorhizobium sp. SEMIA396, assembly GCF_024518615.1. Classification (NCBI taxonomy): domain Bacteria; kingdom Pseudomonadati; phylum Pseudomonadota; class Alphaproteobacteria; order Hyphomicrobiales; family Phyllobacteriaceae; genus Mesorhizobium; species Mesorhizobium sp. SEMIA396. The sequence continues at coordinate 172,795 of NZ_JANIFC010000010.1, forward strand.
TTGGCCGGCAGGAGGCGCAGCGTTGAGCGCCACGGCCGCAATGGTCGAACGTCCGCCGCCACGGGCTCGCGGCTGGCCGCGCAGGCGTATCGCCGGTTACGCGCTGGTCTGCCTGTGGATTTTGTTCGGCATTGGCATCGTCAGCTATCTGGTTCTTGCCTGGAACCCTGAGTTCTTCGCCAAATATGCGCCCGCCTATTTGAGCGGGCTTGGGGTTACGCTCGCGCTGGTTTCCATATCGATGGTGCTCGGCGCGATTCTGTCGGTGCCCGTCGCTTATGGGCGCATGTCCAAGAACCGGATCCTGTCCGGCCTCGCCTATTGCTACGTCTATTTTTTCCGCGGCACGCCGCTGCTGGTCCAGACCTATCTCGTCTATTACGGATTGGGCTCGTTCAGGGTCGAGCTCCAGTCGATCGGCCTCTGGGACTTTTTCAAGGACGCGTTCAATTGCGGCGTCTTTGCGTTTGCGCTCAACACCGCCGCCTACCAGGCCGAAATCCTGCGCGGCGCCATCGAGAGCGTGCCAAGAGGGCAATGGGAAGGGGCGGCATCGCTTGGCCTGCACAAACTGCAAACCTTGCGCAAGATCATCCTGCCGCAAGCCTTGATCGTCGCCTTGCGGCCCTATGGCAACGAACTGATCCTGATGGTCAAGGCTTCCGCCATCGTCGCCATCATCACGGTCTATGATCTGATGGGCAATGCCAAGCTCGCCTTCGCCAACTCGTTCGACATCCAGGCCTATATCTGGGTCGCGCTCGTCTATCTGGTGATGGTCGAGATATTGCGTCATGGCGTCGAATGGATCGAGCGCCGGATCACCGTTCACCTGAAACGCTGACTATTTTCAAATTCAGCTGCACCAGTCGATCCTGCCCTGCGCATCTTGACGAATTGCGCGCAGAGCCTAGACGTCTCGCAGCAAATTCCGTTTCTGAAGGGCAAGCTCATGGCATCTGTTGCATTTCTCGGTCTTGGCGTGATGGGCTATCCGATGGCCGGGCACTTGAAGAACAAGGGCGGCCATGACGTCACCGTCTACAACCGCACCAAGGCCAAGGCCGAGCAATGGGTTGGCCAGCATGGCGGTAGCCTTGCGGCGACGCCAGCACAGGCCGCCGAAGGCAAGGATTTTGTCTTCTCCTGTGTCGGCAATGACGACGATTTGCGTTCGGTGACGACCGGTCCGGAAGGCGCCTTCAAATCGATGAAGAAGGGTTCGGTCTTCATCGACAACACCACGGCCTCGGCCGAGGTCGCTCGCGAGTTGGCGGCGGCGGCGCAAGTCGGTGGTTTTTCGTTTCTCGACGCGCCTGTCTCGGGCGGCCAGGCCGGCGCCGAGAACGGCGTGCTGACCGTCATGGTCGGCGGCGAGCAGGACGCTTTCGACAGAGCGAAGCCTGTCATCGACGCTTTTGCCCGCATGGTCGGCTTGATGGGGTCGGCCGGTGCCGGCCAGCTCACCAAGATGATCAACCAGATCACCATAGCCGGCCTCGTCCAGGGCCTGGCCGAAGGCATCCATTTCGGCAAGAAGGCCGGGCTCGACATCGAGAAGGTGATAGAGGTGATTTCCAAGGGTGCCGCCGGCTCCTGGCAGATGGAGAACCGCCACAAGACGATGAACGCCGGCAAATATGATTTCGGCTTCGCCGTCGACTGGATGCGCAAGGATCTCGGCATCTGCCTGGCCGAGGCCGACCGCAATGGCGCCAGACTGCCGGTCACCGCACTCGTCGACCAGTTCTACAAGGATGTGCAGGCGATGGGCGGCAAGCGCTGGGACACGTCCTCGCTGCTCGCCCGTCTCGAAAAATAGGTTCCGCGGTGCCAGAGCTCTCGCCTCAATCCAGTGCTGCAGAAATCGTCGCCCATCTGCGCGCTATCGGATCGGAGGAGAACCGCCTCGGCATGTTGCGCTACGGCATCAAGATCGACCGTGCACTTGGTATCACGCACGGCATGCAGCGGCAGATCGCCAGGAAGATCAAACGCAACCACGAGCGCGCCTTCGAGCTATGGGACACCGGCATCATGGAGGCGCAGTTCATCGCCTCCGTCACGGCTGACTCGAAACGGTTTTCTGCTGAAGATGCAAGACGATGGGCGGCTAGTTTCGACTCCTGGGACATCGTCGACGGCGTCTCGGATCTCTTTGTCGATACGGACGCCTGGAAAGAACTGATCGCCGAGTTTGCGGCCGATGAGCGGGAGTTCGTTCGGCGCACGGCCTTCGCCATGATGGCCTGGTCCGTCGTCCACCGGAAGAAGGAGCCAGGGGCGACCTTCCTCTCCTTCCTGCCGATCATCGAAACGCATGCGAACGACAGCCGCAATTTCGTGAAGAAGGCCGTGAACTGGGCGCTTCGGTCGATCGGCAAACGATCGATGGACATGCACGGCGCTGCCCTGGCTGTCGCCGAACGGCTGGCGCAGTCGACCGACAGGACGGCGCGCTGGATCGGCAAGGACGCGGTAAGGGAGCTGTCCAATGCCAAGACGCTGGCGCGGATCGCCGCAAGGAAAGGCTGACGGCGCGGAAACCCGCTTTCCGGCATGTCTGGATCTCGCCGACATGTGATGCGGCTGCCGACATGTGATGGCGGGAGCGTTGACGTCGCTGACAGCGGCGTCTTTACTTGAGCTTCAAAGGGACGCGGGCCAATGAGCAATCCTCTGAAATCAACCATAATGCTCGCAGCGGCATTGTTTGTGTCCGCGGCCACAGATGCCTCGGCCGAGACCGCGCACATATTCTGGAAGGATCTGCGTCCGGCTACGCAATCCGCCGCCGAAAACGTCGGGCTGCCGATGATCGCGGCAAAATTGCCCGACCACGGCGAGACGCTGTCCCTCAACCTGCAGGACAAAAGCATTCAGCTAGCCGGCTATGCATTGCCGGTCGATCGCGATGGCGATCTTGTCTATCAGTTCCTGCTGGTGCCCTGGACGGGTGCGTGCAGCCACATGCCGACGCCCCCGCCCAACCAGATTGTCTTGGTCACGCCGGCTCGTCCCTACAAGATGTCCGAGGCGTATCAGCCTGTCGCGGTCACCGGCGCGCTGAAGCCGGACATGGAGAAGAGCCAGCTGTTCATCCTCGACGGCGTCAGCGTCATCCAGTCTGGCTACAGCGTCCGCAAGGCAGATGTGGTCGCTGTCGGCAGCGTGCCGGACACCGTCACCCTGCCGGTCAATTCTCCCTGGAGTTTCCTCAACAAAAAGAAGAACTAAGCAGGACAACCTGCTGCAGCTCAGGCGGCGTTGGCACCCGATTCCTTGTCCAGCACCATGTAGTCGAGCGGGATTTCGGTCGTGTACTTGATCTGCTCCATGGCGAAGGAAGACGACACGTCACGGATTTCGATCTTGGCGATCAGACGCTTGTAGAAGGCGTCGTAGGCGGCGATGTCGGGCACCACGACACGCAGGAGATAGTCGACGTCGCCGCTCATGCGGTAGAACTCGACCACCTCGGGAAACTCCTGGATGACTTCCGAGAAACGCCGCAGCCATTCATGGCTGTGCGAATTGGTGCGGATCGACACGAAGACGGTGACGCGCACATTGACCTTTTCATGGTCGAGAATGGCAACGCGCCGCTTGATGACGCCCTCCTCCTCGAGCTTCTGGATGCGCCGCCAGCAAGGTGTTGTCGACAGCCCGACTTTCTTGGCGACGTCGGCGACCGCGAGTGTCGCGTCCTCCTGCAAAAGGCGGAGGATTTTTCTATCGAGGCGATCCATATCGTGCTCCCAAAGGAATAGAATGCCTATACTCTGCCTTATCCAGGCCTTTCACAAGAAAGGAATTCTGCTGATCGGGCAAAAAGCGAGTGATTTCTTGCTGAAAGGTCAGCCGAGGCGATAGCGGATTTCCGAACGCAGAAAAGGCAGCAAATCCATTTCAAACCATGGATTCTTCTTCAGCCAGCCGGTGTTGCGCCACGAGGGATGCGGCAGCGGCAACACTTTCGGACCGACGGAATTCTCCCAGATGGAGCGCCAATCCATGACCGTTTCCGTCAGGGAGGGCCGGCGCGCCGCACCCATATGCCAGGACTGCGCATAGATGCCGATTGTCAGCACCAGATCGATCCGTGGCATCGAGGCCATCAAGGGCGCGCGCCAGGCCGCCGCGCATTCGCGCCTCGGCGGCAGGTCTCCCCCCTTGGCATCCTGGCCGGGAAAGCAGAAACCCATCGGCACGATGGCGAATTTTTCGATGTCGTAGAATTCGTCGCTCGTCACGCCAAGCCAACTGCGCAAGCGATCGCCGGAGGCGTCGGTGAACGGCATGCCCGACAGATGCACCTTGGTCCCCGGCGCCTGGCTGGCGATCAGGATACGGGCGCTGGACGATGGGCGCAGCACAGGTCGTGGCTCATGCGGCAACGGCTTACCGGCCGGATTTTCCACGCAGATGCGACAGGCGCGGACCTTGGCGACGAGGTTTTCGAGTTCGGCAGTCATTCTCAGGCTGATGCGCTCGGCCGGCTGGAGACGGCCTGATGCCAGCGCAACACATTCGCGCAATCATACGGCACCTTGATGCGTGCCGGCTTCATGAAGTCCACAGCGATCAGGCCGGTGATGTCGGCGATCGAATAGCTGTCACCGGCGATGAACTCCCGGCTGCCCAGTTCTCCATCCAGCAGCCTGAGGAACGCCACGGCCTTCGGCTTGTTGGCCTCGCCCCATTCGGAGACCTGCGGGATTTCCCATTCCTTCATGGCCGGATGGGTGTGCCGGAAGGCCTGCGTGACGCAGCTGAGCAAATTGAATTCCATCCGCCTCTGCCACATCTCGACCTGCGCCTTGCCGAGTGCGCCACGCCCGAACAGGGCCGGTTCGGGATGCAGTTCCTCGAAATAACGGCAGATGGCGACGGATTCCGTGATGACGGTGCCGTCGTCGAGTTCCAGCACCGGCAGGCGCTGCAAGGGATTGCGCGAGCTGACCGCCTGTTGCCTGTGTTCCAGCGCCCCCATGTCGATGGGCACCTGTGGAACTTCGATGCCTTTCTCGGCCAGGAAAACGCGGACCCGCCTTGGGTTGGGCGCTCGGCCACCGTCGAAGAGTTTCATTCCATCCTCCTGTTCGTTCTCGGTTCGGCTTTCAGGACGCGCATCACCAGAAGCGAAAAATCTCGCGGACGGCATCGCCGATCGAGGCCAATGTGCCGTGCTTCTTCTCGACGACTTCGCCGTGACGGCTGTCTCGCCAATTCTGCGGCTGGTCGAACGTTCCCGCCCAGATGCCGGCCTTTCCCGCCCGGGCGACGGCCTCCTCGCTCTCGAAGTCGCCATACGCAACCGCCCAGCCCGCCTCGACCTGCGCGCGGTTGAGATCCTTGCCGCCGGCGGTGCAGTCGCCGAGCAACCGGCCATAACGATCACGTTGCCAGCCGGTACAAGAGACGGGCTTGCCGGCGATCAGGCGAACGAGCGACTGGCGCGCAAGCGTGCCGCAGGAATAGTCAGTACCGTTCTTGCGGCAGGTCTGCGTATATTCCGGAGCATCGATGCCGCGCATGCGGATACGCTCGGTGCCAAGCGTGATCGAATCGCCGTCGTTGATGATTGCCACGCCTTGCGTCTTGCGTGTCTCCACCCGGTCGAGGCGGGCCGCCAGCAGGATCAGCAGTCCGAGGATGATGACGGCAAGCCCGTAATCCACCAGCCGGCGCCACAGGCTTCTGGGGCGCGCAACGTATCTCCGGCGCGGTCTTGGCGACCATGAGCGGCTCATATGGCAAACGGTTGGTTAATCATTCGAACGTAGCTTAACACTTGGAAACCGCTGCTCGCATAAATTGAAGTTTTGATGCCCTTGCAACGCTCGAACACAGCGGACAAGTTCATTGTGGACCGCAGGAAACCTCATCGCAACAGCGATGTGGCGCGCGCGGTGCGCAAGACGCGTGACCGTCTTTCGCAGCAGGCCGGCAATCCCGATTTCGATCGTGAACTGCTGAAGCTCCATGCCCGCGCGATGACCAGCGGCGCCATCGCCATCCCGCTTCTTGTCCTGGCGATCGCGGCGGCCGGCCGGCTGGCCGGAATCGGCAACGAGATCGGGCTCTGGGCGCTGTTCACCCTGACCTGCTACACTATCGTTGCCTTCATGGCGCGGCGCATCGAGCGCACGGAAGCTTCCGAGCTCAACCCTTCGCAAGCAGGACGGGAATTCCTGATCGGCCATTTCCTGTGCGGTCTCGGCTGGGCATGGTTCGTGTGGCTTGGCTGCAGCGTCTGCGAGGTCGATCCGTTCCACATCGTCAAGGCCGTGGTGCTGTTGTTCGCCATGGCGGCGACCGCGGTGATGACCTCGTCTCTGCGTGGGGCGCTGTTGGCGACCTTTGCCGTTCCCGTGGCGCTCTACGCTTATGCCGGCGCCAAGCTATGGATGCCGGTCGAGGCGATCATGGCCGCGCTGCTGGTCGTTTCTCTGCCGTTCTTCGCCTATGTGGCCCGTCATCTCAACCACTCGTCCCTGATGATGTTGTCGTTCCGCTCCGAAAAGGATGCGCTGATCGCTGAACTGGAGACGGCGAAATCGATGTCGGACGAGGCGCGGCGGCGGGCCGAAGACGCCAATCTGGCGAAATCGCGGTTCCTCGCTTCGATGAGCCACGAATTGCGCACGCCGCTCAACGCCATTCTCGGTTTTTCCGAGGTGATGTCGAACGAGGTGCTGGGGCCGATGAGCAATCCCACCTATCGCGACTATGCCCATGACGTGCACGAATCTGGCCAGCATCTGCTCGACCTGATCAACGAGATCCTCGACCTTTCGCGCATCGAGGCCGGCCGCTACCAGCTCAATGAAGAACCGGTGATGCTGCTTGGTATCGTCGAGGACTGCTGTCACATGATGGAGTTGAGGGCGCGCAACAAGGATATCCGGGTCGTCCAGGATTTCGAGCACGAGCTACCGCGCCTTTTCGCTGATGAGCGTGCGGTGCGACAGATCACGCTCAACCTTCTGTCGAATGCGATAAAATTCACCGCTACCGGCGGTGAAATCCGTGTCCGCGTTGGTTGGACGGCGGGCGGCGGACAATACATTTCAATCAAGGACAACGGACCGGGCATACCGGAAGACGAGATCCCGATCGTGCTTTCCGCCTTCGGCCAAGGCTCCATTGCCATCAAGAGCGCCGAGCAAGGCACCGGGCTTGGCCTGCCGATCGTGCAAGGGCTGCTCGCCATGCATGGCGGCGAGTTCGAACTTCATTCCAAGCTGCGCGAAGGGACCGAGGCGATCGCGATCTTCCCGCTCAGCCGGGTGATGGAGGAACTGCCGGCACTGCCGACCGCGGCGGTGGCGGCTCGACGACGGTAATCCGGCAAGACTCTAGCCACGTACCGCAGCTGCCATGCCCGAACTGGTCAGCGCGGCGGCCTTGACCAGCCCCGCAGCAAGGGCGGCCCCTGCCCCTTCGCCATGGCTGATATCCAAATCAAGCAACGGGCGCAGCCCTAGCCGTTGGGCGGCGCGTGCATGCGCGGGTTCCGGCGACAGGCTGGCCAGAAGGCAATGCTCGAGCGCTGTGGGATTGACGCCATGCAGTACCGCTGCGGCTGCCGTCGCCGCCAATCCGTCGAGCAGCACCGGGATCTTCTGCATCCGCGCGGCAAGGATGGCGCCGGCGATCGCCGCGAATTCACGGCCACCGACCCGGCGCAGCGCCTCGAGCGGGTCGCCGAGATGGCCGCCATGAAAAGCCAGCGCCGCATCGACCACGTCGGCTTTGCGTGCCTGCATCGCCGCATCGGCGCCCGACCCCGGGCCGACCCAATCGGCGCCCCCGCCCCCGAACAGTGCCGCGAACAGGGCGGCGGCGACGGTCGAGTTGCCGACGCCGAGATCGCCGAGACACAAAAGGTCGGTGCCGCCGGCGATCGCTTCCATGCCGAAGGCCATGGTGGCGGCACAGCCACGCTCGTCCAGCGCGGCCTCTTCGGTGATGTCGGCGGTCGGGATATGCAGGGCAAGATCGAAAACCTTCAGCCCGAGATCGTAGGCAATGCAGATCTGGTTGACCGCGGCACCTCCCGCGGCGCAAAGTTCGACCGCGTTGGCGGTCGCCGCCACCGGCCGTGGCGATATGGCGTGGCGCGTGACGCCGTGATTGCCGGCAAAGACCGCCATCAGCGGTCTTGTCACCGCGGGCGGAGCCCGCCCGCTGCAGCCGGCGAGCCAAGCGGCGATGTCCTCGATGCGGCCAAGCGAATTGCCTGGTTTGTCGGCCTTGGCAAACAGCGTGCGCACGCGGGTCTCGGCTGCCGTGTCGGCCGCCGGCAGGTTGGCCAACAGGTTGCGAAAATCGTCGAAAGGCAGTGCGCTGGTCATCTTGTTATCGATCATTCCCTGGAGTTGGTGAGCGGCATAGCCGCCTTGCGGGGTTGGCACAACCTCCGGGATGATGGGCCTGCATTTGCCGCAAAGCCGGCCCCGAAGGGCGCAATCGCGAGGGCTTGCATTGGCTTTGCCATTGCACCATGTGGAGGTGGAACAAGGGATTCCGGATGGAAGCCCAAGAGAAAGTCATGACGGCCATCGAATCCCCGTGCATCCTGGTCTGTTCGATCGACATGAAAACCGGCTTCTGTTTCGGTTGCGGTCGCACGCGCGAGGAAATCGGCGCCTGGATCGGGATGACGACGGAAACGCGCCGCAGCGTCATGGCGCAATTGCCGGCCCGGCTGGAGACGGTCGAACGCCGGCCGCGCCGGGAAACTCGCCGCACCCGTATGGCGCGCGAACGCGGCGCGCTATCGTGAGGTGCGGATGAGCCGGTTGTTCTGGATTTTGATGGCCGCGATCGGGGTGGGAGCAGTCCTGCTCATGCTCAATGATTCCGCCGGCAGCACGCTCGGCGTCGAGAACAACGATTTCAGCCGGCTGATCTGGCTCGGTGCCTTTGGCGCCCTTATCGGCGCCGGCCTGCTTCGCTCGGGCCGCCCCCTGGGCGCCATGGCCCGCAATCTCGGCGCCTGGGCGGCGATCGCACTCGCGCTGATCGCCGGCTACCAGTATCGCTATGAGTTGCAGGATGTCGCCAGCCGGGTGACCGCGGGCCTTGTTCCCGGCAGCCCGCTTGCGCTTGGCGTCGAGGACGGCCACGCCACGGTGACGCTCGACAAGGCGGACAACGGCCATTTCGAAGCGCGCATCCTGATCAATGGCAACCCGGTCCGGGCCGTGGTGGATACCGGCGCGACCAGCACCGTGCTGACGTCGCAGGATGCGCAGGCCGCCGGATTCAATCCAGCGGCGCTCAACTACACCATACCGGTTTCGACCGCCAACGGCATGGCGCGCGCCGCGGCCGTGAAAACCGATCAGATTGCGATCGGCGGCATCATGCGCAGGGATATGTCGGTGATGATCGCCGCACCCGGAATGCTCAGCCAGAGCCTGCTCGGCATGAACTTCATCGGTTCATTGTCGGGTTTTGACGTGCGCGGCGACCGCATGATCCTCAGGGATTGATCCCCGAAGCTCAAGCCGCTTCGGCTGCTGCGCCACCGAACTCGACGGCCGCGTAAGCCGTCTTCAGCACGTCCGGGCCGGCCCCGGGTTTTGTCGCGTCCGTGGACAGGATCTGCCGGTAGCGGCGCGCACCGGGCAGGCCATGGAACAGTCCGACCATATGGCGGGTGACATGGCCAAGCCGCCCACCCTGCTCGATATGGCGTGCCGCATAGTCCGCCATCGCATCGATCAGCGCGGCGAAATCGAACGGCTCGGACTGGACGCCGTAGAAAGCGGCATCGACGCCGGCCAGAATGCCGGGCGTGTGGTAGGCGGCGCGGCCAAGCATCGCGCCATCGACATGACCGAGATGCTTCTGCGCCTCTTCAATCGACTGAATTCCACCATTGATGCCAATGAATTCGTTATGTTTTCTGACCTTCAGCCGATAGACCCTGTTGTAGTCGAGCGGCGGGATGTCACGGTTTTCCTTGGGGCTCAGCCCTTCCAGCCACGCCTTGCGTGCATGCACCCACAATGCGTCGGCGCCGGCATCGAAAACCCCATCCGTCAGCGCATCCAGGGCCGGCTCCGGATCCTGCTCGTCGACGCCGATGCGGCATTTAACGGTCACGGGGATCTTCACCGCCGCTTTCATCGCCGCGACGCAGCCGGCGACGAGGTCCGGCACTTTCATCAGGCAGGCACCGAACGTGCCCGACTGGACGCGGTCTGACGGACAGCCGACATTGAGGTTGATCTCGTCATAGCCAAAGGCCTCGCCAATGCGGGCAGCCTCGGCGAGCTTTTCACGATCCGAGCCGCCGAGCTGCAGCGCGACCGGATGTTCCACCGCATCGAAGCCGAGCAGCCGCTCGCGCGCGCCATGGATGACCGCGTCGGCCACCACCATCTCGGTATAAAGCAGCGCATGGCTTGTCAGCTGGCGGTGGAAGAACCGGCAATGCCGGTCCGTCCAGTCCATCATCGGGGCCACAGATAGCCTATGATATTGATTTTGCAGCATTTTTTGTTTAACATCAAATCGTTAGAACGTGCCAAGTGCACACAATTTACGCCAGAATACGACCCTTTTTCGCCACGTTTCGATCTCTCAGTGCACACGGAGCGCACACGAAAAAATGGCCACCTACACAAAGCTCTCGTCCGGGTCCTGGCGTGTCCAAGTCCGTCGCAAAGGTCGCTACGTCAGCGAAACCTTCCTGCGCCGAGACGACGCACGCCGCTGGGCGACGAAACCGAGCGCCAAGTCGATCGCGGTGAGACACCGGCAAAGTCTCGAACAGCGCGCCTGAAAACCTTCGGCGAACTCATCGACCTTCATATCGACGACATGTGCGATATAGGCAAGTCCCCTCGCCGCTCCAAGGCCGCAGCCCTCGCTATGCTCCAAAGACATCTCGGCAAGTGCAACATCGCGGCTCTCGATCGCGAACGGCTCATTCGTTTCGGCCGTGACCGGGCTGCCCAAGGTGCTGGACCGATGACGCTAGGCATCGACATCGGTTTCGTAAAACTCATTCTGGCTCATGCCGTTGCGGTGCACGGGCTGCCCGTCAAGGTCGAACCGGTTGATCTCGCGCGGATCGCCCTGAAGAGGCTTGGCCTCGTTGGCAAAGGCAACCAGCGGGATAGGCGGCCGACAAATTGCAGAGCGCTGAAGGCGAGCATGCACGAGATCTATGGGCCGCGAAGGGTCGGCAGGCGTTCGATGCTGAACGGCGTGAAGAGTGGATGGGACGGCGAACTTAGCCACGGTTGGCGCGAGCAACGGCCAGCACGAAGCCCGAACAGCAGACTTCCGCCGGTGCGCCAGCGCCGCAGTCAAGCTTGCGCAATAAGTTTTCGCGCTCTTCGTCACTACCGGCGACAATCTTCTCTCGGAAGGGCGCAAGACTTGAGTTGGCGAAGCTCGTCAAAGCAGGCGCTGCCCTAGGAGCAAACTTCAAATGCCAGATCGTGTTCCCCTCGAAACCTCCCGCGCCCCACAGATGCGATCATGCACACTGCGCGTTGATAGAAGCTCTATAGCCAAGGTGCGAGCCAGCGGCACTGCTCTGCACAGCAGGAACGGGCGTAAAGCGAGGGAAGCTCCTCGCCTTGGATGAGGTCGGCGAGCTGACAGTCGCCAGTGTCGTCCGAATTGATGTAGGCATCGGCGGCGACGTAGTCGACGGCAGGCATTTAGCACACGCTCGGATCGCAGCCGCGCAGCAAACGTCCAGGCCGCCCGCCTCGCTCGGTTTTCTTCCTAAAAACGGGAGGCACAGGCGGAGCGGCCCTTCATACCAGCGGCTTACTCGATGACGCGGGCGCCACCGACATCTGCGGCTGACGGATCCAGCCCGTAAGCCTTGAGCGCTTCCGCGATCGCGCCATCCTTGCGGTAAGCTTCTAGGGACGTGTCAACGGCCTTCGCAAGATCCTCGTTGCTCTTGTCCAGCAGGAAGGCGGTCTGCGACGGGTTCATGGTCGCATCGATGCGCGGATCTTGTTTCAGCGCATTTACCTTATAATTCTGTCCTTCGTTCTGAATGACAGCGGAGCCGAAGCCGTCGAGCGCCGCCTCAATACGACCGGCATGAAGGTCCTGCGCGAGGTTCAGCGACGACGGATAGGTCTTGGAGCCTTCGTAAAGCTTCTCCATGTCCTGGACCCATAAATATCCTTCAACGGTGCCGACCTTCTTGCCCAGCAGACCATCGACAGTATCAATGCCGTTGGTCGAGGTGACGGACAGTTGGTCGAGATAGACCGGCGTAGACAGAGCGACGACCTTCGCGCGGGCGGCGGTACGATAGAAGCCGCCAAGCGCGATGTCCGCGCGCCGCGACTGAACTGCGGAAACCGCGCCTGGATATGTGAAGATCTCATAAGCGATCTCCAGGCAGTTCTCCTTGGCAAAACGCTTCACGAGATCGCCGTCGATACCCGCGATGCCGCTGTCTTTTTCGAGCGAATACGGAGCGGTGTTGGTAAGCGCGACTGTGAGTTTGCCCGCTGACACGGTTTCGAAAACGTGCTGCGGCTTGCAATCCTGTGCGGACGCGACGCTGGCACCCAAGGCCGTAGCAATGGCCGCGGCCGAGATAATCTTACTCCAATTTTTCACTGTGCTCTCCTCTGACATTGATGGTTTTTGATTGCAGGTCAGCCGAGATGGCTGCCCAGCCTACGTTCGGTGTACGAGACCAGCCACCCGAACGGGACGGTGATGGCGAGATAGAACAGGCCCGCCAAGATCAGGACATCGAGGTAGAGGTAGGTGGCCGCACCCACGCGATAGGCGCGCGCCAGAAGTTCGGGGATGGCGATCGTGTATGTAAGGGCCGTCGCCTGGAAGATGAGAATGGCAAAGCCCATCAGTGCGGGTATTGCGAACAGGATTCCTTGGGGGATCACTACGAAGCGCAGGATGTCCCGGCGGGTCATGCCGAGCGCCCAGCCCGCCTCGATCTCACAATGCGGAACCGCGTTCAGACCGGCGCGAAGGATCTCGCTGGTGTAGGCGCCTGTCGTTAGCGCCAACGCAATCACGCCAGAGGTGAAGGCACTTACGGTCATCCCGGAAGCAGGCAATCCATAGTAGACCATCTGCAGGACGACGAGTGCAGGCGCACCACGCCCGATCTCGACCAATACCACCGCGAAATAGCGGACGAGCCTGTTTCCAGAGGAAGAGGCAAGCGCAAGAACGAGGCCGATAGGCAATCCGAACAGCAGCGCCAGGCCCGCCAACTGAAGACTGACAATAGCTCCTTGGAAAAGCTGGGGCGACCAGTCCAGCCAGTTAGCCAGCATCTCGCTCATTTCGCTTGCCCCCTTGAGCGCAGCCGCCCGTCCACGGCGCGTGCCAACACGACAACGGGTATGGACAGCACGATGTAGAGAAGCGCGGCGAAAATGAACGGCGCGAAGCTGCCGCCGCCGCCTTGAGCCTGCTGCGATGCGTACATCATCACGTCGCGGACACCGATCGTGGAGGCCACGGTCGTGTCTTTGAGCAGGCTAACAAGGAAGGTCGCCATGGGTGGAACCGAGACGCGCAGGACCTGCGGCGCCAGGATATAGCGCAGCGTATCCAGGCGCGACATACCGAGCGCCGTGGACGCCTCCCGCTGGCCCTTCGAGAGGGCCAGGAAGCCACCCCTATAGATTTCAGCGAGATAGGCCGTTGATACCAACCCCATGCCCAGGATGGCAGCCTGATATGAACTGAGAACGATCACTCCGCTGCCCAATCCGAAGAAAATAATGAACAGCCAGACGATCGGCGGGATTCCTCGGACAACGTCGATGTATAGGCGCGCCGGCGCGCTTAGCAGAAGCAACCGGGAACGTCGCATCAGCACCAGCGGCATGGCTGCGATGGCCCCGACTCCGAAAGCGCCGAAGGTCACCAGCAGCGTGGCCGGAACGCCTCTGAGCAGTGAAACCAGCAGGTCGATCATCTGCGATCGACCACGGCACGGAAGAACTGCCGCGTGCGGGGCGACGACGGATTGCGGATCACGGCATCAGGCGGACCCTGCTCGATGATCTCTCCATTAGCCATGACGATTACGCGGTCGGCGACGTCTGCGGCAAAGGCGATCTCGTGCGTGACGATGATCATTGTCATGCCTTCCTGGGCGAGCTCGCGCATCACGGCCAACACCTCAAGCCCGAGTTCGGGATCCAGGGCGCTCGTGGGTTCGTCGAAGAGCATCACCTTGGGGTCAAGAGCCAGGGCGCGTGCGATCGCGATACGCTGCTGCTGGCCACCCGACAGGCGCGCCGGATAGGCTTGCGCCTTGTCCGTAAGGTGTACGCGTTCGAGCAATTGGGCGGTGCGCGCGTCCGCCTGCTCCTTGGTGCGCCCCAGAACCCGCATCTGCGGCAGCGAAATGTTGCGCTGCACGGTCATGTGCGGAAACAGGTTGAAGGACTGGAAAACCATCCCGGTGGAACGTCGGAGCCTCAGCAGCTCTCCGGCGGACAGATTGCGGTCGACCGAAAACCGGATGGCACCCACTTCAAGGGTGCCGGATGACGGCTGTTCGAGCATGTTGATCGCGCGCAGCAGCGTGCTCTTCCCCGCGCCGCTGGGTCCGACGATCGCCACGACCTCGCCGCGCGTGATGTCGAGCGAGACGTTCTTCACGGCGTGATGGCCGCCATAGATCACGTTGATGTTCTTGATGCGTACGATATTTTCTGCCTCGGGCATGGCTTCTTTGTCCTTGCGCTAACGCCGGTGTCCCACTGGTCAAGCCGCCGCAGTATGTGTGCCCGGAACGTTTCTTTCCGGAGTTGGAGCGAGACTTTCGGTGCCTGGGATCGATGCGGGAGAGCCCTTGAGCACCCAGTCTGCGACGATCAGCCCAATCACCGGCGCAAGCTGAATCCCGTAGCCGCCCGCACCGGCCGCGGTGATCAGACCGGGCTCCGACTGATCGACTGGTCCGACATAGGGACGGTGGTCGGCGGTGACAGGGTAGAGGCCTGCCCAGCCCCGGCCGAGCCGGGCGCCCGGCAGATCAGGCAGGCGTTCGATCAGCATCTCGGCCAGCATGACCTTGGACCCTTCCTCGCACTGCTCGTTGTAGTTGTCCGGATCTTCGGGCGACGGCGAACTTACCTTGTGTATCTCGGCGATGAGCTCGCCCGCTTTCTCGTGCCGAAAGTTGAGTCCGGTGCCCTGCCCGTTCACCAGATCCATGACCATCGGCATTGTGTACGGGAGCGGCGCGTCCAAGTGGATTGTCAGCGCCTCGTGGCGCTCGGGGTGGATGTGCAGCGTCTGTCCGAGCATCTCGGCAACGCGTGGCGCCCAGGCGCCTGCCGCATTCACGACGAAGTCGCAGCCGATCGGCCCTTTGCTGGTGTCCAACCGATAGCCACCGGATGTCCGCGCGGCACCAAGCAGCTTGCGGAACTGGAACACCTCGGAGCCGAGCTTCTTCACCTGTTGCGCCAGCAGCGTGCACATTTCGTGGGGATCGAGGAAGCCGTCGTCCGGCCCGAAGATGCCGCCTTCGAGCCCATCTGAACTCAAGTGCGGCACGAGTTGCTGAAGCTCGTTCGCCTGGTAGACCCTGGATCTGAAGCCGGCATCGCGCTGGATCTCCACCGAGCGGGCGAACAGTTCCATCTGCTCGGAGGTGCGCGCCAGACGCAGGTAGCCGATAGGGCTGAAGCCGAGACCGAGGCGCTCTTGCCACCGGCGGACGCGCTGCACCGATTGCATGCGCAGCTGTATCTCGAACGGATCCGTGAGCTGTGTCCCAACGACCCCGACCGAGCGGCCGCTGGATCCTGACGCAATGGATTGTGCGTCGATGACGGTGACGCGAGCGCCCTGTTCCGCGAGCGCGTGCGCAGAACACATACCGAGGGTACCCGCACCGATGACGACGACGTGAGGAGAAGCTGTCATGTGACTTCCATCTGTTGCTGCGTCGTCCCGTGCCGGATGGATCCGGCGCTGGACGCGCTACGTCATTGCTTCGGAGCGATTGCTGCGAGGGCGCCGTCGATTGCGGAAAGGATCTCGCGTGCGTCTTCCTCGGTCATGGAGGTGGAAAGCGCGAAGAGTCCGTAACTCGCCGAAAGCACGCCGCGGTCGAGCAGACCCTTGTGGAACAGGTCGAGTTTCATGCGTACGGACGCACCCGGATAGACTGACCGGTAGTCCGTGATCGGCAACGCCGTGAAATGAACTTTGAAGAGCGAGCCGAGACCGACGCACTGCCCGTTGAGGCCATGGCGAGCAAGCGAGGCCGTGATGCCCTCGCGAAGCAGGCTGCCGATAGCGTCCAGATGCGCGAAGCTAGCCGGGGTCAACGCGCGCATCGCCGCCAGACCGGCTCGCATCGTCACCGGGTTCGCGGTGAAGGTGCCGCCATGCGGCAATGCGGGCTTGCCTTGTGTTGGATCGAACACCGCCATCACGTCGGCGCGGCCGCCGACGGCGCCGACCGGGAATCCTCCGCCGATGATCTTGCCGAGAGCCGTCAGATCGGGCGTGATGCTCCACAGGCCCTGCGCCCCCGAATAGCCAAGGCGGAGCGAGATCACCTCGTCGAAGATCACCAGCGAGCCGGCGGCATGAGCGATCTCGACCATCGCGTCGAGATAATCCTTTCGCGCGGGAATAAGTCCGGCGCGGTTCGGCATCGGGTCGATCAGAACACCCGCTATCGTGTCGCCATGCGCGTCGAAGACGGCACGCAGCGCCTCCGTATCGTTGAACGGCACCGCGATGACATCATCGAGAACTCCCTTCGGCGTGCCTTTCGCGTATGCCGTTGAGGCAGGCATGTCGCCCCAGTTGGCGGGCGAACTGTCCAGGCTGACTTCCGCGAAGTCGTAGGAGCCATGGTAGGCACCTTCGATCTTGACGATCTTCGACCGCTCGGTGAACGCCCGAGCCGCCTTGATCGCCATCATGACGCCTTCCGTGCCGGAGTTGGCGAAGCGAACCTGCTCGACTGACGGGAGGCGCTCCACCAACAGTTCAGCAAGATCAAGTTCGCTCTCGGTGGGCGCTCCGAAAGCCGATCCCCGGGGCATCTGGTCCACCACCGCGGCCGTGACGGCGGGATGGCCGTAGCCATGGATCATGGCCGTGAAATTGTTGATGCAGTCGTAGTAGACGTTTCCATCGACGTCCCAGACGCGGCAGCCCTCGCCGCGCTGGGCATAGATCGGAAACGGGTCGATGAAGACCGTTGTCCGGGTGTTTCCTCCCGGCATGACCTTGCGGGCCCGTTCGAACATCTCGCGGGACTTCGGCATTGAATCTGGATAGTGGCGCATAATCTTGTAAACCGATGAAGGAGACAGTCTTGGATGGCCGCGACGAAGGGCGCGACCTCTTTCGATCACTTGGTCATGATCGTGTGGCTCTGCTCGCGCAGGTACTGTGGCAGGAACCAGGAGCCGAGACCGCCCTTGCCGCTGACCCCGGTGCCCTTCCAGCCGCAGAATGGCTGCGCGCCTGGCCATGCACCCGTCGTTGCGCCGCTCGCACGGTTGGCATAGAGAACCCCCGCTTCGGCGGTGTCGAGGAAGTGACGCAACTCTTTTTGGTCGTTGGTAAAGATGCCGGCCGACAATCCGTAGGCGATGTCGTTGCCCTCTTCGATCGCGGCATCGAGACTATCAAAACCGCGGACGACCACGAAAGGCATGAAGAGTTCGTCGCGGGTCAGCCGGCCCGGACCATCAAGTTCGACGACCGTCGGCAGGACGTAGTTGTTCGCAAATCCCTGGCCCAGGGCGGCGCCCCCAAAATGCACCTTGCCTTTGCCCTCGACTTCCGACAGCGCTGCCTGGAAACGGCCGACTGTGGCGTCGCCATAGACAGGGCCCATAAAGGTCTCGGCCTTACGAGGATCTCCGACCACCAGCTTTCCAGCGAACGCTACCAGTTTCTCGATGAATTCCGCCTTGACCTTCTCGTCGACATACACGACCGAGCATGCGGAGCACTTCTGGCCTTGCAGGCCAAAAGCGGAGCGCGCCACCCCCTGCGCCGCGCGGTCGAGGTCGGCCTTGCTCGTCACGTAGGCGGGGTTCTTGCCACCCATTTCGGCGATGACGGGCTTCATGTGGGGCAGCGTTGCCATATGACGGAAGATGCTCATGCCGGTCTTATGGGAGCCGGTGAATGCAACGCCGTCGATGCCGTTGTCGGTGGCAAGAAGGCGCCCCACCTCTCCATCGCCAAGCACGATGTTGAAAACACCTTCGGGCAAGCCCGCTTTGCGAAGCGTTTCGGCAATCAGCAGTCCGGTCAGCGCGCAACCCGGCGACGGCTTGTAGACCACCGCATTGCCTGTCAACAGCGCACCCGTGACCATGCCGATCGACAAGGCGAGCGGAAAGTTGAAAGGAGCGATGACCGCGAAGACGCCATAGGGCTTCATGACGCTCGTAGCAGTCTCGTTTTCGACCAACACGTTCATGGGCCGGACGAACCCGTTGTTCGCCTTCATCTCCGATGCGTAGTACTCGACCATGTCGAGGCATTCCTCGGCTTCGCCGACTGCCTCGATGCGGGACTTTCCGATCTCGTAGAGCGCCGCCAAACCGAGGTCATATTTCCGCTCCGCAAGTGCCTCTCGCCAGCGAGCGCCGAATGCAAGGCGATCGTCCAGCGTCGAACGGTTCCAGGCCTTCGCGCCGGCCCGGGCTGCCTGGATCGCGCACTTGACGTCTGACGGGATTGAAACCGGGAACTTGCCGAGAGAGATTTTCTTGTCGATAGGGCTCAGGATCTCTTTCCGAGCGCCGGTCGCAAACGGCGTCGACCACTCGCGACCCAGTGTGTTCTTCTCGAAATCCGGGATCATTGCATCGAGGTGAGCGTGAACAGGGGAAAAATCCACCCCGATGTTCGAGTAGGTCACACGCGGGAGTTCAGCCATTTCAAGTTCCTCCGAAAATCGGTATTTATCCCGATAATCAGGATTTGGCTTGCGAGTCAATCGAGGGGCCCATAAAATGGAAATAATACCGAATTTCGGTATTATTCGTGAGGAGGTTTCGGGTTCGGGTTACCTAGCGGAGCCCGACAGCCGAGGGCGTGCGGCCGTTCGGCTATTCTACGGAGCCCCTCGGACTCGAGGCGCGGCGGGATAACGAGAGACCGACCTTGCCCCTCACGTCTGTTTTGAACGATAACCTTCTTGCAGTCGCAATTGTCAGATCGGCGTAGGTGCCCTTGAATACGAAATCGAAGAAGCCGAGCGCCAAGGACAGTCCCCTCGAGCGCTACATCTCGATCATGGAAACGGTCGCGCCGTTCGAGCATGGCTTGACGGCGATCGAGCTCGAAACGACGCTTGGACTGCCCAAAACCACGATCAACAGGCTGCTGCATGCCTTGATCGAAAGCGGGATGATCACCGCCGAGAGCGTTCGCAATCGGACATACCGCCTCGGCGATCGCTTGCTGCAGCTGCTACAGATGTCTCCGGATAGCGGCTGGCTGACGACGCTCGCGCAGCGACCGCTTCAGGATTTGGCCGACCGCACCGGCCAGTCGGCGTTCCTGTCGAAGTTCGACGGTACCGAGGTGCGCTCGGTCACCTGCGTCGCGCCCGACACTCCGGTCCGGACCTATGTCATGCCGGGTATGGCCATGCCTGTAAATGCGACCGCTTCGGCCAAGGCGATCCTTGCGTTTCATCCGCAGGAGACCGTGAACAGGATCCTGGCGACCGAGCTGCGCAGCTATACCGATCGGACTAAAACGAAGATCGCGGAGTTGACCAGGGAATTGGCGGAGGTTCGGCAGCAGGGCTATGCCATGGACCTGGCCGAGCATGTTCCGGGCCTGGGCTCGATCGCATTTCCGATAAGGCCGACGAGCGGTGAGGTGATGTACGCGGTGGGACTTACGGGACCCTACGGTCAGATCATAGAGCAAAACTTCAAGCAGCATTGCTCGGCGCTCGCAGAAGCCGCCCAGCGCATGGCAAAGCTGGCGCAGATGCACGCCTACAACGGATCGGCTTTGGCCGCAAAGAGTGCTGCAGCGGATCAGCGATAGGTCGGTGCTGAGAGGCCGGTCATCGCGCGAAGAGATGTTGCGCTTTGAACCTGTAGTTCGCGATATGTTCTCGACGGAAGTGAATGTCCGGCTCCATCCCTCTGAGAACCACCCAATAGAAACCTTGGAGGCTCGCCCATTGCATTCAGAGTAGCTGCTCGGATGGCAGATAATCTACATCGACCACCAGCGCGATTTCGTCGGCGTGAAGCTGTCGACCTGGCCGAAAGCGATCAATCAGTCGATGCGGATCGACATACAGAACCTGATGGGAACGATCGCCGACACTCTCCATTCGGTGTGAAGGCGATCGGGGCATTGGTACTGACGTTAACAACAAGGGCGGCACGCGCGCCAAAAATTCGATGCCTCGTCAAATTTTGCTAAAGCCGAGCGGGCAGCCAAGGCAGCAATATATAGCTCGTGTCGCATTTTCCGAGACGCCAGCCCCGAAGATCGGGACGGCACTGATTTCAGGCAAACTTGCTGCGGGGTTGTCGTGGTTTTATGGCTCGGCGAAAAACTTACCCTCGGCAAGCATGGTTTCGATGCCGGCCAGCAATTCGCGATTTATGCCGGTGGAAATCCCTTTCGACGCAAGGTGCGCCACCAGCGCGCCGCTGCGAAGATTGCCGGCCGCACCGGGCGCGTAGGGACAGCCGCCTAGCCCGCCGGCAGCGGCATCGAACACCCTGAGCCCGAGGTCCCAGGCGGTATCGACGTTGGCGAGCGCCAGGCCGCCGGTGTCGTGGAAATGCCCGGCCAGCCGCGCAGCCTCTGCTTCTTCGAGGGTTGCCAGCACCATGGCATGCACGCGCTCGGGTGTCGCCCTGCCGATCGTGTCGGCAACGGCGATTTCGGCGCAGCCGAGATCGCGCAGGCGCGCGACGACTCTCGCGGCCGCGCCGGGTTCGATCGGGCCTTCATAGGGACAATCGACGGCACAGGAGACATAGCCCCGCACCGGCAAGGAATGCTCGGCGGCCAGCGCGATCACTGGCACAAAACGAGCCAGCCCTTCCTCGATGGTACAATTGGTGTTTCGTTTCGAAAACGTCTCGGAGGCGCTGGTGAAGACCGCGAGTTCCTGCGCGCCGGCCGAGATCGCGGCCCGCGCACCTTGCTCGTTGGGCACCAGCGCGGACAGCATAAGCCCCGGGCGCCGCACAGCGCGCCGCATGACCTCATCATGATCGGCCATCTGCGGCACCCATTTCGGCGAGACGAAAGCCGTCGCCTCGATGCGGGCGAAGCCGCAATCGGCCAGCATGCCGATCAGGCGCAGCTTCTGCCCGGTCGAGACCAGCCGCTTTTCGTTCTGCAGGCCGTCGCGCGGACCGACTTCGACGATCGTGGCCTGCCGATCCTCACCGGGCGATTCAATGGACGGCGGCATACATGATCTTTTCTTCGGAGGCCTCGTCGATGGTCATCTCCTCGACGATACGGCCCTGGCGCGCCACCAGTATGCGGTCCGACAGATTGAGGATTTCAGGCAGATAGGACGAGATAACGACGACGGCCGCGCCCGCATCGGCAAGCCGCTCGATAATCTGATGGATCTCGGCGATGGCGCCGACATCGACGCCACGCGTCGGCTCGTCGAAGATGATCAGCGACGGCGCCTGGATTAGCGATTTGGCGATGACCACTTTCTGCTGATTGCCGCCGGAAAGCTCGACCACCCGAGCATTGGCGCCGATCGTGCGGACCTTCATCGTCTCGATCCATTCGGCCGATTGCCGGCGCGCTTCGCCAAGGCCGATTACCGAGACCGGATTGGAGCCCTTGGCCAGCTTGCCGAGGAATACGTTCTGGGCGATGTCCATCGTATCGAATAGGCCGTCGAGCTTGCGGTCCTCGGTGATATAGGCGACGCCGCGCCGCACGGCCTGCCGTGGCACGCGGAAGTGCACCACCTCGCCGCGCAGCGTGATGCGGCCACCATGGAAGAAGTCACGCTTCAAAACGCCCGCCGCGATCTTCATCATTTCGGTGCGGCCGGCACCGACCAGGCCGAACAGCCCGGTCACCTGGCCGGCAAAGACCGACAGCGTGGCGCTGCGCACCGCCTTACCCATCGAGACGTTCTCGAGCGCCAGCACCTTTTCGCCCGGGCGGCGCGCGACGCGTTTGGCGGCATCGTCGCCATAGAGCGTATCGGTCAGTTGCCGGCCAACCATCGCCTGGACGATTTTCTCGCGGGTGAGATTGCGCGCATCGTCGGTGACGATCAGCGCGCCGTCGCGCAGCACGCTGATGCGGTCGGCGATCGACAGCGCTTCTTCCAGCGCGTGTGAAATGAAGATGATGGAAGCGCCCTCGCCTTTCAGCCGCTCGACCAGGGCGAAGAAGTGCTGCTTTTCCTCCGGCGTCAGCGTCGCCGTCGGCTCGTCGAAGATGAAGATGCGGGCCTTGTGGTGAACCGCGCGGGCGATCTCGACCATCTGCTTCTTGGCGGCGCCGAGCGTTGACACCAGCGCGGTCGGCTCGACATGGAAGTTCAGCCGCTGCAGATGCTGCTGCGCCTTGATGTTGATGCCGCGCAACCGGTTGAAGAAGCTCTCTTCGCCGAGGAAGATGTTCTGGGCGACATTCATCGACGGGATGAGATTGGTTTCCTGGAACACCATGGCGATGCCGTGCTTCATGGCATCGGCGGGCGAGGAAAAGCCAACCGGTTTGCCGTCAATCAGCATCTCGCCCGACGTCAGCGGATAGAGGCCGGCCAGCACCTTGGTCAACGTCGACTTCCCCGCACCGTTCTCGCCGAGCAGCGCATGGACCTCGCCTTGCCGCAGCGTGAAATCGACGTCGCGCACCGCCGCGTTGCCGGCGAACGCCTTGGTGGCCTTGCGGAACCGGACGATCTCGGTCGCGTGGGGATCAGCCATGCCGGGCTCCACCGGATGTCGTGCCGGGCAGGCGCAGCAGCGTGCCGGAGCCGCGCGATGCGGCGTAGACGCTGCCGCCATGCTCACAGACGGAGGTGACGCCATGCATGCTGCCGTCGGCGCGGCTGTGCCAGCTTTCGCTGGGCCGGCCGCTGTCGTCGCAGCGCGCGACGAGGCCGTAGGAGCGCGATGGCGCCCACGGCTTCAGCACGCCCATCTGCCGGACCGAGCCCTGGCTCAGCGGCTGGTCCGGCCGCGCCGATCCGGCGAGTTCCGGCCCGATCCATTCGCCGGGATCGATCGTCGCCATCATCTCGCGGCGATAATCGTCCTCGCGCAGCACCAGTTCGAGAAGCTGGCGGCGCGGCGCGAACAGCGCCATCCAGAAGCCGCCATCGGAAGCGGGTGACAGGCGCGACGGATAGGCGGGCAGATTTTCCAGGATCGCCACCGGATGCGGTAATTTCGGATCAAGGGCGACGATACGATGGCGCCAGCTTTCGCTGATCGCCAGACGGCCGTTGCCGAGCATGACCGCGCCGTTGGGAAATGCCAATCCGGCTGCAAGCTCACGCTGGGAGCCGCTGTCCGGATCGATGGCGAGCACGACGCCGCTGCTGCCGCCCTCCATCAGATCGCGCTTCCAGTCGCGCGCCGGATGCTTGCGCGAGCCGACACACAGGTAGAGCGAGCCATCCACGGTAAAGACCCCGGCGGTGAGGCAGGACGCCACGCCGCCTGGCAAGCCGATGCGCCTCCAGGTGCCCGGCTGCCCGATTTGCAGGCCCTCACCCTCGATGCCGACGGCAAGGCGGCCATCGGGCGCGGATGCGACAAAGCTGATCGGCGCCGCGAACTCCGCTATTGCGACCGCCGAAGCGCCCGCTCTCCCAAGGTCGATCCGAAAGAGCGTGTTGCCGCTGCTGCACAGCAGTCTCGCTGGCGACGCAACGAGATTGTCGATGGCGGGAAGCGACAGCAGCCGCTCCGCCTCTTCCAGACGGTTGTCCGGTTTGAAGACGCCGTCCATGGCCGGCACGCTGATGCCGGCATCATCAGCCGAAAACAGCCGGCGGACGAACGTGCCTAACCCCGCCATCAGCGCTTCCCCCAGTAATCGTCATGCGCCGTCCATTGCGGATCGGCGCCTTCGATGCGAACGCGGCCGATGCGGTTGTTGGAGACGCCGCCCAGATAGAGCCAGCCCTTGTGCTCGCAGGTCGAGGTGATCGAGGGATGGTTTTCGCCGGCCTCGTCCCACAACGCGTCGATGATCTCGCCGGTTTCCGACACGCGCAGCACGCAGCCGCGATTGATGTTGGGGAACAGCCATTCGTCGGCGGCGATCCGCTTGGCCATGCGGCGGCGAAAACCCGGCTTGCGCATGGCGAGATCGAAGGTTCTGGTGCGCATGCCGAGCAGCGCGATCCAGTAGGTTCCGTCGGAGCCGCGGTTGAGATTGTCGGGATAGCCTGGCAAATTGTCGAGGAAGATTTCACGCTTGCCCTTGTCCGGTCCGTCGAACCAGTAGCGGCTGATGCGGCACGCCCATGTCTCGGCAAAGAGCAGCGACTGGCCGTCGCGGCAAATGGTGACGCCGTTGGGAAAGATCAGGCCGCGCAATATGGTGCGGGTCGAGCCGGTCCTCGGATCGTGGCAGATCAGCCGGCCGTTGCCCCTGCCCTCCAGCGCATCGACCGCCCATTCAGACATTTCGTAGCGGATCGTCGCTTCGCTGAAGAAGATGCGCCCGTCCGGCGCGATGTCGAGATCGTCGGGAAGCCGCAGCCGCGAATCGTCGATCACCGACAGCAGGCTGCGATTGGTTTCGTCGGTGACCTTCGCCACCGTCCCGTCCGGCGAGACGCGGTAGACGCCCATGCCGCCGATGCAGGTGAGCAGGTCGCCGTTCGGCGCGAAGGCCAGCCCCAGCGGATGACCGCCGATACGGGCGAAGACCTCGCTGCGCGCATAGTCGGGCGCGAGGAAACGGACGATCGTACCGTGCCGCGTACCGGTATAGAGATTGTCGTCGCGGTCGAGGACGACGTCCTCGGGACCTTCGACCGCGCCAAGCCCTATGAGCTCCGCCGCGCCAAGCCTGTCATTGACGGCAAGCACGTCGGTTCCGGTCGGCGGCGTCAAATTCGGCAGCTTCAGATAGGTCGGCGAGACATAGACTTTGCTCAACAGCTTGCCGCGGTTCTTCACCCATTTGGCGTCGAACAGCACGGCGGCGATCAGCACCAGACCGAGGATCAGCTGGTTGACCGAGCCGGGCATCGACAGGCGGATGAGGCCGCTGGTCAGGATCAGCACCAGGATGGAGCCGATCACCGCATTGCCGACCGAACCGCGGCCGCCACCCAGCGAAACGCCGCCAAGCACCACGGCGGTCAATACGGAAATCTCCAGCCCTATGCCGGTGTCGGCGCCGGTGCTGCCGAGCCGGGCGGAAAACAGAAAGGCAGCGATCGCGGTCAGCAGGCCCGATGCGACATAGGCGAGGCAAACCGTCAGCTTGACGTTGATGCCGGCATTGTAGGCGGAGCGGCGCGCACCGCCGACGGCGCGCAACCGCCATCCTGGCCTTAGCCTTGACAGGACGATATGCGCGCCAAGGGCGATGACGGCGAAAATGGCGAAGGAGACGGGCAGGCCGTAGAAGGTGCCGAAGCCGATCAGGTCCCAGGTCGGGGAGACCGGCATCGAGCCGACGATCGCGCTGGCAAGCCGGGGAAAGATGATGTCGTAGAGCGCCCGGTAGATGACCAGTGTCACCAGAGTGGTGATGAAGGCGCGCAGCCTGAGATAGCCGATCAGCACCCCGTTGAGCAGCCCGCAGACGAGGCCCGTGGCTAGCGTCGCGATCAATGCCACGCCGACCGGCAGGCCGGCAACGTTCATCGATACCAGGGCGGCAAGCACGCATAGCGCGAACATCGAGCCGACCGAGAGGTCGATGCCGCCCGAGAGGATGACGATGGTGAGCGCCAGTGCGATCAGGCCGAATTCCGACACCTGGCGGGCGAGATCGGTAAGGTTGCCGACCGAGAAATAGCCAGGGATGATCCACGTCATGACGAGGATCGTGACCACCAGCGCCAATGCCGGAATGACGTTGTCGATCCAGCTCTTGGTCAGCAATTCGCCGAACAGGCGGTCCGGCAAAAGCCGGTACCGCAGCCGTGAAAGCGCATCGCTGGTGGCCATAAGTCAGGATTCCCTACTTCAGATCGTCCAGCGTCCAGCAATTGCGCTGGTTGACGTTGGCCTTGGTGATCTGCGTCAGCGGATTGAAATAGAGCGTCTTGGTCTCGCCGGCGGTACCGTCGGAGAGCAGCAGCCTTGCGATCTCCGCATTCAGGATTTCGCCCTGCAGCGGCACGTTGTAGCTGATGTAGAGATTGAACAGGCCCTTCTCGACATTCTCGCAGCCGACCCTGTTGCCGCCGCCGCTTGTGACGAGGAAGACCTGGTCGCCCTTGCCGGCCTGCTGGATCGCAGACGCCGTGCCGGTGTCCTGATTGTCCCAGATGCCGATGGCGCCGCAAAGATCCGGATGCTGTTGCAGCACGGTCTCCATGATCGAGCGCGCCTTTTCCGGATTGTATTCGGTGGCCTGCTGCGAAACGACCTGGATGTCGGGATGCTGGTTCAAGACACGGTAGATGCCGTCGAGTTGGAACACGTCGGATGCCGCCGTCGGCACGCCGGTGTCGATAGCGACCTTGGTCGAAGCACCCTTGCCGGGGCTGCATTTGTCGACCACGGCCTGCGCCGCCTGTTCGCCGATCTCGGTCCAGTCGGCGCCGACATACGAATCGGTCTGGGTGTTCGATTCCAGGTTGATCTGCACAACTTTGATGCCGGCGGCCTGCGCCTGAGCCAGCAACCGGGCGTAGGACTGGATGTCGGGATTGTGCGCGACGATCAGGTCCGGCTTCTCGCTGATCAGCGACTGCAGCGCGCGGGTTCCCGCGTCGGTGCTCCAGGCGGGGTCGCGGATCTCGAAATCATACTTGAGGCGCTTGGCCTGCTGGCGCATCACCGCCGCCCAGCCTTCGGTCAGGTCGAAACCCATCGACAGCGGCAGGAAGACGACCTTCTTGCCTTCCAGCGTCTTGTGGAACGTCGTCGAGCGCGGATTTTCCAGGCCCTTGTCCTGGGCGCTGGCGGTGACGATACCGGCAAGCGCGATGCAGGCCGCGGCCAGCCACTTTGTCGTTTTCAGAAGTCGCATGGTTTCCTCCCATTGCATTTTGGCGTTGAAATTGGTGTCAGAGATCCCCTTGCTGGGACGTCTGCTCGTCGCGTGGGTTGACGAGCGAGTCGATGACGATGGCCAGAAGCAGGACCACGCCCTTGACCAGGTTCTGGATCGTGTAGGCGATGTTCATGATCGTCATGCCGTTGAGCAGGATGCCGACGAAGATCGTGCCCAGAATGACGTTGCGAACCTTGCCGTGGCCGCCATTCAGGCCGATGCCGCCCAACACGACGACCAGAAGGATGTCGTAGATCATCGTCGAATTGAAAAGCCGGGCGTTGATCGCCGACGCCGACGAGGCAAGCACCAGCCCGGCGCCGTAGGCGATCAGCGCGCTGATCGCATATTGCGCGACGATCATCGGCCGGTTGGAAATGCCGGTGATCCTGGCGGCGCCCGGATTGTTGCCCATGGCATAGGTCTGCCAGCCGAACCGCGTGCGGCTGAGCACCAGATGCAGCGCCAGGCAAAGCATGGCAAAGACCACCACCGTCACCGGGACGCCGAGGATGCGGCCCTGCCCGATCAGCGAGAACCATTCGGCGCCTGGCGGCACATTCTGCATCTCCAGCGTGAAGAAGAAGGTTCGGCCAAGGCCGTAGATGACGGAGCCGGCGGCAAGCGTCGCGAAGATCGGCGCGACCTCGCCGAAAGCGATCAGCATCCCGATCAGCACGCCGGCGACCACCGCGAACAGCGCGCCGATCAGCAGCGCGAATTCCAGCGAATAGCCCGAGCGGGCGATCACGAAGGCCCAGGACACCGACACCACCATCGTTGCGATCATCGAGACATCGATGCCCCTGGCGATGACGACCAGCGCCATTCCCAGCGCCAGGATGCCGAGAATCGAGACGCTTCTGATCAGGGCTAGGATGTTGCCGGGGCTGAAGAAGGACGGCAGCAGCAACGAGAACAGCACGAAGGCCAGCACCGCCAGCACCAGCACGATGCCTTCCTGGCTTTTGAGCAGGCTGGAAAGCCGAGCCTGATTTCCGCGTGCGGCTGCCTCGCTCACCGCTCAGGCCTCCTCTTTGCCCAGTCTGAGCAGGATTTCCCTGGCGCGATCGACGCGCACATCGTGATCCGCCGCAAGTTCCTTTGCCACCGCATCGATATTCGCGCCGCTCGCGCCCGCCACGATGGCTATGTTGCGGGCATGCAGCGCCATGTGTCCACGCTGGATGCCTTCGGTTGCCAGCGCCCTGAGCGCCGCCATGTTCTGCGCCAGCCCGACCGCGACGGTGACCTCGGCAAGCTCTTGCGCCGTGGTCACGCCGAGGAGTTTCAGCGCTGCGCGCGCGGCCGGGTGCGTCTTGGTGGCGCCGCCGACCATGCCCAGCGCCATCGGCATTTCCAGCGTCCCCACGAGGTTTCCGGCGGCGTCGATCTCCCAGCGGCTCAACGACGTATAACGGCCGCCGCGCGCCGCCCAGGCGTGGGCGCCGGCCTCGATCGCCCGCCAGTCGTTGCCGGTCGCGACGACGACTGGATCGATGCCGTTCATGATGCCCTTATTGTGCGTGGCCGCGCGGTAAGGATCGACGATCGCCAGCGAACAGGCCTCGACGATGCCGGCAACGATACGCTCGCCGGTGAACTCCTTCGTCGCCAGTGCCTTCGGCGTCAGCCGCACCCGCGCCCGCGCCAGCCTGAGGTCGGCCAGGTTGGAGAGGATGCGCAGCCGGACGGTGCCACCCGAAATGCGCTCGATCATCGGTGCGACTGCCTCGGCCATGGTATTGACCGTGTTGGCGCCCATCGCGTCGCGCACGTCGACGAGCAGATGCAGCACCACCATCGGTCCGACTTGCGTCTCCTCGAACACCTGCACTTCAATCTCGCGGCAGCCGCCGCCGAGGCCGATCAGCACCCGGTCCTTCTCGTTGGCGGCGGCGATGATCTGGTCGCGGGCGGACAGCAGCCTGGCGCGTGCGCCGTGCGGATCGGACAGACCGAGTATCTGCACCTGTGCCCGCATGATCGGTGCGGTGCTCGATGTCTCGAAGCCGCCGCAACCGCGGGCGATGCGCGCCATGTAGGAGGCGGCGGCGACCACCGACGGCTCTTCCACCGCCATCGGGATGAGGTAATCGCGACCGTTGATGGTGAAGTTGGTGGCGACGCCGAGCGGAATCTCGAAGGTGCCGACCACATTCTCGATCATGCCGTTGGCGAGATCGAGCGGCAGGACGCCGCCGCGCAAGGCATCGCGATCCGCCTGCCCAAGACGAGCGGCGTCGCCGACCGTCGCCAGGCGATCGGCCGGCGACAGGTCGCGGAATTTCTCGATGCGGGAATTCAGCCGCGGCTCGACACCGCTGTCCTGGACAGCCACCATCACGATCGCCTCCCTGCGAATGCTTGTCGTTGAGGCAGCTATCGTTTAACTGATACCATCTATCAAGGTACAGCTACAGGAAACAGCGACAAACTGTACCAGTCCATATCAGGGCACGCAGCCCATCGGAGGATGTTCTGGGATGACGCGCGCCGAGGCCGTGGCGGCAGAGATCAGAAGGCGCATCGAGACCGGCTCGATTACCGTCGGCGCCAAGCTTCCGTCGATACGCAAGGCCGCCGAGCAATTCGACGTTTCCAAGAACACCATCGTCGATGCCTATGACCGGCTGGTATCCGCGGGCATCGCGTTTTCGCGGCCCGGCGCCGGCTTCATGGTCGCCGAGCGTCGCCGGCAGACGCCGAGCGAGCGTCCCCGCCATGTCGCGGAAGCGGTCGACATCGCCTCGCTGCTCAATGCGCAGTTGGAGGAGAGCTTTTCGATCCGCGTCGGTGACGGGCGGCCGCCCGCCTCATGGATGGAGGAATCGGAAGTGCGCCGCCATCTCGGGCTGCTCGGCCGGCACCAGAGGTCCAGCAGTGACGGCTATGGTTCGGCGATGGGCCTGCCGGCGCTGCGCGAGCGCCTCGCCTTCGACCTCATGGAGCGCGAGGTGCAGGCGAGCCCGGACCAGATCCTGCTGACATTCGGCGCCAACCACGCACTGGACCTGATCATACGCCGCTTCCTCGTCGCCGGCGATACCGTGCTGGTCGACGACCCCGGCTACTACCCGCTTTTCGCCAAGCTGAAGCTGGCGCAGATCCGCATGATCGGCGTGAAGCGGACGCCGACCGGTCCGGACCTCGACGATCTCGCCGGCAAGGCCGAGCGCGAGCGTCCGAAGCTGTTCTTCACACAATCGCTTGCGCACAATCCAACCGGCAGCTCGACCAACCTGCCGACGGCTCACTCGATCCTGACGATCGCCGCGCGCTGCGACATGCTGGTGGTCGAGGACGACCCGTTCGTCGACCTGCCGACGGTCCGTGGCGTTGGCCTTGCGCCTCTCGACCAGTTGCGGAACGTCATCTGCGTGCGCACCTTTGCCAAGACGTTGTCGGCCAGCCTGCGCTGCGGCTATATCGCCGCGCGCCCCGACCTTATCGCTTCCCTTGCCGAGTTGAAGATGCTGACGACAGTCAACAGCTCAGGACACATTGAGCGGTTGATCCATGGATTGATCAGTGAAGGTCACTATCGGCGCCACCTCAAGCGTTTGGCGCAGCGTGTGCAGCAGGCCACCGAGACGGTCGTTCCCCGCCTTCAGAAGATGGGTCTTAAGCTCTTTGCCGAGCCGACAGGTGGATACTACGTCTATCTGGAGCTTCCCGAGTATGTCGATGACATCGCCCTCGCCCGGGAAGGCGCTCGCCAGGGGATTTTTATCGCACCTGGTACCGTGTTTTCGCCGGAGCGCCAACCTGCCAAGGCAGGCATCCGCGTCAACATCGCCTGGGCCTCGGATCCTCATTTTTTTGACTTCATGCTGGCAGAGCTTAGGCATCGGCGGACTTGAACAGGACAAAGCCCCGCCTTGCGGCGGGCTTAGTGCTTGACGGATCACTCCGCGGCGCGTCGTGACCAGATGAGCGAGAAGTCGCCCCCGGTGTCGGTCTCGACCAAGCTCGCGTAGATCGGAGCGGGGAAGCTGGGATCGTCGAGCTTGACGAAGTGGTAGTCGCGGCTCTCGCGCGAGGTCTTCTTCCAGGGCCGTCCCGAACTCGGGGCGCCAGCGAAAATGCGGAAGTCGGGTCTCTTTTCATTGTCGCCATCGACCGGAGAGAACGTCACAGTCTTGACGTTGAGGTTGAGGGTCTTGACCGAACCGGAGAAGCCGTTCGCGGTGCGCGAGAATGTGCCGACCGTAGCCATCGTGGTGGTTCCTTCTGTTTTTCTCGGGCCGCACCCATCTCTCGATGGTGGTCGTGAGGCCGGAGACGATCGGTCTGCATCCCGAAGGGGCTGAAACGAAGTAACGGCGGCGCGAGGCTTTCTTGGGCCGCCGAGGAATGGACGCGCAGCGACCAGGGGAAGAGAACGCAGCGACGTCGTTACGGGAAGACGATCGAGCCGAAGCGAAGGCGGTCTTCAGTCAGACCCAATCCATTCGAGGACGCCGTGGGCGTAGCTTGGACAGAATACGCGGAAGGAATGCCACAGTGGCTAAGATCAGTCCCGGCCACTGTCGCTTGCTCCGCTGCGCTTCTCTATTTCGGTCAAGGACGCTTCCTCCCGCCCGTGGGCGGTGTTGGTCCCACTTCACCCGGTGAAGAAGGGACGTCCGATTTCTCTAATCTTTGGGCTGAATCGTCATCAGCGGTCGATGGGAGAGAATGGACGCCGCCAGATTAGGCGCGGCACGCACGGGGTCGTAGAAGTCCATGCGCCATAATAGTAATTTCCTCATTCTGGGGAGTAGTTGTTTGGCTCGATCAGCCGCAGGTAAACTCAGAGCGACAGGATGCGAAACCGGCAGTTGCCGTGTAAGGTCAGGCCTTAACTTGGGGGAGAACTGAATGCGAACGGCTGTTACCTTGGCGTTCCTGGCCTTTATCAGGGTGTCGTCAGAGCAATAGAAGCCTGCCTGGCCGGGGACGTGATCAGTCTCGAACGCGGTCGTATTCGTCTTGCGCGCGCTCGAGTTCCGGCCCGTAGGTCATCGACCATTCGTAAAGCGCCTCGAACGGTTGCCGAAGGGAGTGGCCGAGCGAAGTGATCGTGTATTCGACACCGACCGGCGTCGTCGTCGTCAGCACTTCACGGCGAATGAGACCGTTACGTTCCAGACGCTTCAGCGCATCGGCGAGCGCCTTGTGCGTGATGCCGTCCAGGCGCCGCATGATCTCGTTGAATCTCGACGGCCTAGTGCACAGAACGGTCAGAATCAGGACCGACCACTTGTTGGCGATCTGCTCAAGTGCCGGCCGCGCCTTTTGCACATCTATCAACGCCTCGACGGACACGGGCTTAGGACGACGGGGTGGGCTGACCTTGACGGGCAAGTCTTCAGTCACGGCGGACATAGGTATACTCCTCGATATCTGCTCTAGTTGTAGTGCGTAATTGACCGTAGGTATAGAGCATATATCTTGAGCCATCACTTTTTGATGGAGTTCACATGAGCAGATTGGCAAACAAGATCGCACTGGTTGTCGGCGGTGCCGGCGGTATCGGCGGGGCAGTTTCACAAAGGTTCGCCAGTGAGGGAGCGCAGGTCTATGCGACCAGCCGCAAGGGTGCGGACGGCGCCTTGGAAGCGGCGGGCACCGGCAGCATCCGGACGGTCCTGGCGGATGCAAGCAACAGAGCGGATCTTGAACGTGTATTCGAGCAGATCAGATCGGAACGCGGGCGTATCGACGTGCTCATTGTGAATGCCGGCCTTTCCGAATACGCCCCGCTTGAAGATATTTCGGAGGATCATTTCGACAGGACATTCGGTCTGAATGTGCGCTCTCTGGTTTTCGCAGCACAAGGTGCCGTCAACCTCATGCAGCCAGGCGGAACGATCGTGTTGATCGGCTCTATCGCAGGCGACATCGGCACCAAAGGATATGGCGTCTACGGCGCCACCAAGGCCGCTGTCCGCTCGTTCACCCGCACCTGGGCCAACGAACTTGCTCCCAAAGGCATTCGTGTCAACGTCGTCAGCCCCGGCCCGACCGATACGGCGATGATGGCCGGGGCCTCGCAACAGATTCGAGACGCGCTTTCCAGCATGATCCCTCTCGGGCGCATGGGCCGGCCTGACGAGGTGGCCGCCGCGGTTGTTTTCCTCGCCAGCGACGAGAGCAGTTTCACAACCGGCGCAGAACTGGCCGTCGATGGCGGCATGGCCCAGGTGTGACGTGCGCCTTCGACCACTGAAACCTGGACGGCCGCCGTTGCGCTCATGCCGGTCGGTGTCTCGCAGTGACAGGCATGCATGTCGTTTTCTCGAAACCGGAGCAGCTTTCGAGCGACATGTTATCAATCCTCCAGAAGATAGCCCTTGCGATGGGAAAGCGGCTCGGTGCCGGCTACCTTGGCGATGACTTGGTTGGCCGCCACCAGCTTCTTCAGTCTGCGGGTGACGACCACGCCGTCAGTACGCGCATGGACGGTGATACGGGCATCGCCGCCAATCGCAGCGGGCGCGACGATGTCGGCGATCGGCTGTCCGGACGTGACCCGCTCGCCAAGTTCGACGCGGTAGACGATGACGCCGAACGCCGGCGTGCGCACCACGTCGCAGGCGTCGAAGCCTGTGACGTCGCAGAGCGGCGGCGCGGCGGGTGCTTGACCGGCGATATAGCCGCGGCGGCGCAGCACATTCAGCAGCGCCGACGCATCTGTCGCGGCCATCTCGTCGCCGATGTCGACGAAGCCGCGCAATTCGACCGTCGCTGCCATGCAGCCGACCGGTATCAGCTTGTCGGGATACGCCGCCGCGAGCTTCAACCACGGCTCGACGCTTGCTTCGGCAAAGGTCGAGCCGCCGGAGGCGCCCTGCGAAAACACGGCACGGCAGCCGAGTTCGCCCGAGATGTCCGACAGTTCCGCCGCGATCTCCGGCCGCACGAAAAGATGCATCAGCCCTTCGTCGTCGCAATGAAGATCGAGAACGAGATCAGAATCGAAGGCTTCGCGCGCCAGCACCGTATAGAGGGAATCAACCTGTTGCCTGACACAGCGTTCGTCGAGGATTGCGCGGATCGTCTCGCGGATCAGCGCCTTGTTGGCGTCGGCATCCCTTCCCAACAGGTTTCCGAGCCGGGCGATCAATTCGGGGGCAAGGTCAGGCCAGTTGCGGTTGAAGTTGCGGCCGCTGGCAAGGTCGTAACGGCCGAGATGGTCGCCATTGACGAACTGCGCCAGGCCGAGCGGGTTGGCGTAAGGCACGACGACGATCTGGCTCCGGATTTCGCCGCGCGCATCGGCGGCGTCCAACTGCTCGACCAGATGATGTGATACCAGAAGGCCGGGCGCCTCGTCGGCGTGAAGTGCCGCGTGGATGTAGGCCTTGGGACGGGCGGCGGCGGCACCGTAGCGTATGATGCGCACACTGTGGCGGCTGCCCGGCGTGCCGTTGGAGAGAGGAATATCGAGGATTTCACGAGACATTGACGGCTCCGGCGAGCGCCCGTTCCGACAACGGGAAGTGGCAATTGAAGACATGGCGGGGGTCTTCGCGGTCGGTTGTCCGGGACGGGAATGCGCTTTTGCAGATGTCCTGCGCATAGCGGCAGCGGGTGTGGAACTCGCAGCCGGGAGGGCGCGTCATCAGGCTCGGCACTTCGCCGCTGAGCTCGATCCGGTCGAGCGCGGCGTCGGGATCGGGTTCCGGATTGGCCGACAGCAGCGCCTCCGTATAGGGGTGGCAAGGCTGCTCGAATATACGGTCGGTCGAGCCGACCTCGATGAAGCGGCCGAGATACATGATCGCCATGCGGTCGGTCATGTGGCGCACGACATTGAGATTGTGCGTGATGATGAGGATGGCGATGCCCAACTCCTGCTGCAAACGCCCAAGTAGGTTGAGAACTTCGCCCTGGACGGACACGTCCAGCCCCGCCGTCGGTTCGTCGGCGATAATAAGATCGGGCGCCAGCGCCAGCGCCCGCGCCACGCCCACCCGGCGCGCCTGGCCGCCGGAAAGCTGGTGGGGATATCGCCGCCCGAAATCCGCGGGCAGCCCAACCATCTTTAGCAGGCGCTCCACCTCGGCCGCTGGATCGCGGATGGTGATGCCGTGGATACGGAACGGCTCGATCAGCAGAGAGCGGACAGTGAGCCGCGGCGACAGCGATCCGACCGGATCCTGAAACATCATCGCCATGCGCCGAAGATGCAGCTTGCGATCCGCCGGGGCAAGACCGTTCAGCACCTGGCCGTCGAAACGTATGGAGCCGCTCGTCGGTGGACGCAGCCCCATGATGGCACGGGCAATGGTGGACTTGCCCGAACCGCTCTCGCCGACGAGACCGAGTGTCTCGCCCCTGCGGATCTCGAAAGACACTCCGCAGACGGCATCGACGAACGGGTTCTTCACGCCACTGGTGAACGCCTTCAGCTGGCTCATGGTGCGAAAGCGCACGCGAAGGTCCTCGACCGAAAGCAGCGGGCTCATGCCGGAACCGCCAGTGTGTCGTCGAGAAGATGGCAGCGCGCGCTGTGCGCTGCGCCGATTGCGCGGGGGGCGGGATTTTCATCCGCGCACCGGGCGAAGGCATGCGGGCAGCGCCGGCGGAAGATGCAGCCCGCCTGGGTACCGAGCAGGCTCGGCACCTCGCCCGGTATCGTCGGCAACTGACGGGTGCGCTTCCTGATCCGTCCCGGATCGCATTCGAGCAACGCGCGCGTATAGGGATGCCCCGGCCGGCGGAAGATATCGCGCACGGTGCCGTATTCGACCACCTCGCCCGCATACATGACCGCCACCCGGTCGCAGAATTCGGCGACAGCGCCGAGATGGTGCGAAACGAACAGGATCGAGCAGCCGATTTCCTTCTGCAGCTCTTTCAGCAGATGGATGATCTGCACCTCCAGCGTGGCATCGAGAGCAGTCGTCGGCTCATCCGCGATGAGCAGCGCCGGCTTCACCAGCAGGGCCATGGCGATGCAGATGCGCTGGCGCATGCCGCCCGAAAATTCATGCGAATAGCCGCCGATACGACTTTCGGGGTCCGGGATACCGACCCGGCGAAGCATGTCCACCGCACGCTGGCGCTTGATGCCGCGCGAACCGCCCTCGCGATGCTGGACATCGACCATCTGGCTCTCGATGCTGCGCACCGGGTTCAACGCCGTCATCGGATCCTGGAAGATCATCGACATGCGGTTGCCAAGCAGGCCGCGCCGCTCTGCCGGTGCCATGCCGAGCACGTCGCGTCCCTCGAACAGGATCGCCCCGTTCACCACCTCTGCATTCTCAGCCAGCAGCCCCATCACTGTGTAGGCGAGCGTGGATTTGCCCGAGCCGCTCTCGCCGACAATGCCGACCACCTCGCCCGCCGGCACGTCGATATGGACATCGCGCAGCGCATGTGCGCGGCCGCGCGGCGTGCCGAAATCGAGAGAGAGGCCGCGGATCGCCAGCAGTGGACTGCGGCTTGCGAGATGTCCTGCTTGGCTGCCACGGTTCATAGGTCTCTCCGAAGCTTGGGGTCGAAGATGTCGCGCAACGCCTCGCCGAGGAAGGTGAAGCCCAGAGTGGTTATGACGATAGGGATGCCACCGGCGACCACCAACCACACCGTTTTGTGGATATAACCGTAGCCGTCGCTGAGGATCGTTCCCCAGTCCGGTGTCGGCGGGCGCACACCCATGCCGAGGAAGCTCA
Organism: Mesorhizobium sp. SEMIA396; assembly: GCF_024518615.1. Taxonomy (NCBI): domain Bacteria; kingdom Pseudomonadati; phylum Pseudomonadota; class Alphaproteobacteria; order Hyphomicrobiales; family Phyllobacteriaceae; genus Mesorhizobium; species Mesorhizobium sp. SEMIA396. Next base: position 209,670 of record NZ_JANIFC010000010.1, read on the forward strand.
GGCCTGCTTCCAGCGTGATGACCAGCGGCACATCCATGCTGACCAGGATCAGTAGCGGACCGATGACGTTGGGCAGCACGTGCACGGCGAGGATGCGCACGAGGCCGGCACCCATAGCGCGTTCTGCGGTGATGAATTCGCTTTCGCGCAGCGCGTGGGCCTGCGTGCGCACGACGCGCGCATAGATCGGCACCGACGTGACCGCGACGACGAAGATGACGCTGGCAAGGCTCGGTCCGAGCAGCGTCACCACCGCCAGCGCGAAGATGATGACCGGAAAGGAGCGGATGGTGTCGAAAACCAGCAGCAAAAGATTGTCCAGCCAGCGCGGGCCGAAGGCGGCGATGAGGCCGAGCACCAGCCCTAAGCTGAGCGAGGCGCTGAGCGAGACGAAGGCGACGAGCAGCGCAATCCTTCCGCCCATGACGACGCGCGAGAAAACGTCGCGGCCCAAGTGGTCGGTGCCGAGGAGAAAATCCAGGGACGGCGGCGCCAGCCGGGGACCGACCATGATCTTGATCGGATCGTAAGGTACGATCCAGGTGGCGAAGACCGCACTCGCCACCATCAGCACGACCAGCACGGCGCCCATCAGGCCGAGCGGCGACTTACGCAGTTGCAGCAGGAACATAGCGATCGCGCCCGGCGCACGGCTTTTATCCACCGTCTCGCGAATGACTTGAACTTCGGACACGTTACAAATTCTCGCGGATTCTTGGATCGAGCGCCGCGTTGATCAGGTCGGCGAGCGTCGTGGAGATGACGAATAAAACGGTGGTGACGAGGACCGTGCCCATGACGATCGGATAGTTGCGCGAATCCACCGACTTGACGATCAGTGCGCCGATACCCGGACGGGCGAACACCACCTCGACGAAAACGGCCGCCGAGAGCAGATGCGCCATGCCGACGCCGATGATCGTCACCGTCGGCAGGATGGCCAGCGGCAGCGCGTAGCGCGCGACGATGCGTCGCTCCGAAAGACCGAAGGAGCGCGCCATGCGGATGTGGTTCTCGCCGAGGATCTCCAGCATGGAGGCGCGCACGATGCGCGAGATGTAGCCGACCCAGCCGATGCCGATGACGAAGGCCGGCAGGATGAGGTGAACGAGCCCACCGCGGAAGCCAGAGCCGGCGCCGATGGCGGGCAGCCAGCGCAGGCCGACCGAAAAGATCAGCAGCGCATAGATCGCCATGACGAAGGACGGAATGGCAATCGTGCCGACCGCGAACACGCCCACGAGCTTGTCGATCACGGAGTTGCGGTGCATCGCCGAATAGCAACCGAGCGGCACGCCGACGAAAACGGCCCAGGCGATCGATACTAGGATCAGCTCGATCGTATAGGGCAATTGCTCGAAGACGATGGCGCTGACCGGGCGCTGTGTGAAAACGTCGGTGCCGAGATTGCCGTGCAGCAACCCCCCGAAGAAGGAGACGATCTGCACGGGCAGCGGCTTGTCGAGGCCCATCTGCTCATGCAACTGGGCTTTCAGCTCAGGCGTCGCACGCGGCCCGAGCAGGACGGCTGCGGGATCGCCCGGAACGGCCTGGATCATCAGAAACAGCAGCGTCACTGCGACCACGATGATCGCGGCCGCCAGGGCGGTACGCTTGGCAAGGTATAGCCACATATCCTGATCCAGCCCTTCCCGGCGATCGCCGCGCTATGCCGATTTCGGCTCGAAACCGAGATAGAGCGGCCGCCCGTCGGGGCGCGTGTCGGCCTCGAGCTCGGTCGTCCGATACATGATGGGCGATCCCTCATGGGTGAGGAAGCGGTAGGAGCCGGAATCCTCCATGATGTCCTGCATCTCATAATACATCTTGGCCCGTTCCTGCGGGTCTTCGACGGTCACCGCCTTGGCGTTGAGTTCGTCGAAGCGTTCGCTGCGGAAGCGCTCCCAGTTCCAGACCCCCACCTGGTCTCGCACGAAGAAGGTGGTGGCGTAGTAGGGATCCGGCACCATCGAGAAGCGCTGCACGATCAGCTGCATGTCCTTCCAGCGCTCGCCTTCCGATTCCATGCCTATGGTCCAGAAAGAGCCGGAATCCTGAACATTGACCTCGACCGTGATGCCGATCTGCGACAACTGCGCCTGGACCATTTCCGCGATCGTTGAAAAGGTGGTCACGTTGAGCGCATCAATGGTGAGGCTGAGTTCGGTGATGCCGGCCTTGGCGAGATACTCCTTGGCTTTTTCGAGATCGCCTTCCGGCGGTACCAGTGCCTTTTCCCGATGCCCGACCAGACCCGGAGCAATGAGGCCGGTGGCGACCTGCGCCTGGCCCGAATAGGCCGCATCCATGATCTGCGGCACGTTGATCGCCCATTGGATTGCCTTGCGGACATTGACATCCTTCAGCTTCGGGTGATCCGAATTCATGCCGATATAGACGTAATAGAGCGAGGGTTTCTCCTCGATCTTGGTGTTCTCGGGCGGGCTGCCCTTCAACGTGGCCAGCGAATCGAGGCTGAAATCAGTGAAGTCGATGTCGCCGGCCTGATAGGCGCGCTCAGCGGTCTTGATGTCGCTCATCGGCAGGATATGGATTTCGTCGAAGCCCGGCTTCGGACCCTTCCATTCGGGATTGCGGGTCAACAGGACGAGTTGGTTCGGCTTCCAGTCCGACAGCATGTACGGACCTGAAAAGCAGGGCGGCTTCATGCCGAAATCGCCGCCGTCGGCAACTGCCTTCGTCACCGCTTTTTTCGAGACGATGTGGCCGCAACCATAGGGCAGCGTGATGTTCCAGAGCGGCACGAACGGGGTCTTGAGCACGATGACGCCAGTATGGTCGTCCTCGATGTCGACGCGGTCGAGCGGACCCCAGTCACCCTTGACCGGAGAGTTGTGCTGGATAACGCGCTCAAACGAGAACTTTACGTCCTCAGTTGTCATTTCGCCGAAGTCGCCAGTGAAGTTGATGCCCTTCTTCAGGCGGAAGCGGATGTGCGTCGGATCGATCTGCTCGACGGATTCGGCAGCTTCCAGCTCCCAGCCCCACTCCGAACCCGGCTTGTATCGGGTGAGCTTGGTGTAGATGCAGTTCATGACATCGACATTGTAGGCGTTCTGGTAGAAGCCGGGATCGAGCTTGTCGATGTCCGAATAGGCGCGGGCCTTGAGCACCTTGCCTTCGGCTGCCCATACGGCCTGCGACAGAGGCAGGCCGGAGGCGATGATCCCCGCGCCGAGACCGGCGCCGGCCTGCAGGAAATGCCTGCGGTTCAATGTTATTTCAGTCACGCTCTTTTCAGTCACAGTTGCGTTCCCCTTTCAACCCGAGCGGGCTTCCGGACGACTGCCGGTTCGCTCTTTTTTGGTGCCGCGCCGCCCGACGGGCCACGAGTTCGGACGGTGCATTCTTCAGTTCAGCCGGCTAACCGGTCAATTTCGCTGCCGACGCAGATGTAAGCGATACTAGCGTCAGTTCGCGAATGTCACAGCAGGCGACGCTCTATTGCCTCGGCCCATTTGTGCTCATGGACGAGAGCCTCGCCTTCCCACGCCTGCAAGTTCGCCTCGATGTGGAAATGCGAAGACGTTGCGGTCATGGTGGTCTCGGTCACCGAGTGCATGCGCCAGTCGGCGCGTGAGAATTCGAACTCCCATTTGGCCTCGGCCTTGACCGATCCGAAATCGTCGCTGCGGAAGGAATAGCGTTCGTGGCCGAGCGAGGTGATGGTGAGGTCGTTGTCGACCATGCGATAGGTGCCGGCGCCCTCGCCGATCTCAACGACGGTCGAAGCGTCTGCCAGATTTTCCGTTATCGTCCAACCCTTTTGCGGCTTTGAGATCGTCTCCACCCCGTAAGGGCGGCGCCCCTTCGGGTTCGGCAAAAGGCGCCGGTTCCGGATCTCTGGCGCCTCCGACGCGAACCGGAAGTTCAAGTCGGCAATCCGCCGGGTGGACGGTAAGCGTGACCGGCTCGGGCGAAGGCCATGCGACCGGGAAATAGTTGGTCGAGATGGACAGCCGAATGCGATGGCCGACCCGGAAGCGCTGCGCCACATGCTTGAGCGGCACCGAAGCGCGATAGCGCGTGCCCGTTTCGAGTGGTTCAGGGTTTTCATGCCCGTCGCGATGCGTCAGGTTGAGAAGGCCGTAGCTGACGCGCGTTACCGCGCCGCCGGGCGAGACATCGCAAAGCCGTACTGCCACCATGGCGACCGGCCTGTCGCTTTCGAAGGCAAGGTCGAATATGGCGTCGCCGGCGATCTCGAGATTCTGCGCCAGCACCTCGGTTTCGTAGACAAGGCTGCCGGCGTCGTCGCCGCGCTGGTCCGCCGGCTGGTCGCCGGGCGTGGCGTAGGAGCACCATTTGCCGCCGCGCAGGCCGACCCACAAGGGCGAACGGATCGCTTGCCTTCCAGACGCATGATCTGCCTGGCGTGCGGACAGGCGCCCATTGCCGGAAAGGAAGAAAGACTGCCGCTCGACATTCGGCGACGGCCATGCCGGCTCCGTCACCCAGCGTCCGGCCCGCAATTCATAGGAGGTTTGCGGCGGGGCGCTGTCCTGCACGAACAGGCGCAGCATCGGTTCGCCCATAATGCCGGTGTCGCGGCCCTTCAGCCAGTGATCCCACCAGCGGACGCATTCCTGGAGGAAGCCGATGGCGGGACCGGGCTTGCCGATATGCGGATAGGTGTGCGCCCACGGCCCGACCAGCCCCTTGCGCGGACCCTGCAGCTTTTCCATGAGGCGGAAGACGGAGCGGCAATAGCCGTCGGCCCAACCGCTGACGGCATAGACCGGACAGGCGATCGCGTCGAAATCCTCGCAGACCGAGCCGTGCCTCCAGAATTCGTCGCGGTGCTGGTGCTCCAGCCAGTTCTTCAGCCACAACCCGCTTTCCTTCAGCCGGCTGTGCCATAAAGCACGCCAGTTGTCCGGCTTGTTGCGGGGATCCGGCGGCAGCGTGTTGCGGCCGAACATGATCGCGGCCCAGGAGAGATTGTCGATAAGCAGCGTGCCGCCCATGTGGTGGACGTCGTCGGCGTAGCGGTCGTCGGTCGAGGCGCAACTGATCACCGCCTTCAGCGCCGGCGGACGCATGGCGGCGATCTGCAGCCCGTTGAAACCGCCCCAGGAGATGCCGATCATGCCAACCTTGCCGTCGCACCAGGGCTGGGTCGCCAGCCATTCGATGACCGAGCAGCCGTCGTCCAGCTCCTGCTGGAGATATTCGTCGAGCATCAGCCCTTCGGAATCGCCGGTTCCGCGCAGGTCGACGCGCACCACTGCGTAGCCGTGGCCAGCTACGTAGGGATGCATGACGACATCGCGCGCGGCGGTCAGATCGTTCTTGCGATAGGGGATATATTCCAGGATTGCCGGCACCGGCTTTTGTTCAGCACCCTCGGGAAGCCACATGCGCGCCGCAAGCCGGCAACCGTCCGGCATCGGGATCTCGAAATGGTCGACCGAGCGGATCGGATGGGGGAAGTTGGACACTGTGCGCAAGGTGAGGCCCTCTGTTTGGCGGGCGCCACCTTGGGCAAATCGGCAGTGTCGCACAATTTCGCGACCCTTCGCGACTTGACACTGTTCTGGCGTCAGTATGCATTAGATCCATGCAGACCGAACCGCTTCCCCAGAACCTCGCCTTCCTGTGCAGCTATTATCCGTCGATCGCCGCCGTGTGTCGGCGCCTGCAGATCAACCGCCAGCAGTTCAACAAATATCTGAGCGGCCAGACCTGGCCGTCACGCCGCAACATGCGCAAGATCTGCGATTTCTTCGGCGTGACCGAAGGCGAGCTTTTGATGGACCAGCAGCGCTTTGCCGAGATCGTCGGCCTGCGCCGCCGCCCGCTCGGCGTCCACGCGCCGTCGGACCTGCTGGTGCACATGGAGCAGCTCTATCAGCGGTCCGGCGATCTCGGGCGCTATGTCGGCTACTATTTCCGCTATTTCTACTCGTTCGGCTATGCCGGCAAGATCATCAAATGCCTCGTCGTGATCTATGAAAAGGACGGCCGCTATTTCTGGAAATGCATGGAAAGGCTCGTCCATTTCGGCAAATATGGCGTGAAGACCTCGAAATATTCGGCCGCGCTGCTGCTGCTCGGCGATCGCATATTCGCGCTCGAATCCGAAATCCTGCTCAAAACCAGCATCACCCAGGTGATCCTCTATCCGAGCTACCAGACGAGCGTCGCCTATCTGGTCGGCATCCAGACGGGCATGCCCCTTTTACGGGGGCGGAGACCCGCAGCCTCGGTCGTGCTTCTGGAATATCTCGGCCGCTCCGTCGACCAGCGCAAGGCGCTGCGGGCCTGCGGCCTATTCGACGAAACCGACCCCGCCATCGATGCTGGCATCCGCGCCATGATCACCAACCGGATACCGGCGGGCACATTCGTGCTTGAAACCGAGGAGGTGTAGCCGGCTCCCCGGTTATATTGCCCGCTCCACGCCGCACCAGCCGGCGGCGAACAGCGCGATCGTCTTCGTCACCCGGCGCAGCGACGACAGGCTGACGCGCTCGTCAATGCCATGAATATTCTCCGAAACCGGTCCATAGACCAGCGCCGGTATATTCGCATGGACGGCGAAGAGCGCCGCGTCGAGATAACAGGTCATGACGTAGGAACGCATCTCACCGCCATGCGCCAGACCGTGTGCTTCCTGCAGAACCTGTCCGGCGGAGCAGTGCGGCCGCATGCGGTAGCCGGTCTGCATGACGCCGATCCACTCGACCTTCGGATTTGCCTTGGCGAGCCGCGGATCCGCACTTGCCGTATCGGCGACGAAGGCTTCGAACGCGGCGGCGCGCTGCCTGGGATCGTCGCCAGGATAGAAGCCGATCCGGCCCTCGAAGGAGCAGGCGAAAGGGACCGAGGCCAGCCACTCGCCGCCGGAGATGGTGCCGATGTTGAGCGATGCGGGATTGGCGATCTCCTCGAAACCGGGATGGCGCGCGCGTTCGTCGTTCCACTTGGCCGCAAGACGCTGCAGGTGGCCGATCAGGCCGAGCCCGGCATCGATGGCGCTGACGCCGGACTCTGCTTCCCTCGGATGTGCGGGCACGCCATGGACGGTGATGCGGAATTTGATGACGCCGGAATTGGCCGAAACCAGCTGTTCGTCGGTAGGTTCCGGAATCAGCACCGCATCGGCGGTGCAGCCACGGGCGATTGCGGCGGCCGCGCCGTTGCCCGTCACCTCCTCGTCGAGCACCGACTGCACCTGCACCGGCGCGGTCAGGCGGTAGCCGGCCTTCTCGATCGCGTCGAGAGCGAAGATGTTGGCGATGAGCCCGGCCTTCATGTCGCCGGCGCCGCGGCCGTAGAGCCAATCGCCGTCGCGGGTGGCGGAAAACGGCGGATAGCGCCAATGTGACGGGTCCGCCGTCGGCACGACGTCGACATGGGCGTTCAGGGCCAGCGAGCGGCCGACTTGCGAAGCCGGCGTCTTCCTGCCGACCACGTTGAACGCGCCGGCATAGTCGATCGTCGCCGGCGAGAAGGCCGGATGATTGGCCATCGCCCGCATATCGATGCCGAACCGTTCCACCGCATAGCCGCGTTCGGCGAGCGCTGAGGCGACGATCTCCTGCGCGGCGCCTTCCTGCCCGCGCAGCGAAGGCGCGCGGACGAGCCGCTGTAACAGTTCGACCTGGCTTTCAAAATTGTCATCGACCGCGCGGGCGATGTGATCTGGATCGGGGAATGAGGATTTCATGACTAGCCTTCCTGACTGAACCGGCGGGGAGAAGTCGCGCGTCTCTCTTGCCCAGCCGGCACTGTCAATGGCCGTTCTGGCCGGCAGCATAGGTGCAACAGGAACCGTTGCCCGAGATAAGCGGGCCGGCGAGCCGGACGCCGCGTTGCCGGACGCATTTGCTCTCCATGCCGCGCCCTCCCAGCTATGCCGGACAGAGGGCCTTGCGCAGGGCCTCGACGAACTGCTTCAGCGGCGGGGTTGGGCCGACGTTGTATTTCCAGTTGGTCAGTCCGATGGTCAGCGAATCCTCGTAGCTCTGGCCGCGAAGATAGGTGACCAGCTTGTCGAGATCGATGATGCCGTCGCCCCAGGCAAGATGGCTGCCGCCGGCATCCGAGTCGGTGAAATGCACATGTGCGACGCGGCCGGCGACATGGGTGAAATTATCTTCGGGCCGTTCATGCGTCATCACCGCGCCGGCCACGTCATAGACGGAACGCTATACGCGTTCATGTGGCAACAACTCGAACGAGAGGCGAGCTAAGCTGAAGGCCTCATGAAGTAAAGTTACGCATCAGGTTTCAGAGAAACGTTGACACCCTGACGGTTTAATTCAAAACCTCGACCTAAAGGGAGATATTCAATGGCTCGCCATCCGTCGCAAGAAAATCGCATATCACAACCTAATGATGACACGGTCATCCCAGGCGTCAAGCGCAATGCACAAGATGTCATTGGGCTCATTGTCGACCAGCAGTCACAGTTCTCCAAAACAAACCGCCGGATTGCGCACGCGATTTTGAGCGAGCCGCATAGCTTTGCCGAAAAGCCTATCGAGGAACTCACCACTTGGCTCAATGTATCGGCGCCAACCATCACACGGTTTTCGCGCATGCTGGGATGTGACGGTCTAAAGGATCTCAAGCTCAAGATCATGGGGTCGGTGCGCGTCGGCATCCGTTATCTCGAACCCCAGACGCCGCCCGGATCCATCGCCGAAGTTGCGGAGCGCGTCAGCAAACGGGCGCAGAAAACCATTGCGGACATGCATCACAACGTCGACCTCGAACGCGCCCAGGCGGTCGTCGACAAGATCAGCGTCTGCCACACGCTCTACGCATTCGGAAGTGGCGGTGTCTCCTCATGGCTTATCGAGGAGATCCAGAACCGCTTTTTCCGGTTGGGTATACGCGTAATCCCCTGTAACGATCACCAGATGCAGTTCATGCTTGCAACAGCTGTTGAACGCACGGACGTCGTGATCTGCTGTTCGCTCACGGGCGCCAATGTCGAGCTCGAGAAGGCTGTAACCGTCGCTCGCGAGTACGGAGCGACAACCATCGCCCTGACACCGAGCGGACCCCCCCTGGCTTTCGCTGTGGACGAACTCCTGCCGATCGACTGCCTCCCGGACGAAGACATTCTGACGCCGGCGTCAATCCGCTACGCCTACATGATCGCAATCGACATCATATCCTACGGCGTCGCCATCGCACGCAAGGACGCGGGCCGGGAAAAGCTTCGCCGCCTCAAGCAGCAACTGGCGATCGCACGCGATGCGGCCCAGACACAACCCTTGTGCGACTGAGCCGGAAGATGTCAACTTTTTTGCTTTTTTGATCAAAAAATAGATCAAAAACTGACAAAATGCTCCGGACCAACGAAAAATGACACGGAAATGAAAATTTTGTTGGACAGCTAAAAATTTTTGCGCATAGTTACCCCACAGCAAGAGCTTAACCGGCCTTACAGTTTGTCTTCTAGGCCGGAGATACTGAAAGTCATCTGCCGGCACAGCCGGTCGGCCGAAATCAAAAAAAGCTATCATAATGGGGAACTAGCATGATTTCTTCGCTGGAACGACACCTGCTGTCCAGAAGACAGATACTACAAGGCGCTGCGGGACTATCCGCTGCCGCGATGATTGGGTCTCGCGCCTTCGCGGCACCCTCCACGCCGATCAGCTTCGTCGGCTGGCAATACCAGCCGCAGATCGTCGAAGAGAACGTCAAGACGTTCATGAAACTCTATGATGAGAACGTGAATTACGAGCTCGTATCGGGCGATTACCACCCTGTGGCGGAAACGAAGCTCACCGGCGGTCAGCATATCGACATGCTGTATTCCGAAGAGAACTACATCGCCCGCTGGCACGCGGCCAACTGGATCCGTGACATCGAGAGCCTTCCGGGCGTTGCCGATATCAAGGCCGGCATGTTCCCGGTCAGTGTCGAGTCGCTTTCGCTGCCCAACGGCGGGGCCCTGTGCGGGCTCCCCTACTACGCCGGCTACAACACCTTCCTCTACAACGAGGAGCATCTCAAAAAGGCCGGGGTTCAGGTACCGGAAACCTGGGATGCCGTTCTTGATGTCTGCCGCAAACTCAAGAAGGACGGCATATCCGACGCGCCCTTTCACGCAATGTGGCAGCAACAATGGCCAAACATGTCCTGGTATATGTTCGCGGCTTGGTATTCCGAGGGCGCCAAGGTCTTCGATGCCGACGGAAACTTCGTCGATGAGCCGGCCTTGCGCAAGATCCTCGAAATCAACCAGACCTTCTACAAGGAGAAGCTGGTCGTCGAAGACATCATGACCTTGCCCGGCGAAGGTGTGCCCAGCTATGCCTCCGGCCGTCACACGTTCATGGTCGTCCATGACTACAACCACAAGGTCGCCAACGATCCCGCCGTTTCCAAGATCGCGGGAAAGGTGCGCAACGCGATCATGCCGGGCGCGACCCGCTCGACCATGGCCTGGACGGCGGCCTATCTGATGGGCGCCCAGCCCGTCGATGAGGAGCGCGTGTGGAACCTGCTCCAGTTCTTCGGCGGCAAAGCCAAGGATGGCCAGTATCATGTGATCAAGCGCTGGGCTCTCGAGTTCGGTCTCGGCTCGGGCTACAAGGCGGTCATGCAGGATCCGGAGATCGTCGCCAGTTTCTCGAAATGGCGCGACCTTGACATTTCGGCCAAGCAGCTCGGCATGGCGACGTCACGCGCGATCGGCAAGGCGATCTGGTTCCCGGAATGGGATATGTTCATGATGCAGCAGGTCCAGGAATATATCCGCTCAGGCAGCTCGACCGACGAGTTGGTGACAGCGCTTGCGGCCAAGGCTTCCGAGCTCAAGGCCCAATATCAGTAAGACATGACGCAACAGCCGGTCATCGGGGCCGGCTGTTGCGTCCGCACCAACCTCCAACACATCGCCAGACGCGGCATTGTCGGCGATCTGGCCCAGATGATGCGCGAGGACGCCATGACGATGACATTGCCGTCGCAAGGAGCCGAGCCGCTGGCGCGCGAACGCCGGCGCAGGATGAGCCTTCCGGCTTTTGCCTATCTCTCCGTCGCCCCGACGCTGATCCTGATGATCCTGATCGTCGGCCTGCCGCTCCTCTACAGTCTGTACTTGTCCTTCAACATCACCAATCCGATCACCAAGCGATGGATTTTCGTGGGCTTCGCCAATTATGCGAAGATCTTCCAGAATCAAGGCTTCTGGTATGCGCTCGGCCGCACGCTTTACTTCTCCACGATTGCGGTCATCGGGACGACCGTACTGGGAACACTGATCGCGCTCGTCTTGAATCAGCGTTTTGCCGGCCGCGGCTTCCTGCGCAGTATCGTCCTCGTTCCCTGGGCCATGGCGCCCGTGTCTATCGGGGTGCTGTGGTCCTTCATCTATGCCGGCAATTTCGGTCTGTTGAACGGCTTTCTCAACGACATAGGCCTCGGTTCATGGGGGCGGGCATGGTTTGGAGAGGGCTTCCGCGCCCTCAACCTCGTGGCGCTGACCCAGGTCTGGAACCAGACGCCGTTGACGACGCTGATGCTCCTTTCCAGCCTGCAATCCATGCCGGGCAACCTGCATCGCGCTGCCATTCTCGACGGCGCGGGACCGGTCAAGCGCTTTTTCGCGATCACTTTGCCTTGGCTCAAGTCGACGCTGCTGTTCTCCACCATCATCTCCACGATCAATGCGTTCCTGGCCTTCGACATCATCTGGATCATGACGCGCGGCGGTCCGGGCGCGGCGACCACCACACTGTCCTGGCTCGGCTACATGCAATCCTTTCAGTTCCTGAAGTTCGGCGAAGGGGCCGCTCTTCTTTACGTGCTGACGTTTCTCAGCCTTGCATTCGCCATCGCCTATTTTGCCTTCCTCAGCCCCAGGAAAGCCAGGACGACAGTGTCGGCTTTGGCGGCCCCAGGGCTGCTAACAGCCAGTTGCCCGCGGCCCGCCATGGTCGTTCTGCCGGAATGGAAGCCGAAAAGGCTGATGGGCCCGATCGCTGCACGCAACGCTGGCAAGATCCTGTTCGCGCTCGCCGTCGTTGCCATTTTCGTCTGGTCGTTCCTGCCTGTTGCGGCGCTGGTCCTGATAAGCCTATCGCCAGCCACCGACCTGATCCGCACGCCCCCCTCCATCGTGCCCTCGACGCTCACTTTCGACAACTATCGGGCGGTGCTCATGGCGCAAGGCACGACCAGCGTGCAGGCCGCGCGCGTGCCGTTGTCCCTGCTCAACAGTTTCGGCATCGGCATCGTCGTCTCCGTCGTCAATGTCGCGCTCGGCACCTTGGCTGGCTACGGTTTTGCCCGCTATGCTGGACATCGTTTCTTTGCCGTCAGCCTCTGGGCGCTTCTTCTGACGCGTATGGTTCCCGCACTGACGCTGGTTCTGCCGTTCTTCGTCATCTTCCGGACGCTCGGGCTCATCGACACCCATCTCGGTCTGGTGATCGCATATTCGACGATCCTGATGCCGCTTGCCGCCTGGATGATGAAGACCAGTTTCGAGACCGTTCCAATCAGCCTTGAGCGCGCGGCACAGATCGACGGCTGCAGTCGCTGGACGATGTTCCGCAAGGTTCTGGTGCCCGTGGTGCGGCCGGCTATCGTCGCGGCGCTGATCTTCTGCTTCCTCGTGTCCTGGAACGAGTTTCTCTTTGCCATGATCCTGACCTCGACCCCCAAGACGCAGACAATCCCCGTCGTCATCGCAGGCTTTCTCAACCAGGCCCGTTTCTATGAATACGGACCGCTCTTTGCGGCCAGCGTGCTTGCCATCCTGCCGCCTGTGGCCGTTGCCTTCTTCTTCCAACGTTACCTCGTCCAGGGTGCGCTTTCCGGCGCGGTCAAGGGCTGAAAGGAGCTTCAAGCATGGCGTCGATCAAGATTGCCGGCCTTACCAAGCGGTTCGGGGCGATAGCTGTTTTGAAGGGTCTCGATCTTACGATCAACGATGGCGAGTTCATTTCCTTCCTCGGACCGTCGGGGTGCGGGAAATCGACTTTGCTGTTTTGCATCGCCGGCCTGGAGGATATCGACGAGGGATCCATCCGCTTCGACGACAAGGAGATTTCGGAGCTCGGTCCGCGTGAACGCAACATCGCGCTGGTCTTCCAGGATTACGCGCTCTACCCGCACATGACGGTGCGCGAAAACATCGCCTTTCCATTGCGCCAGCAGAAGCTGGACGAAGCGACCGTAGGCAAGCAGGTAGCCTGGGCAGCCGATGTTCTGGGCATCGAGGCCCTTCTCGATCGCCCGCCGGCGGCGCTTTCCGGCGGCCAGCGCCAGCGCGTTGCCGTTGGCCGCGCGATCGTCAGGAACCCTTCTGTCCTTCTCATGGATGAGCCGCTGTCAAATCTCGACGCCTCGCTGCGGGTGCGCATGCGCACCGAGATCCGACGCCTCCAGAAAGCGCTCGGCATTACCGTCATCTTCGTCACCCACGATCAGGAAGAGGCCATGGTGCTGTCGGACCGGATCGCAGTGATGAAGGACGGCGTCGTGCAGCAGTTCGGACCGCCGATGGAGGTCTATTCGGCTCCCGCCAACCAGTTCGTCGCCGGGTTTATCGGCAGCCCGCAAATGAACTTCCTGCCCGCCAATCTCTGTGGCGGGAGTTCTGACCGGATTCTTGGCGTGCGTCCCCACGACCTGAAGCCGGCGGCGCGCGGTAATGGTGGTCTCACCCTTTCGGGCGAACTCGTGCTGATCGAGCCCGCCGGGCCTTTCCAGTTCCTCGATGTCGACGTTGCCGGCCACATCGTCCGGGCAACCTGCAGCGATGCGTCGGGCCTGTCCGCGGGCGAACGCATCACTCTCTGCGCGAGCCCGGACGCTGTCCGCTATTTCGCCACCGAGGACGGCACCCGTATCAATCAGCGCTTCTTGGAAACCGAAAGCCGAATTCATGCCTTATGATCTCGTTTTGAAAAATGGTCGCGTCATCGATCCTTCCCAGGGTATCGACCAGGTCACCGATGTCGCCTTCGCCGCAGGAAAGGTCGCCGCCGTCGGTAACGGTCTTTCTGGAACCGAAGAACGAAACGTAGCGGGCCTTATCGTAACGCCCGGCCTGATCGATCTGCACACGCATGTTTACTGGGGCGGGACGTCGCTTGGGGTGGATCCGGACGCGTTTGCCCGCAAGAGCGCGGTTTCGACCTGCGTCGACACGGGAAGTGCCGGACCGGGAAATTTCCCCGGATTTCGCAAGCATGTGATCGAGCGAAGCACGGCTCGCATTCTCGTCTACCTGCATATCTCCTTCGCCGGCATCTATGGTTTTGCAAAGAACATCATGATCGGCGAAAGCCATGACATGCGGCTTCTTGCCGGCCGCGAGGCCGTCGAGGTCATCAACGCCAACCGCGACATAATCATCGGGGTGAAGGTGCGCATCGGTCGCCACGCCTCTGGCCCCGCCGGTATCCAGCCTCTCGATGTCGCCCTGCAGGTCGCCGACGAGACGGGCCTGCCATTGATGGCCCATATCGATGAGCCACCCCCTTCCTACGAGGCCGTCGTCTCGCGCCTGCGAGCTGGCGATGTACTGACCCATTGTTTTCGACCCTTCCCTAATGCGCCCATCGACGGCGCAGGCAAGATCAAGCCGGAAATCCTCGAGGCGAGGGAACGAGGCGTCCTTTTCGATATCGGCCACGGGATGGGCTCCTTCTCCTGGAAAACGGCGCGCGCGATGATGGCGCAAGGCTTCCAGCCGGACACCATCTCCTCCGATGTTCATGCGCTCTGCATCGAGGGTCCGGCCTACGACCAGGTTACGACGCTTTCGAAATTCCTTGCGCTCGGCATGTCGATCAACGACATCATCGCAGCCTCGACCGTCAATGCGGCCAAGGCATTGCAGCGCCCAGAGCTTGGAACATTCAAGATTGGCTCGGCCGGGGATGCGAGCATCCTCGAATTGCGTAATGGCGCGTTTTCCCTTGAAGACACGCGCGGCGAGATTGTCGTTGCGCCTGAACGTATCTTTGCCGCCGGTCTGGTCATCGCGGGCCAGGATATCGGTACCGATGATCAAACGCTCGCTGCGGCGGCCGAATGAAGGAGATTTGAAATGGATGGTGGCTATGCCATGAAAGACGCGCCCGCCAATTTCATAGGCGGCGAATGGCAGACGGAGCCGGACACCATGCCGGCGGTCAATCCCGCAACCGGGGAGACCATTGCCCAGTTGCCGCGATCAGGCCGCGAGACGGTACAACGGGCTGTCGCGGCTGCAAAAGCAGCCGCGCCGACATGGGCCGGCATGCCGGTTTTCAAGCGCGCCGCGATCTGCGTTGCCATCGCCTCGGCAATCGACGCGGCTCAAGAAAAGATCGCACGCCTCCTGTCGACCGAGCAGGGCAAAGTTCTTGCCGAGGCCATGGGTGAGGTCGGCAAGGCCGCCGACGGCTTCCGGCTCGCATCCGAACTCGTCAAGCAGCTGGGTGGCCAGACCTTGCCCGCCGAGGATCCGACGAAGCTCGTCATGACGATCCGCCAGCCGCGCGGGGTCTACGGAGTCATTACCCCTTGGAACTTCCCGGTCAACATCCCCGTCGAATATCTGGCACCGGGCATTGCGACCGGCAACACCATCGTCTGGGTGCCCGCCCCGTCGACCTCGCTGGTCGCCTGTGCCTTGATGGAGGTAATCGACGGCGCCGGTCTTCCCGCCGGCGTCATCAATCTGGTCATCGGTGAAGGCGCTACCGCCGGCGACGCCGTCGTGGTTCATCCCGACGTCGCGGCAATCGGCTTTACGGGCAGCGCGGCGACCGGCAAGAAAATCGCCGAGCGCGGCGCCGGCAAGCCGCTGCTCCTGGAACTGGGCGGCAACGGCCCGGTGATCGTTTTCGAGGACGCTGATCTTGACGCGGCGGCCGCCGCCGCGGCCGGCGGCGCATTCTTCAACGCCGGTCAGGTCTGCGCCGCGACGGGCCGCGTTCTCGCTCATCAGTCGGTTGCCGAAAGCCTCTGCGAAAAGCTCGTCGCCCATGCGCAAAAACATGTGCTTGGTGATCCCTTCCACCAGGGAACGACCATGGGGCCGCTGAACAACGCGAAGGTCGCAGCCAAGGTCAAGGAGCACATCGATGACGCAATCGCGCAGGGTGCCAAGGTGCTCTGTGGCGGCAAGCCGCGCCCCGATCTCGGCAGCGGGCTGTTTTTCGAGCCGACGATCATTACCGGCGTCACGCGCGAGATGAAACTCAATCGCGAGGAAACCTTCGGCCCCGTCGTGCCCGTTCTCACTTTCAAGAACGAGGCTGAAGCGCTCGATCTGGCGCTCGACAGCGAATATGGCCTGTCGGTCGGCGTCTTCACGGCGAATGTGGCGCGGGGTGTTTCGGTCGCCAGGGCGATCCCCGCCGGGATCGTCAATATCAATGCCGGCAGCACATGGTGGGAAATTCACCTGCCCTTCGGCGGCGGAAGCGGCACCAAGAGCGGCATCGGCCGACTGGGCGGCGTGCACACGATGGAAGCCATGACCGAACTCAAGATGATCACCGTCACGATCGATCGAAAGGCAGGTGCGGCATGAGCCCTCAATCGCATGCTCTTGCCGGCGAACGGAATTCGCCGCTTTCTCCACCTGAGAGAACGCGGATGATCCGCGCTCTTGTCGATGAACTGATCCCTGGCAACGAGAGTTGGCCCTCCGCGTCCGAGGCCGGCGTGCACGGCATCGTGTCGATGCGCCTCTTTGCGGATTGGAGCGACGTGCAGACTACGGCACTGGCCGATCTGCTGGGCTGGGAAAGGGGTGGCCTTTCAAGCAGCAATGGCGACACCCGCATCGCGGCCGTCAAGGTCTTCGAGCAAGCCGACGCGGAGCTTTTCGACAAGATCTACACGGCGGTGACACTCGCTTATTACGAAACGCCCTTCGTCATCGAGGCCATTCGGAACACGGGGCGTCCGTACTCCCACCGGCCCCATCTGACCGGCTACGACATGGCGCCTTTCGATTTCAACCGGGACCAGCCAGCCCATCGGCGCGGCCATTACCTGGAGACCGAAAAGGTCAGGCCCGTCGACACGTCGCCGCTCGGGCTGGACACGGTAATGACAGATCGCTGGGGATTGGAAAGATGACAACAGATCGCATCTGTGACGTATTGATAGTGGGCGCCGGCGCGACAGGATCCTTGGCAGCACTGACACTTGCAGAAGCCGGTCTCGATGTCGTCTGCCTGGAACAGGGATCCTGGGTGGAGGCGAAAGACCATCCGCATCTCCATTCCGACTGGTCGTGGCAGCGCCGGACCAACTGGAGCCCGGACGTCAACAAGCGCAGCCATCCGGACGATTTCCCCGTCAATTCGGACTCCTCGCAAATCCTGATGTGGAATGCCGTCGGCGGGTCAACCAATGTCTATGGCGCAATCTGGCCACGCTATCGTCCTTCCGATTTCCGCAAGGGCACGGAGCATGGTCTTCAGCCGGACTGGCCGATCACGTATGAGGATCTCGCCTCCTTTTACGAGCAGGCCGACAAGCTCGTCGGCGTGTCGGGCCTTGCCGGCGACCTGGCCATGCCGCCACGAGACCGCTGTCCGACCCCGCCGATGCCTGTGTCCAAGGTGGCGAAGCGCCTTGCTTCCGGTTTCGATGCGCTTGACTGGCACTGGTGGCCGGTCGAGGCTGCGGCGATCTCCGAGGATTATGACGGTCGGCCGGCCTGCAACAACTGCGGCACATGCAACGGCTGCCCACGTGGATCGATGAGCAAATATTCGCTGTCCATCTGGCCCAAGGCTCTGGATGCCGGCTGCGAACTGCGCATCAACGCCCGCGTGCTCAAGATCGAGAAGGACCCGGACGGCCGCGCGAGCGGCGCTCTTTATGTCGACCGCAAGACCGGGAAGCAACATTTCCAGGGCGCAAAACTGGTTATCGTGGCCGCGAACGGCATCGGAACGCCACGGCTCCTTCTTGCATCCGACAATCTTGCCAACGCCAATGATCAGGTCGGACGTTATCTTCTGCACCACACGCTGGTTGCCTGCGAAATGTGGGTCGACGAGCCTGTCGACGGTCATATCGGTTACGTCGCATCCCTGCTGTCGCGGCAGTTTGCCGAGACGGACGTGTCGCGCGGTTTCGTCAACGGTTTCAACTTCAATTGCATCACCTCCACGCCGTCGGCCGGAGAGCTTGCGGCAGGCTGGTTCACGCCGGCCCACGCGCCATGGGGCCGCGACCATCACCCTTGGTTCGAGCGCCACTTCGGCCATTCCATCGGCGTTTTCGCCATTGGCGACGATCTGCCCAATCCGGAAAACCGCGTGACGCTGGATCCTGTGCTGAAGGATTCCGATGGCGTGCCTGCGGCAAAGACCCGCTACGCGCCCGGCGAGAACGACAAGCGTATGATGAACTACATGCTGGATCGCCTCGAAGAGCTCGCAAAGGCCTGCGGTGCTTTCGAATATCGGCTGCATGATTATCGCGACAAGGAGGGCGTTTATCGCACACCAGCCTGGCACATGATCGGCACCTGCCGGATGGGCAGCGACCCATCGACATCCGTCGTCAACCAATGGAACCAGACCTGGGAGGTGCCAAACCTCTTCATTGTCGATGGAAGCGTGCTCACCACCGGCGGCGTCGTCAATCCGACGGCCACCATCTCGGCGCTCGCCTTGCGTGCCGCGGCCTATATTCGCGACAATTTCGAAACCCTCTCGCAGCAGACGCGATCGTCGATAGCCGCCTGACGCGGATGATGCGGGTTGTCCGTCGATCGTCTCGCATATCAGGCAAGGACGATCCCTCGCCTGCGTGGTCCTGATTGGCATCATCGCGATCGGAGAAAGACAAAATGGTCCAGCGCCCGCCTGCCGAGCCCGGAATGAGCGAAGCGGATATCGATACCCCTGCCCTCATCATCGATCTCGATGCAATGGAAGGAAATCTCGACCGTATGGCCGCATTCTGCCGTAAAGCAGGTGTGCGGTTGCGCGCTCACGCGAAAACCCACAAGTCCCCGGTCATTGCTCACTGGCAGATTGCCAGAGGGACGATCGGCCAATGCGTGCAAAAGACAGCGGAGGCCGAGGTTCTCGCCTGGGGAGGTATAGGCGACATTCTCGTTTCGAACGAGGTCGTTTCCTCCCGCAAGCTGGCGCGACTGGCCGCGCTGTCCAGAATGTCGAAAATCTCGCTCTGTGCCGATAGCGCGGCCGTGGTCGACCAGATCGAGGCAGTGGCCGAATCCTTTGCCACGCGGTTGACAGTGCTGGTCGAGATCGACGTCAGTGGCGGTCGCTGCGGCGTGGAACCTGGCGCCCCCGCAGCGGCACTGGCGGTCCGCATAGCGAGAAGCCGCCACCTGGTGTTCGGTGGCCTGCAATCCTATCACGGGCGCGCCCAGCACCTGCGCGCCGAACAGGAGCGACGCGACGCTATCGGCCAGGCCGCGACGCGAACGGCGGATACGATCGCCGCAATCAGGAAGCAGAAGCTGGACTGCGCGATCGTCGGCGGCGCAGGCACGGGAACCTTCACCCACGAAGCAGCCAGCGGCGTCTACAACGAGCTCCAGGCCGGCTCCTATGTGTTCATGGATGCCGACTATGCACGAAATCGTCCCGCTCCCGATTTCGAACAATCGCTGTTCGTGCTGAGCACCGTCATGAGTGCGGCCCGTCACGGCATCGCGGTTCTGGACTGCGGCCACAAGGGGATTGCTATCGACAGCGGACTTCCTCTCATTCACGCCAGGCAGGATATCGACTATGCCGGCGCATCCGACGAGCACGGTTCGCTCATCCTGCGTTCGGATCCCGGAAGCCTTGCCATCGGAGAAACGCTGCGTCTCGTTCCCGGCCATTGCGATCCAACGGTCGACCGCTATGACTGGTATGTCGGCATGCGCGGCAAACGGGTCGAATGCGTCTTCCCTGTCGCAGCGCGCGGAATGATGCAATGACGCTCGCGGTTCTTCCGGGGGCCGAAACCCCGTCCCGGCAACTGAGGCTGCGCTGCATCGCTTGCAATGCCACCCGGCCGCCGACCCTGGTCTACCGTTGTCCCGATTGCGGCGGCATACTGGAGGTCACGCGTCAAAAACCGGAAGGGCGCGGCTGGCTCAGAGCTGACTTCGTCGCAGATGATATTACTCTTGGAGAAGGCGGCACGCCGCTTCGAGAACTCAGATCCGATCTCCTCCACGTCGGCTTCAGAGGCCGGTTGCTCGTCAAGGACGAAACCCGCAATCCATCCGGCTCCTTCAAGGACCGCCTTGTGGCAGCGGCATTGAGCCAGGCGATCGCGCTTGGAGCGAAGGGGATCGTCAGTGCGTCGAGCGGCAACGCCGGTGCCGCTGCCGCTTGCTATGCCGCGAATGTCGGAATTCCCGCCATCATCGTCTGCCCGGATACGACGCCGCGTGGCAAGCTGGCGCAGATTCTCGCCTATGGCGCCATGCTTGAGCAAGTGCCCGGCCATTACGGAAACGCGTTTGAACATGCCAGACTACGTTGCGCCGAGACCGGCTATGCAAACCTGACGACGACCTATCTGAATCCTTATGGCGTAGATGCCTTGCGGCTGATCGGGCAGGAACTCCATGAGCAGATGGAAGGCGTCGGACCCGATTGGATCGCCATCCCGACAAGTTCCGGACCGTTGGTTAAAGGCGTCTTTCAGGGCTTCATGGATAGGGCTGGCAAAGTGCCTCGCCTGATCGCGGCGCAGTCTGACGGCTGTGCTCCGATAGCAAGGGCCTTCGAGGACGGAAAAATCGAGGTTGATAGCTGGGAGAGCCCCAAGACGATCGCTTCGGGCATTTCGGACCCGTTGCTGGGCTATCCCGAGGAAGGCAGCCTGACGCTTTCGCTTGTCCGCGCGAGCAAGGGCGTTGCTTACGCCGTCGGAGATGCGGATATTCGCGCGGCGATGATCGACTTGGCGCACAAAGCCGGTCTTTTCTGTGAACCGACGGGCGCGACCTCTCTCGCTGCTGCCCGGGATCTGTTCATAAAAGGCTCAATCGGATCGAGCGATACCGTGATCTGCATTGTGACCGGACACGGTTTCAAGGATTTCGCTGCCTGGACCTGATGGATGGGAGCGGCGTCCTAGCCCTTTGGCCGCTCCAGCGGCTGCGGCGCGAAGGTCACCACCCTGTCCGGATGCGAGGGTGACCGGGCGAACCTTTTGGCCACATAGGCCGGGCGGAAGTGCATGAGCACGGCCCTGTTCCAGCGTGTTAACGACGTCAAGAATGCTCTCCGCAAACCACGGCTTGGCCAACATCTAATGATCCCACCTCGCGTTCTATGGCGCGGTAGATTCTACAGCCAACCTTGCTGAGCAGCCCCTCGTCGCACACACGGGCCAGATAGCTGCTGGGAATTCCGATCTCAGTGAGCTCGCGCGTTCGCACTTCACCCTTATCACGGGCAAATGATGGCTCAGGCCCGCCGGCCAATTCGATGCGCTCCGCGCTCGCGGTCACGCATGCGCGTCTTGACGGAAGGTTCTGGCGTAGTTTTGAATCGGCAACTCGTAGTTGCATTTCTTTCGGCCTGGGGAGCCGTAGCGAACCAAAACGAGCCGTAGCGAACCAAAACTGCGAACGTCAAGTCCCGCCCAATGCACACCAGGCTCGATGAGGTGTTGCCGCCCTATACAAATTGCGATGGGTGAGCGCACCGATCACGCTTGTCGCACACTTGAATCATGCATTCCGACTGCTTTCATATGTGCCCACAATTCGGTGGCGGCGCGAGGCCGAAAGTACGGAAAGCTTACAGGTCCCCAGGCAAACGGGATGCTGCAGTAGACAATGAGGTTCACGGATACCCCGGCGAACATCGCATGGTAGCGGTCGAAATGGTCGGCAGGAGAGCGGCAAAAACGGTTGTCGGCGGCGGCATCGCGGGAACGAAAAGAAGAGAAGGTGAACTTTCGTGTGCGATTTTTGCACACGGGCTCCAGTAACTATCTGATATTACTTATCTATCTGCCCCATCCAGGGGCTATGGCTATCCTAAACCTTTGATAATGTTGCATCTTCATAGCTTCAATAAAGTTTGGGCACGCGTCGCGTGAACGCTATCGCCTGCCATGACAGCCCCCGCCGCAAATCGGCCGAATGCCCTGGCCGGCGCGACGGCGTGCGGCGCCGAATACCTCAATCGCAGGGTAGCTTATAGGTCGACCTGGCCGGAAATGCCAACGCGTTATCTGCTTTCGATGCCTGGGCGGAGGACGGAAGCCTCCAGCTTCGTATGCCGGTGTCTACGCCAATGATGTGGCTAGGAGCCGGGGAGGCCAGCCCTCGACAGCATCTCAAGGAACCGGGAATGGTGATGATCCTTCACATAGCGCGGCACAAAGCCAGGGCAGACATTGCTCAGATTGAGATGCGGAAGTTGTGACAGGCAATGGTGGATGGCCCGGGACGCTTCTTCGTTGTTCCCGGTGGCCGACGCGGTCGCGGCCCAATAAAGGGCGCCGCGAACGAAGCCCGGCTTTGTCCTGACCACTTTGCGGGCGGCTTCGAGCGCCCGCTGGTTGTCTCCGCCAGCGAAGAGCGCCACAACCAGGCCGTGGTGGCGCCAGAAGTCGATGACATCGTGCGTTCCGAGCCGGATTGCTTCGTTGGCCTCACGCACCGCTTCGTCGACCTGTCCGCGCAATGCAAAGAGCATCGAAATATCGCCGTGGCCAGTCGGGTAGCTCGGGTTGAGGCTGATCGCGTGGCGGCATTCGGCGATCGCCTCGTCGATACGACCGCAACTTTCGAGAGCGAACGACAAGATACATCGAGCAATTTCATCGTCCGGTACCGCCCGCACCGCCGCTTCCGCAAGCTCGACCGCACGCTCGATCACCCCTCGCTCCCGAGGCAGTGCACCAAACGCCACGCCCATGGATATTACGATCGAGAGCGTCCGCTTTGCACGGGCGTTGTCGGGACCTATCGAGAAGGCCTTCTCGGCAAGCTCTATCCCGACCAAAAGTGAGTCCCGAGTCATCTCAAAATATTTCATGAGAGCTTCGTTGACCAGCCTGCGCACTTCAGGGGTACCCGGCGGGCTTTTGTCTCGAACCTTCCAGTTGGTCAGTTGAAGTTCGAGGATCACGGCAAGAACAACAGACTGTGCGATCCTGTCCTGGAATTCGAGCGCGTTCTCGGAGTGGCCGTCGAACTTCTGGGCCCAGACGTGGTGGCCGCCGGCGGCATCGACGAGCTGGACATTCACCCTCAACCCATTGCCGGATCTCTGGACACTGCCGCTGAGCATATATCGCGCCCGGAGTATCCCTGGCGTCTTGGCTTCTTCGCCCGGGCCGCTCTTCTCGGGCGGAAGCGCGGCGAGCACGACATAGTCGGCCACTTCGGAAAGGGCCGTCGTGATGTCCTGGACAAGTCCCTTGGCGAAAAAGTCATCGCCTTGCTTTCCAGTCAGATTGACGAAGTCGGCAACGCTGATGGACGGACGCCCAAGGCGCTGGCTGGCCGGAACACCACTTGTCGACTGCACATTTGAAGCGTCATCGGCGGCAAGCAACAGAGATTGCCAAAGCGCCCGCGTTTCAGGGCCGGCTTCGACGCCGAACTCCTTCTTCAGCATGCTTCTGCAGGCTTCGTATGTCCTGATTGCCCTGTCGCGTTGCCCGCATGCGAGCAGCAATTCCATCTTGAGCCGATAGGATTCTTCCCGTGTCGGTTCCATGGTCACAATACGATCGGCCAGGATCAGCCCGGCATCGGCGTCGACGAGACGGGCCAGTTTTTCGAAGGACTCAAGCGCGCGGCCGAGCAGCCTGTCGCGTTCCGATGTGATCCAGTCATCGAACGCATTGCTTCCCAGATAAAGCCCGTCGAGGAAGGGCCCGGTGTAGTTCGCCAAGGCCTTCGCGAGGTCCTGAGCGGAACGGGCCGAGAGACCCGTTTCGAACTTCTCCACGTCGACTTGAAAGGCCTCTGGCCTCAGGGCGATCAGCTCACCGCTGGAATGGATGAGATCCACCCCTTCTCGCGCCAGATCCTGGCGCAGGACACTGAGGGCTTGCCGAAGGCTGTTGCGCGAATGTTCGCCGTCGCTGTCGCCCCATAGGAGGTCAGCCAGCCTCTCCCGCGTCGCCGCCATGCCCGGACACCGGGCCAGATAGGCGATGATTGCCGGCCCTCGTTTCCCGGTCAGCCGAAGCGGACCGGTCGTTTCATTTTCAATCCGGAAACCGCCGAAGAGTGAGATTCTATTTGCAGCGCCCCTATCCTCACTTTGCATTTGCTATCCCAGCCTGACGAAATCCTAACTCAAAACTAACGCTTCGCAACAGTCGGCCTTCGCGCTCAAGCGCTGCCGTAACGGCAGGCTGTTTAGGCTTTGCTAAATTAAAGTGACCAAGTCAACGAAAGGCTTGGTTCGAGGGGGACGCGTGTCCAGGACAAGAGCCAATTTGCTGCTGCTATTCGCAGCCGCTTTGTGGGGCTTCGGCAATGTCTCGCAAAAGATGGTGCTTGTGCATCTCGACGCGCTGAGTGCGGTGGGTCTGCGCTGCCTGATCGGCGGCCTGCTTGTGTTGCCCTTTGTCTTGATGGAGAGGCGGCTTCCGCTCGGGCCGGACTATTTTTCCAGCTTGGCCAAGGTGTGCGCGCTGTTTGCCATCTCCATCACGCTCCAGCAGCTTTGCTATCTCGGCGCCTCCGTCACCAATGCGAGCTTCCTGGTCAGCACGGCAACGGTAATGACACCGCTGGCCGCCTGGTTTCTCGTAGGCGAACGTCCGACAGCGAGTCTCACGGTCGCCGCCGGGCTGACCGTTGTTGGAGCCCTGCTGTTGTCGGATGGGATTGCCGGGTTCAGCAGTGGCGATCTCACCGCTGTCCTCTCGGCTGCCTGCTATGCGCTCTGGGCAGTCGAGCTGGGCCGGCACATGCAGGTGCATGCGCGGCCGTTCACCGCAGCCGCGACACAGTTCTTCGGCGCCGCAGCCTTCGCCCTGCCGCTCGGCGCAATGCAAGGCAATCTGTCGTTGGCCGCCGCATTCGCAGCCGGCCCGGAACTGGCGATCCTCGGCGTGTTCTCCACTGCGATTGCTTTCGGCATACAGACGGTTGCCCTCCGCTTTACGCCGGCCAGCCACGCCGCCGTGATCGTCAGCGCAGAAAGCGTTTTCGGGGCGCTGGGCGCGGCGATCTTTCTCGGCGAGCGGAGCTCGTCCGCGAGCGCATTGGGTGCCGCCATCATTCTGGGTGCGATCCTGTCCGTGGCACTGTCGAACCGAGCGCCGCAGGCACGCACGTCCTTGCGAACCGCTTCGGTTCAATCCTTCGACGGGGCCCCTGCCTTTGCAGCTGCCGCCGCAAATTGGGCAGGCGATCGTCACCCCAACAATTCAGGTCCAGTGGAGGAATGTGATGACCCTTGCCGGTGATGCGAAACCTATTCCGGCCCCGGCTGCCGCCCGACACGGGGCCAGTGGCGTCGATCAGCCAGGCGGCGGTGGCCTTGCCGATGGCGGCAGGACTTGTCGTGGGGGCGCAGTGATGGACGCGCGGACGATCCTTCTTCCTATCGCACATTTGGTATCGGCGCTTCGCGCCCGCATGAAGGGACCGGGCGGCTATTACAACAGCGGTAACGCGCTCGGCCTCATTGTCGGTCTCGCCATCCAGATTGCCACCGCGCCGGTCGGCTTGCATGAGGGAAGCAGCGTCACCATGGCGGTGATCGAATATTTCGCTGGCAGCCATGGCACTGTTGCGCTGACCTTGACCACCCTGGTCTTCTTCTGGGGCGGCGAGGCCTATCACCGGGCCTGGGCAAGGCCGGATGCTCCCGATCCTGCCCTCAACCGTCTGGGCGACTTCCTGTCGGGCCTGGGGGCGATCGGGCTCGGCATTGCCCTGTTGCTGCTCGGCGATCCATTGCTTGCGGCGACCTCCGGCCTGCTGCATGCGCTCGGCAAATTCGGCAGCACCTTCCACAGGCCCGGCACGCCAATTCCGATGTGGCCGGCCGCTTGGCCCGATCCGTTCCGCAGTGCGGTGCTCGCCAGCCGGTTGCCTGCAATGCTGGCGACGACAGTGGCCCTCGGCCGTGCTTTGCCTGAGGTCTGGTCGGGCGGCTCCTTCGCGGCCCTCGCCATGCCACTGACCTTGCTCGGCTGTTATCTCTTGTGGACCAAGGCCGATCTGCTGCTGTTCGGCGTGGGTACCAAGGCGATCCGCCAGATTTCCACATGTTGAGCCCGCTTTTTGAAACGACCGGATGTCGAGATGGAGAATGACATGTTTGGCAGTGTATATCATCAGGACGCCGGCCCCCTATCCTTTCGCGAACGGGTGCGGGCGACAGGTTGGGGCATTCTGACGTCGGCCGGTTCAATCTCGAGAGTGACAGGGATACTTGCAGTTTCGATGTTTTGGGCGATCTCTGCCCATGCCGCGAACG
This sequence comes from Mesorhizobium sp. SEMIA396, assembly GCF_024518615.1. Classification (NCBI taxonomy): domain Bacteria; kingdom Pseudomonadati; phylum Pseudomonadota; class Alphaproteobacteria; order Hyphomicrobiales; family Phyllobacteriaceae; genus Mesorhizobium; species Mesorhizobium sp. SEMIA396. The sequence continues at coordinate 236,072 of NZ_JANIFC010000010.1, forward strand.
TTGACGTCGCTATCGTGTTCGCGGTCGATTTCTCGTCGTCGATCGATCCGAAGATCGCCGATATGCAACGCGAGGGACATGCCGCGGCACTCACCTCGCCAGAGATCATCGCCGCCATCAGCCGGAATTATGTCGGCTGCATCGGCGTTGCCTATTTTGAATGGTCGAGCCCCGGACACGCACGCGTCGTGCTGCCGTGGACAAGCATCTGCGGACTGGAAGATGCCAAAGCGGCGGCTGCGGTGATCAGCAGGAAAGGCGATACCGGCTTCATCCGCAGAGGGCGAGGCGGAACATCCGTTTCCTCGGCTATCGACATCGGCAGTCTCCTGCTCGACCAGTTTCCGGGAAAGGCGGCCAAGAAAGTCATCGATATCTCCTCCAATGGCGAGAACAACGACGGGCTTCCCGTCCAGCCGAGCAGGTCGAACGCCATAGCCAAGGGATATACGATCAATGCCATCGCCATCCCGACGGAGGATGAGAATCCCGACGAACCTCTGGCATCCTATTTTGCCAGATCGGTCATTGGCGGTTCCCAGGCCTTCGTCATGACGCCGAAGGGGCCAGACGACTACACGATGGCGCTTCGCCGCAAGCTCGTGACTGAAGTAAGCATGAACGACGAGCGTCCGCTGTGAAAGTGTGCCACGCAAGACGAACTTTCGACCCGCCAGACCGAGCGCATTGCACAACAAGACCCGCCCCGCTGCAGCGCGAGACCTTGTAGGTCCGTCAGGACAACAGCCTATCGCCGCAACGCGTGCACCCTTGCCTCGCCTTCGCCGGGCACCGGCAACGCCATGTCGTCATCGAGAAGGCGCGTGATGCGGGCAAAGCCGGTGAACGCTTTCCTTGCTTCCTCGGCCGACATCTGGCCCGACAAGGCGGCCGAGCAACAATTCAGCGCGCACTGATAAACCGGACCGCGCCGTCCCGTCGGCCACTTCCGCAAGAACATCATGGCTTCGGCAACACTATCGATTTCTTCCGCAGGGTGTCCCTGCCCGCGCGAAATCCGCACGGGCGAAAAGAAATGCAATTGATCCATCGTTTCCTCCCGGTCGACCGCAATGCGCTCGATCGAACCCCACCAAACGCGCCAACAGCCGGTTGGTTCCAGATAAAGAATGGAGTCTTTTAGAAATCTGTCAGGCGAAGGCGATCACCCGTGCGGTGGTGAGTGTCGCCTACATTGTCGGGAAGTGGCAGGCGACTTTGCGACCGGGTCGGTATTCCCGTAACTGTGGCCGCTCCGAACGGCAGCGCTCCGCCGCGATTGGGCATCGGGGATGGAAACGGCAGCCCGTTGGAGGGTTCAGAGGGCTCGGTACGTCGCCGGTGAGGATGATGCGCTTGCGCGTCCCACCCGGCGTCGTCTCCACGACGGGAACCGCCGAAATCAGCGCCTGGCTATAGGGATGGGCCGGTGCTGCAAACACGTCTTCCGCCGGCCCTTCTTCGACGATCGAGCCGAGATACATGACCGCTATGCGGGTCGACACCTGGCGCACCACCGACAGGTCGTGGGCGATGAAGATGTACGTGAGATTGAGCTTCTCCTGCAGATCGGCAAGCAGGTTGACGATTTGTGCCTGCACCGACACGTCGAGCGCGGAGACGGGTTCGTCCAGGACCACGAGGTCCGGGTTCAGGGCAATAGCCCGCGCGATGCCGACGCGCTGGCGTTGTCCGCCGGAAAATTCGTGCGGAAACCGCATGACGTGATCCGGCAGCAAGCCGACAAGGTCGAACAGTTCCGCCACGCGTTTGGTGATCTCGCTCGACGAGAGCCTGCCATGGATGCGCAGCGGCTCGGCCACCAGGTCGCCGACGCGCCGGCGCGGATTGAGCGACGCCGACGGGTCCTGGAAAACCATTTGCAGGCGGCGCCGCAGCGGCCTGAGTTCGGACAGCGACTTGGAGGTTATGTCGTTGCCTTCGAACAGAAGCTCGCCGTCCGATATGTCGTAGAGCCTCACCAGGCAACGCGCCAGCGTGGACTTGCCGCATCCGGATTCGCCGACCAGCCCGACCGTCTCGCCGCGCCACACGGTCAGGGAAACATTGTCGACCGCATGAACGGTTCGCTTGCCTTCGGCGGAGAAACGGCTGCCGATGGAAAAGCGCTTGCCCAGCGAACGCGTCTCGAGGATTGGGCGGTTCTTGTCGATCATCGGTCCGCTCATGCCTGTGCCACCCTGAAGCATGCCGCGGCATGGGTGCCGCTCCCGAGGTCGGGCTTGCCGGCCTGGCAGGGCTCGTAGTGAACCGGGCACCGCGGACCGAACGCACAGCCCTGCGGCAATCGCAGCATTGACGGCGGCGAACCGGGAATGGCCGGCAAGCGCCGTGGTTTTTCGCCGGTCAGCGGCGGGATCGAACCCAGCAGCGCGCGCGTATAGGGGTGTCGTGGATCGGAAAACAGTTCCATGCGACTGCCGCGCTCCACCACGCGGCCGGCATACATGACCATGACCCGGTCGGCGAGTTCGGAGACCACGCCCATGTCATGTGTGATGAAGACGACCGCCGACTTGTGCGTCGCGCGCAGCTTGCGCACCAGATCGAGAATGCCGGCCTGTACGGTGACGTCGAGCGCCGTGGTCGGTTCGTCAGCCACCAGAAGCGCCGGATTGCAGGACAAAGCCATTGCGATCACCGCCCGTTGACGCATGCCTCCGGACAGTTGGTGCGGGTAGCGCGACATCGCCTCGTGCGGGTTGGGAAAATTCACCTCGGCCAGCAGTTCCTCCACGCGCTCCATCGCCTTGGACTTGCTGATGTTGCGATGCGCGCGAATCTGTTCGGCGATCTGCCAGCCGATCGTGTAGACAGGCGTCAGCGCCGTCATCGGATCCTGGAAGATCATCGCGATCTCGTTGCCGCGCAGCCGCCTGAGCTCGCGCGCGGGCAGTCCCACGAGTTCGCGGCCTTTGTAGCGGATCGACCCTTCGATGGTGGCGTTGGGATCGGTGATGAGACCCATGACGGCCAGCAGCGACACGGTCTTGCCGGAACCGGACTCACCGACGACGCCGAGGATTTCGCTCTCCTTAAGGTCGAAGGAAACGCCATCGATGGCCCGCACCAGGCCATCATTTGTGCGGAAGGAAACTCTGAGGTCGCGCACCGACAGTATCATGATGTCCTCAGGCGCGGATCGAGAAGGATGTAGACGAAATCGACGACCGCATTGGCGATAACCACGAACATGGACGCATACATCACCGTCGCCATGATCATCGGCAGATCGAGATTCTGCAGAGCGTCATAAGTGAGCTTGCCGATGCCGTGCAGCCCGAACACCACCTCCGTCAGCAGGGCTGAGCCTCCGACCAGCGCACCGAAGTCCAGGCCGAACAGAGTGACGAATGCGATGAGCGACGTGCGCAAGGCATGGCGCAGCAGGATGCGGGTCTCCGACAGCCCCTTGGCCCGGGCCGTGCGGATATAGTCTTCCTGCAGGGATTCGATGATTGCCGCGCGCAGCACGCGCCCGTAAATACCGATATAGAGAATGGACAGTGTGATCCACGGAATGACCAGGGTCAGGAACCAGCCCTTCGGATCGTCGGAGAAATTCTTGTAGCCGAGCGGCGGCACCCAGGAGAACGCCCAGCTGTCGTGGTAGCGGCTCTGGGTGATCAGGTTCATCACCTCGCCCAGCCAGTAGACCGGCATGGAAATGCCGAGCAGCCCTAGCGCCATCAGCAGCTTGTCCAGCCAGCTGCCGCGCGTGGCGGCGGCGGCGATGCCGATGACGATGGAGACGACCACCCACAGGATCGCCGCTCCGAACACCAGCGAGAGCGTGACCGGGATCGAATCCATGACCGCCGGCACCACCTTCCAGCCACGATTGACGAAGGAGGTCAGATCGCCGGTGACGAAGATCTTCTCCATCATCGTCACATATTGCACGTAGAGCGGCCGGTCGAAGCCGAAGCTGTGGCGTACCGCCTCCAGCACTTCGGGCGATGCATTGCGGCCGGCGATGCGCGCAGCCGGGTCGGCGCCCGGCGTTGCGAAGAAAATCAAGAAAACGATGACCGAGATGCCGAACATCACGAACAGCATCTGGCCGAACCGGCGCAGGATTGCGTAGATCATCAGTCGCGCCCCAGCCGAACCTTGGAGCGCGGATCGAGCGCGTCGCGCAGGCCGTCGCCGAAGACATTGAGCGCCATGACGGAAACCGCGATCGCCAGGCCCGGCACCAGCGCCACCAATGGCCTGGTGTAAAGCAGCGCCTGTCCGTCCTGGATGATGGTGCCCCAGCTCGCGGCCGGCGGCTGCACGCCGATCGAAAGGAAGGAAAGGGCTGATTCGGTAAGCATGTTCAGCGCCATCATCAGCGGCACGAAGACGATTAGCGTGGTGGTGACGTTGGGCAGGATGTCGCGCCACAGGATGCGCCACCCCGGCACGCCCAGATTGATCGCGGCCAGCACGAACTCGCTCTTGCGCAGCGCCAGAACCTGCCCGCGTATTGGGCGGGCCACGTAGGGCACGTAGACGATGCCGATGATGATGACAGGCAGCCACAAACTGCCGGACTCGATCTGGATCGGTCCGATCGTGATGCCATGCGCGATGGTGACGATGGAGAGCGAAATCGCCAGCAGATAGATGGGGAACGCCCACAGTATGTCGAGGAAGCGCGACAGCACCGTGTCGGTGACGCCGCCGAAATAGCCGGCGATCAATCCCGCCGCCGTGCCCAGGATCAGGGTGAAGATGGTGGCTGCTCCGGAGATCAGCAACGAGCTCAGCCCGCCATAGAGCATCCTGGCCATGACATCGCGCCCCTGGCTGTCGGCGCCGAGGAAATAATTGCCCAGCCGCCAGGTCGGGCCGAGCGGTGTGTAACCAAGCCCTAGCCCTTCCGTCGACTGTTCCATCACCGGAACGTCGGCACCGTCGATCTGGACGACGGCGTCGAGCGTCGAGGCGAAGGGGTCCACGCCTGCCCATTTTGCATAAAGAGGCGCACTGAGGCAGGCAAGGACGATGAGGAGGAACACGGCCAGCGACGCCATGGCAGCCCTGTCCCTTGCCAGCTTCGCAAACGCGACGGCCCAGGGCCCTCGCGTCTTGCGCGGCGCGGCGACAGCTACGTTCGACACGGACGTGCCCCTCCGCGGTTCGTTACTGCACCCAGGCCATCACTGCACCCAGGATTGGGTGATCATCCAGTTGAACTGACGGTTGAACTTGAAATTGCCAAGACGTTTGCTGACAAAGTCAAGCCGCTTCGGCGTGAAGAGGCCGACGGCAGGTGCCTTGTCGGTGACCTGCCTGTCGATTTCAGCCCACATTTTGTCGGCGGCTTTCTGATCGGTGACGCCGAGGTCCAATGCCTTTTGCATCTTGGCGTCGATTTCCTTGTCGCAGAAGCCGGCGATGTTGATCGACGCGTCCGAACCTTCGCGGAAGGAGGCACAGCTGAACAGGATGTTCAGGAAGTCCGAAGCCGCCGGATAGTCCTTGTACCACTGGGTGACGGACATCTGCACCTTGTTGTTGGTGTTCTGGATGTAGGTGAACTGGATGTTCGACGAGATCGGCTTGACGTCGGCGACATAGCCGATGCTGGTCAGCACGCTCTGCAGATAGACGCCGATGGACCGCGAAATGGCGGTGTCCTCGACGATGATGGTCACCTTCTGACCCTTGGTGCCGGAGTCCTCGACGAACTGCTTTGCCTTGTCGAGGTCAGGGGCCGACCATTTGGCGCCCGGATTCTTGGTGAAGGGGCAATAGTCTTCATGGCCGGGGAAGTCCGGGGGCAGGACCTGACAGACCGGCGAGGCCAGCACCTTTCCGCCGAACAGCTTGACCAGCGTGTTGCGATCGATCGCATAGGCAACGGCCTGGCGGGCTTTTTCATTGTCGAAGGGTGCGAGACGGTTGTTCAGCGGCGCGTACCACCAAGCCGAAAGCGGTGAGATGTGCAGCTGGTCCATGGACTTGCTGCCCAGTTCGCCCAGGCGATCGCTGGGCAGAGCGTCGAACATCCAGTCCGCTTCGCCGTTCTGGATCGCGGTGACGGCTGCCTCTTCGGACAGGCCGAAATCATATTGGACGACATCCGGATAGCCGTCCGGCTGGGCTTCTTCGCTCCACTGCTTGAAATTTGGGTTGCGGGAAACCGTCATGCCCTTGTTCGGGTCGAAGGCGGAGATCATGTACGCGCCGGTGCTGGGAATGGGCTTGGAGCCCATGTCTTCGGCGGGCGTGTCCGCCGGCAGGACCACGGCATGCGGCAAGGCGAGCTTGTAGAGCAGCTCGGCATCCGGCTTGGTGATGTTGATGGTGATGGTGCCGGCCGCTTCGTCGCCGACAACGCCGCCTTCCAGCGTGCAGCTCTTGGTGTCGGCCAGGCATTTGTCGGCACCGACGATGCCGGCATAGAACGTGCCGGAGGTGGGTCCGGAAACCTTGAAGATGCGCTGGAAAGAAGCGACGACGTCCTTCACGCCAAGATCCTGGCCACTGGAGAACTTGATGCCCTTGCGCAGCTTGAAGGTGAAGGTCTTGCCGTCATTGCTGACCTGCGGCAACGCCTCGGCCAGATCGGGAACGATGGTGAAGCCGTCCATACCCTCGGCCTTGCGGAAGGCTACCAGGCCGTCATAGATCGGCTGGTACATCTGCCAGCCCTGGTCCGTGTAATTGATGTGCGGATCGAGCGTTCCGGCCGCGGAGCGGGCCAGCAGGCGGATGGTGCCGCCTCGGTGCTCCTTGAGATATTCGGCCTGTGCCGGGGCCAGCCATGTACCGGCCAGCAATGCCGCGGCTGTTGCCGCCAGAAGCAGTTTCTTCATGTCTTCATTCCCCTTTTCTTCAATTGTCGTTGTGGTCCAGGAAGTCTCCCACCACCCGCATGCACGCATCTTGCTCTTCGACATGCGGCATGTGGCTGGAATGCTCGAATATCTCCCAGCGAGACCCCTTGATGCCGTCCTTGTAGGGCTGCACGGTCGCGGGCGTGGCCTCGTCGTGACGTCCGGAGATGATCAGAGTAGGAACATCGATGGCCGGCAGACGGTCGACGATGCTCCAATTCTTCAGCGTTCCGATGACATGGAATTCGTTTGGCCCATTCATCAGATTATAGACGGTCGGATTGCGCACGACCTGGGCGAAACTTTCCGTGACTTCGGACGGGAAAGGCACGACCCGGCAGACATGCCGCTCGTAGAACACCATCGTCGCCGCCTGGTACGCCGCATCGCCCGTCGTGCCGGCCTGCTCGTGCCGGGTCAGTGTCTCCTGCACATCCGCGGGTAGGTCGGCACGCAACCGGTTGGCCTCTTCGACCCACAGTTTCATGGAAGCCGGCGAGTTGGCGATGGTCAGCGACTTCAGGCCCTGCGGCCGCGTCACGGCATATTCGGCGCCCAGCATGCCGCCCCAGCTCTGGCCGAGGACGTGGAAGCCCGTCCGAATGCCGAGATGGTCGACCAGGTTTTCAAGCTCGTCGATGAACAGCCCAGGTGTCCAGAAATCGGCGCCTTTCTCAGGCAGCAAGGTGGAATTGCCGCAGCCCAACTGGTCGTAGTGGATGACGGCGCGATCCCTTCGCGCAAGAAGCTTGTAGGCATCGACATAGTTGTGAGCGACGCCTGGGCCGCCATGCAGGATCACCACAGGCGCCTTTTCGCCACCGAGTTCGCCACTGACCCGATACCAGGTCTCGTAGGCGTCGAAAGCGGCCCGTCCTTCCATGCCTATGATCTCAGATGACATCCCAGTTCCCAGTGCGGTTGAAGGCATCTTGTATTTGTCCGTGACGGCAGGCGCCCTAACTCATGTTGCGGGTGACCTGCACCCACTCTTCCAGCATCTGCACGCCAAATGCCGTGGCGCCTTGCCTGCCCAGAGGCCGATCGGTGTCGGTCAGTTCCTTGCTGGCGATGTCGAGATGCACCCAGGGGCGGTCTTCCGTGAAGTGACGCAGGAAGGCCGCCGCATAGGGAGCGTCGCCGTCTTCCATGTCCTTGGCATGATGCCTGAGGTCCGCGAACGGCGATTGCAGACCCTCATCATAGGCCCGGTCGAGCGGCAGCCGCCAGAACCGCTCGCCGACCGTTTCTCCGGCCGCGATCATCTGTGAAGCGATGGCATCGTCGGTGCTGAATAGGCCTGCGAATATCGACCCCAGGCCACGCGTCACCGAATAGGTCAGCGTCGCCAGATCGACGATCACCGAAGGGTTGAAGCGCGTGGCTGCATAGTAGAGGCAGTCGGCCAGAAGCAGGCGTCCCTCCGCATCCGTGTCGAACACTTCCACTGTCTGTCCCGAGGCCGTGGTGATGATGTCGCGCGGTTTGAGCGCGGTGCCCGATGGCATGTTCTCGGCGATGCCGAGAACACCGACAACGTGTACCGGGCTGCCTTGCCGGGCGAGCGCGATCAGCAGGCCGACCACAGCCGCCGCTCCGCCCATGTCGGCTTTCATGTCGAACATCTGCGCTCCGCCCTTGATGCAGAGGCCTCCCGAATCGAAGCAGACGCCTTTGCCGACGAAAGCGAGTGGTTGGGCGGGAGCACCCTTGCCGCGGTAGCGCAGGACAGCGACCCGTGGCGGACGCGCCGAGCCCGACCCAACGGCGAGGAGCGCGTTCATGCCGAGCTCCTTCAGTTGCGCGGCATCGAGCATTTCGATGTCGATGCCGGCTTCACGCAGCGGCTCCAGATGATCATGGAAATTGTCGGGGTGGAGATGGTTTGGCGGCAGGTTGACCAAGGTGCGTGCATATTCGACGCCGTCGGCGATTGCATTGATCCGCGTCAGCGCCGCGGTCAGATCCGTGCCGCCGGCTCCGACCAGTTTCACCCGCAAGGTTCGATCCGCCCCCGCGCCTTGCCGCCGGTTGCGCATGTCGAAACGATAGCGGCGCAGCCGCATGCCAAGCGCGACACGCGCCAGGATTTCGGCGCCGGATAGTTCAATGCCAGCGATGGGGTCCAGGACCAGAGTGGCCGCGCATTCCCCCTTGCCTTCCAGATGTGCGGCAAGCAGACCGCCGGCGCGCGCCAACGAGAGGGTGGTTACGGCTTCGGCTTTGCCCAAGGCCAGGACGACCACACGCTTGGTCGATACTGTTTGCGGGGCGATGAGATCGATGCAGGTGCCGGATTCGGCCAAGGCGGCCGGGTCGGAGCAAGCACGTGACACGATCCCGCTCATCTCAGCGTCCAGAGCCGCTGCCCGGGGACCAAAGCTTCGTTGGGCAGTTTGCAAAATCACGACGACGGAGGTTTCCGCGGAAATCTCGTCCGCAGCTTCGAAGACCGGCGCTGGCGATTGAGGCATAGGCTGGCGCTCTCTCCAATTGCGGCGATACCGAGCAAAGCTTCGCTCTCCACCGGTGAGACTGGTCAAGCCGGTCTCAGCCGTCGATGGTATAGTGCCGGTCCCCAAACAGTCGCTTTCTTGAGACGACTTAATTGCTCTTGTCTTCTGGGTATCCCCTAAGGGGGCAGGCGATCAAACGCGAATTCTGCCCATGTCGATTGACAAAAACTCAACTGACAATTCATGATCGGCCAATGGCCCTTCCCTCACTCAATGGCATGCGCGCTTTCGAGGCTGCCGCTCGCCTCGGCAGCGTCAAGGACGCGGCGGAAGAACTGCATCTGACACCCTCGGCTGTCAGTCGCCACATCCGCGCGCTTGAACAAAATCTTGGCCAGGACCTGTTCGAACGCGGTTTTCGCCAGATAACGCCAACCATCAGGGGCTCCTACTATGCGCGCAGCCTCTCGGAGGCGTTCGAAGCCATCTGGCGCGCCACCGATGACGTCAGCCTCTCGGACGGCTCGCGCCACGGCAAGATCCAACGGGTCCGGGTCTTGTGCGTGCCCACCGTTCTGAACCTTTGGCTGGCGGACCGGTTGCCGAACTTTCGCCGGTTGCATCCGTCGGTGGATTTGGAGATCTCCACTTCAGGCAAGCGCGCCAACTTCGATTTGGCCATTGTCGACGAGTTCGTCTACAAGGCCGGCCCGGCTTTGACGCTGCTGATCCCGCTGCTTTTGACCCCGGTCTGTGCGCCTTCGCTTTTGGAGGGGCCTGTGCCGCTGCGATCGCCGGCCGATCTGGTCAATCATCATCTGATCCATGAATGCGAAACCATGAGATGGAAGCGTTGGCTGGAGCAGGAAGGCGTTCTGGAAACGACGCCAAAATCCAGCACAACACTGGATGATTGTACGCTCATCATGCGCGAAGCGATCAATGGCGCCGGAATAGCGCTTGCGGACACGATAATGGCGCAAGATTTTCTGCAGCAAGGCAAACTGGTCGCGCCGTTCCATGTCCGCCACACCTATCCGGCCGGCATTTACCTGCATCAGCGTCGCAGCATCGGCAACAAACCAGGCACCGGCCTGTTTCAGGATTGGCTGCTCGCTGAAGTCGCGGACCACAAGCAGGTGATGGCCATCGCTTAGGGCCCCCTACCGAAGATGTCGGCAGCCACCGCTTCACATTGGAATCCCAGCGTCGAACTTCGAATCATCCGTGCCGGGTTCAGCGATGACCCACCATCGCCTTGCATCGATAATCGCAGTTCTCATTGAATATCTTTAAGGCCAAAGCCGGCAAATAGGTTGCTTGTCGGTTCCCCTGCGGCAGGCTTAACCTGCACGCGGTCAACGCGTGAGGGCGCGTGCTGCAAAAGGGGAACATTGCCATGACGATACAGGGTGCTTCACCTGATCTGTACAACGAGGATCTGGCTCCGGCCAAAGTTCGAAACTGGGGACCATTCTCGATCTTCAACGTCTGGACGTCGGACGTCCACAGCCTTTGGGGCTACTATCTGGCCGCTAGCCTGTTTCTGTTCTGCGGCGGCTTCGTCAACTTCATCATCGCCATCGGTATCGGCTCGCTGATCATCTATGTGCTGATGAATATGGTCGGCTATGCCGGAGTGAAGACGGGCGTGCCCTACCCCGTGCTTGCCCGCGCCTCTTTCGGCATCTGGGGTGCGAACATACCGGCACTGGTGCGCGCCATCGTCGCCTGTTTCTGGTACGGCGCGCAGACGGCCGCCGCCTCGGGCGCGATCGTGGCGCTGCTGATCCGAACGCAATGGTTCGCCGATTTCAACGCCAGCACGCATTTCCTCGGCCATACCGGCCTGGAGGTGATCTGCTTCGTGGTCATCTGGGGGCTGCAACTGCTGATCATCCAGAACGGCATGGAAACGGTGCGCCGCTTCCAGGACTGGGCCGGCCCCGCGGTTTGGGTGATGATGCTGATCCTGGCGATCTATCTCTGCGTGAAATCCGGGAGATTTGCCTTCACCAGCGATATCCCGATGGACGTGTTGCTGGACAAGACGAAGGACGCGGGCGTGCCCGGCACGCCGGGATCGTGGACCTCGCTGTTTGCGGTGGCCGCGATCTGGGTCACCTATTTCTCGGCGCTCTATCTCAACTTCTGCGATTTCGCCCGTTACGCGCCGGACAAGGCATCGCTGCGCAAGGGCAACATCTGGGGCCTGCCGATCAACCTGATCCTGTTCTCGCTGGTCGCCGGCGTCACCACCATTGCCGCCTTTGACGTTTATGGCGAGGTGCTGCTGCATCCCGACCAGATCTCGGCGAAATTCGACAGCTGGTTCCTGGCAGCGCTCGCAGCCCTGACCTTTGCCGTGGCAACCCTCGGCATCAACGTGGTGGCAAACTTCGTCTCGCCGGCCTTCGACTTCTCCAACGTCTTTCCCAGGCAGATCGACTTCAAGAAGGGCGGCTATATCGCGGCCGTGATTGCCCTGCTGCTTTACCCCTTCGCGCCGTGGGAAGGCAGTGCCGCTTCCTTCGTCAACATCATCGGCGCGACAATGGGGCCGATCTTCGGGGTGATGATGGTCGACTACTACCTGATCCGGAAGGGCGAGGTCGACGTCGAGGCGCTCTACCGCGAGGACGGCGAGTTCCGTTTCCAGGGCGGCTGGCACGTCAATGCCTTCATCGCAGCAGGCATCGGCGCCATCTTCTCGTCGATCCTGCCCAACTTCACCAACTGGCTGCCGTCCTGGTGGGGTGTCTATGGCTGGTTCTTCGGCGTGGCGATCGCCGGCATTATCTACTACGTGCTGCGCACCGCCGCTCTGGGCGCAGGCGCCAAGACCGCGAAAGCCTGACGAGCATCATCAGGGGCGGCGCAAAGCCGCCCCAACTACCCGATCATCTCGGCCAATTTGCGCACCGTGTTCCAGTTGCGCGACGTGCCGATGCCCATGCGCTTGTGGTTCATTGCCGCGAGCAGCCGCGAACTTGGCCTCTCTCGCGAAAAGACGACCCAGATGTCGCCGCCGAGCGAAGTCACTTTCTCGTCCTCGGCGGCATAGGCCTGCAGTGCCGTCACGGCCTGCTCGGGTGCAGGCTTACGCATCACGCGCACCGCCACCTGATCCGCGGTCGCATTCGATTCCATCGGAAACGGATTGCCGGCGGCAAGCTTCAGCCAGTCCTCGGCACCGCGCACAATGATATCGACATGGCGGCCGAAGGTTTTTTCGAAGGCTGCCTCCAACCACTGTTCGAGGTCGGCGATATCAGTTGCCGGTGCCTCGAAGACCAGATTGCCCGTCGCCACCAGCGTGCGCGGGTTGTTCAGCCCGAGCTCTTCGGCCATGGCCTTGAGGTCGGCCATGACGACCCGTCGCCCCTCAGCCAGGATGATGCTGTAAAGCAGTGCGACATAGGTCTGCATTGCCGCCCGACCTGATCGCTACACCAGCCGGCTCTGCTCCACGGCCGCCTCGATGAAACTGGCGAACAGCGGATGCGGCTCGAGCGGCCGGCTTTTCAGTTCCGGGTGATACTGCACGCCGATGAACCACGGATGGTCCGGGTATTCGACCGTTTCCGGCAACACGCCGTCGGGCGACATACCGGCAAACACCAGGCCGCAATCCTCGAGCCGCTCCTTGTAGTCGACATTGACCTCGTAGCGGTGGCGATGGCGCTCGAAAATCTGTGTGTCGCCATAGATCTCGGCGATCTTGGAGCCCTTGGCGAGCTCGGCCTGATAGGCGCCGAGCCGCATCGTGCCGCCGAGATCGCCGGTTTCGCGGCGCTTCTCCAGCATGTTGCCTTTCAGCCATTCGGTCATCAGGCCGACCACCGGTTCCTCGGTCGGACCAAACTCGGTCGAAGACGCATGTTCGACGCCGGCCAGCGACCGCGCTGCCTCGATGCAGGCCATCTGCATGCCGAAGCAGATGCCGAAATACGGCACCTTGCGCTCACGCGCGAACTTCGCCGCCAGGATCTTGCCTTCCGCACCGCGCTCGCCAAAGCCGCCTGGGACCAGGATGCCATGCACCTTTTCCAGCCAGGGCGTCGGATCCTCTTTTTCGAAGATCTCCGATTCGATCCAGTCGAGCTTGACCTTGACGTGGTTGGCAAGGCCGCCATGCGAGAGCGCCTCGATCAGAGATTTGTAGGCGTCCTTGAGGCCGGTATATTTGCCGACAACGGCGATGGTGACCTCGCCTTCAGGATTGTGGATGCGGTTGGACACCGCCTGCCACGGCTCCATGCGCGGCTTCGGCGCCGGATCGATGCCGAAGGCGGCCAGCACTTCCGAATCGAGCCCTTCCCTATGGTATGCCATCGGCACATCGTAGATATGCGGCACGTCGAGCGCCTGAATCACGGCACTTTCGCGCACATTGCAAAACAGCGACAGTTTCCTGCGCTCTTCCTTGGGAATGGCGCGGTCGGCACGGACCAGCAGGATATCGGGCGCGATGCCGATGCCGCGCAGCTCCTTGACCGAATGCTGAGTCGGCTTGGTCTTCAGCTCGCCTGCCGTCGGGATGTAGGGCATCAGCGTCAGATGGACGTAGACGGCGTTGTTGCGCGGCAGGTCGTTGCCGAGCTGACGAATAGCTTCCAGGAATGGCATCGCCTCGATGTCGCCGACCGTGCCGCCGATCTCGCACAACACGAAATCATAATCGTCATTGCCGTTGAGAACGAAATTTTTGATCTCATCGGTGACGTGCGGGATGACCTGCACGGTTGCGCCGAGATAGTCGCCGCGCCGCTCGCGCTCGATGATGTTCTTGTAGATGCGGCCGGTGGTGATGTTGTCCTGCTGGTTGGCGGAGCGGCCTGTGAAGCGCTCGTAATGGCCAAGATCGAGATCGGTTTCCGCACCATCGTCGGTGACGAAGACTTCGCCATGCTGGTACGGCGACATCGTGCCTGGATCGACATTCAGGTAGGGATCGAGTTTTTTGATGCGTGCGCGATAGCCTCGCGCCTGCAGGAGAGCCCCAAGGGCCGCTGCGGCAATGCCTTTTCCAAGTGAGGAAACCACGCCGCCTGTGATGAATACATATCGCGCCATGGGAGTCATCGCTTAACGCGGCCGGATTGATTCCGCCAGAGAAAAAACCGCCGCGAAGCTTTTTTCCCAAGAAGGCGCTTGGATCGTGAACAAGGCAAAACAAAAGGGCCGGCTGAGCCGGCCCTTTCGGCAGGATGACGAAAACGTCAGATGATGACGACCTTGGTGCCAACCCTGACGCGGCTGTAAAGGTCCATGACGTGCTCGTTGATCATGCGGAAGCAACCATTCGAAGCGCTGGTTCCGATCGACTGCGGCGCAATGGTGCCGTGGATGCGCAGATGCGTGTCCTTCTTGCCGTCATAGAGATAGATGGCGCGCGCGCCGAGCGGATTCTGGCCACCGCCGGGCATACCGTCCTTATACTGGCCGTAATGCTTCGGCTCGCGCTTCTGCATGTCCAGCGTCGGGATCCAGCGCGGCCATTCCTGCTTGTCACCGACTGCAACCGTACCCTTGAACTGCAGGCCGTCGCGGCCGACCGCGATGGCGTAGCGGCGCGCGGTGGAGGACGATTCGACGAGGTAGAGGCGGCGCGCGCTGGTGTCGATAACGATGGTGCCGGCAGCGTAACCGCTGAATTCCACGTCCTGCGGCACGAATTCCGGCTTCACCTTGAACTGCTTCTTGGCTTCCCTCTTGGCGAGAGCCTGGTCGAGAGCCCGTGTCTCGGGAAGATATGAAATCGACGAAGAGGAAGAGCTACCGCCGAAGAGACCGGCGAACAAACCGCCGCTGCTCGGCTGCTTCTGGCCGATGACCTCGCTACGCAACTCGCCATTGTTGCCGGTCAGGGCGATGTTCATCGCCTCTGCCGGAAGCGGCTCGGCCGACTGGATCGGCGCGATCGGTTCGATTGGTTCGATGATCTTGGCAACCAGCTTCTTGGCTGGCTTGGCATCGGCCACCTGGGTTGCCTGCGCGCCCTTGCCCTTCTTGGCCAGGAACGCCTGCCGTTCAGCGTCGGCCTTGGCCTTGGCCGCCTCGCGCATCGCCAGTTTCCTGGCTTCGAGCGCCTTGGCTTTGGCGGCTTCCTTGTCGGCAACGATCTTGGCCTCGATCTTCTTGATCTGGGCGAGGTCGTCGGGCGTCGGGTTTTTCTTCTTCTTGAGAAGCTTCAATTGCGACGCATCACTCTTGACGGCGACGTTGATTGCAGAAGTTGTTTCAGCCGAAGGCTGTGCGGCCATATTTGCCGGCACGCCGGCGGAGGCTGGGGAACTCATGCCGAGTGCGGCGCAAAGTCCCAGGAAAATGAAGCTGCGAAGCTGCATGGCGAAGATCCGATCGTTCTATGCTTGTTGCCCACGGCGTCGCCCAGCGCCCCCCAAGGGCGCCGGAAATGCCGCGCGCAATCTATAGTCGAATAAGCGCGGCTGCCTCAAGCGCGAGGCCCCGCCTCACCCTGTCGAATCTTCGTGATCTTGCTGCATTTGCCGCGACTGTGTTCAAACGACCACAGATCGCGGTTTCAAGCGTGGAAGACTATTGGTTCGGGACCTGCGGGGTCGCCGGTGCGGCGGGAGCCGTGCCGTTGGTCGCCGGCGGCGTCGAACCGGCGGCAGGCGCCGTGGCCGGGGCAGTCGCTGGAGCCGCAGCGTCGTTGCCGGAAGGCGGCGTCGGCGTGGTGCTGCCGGCGGGCGCCGGGGTGGTCGTGCCGGGCAACTGGTTGAGCACGCCTTTGCCCGCACCGTCCGACGTCGCCGGCACGCGGTCGAGGATGTCGATCGGCTTCTCGCCGTAGCGGGCGACGATCGACAGTGTCAGTGACGTGGCGAAGAAGGCGGCCGCCAGGATCGCCGTCGCACGCGTCAGGGCATTGGCAGCACCACGCGCGGTCATGAAGCCGGATCCGCCACCGATGCCGAGGCCGCCGCCTTCGGAACGCTGCAGCAGCACCACGCCGACAAGGGCGAGCACGACCATGAGATGGATGACGATCAGTACGGTTTCCATAGTTTATCCTGGCAAGGCCTTGCCCGGCCGCGGACACGACCGGTGAATTGGAGGCGGCTCAATACAATGCTTTGACGGCATTTCCAAGCCCGTGGCCGGAATATGGGAAGCAACCCGTCCTTTGCAACGATTTCGTGCACCGGAAGCCCTGTCCGGCGGAGCGAATGTCTTCAGGCAATATTGCGATAAGCCTCGGCGATGCCGAGAAAATCCGCCGCTTTCAGGCTGGCGCCGCCGACCAGCGCGCCGTCGACATTCCTGACGCCGAGCAGTTCGACCGCGTTGGAGGGCTTGACCGAGCCGCCGTAGAGAATGCGCATCTTCGCCGCGACGCCGCCGAGCTTTTCCGACAGCTTTTCGCGGATATGTGCATGTGCTGCCGCCACATCGCCGGCCGTCGGCGTCAGGCCGGTGCCGATCGCCCATACCGGCTCATAGGCAATGATGGTGTTGGATGGGGTGGCGCTTGACGGGACCGAACCATCGACCTGCCGCGACAGCACGTCCAGCGTGGCGCCCGCTTCACGCTGTTCATGCGTTTCGCCGACGCAAATGATGGCAACAAGCCCGGCACGCCATGCGGCGGATGCCTTGGCCTGGACAGTGGCGTCATCCTCGCCGCGTTGCTCGCGGCATTCGGAATGGCCGACGATGACATGGCTCGCACCGGCATCCCTGAGCATTTCCGCCGAGATGCAGCCGGTGTAGGCGCCGCTCTCCTTGGTATGGCAATCCTCACCGCCGGCATGCACCGGCGTGCGTGACAGGATCTCCGCGGCGTGAGCAAGCAGGGTTGCGGGAACGCAAACCAGCGCTTCGGTCTCCGCGTCAAGTCCGCTCATGAAACCGTTGCCGATCATCCGGAGCTCGTTGAGCGAGGCGCTGGTGCCGTTCATTTTCCAGTTGCCGGCGACGAGCGGGCGAATTCCTGGCGTCATGGGTTTGCTTCTCCGGATGATATCGGGGCTCTGGCCCTCACTACCAAAATCAGGCCACAAAGCAATCGACAGTGGGCCGGAAGGGCGCTATTGCGCTTGTTTCAGACTCGGCGCGTGCGAAAATGCGCATAAATCGGAAGTAAAAATGCTTGGTATATTGAGAAACGCGGCAGGCACCTGGGTCGCGAAGGGGCTGTTGGTGCTGCTGGTGCTCAGCTTTTTGGTCTGGGGCGTTTCCGGGCAGCTGATGAGCGGTCTTGCCGGCCACGATTCGGTGATAACCGCCGGCGGCACCAAAGTATCGATCAACGAATACCGTCTCGCCTACGATCGCCAGCTCGCCGTCATGTCGCAACAGTTCGGCCAACGTCTCAGCCACGAACAGGCAAAGGCGCTCGGCGTCGACAACCAGGTGTTGGCTCAGCTCGTCTCTGGTGCCGTTCTCGACGAACAGGCCCGCAAGCTGGGCCTCGGACTTTCCAAGGATCGGCTGGCCGAGTTGACACGCGAGGACCCAGCCTTCAAGGGCCCGGGCGGCCAGTTCGACCGCAGAACGTTCGAATATATGCTGCAGCAGATCGGCATGCGGCCCGAGGACTATTTGAAGAACCGTGCCCAGGTGGCCGTGCGCCAGCAAATTGTCGAGGCGGTCTCGGATGGCCTCAAGGCTCCGGACACTTTCTTCAAGGCGGTTGCGCTCTATCGCGGCGAAGACCGCACCATCGACTATTTGACGCTGCCCAAGGCACTGGTCGAGCCGATCGCGGCGCCGTCCGATAGCGTGCTCTCGGCCTATTTCGAAGCCAACAAGAAGACATATGCGGCACCCGAATACCGCAAATTTTCCTATGTCCGCCTCGAACCCGTTGACATCATGGATACGACCGCCGTCACCGACAGCCAGGTCAGCGACGACTACAACAAGAACAAGGCGCGTTACACCACGCCGGAACTGCGCACCGTCGAGCAGCTCGTGTTCAAGACGCCGGATGCGGCCAAGGCCGCACTCGATTCGCTCAAGGCCGGCGCCACTTTCGACAAGCTTGTCACGGCCGAAGGCAAGACGCCGGCCGATACGTTGCTCGGCACGCTTGCCAAGGACAAGATCGCCGACAAGGCGGTCGCCGACGCGGCCTTTTCGCTCAACGCCAATGAAGTCAGTCAGGTCGTGCAAGGCGCCTTCGGTCCGGTGCTGCTGCGCGTCACCGAGATCAAGCCCGAGGTGGTGAAGCCACTGGCCGAGGTGTCCGATCAGATCCGCAAGGATCTGGCGCTGGGCGAGGCAAGTCGCATCCTACTGGACGTGCGCGACAATTACGATGACACCCGCGCCGCCGGCAGTTCGCTGGCGGAGGCCGCGGCCAAGCTGAAGCTTAAGGTCGTCACCATCGACGCCATCGATCGCAGTGGACTGCGGCCAGATGCAAGCATCGTCAAGGACCTGCCGCAATCGCCGGAGCTGATCAAAGCCGTCTTCGACGCCGAACCCAACACGGAAAACGATGCCTTGACCACAGCCGACAACGGCTTCGTCTTCTATGAGGTGGCGTCCGTCACGCCGGCTCGCGACCGCACGCTGGATGAGGTTCGTCAGAAAGTCGTCGCCGACTGGACGGCGGCGGAAATAAGCAAGCGGCTGGCCGCCAAGGCTGACGAACTGGAAAAGCGGCTCAAGGCCGGCGCAACGCTCGATGTCATCGCCAGCGAACTGAAGCTCGAAAAGCAGACCAAGCGCGGTGTCAAGCGTGAGGCTGACGATGTCGACTTCGGTAAGGAGGGTGCGGCAGCGATGTTCGGTGTCGGCGAAGGCGGCACCGGCTTGGTCCCCTCACCCACCGGAGACGGGCAGATCCTGTACAAGGTCGCCGAAGTGTTCGAGCCCGCCGGAGCCGATGCCAGTTCGGTGCCGGACGACGCGCAGAAATCCTTCACCTCCGGCATGTCGGATGACCTGCTCGACCAGTTGGTGGCGCAGTTGCAGACGCAGTACGACGTTCGCATCGACCAGGCCGCCGTCGCCCAAGCCTCGACAAGATGAGCGCGCTGAAAACCCATATCGCCAAGATCGCGACCGGTAGCGCGCTTTCCTTCGAGGAAGCGCGCGAGGCCTTCGACATCATCATGTCGGGTGACGCGACCCCCGGCCAGATCGGCGGTTTCCTGATGGCGCTGCGTGTGCGCGGCGAGACGGTGAGCGAGATTTCAGGCGCCGTCGCAACCATGCGGGGCAAGATGCTGCACGTCGACGCGCCCACCGACGCCATCGACATCGTCGGCACCGGCGGCGACAATTCTCACAGCGTCAACATTTCGACGGCATCGGCCTTCGTCGTTGCCGGCAGCGGCGTGCCGGTTGCCAAACACGGCAATCGCGGCCTGTCATCGCTGACGGGGGCAGCCGACGTGCTGGTTGCGCTCGGCGTCAAGATCGACATCTCGCCCGAATTCATCGGCCGCTGCATCCACGAGGCAGGCGTTGGCTTCATGTTCGCGCCTGCGCACCATCCGGCGATGAAGCATGTCGGCCCGACTCGCGTCGAGCTCGGCACCCGCACCATCTTCAACCTGCTCGGGCCGCTCTCCAATCCGGCCGGCGTCAAGCGGCAGCTGGTCGGTGTGTTCCTGCCGGAATGGATCCTGCCGGTTGCCGAGACGCTGAAGGCGCTGGGTGCCGAGCATGTCTGGGTTGCCCATGGCGACGGCTATGACGAGATCACCACCACCGGCGAGACGCAGGTTGCCGAACTGATCGGCGGCGAGATCCGCAGCTTCACCCTGACGCCTGAAGCGGTTGGGTTGCCGCGCCACAGCAAGGACGAATTGCGTGGCGGCGATGCGGACTACAACGCCAAGGCCTTGCGCGATATGCTGGGCGGCGCCGCCGGCGCCTATCGCGACACCGTGCTGATGAACGCCGGTGCAGGACTGGTTGTGGCCGGCAAGGCGACGACGCTTGGCGACGGCATCGCGGCGGCGGCGCAAGCCATCGATAGCGGCCGTGCCCTGCGAGTGCTCGACAGGCTGGTCGAGATTTCGAACGGATAACGGATAGAGCGTGTCTGACATTCTTCGCAATATCGAGGCCTACAAGCGCGACGAAATCGCGGCAGCAAAGGCACGCGTGCCGTTGGCCGAAATCAAGGCCCGGGCAAAAGACGCCGACGCACCGCGCGGCTTTCTTGCCGCACTGGAAGCGAAGCGCAAATCCGGCGCCTTCGCGCTAATCGCCGAGATCAAGAAGGCGAGCCCTTCCAAGGGTCTGATCCGTGCCGATTTCGATCCACCGGCGCTGGCGCAGGCCTATGCCAAGGGTGGTGCTGCCTGTCTTTCGGTGCTGACCGATGCACCGTCCTTCCAGGGTGCGCCCGAATTTCTCACCCGGGCGCGAGCCGCCGTCGCGCTGCCGGCGCTGCGCAAGGATTTCCTGTTCGATCCGTATCAGGTCTACGAAGCCCGCGCCTGGGGCGCGGATGCCATCCTGATCATCATGGCCAGTGTCGACGACGTCCTGGCCAGCGAGCTCGAGGCGACGGCCTTCGAACTCGGCATGGATGCACTGGTCGAAGTGCACGACGAGACCGAGACGCAGCGCGCGCTAAAACTGTCGTCGCGGCTGATCGGCATCAACAACCGCAATCTGCGCACATTCGAGACCAGCCTCGACACTTCCATGCGGCTGGCGACGATGGTTCCGGCCGACCGCTTGCTGGTCAGCGAGAGCGGTATTTTCTCGCATGACGACTGCCTCAGGCTGCAAAAGAGCGACATCGGCACTTTTCTTGTCGGCGAGAGCCTGATGCGGCAACAGGACGTCACCGCGGCGACGCGCCTGCTTCTGACAGGCAAGGCTTTGGCCGAGGCCATCTGACGATGGTATCGGGCCTTACCCATCTCGGCGCGCAGGGCGAGGCCAACATGGTCGACGTCGGCGACAAGGACGAAACAACGCGCACGGCGATCGCCGAAGGCTTTGTCGCGATGCAGCCCGAGACGCTGAAGATGATCCTCGCCGGCAACGCCAAGAAGGGCGATGTGCTCGGCACTGCGCGCATCGCCGGTATCATGGCGGCGAAGAAGACGCATGAACTGATCCCGCTCTGCCACCCGCTGCTTTTGACCAAGGTTTCCGTCGACATCGAGCCCGACCATGCTTTGCCGGGCCTGAAGGTCACCGCACTGGCGCGCGTCACCGGCAAGACGGGTGTCGAGATGGAAGCGCTGACGGCTGCCTCGGTCGCCTGCCTGACCATCTACGACATGGCCAAAGCAGTAGACCGCGCCATGGTCATCACCGGCATCCGCCTGGTCGAAAAGACCGGTGGCAAGTCGGGTGACTACAAGGCGAGCGCCTGATGGCGCTGGTTCCTATCGCGGAGGCGCTTGAACGCCTGCTTGATGGCGCGGCGCCTCTAGCCGGCGAAAGCGTTCCCCTGTTCGAGGCTGTGGATCGTGTTCTGGCGGAACCGGTCGTAGCACTTCGCACCCAGCCGCCTTTCAATGCTTCCGCCATGGACGGCTATGCAGCGCGCGCCGCCGACGTCACGTCGGTCCCATCCAGGCTGTCGGTGATCGGCATGGCGCCGGCTGGGCGTGGCTTCGACGGCACGGTCGGCCAGACGCAGGCCGTGCGCATCTTCACCGGCGCGCCGCTGCCCGAAGGCGCCGACACCATCGTCATCCAGGAGAATGTCCGCGATCTCGGCGGCGGCGAAATCGAAGTGACCGAGCCAACGGCGCAATGGCGCAATATCCGCCGCATCGGGCTCGATTTTTCAACAGGCGACATGCTGCTGGAAAAAGGCCGCTTGCTCGACCCGGCGGCACTGTCGCTGGCAGCATCGGCCAACCATCCTCGGGTCAGCGTGGTGAAACGGCCGCTGGTCGCCATTATCGCCACCGGCGACGAATTGCTGCCGCCGGGCAGCGATCTCGGCCCGGACCAGATCATTTCATCGAATGCCTATGGCGTCGCCGCCACCGCACACTCGGTCGGCGCCCGCGCGCTCGATCTCGGCATTGCCGCCGATCGCAAGGAGGCTATCGCCGAACTGGTGCAAAAAGCGGTCGCGGCCGGTGCGGATGTCATTGTGACGCTTGGTGGCGCCTCGGTCGGCGATCACGACCTGATCCACGACGTGCTGACCGGCGAAGGCATGACGCTCGGCTTCTGGAAGATCGCCATGCGTCCTGGCAAGCCGCTGATGTTCGGCCGCCTCGGCGATATCAGGTGCATCGGCCTGCCCGGCAATCCGGTGGCAAGCCTGGTCTGCTCGCAGTTGTTCCTGAAGCCGCTGCTGGCGCGGCTCGGCGGCCGCAATCATCGCCAGGACATACGTCCGGCACGGTTGGGTGCCGCCATGCCGGCCAATGATCTGCGCCAGGACTATGTGCGAGCGGTGGTCAGGGAAGATGACGGCGCGCTGGTGGCGACGCCGTTCGGTATCCAGGATTCCTCGATGCTGAGAATGCTGGCCGACGCCAACGGGCTGATCGTGCGGGCGCCGTTTGCCCCCGCAGCAGCTGCTGGCGAGGCTTGCAGCGTACTGATGCTGCGCTGAAGCAGCGCAGAACAAACCATTAATAACAAACAGAAAATTACGTCGGCGCTATTCCGATATCAAGGCGCGGGTCAGCGGATGCGCCGGATCGGCAAGGCCGTCGACAATGCTGAAATGATGCCGGTCAGGCTCGACCACGGTGCCGGTGGTGGCGCCGAGGCCGGTCCAGATGTTGGCAAGCAGCGCATTCTGGCGCAGGAATTCGGCGCGCTCGCCGCCACCGGCCCAACAGGTGATGCGGGCACCATCCATGGGCCGCAGCAGCGCCGGGCTTTCAGCCAGCGCCTCATCTTCGTCGATGGCCAGAGTCGCGTTCATCTCGGTGCGCATGATCGGACGCAGATCGTGGACACCCGAAATCGAAACGACATGGCGCACGCGCCGCGCCACATCGTCCGTCAGAGACGTGGTTGTCGTCACCATCCGGCTGGCAAGATGGCCGCCGGCCGAATGTCCGGTCAGCATCAGCGGCCCGTCGACCATTGCCGCCGCCTTGCCGATCGCCACGCCGATCTCCTGGACGATGCCGGCGATGCGTAAGTCCGGGCACAGCGTGTAGGACGGCATCGCCACGGCAAAGCCGCTGCTGACCGCACCATTGGCGAGATGCGACCAGAAACTCTTGTCGAACGCCTTCCAGTAACCGCCATGGATGAACACCACCAACCCTTTGGGCGTGGCGCTGGGGAGGAAGAGATCGAGCCGATTGCGTCGCCCATCGCCATAGGTGATGTCGAGCCGTGCCCGGCCCTGCGCCGAGAGTGCGTCACGAAACGCTTGCGCAGGCTCCACCCACGCGGCCGGCCATCGGTCGCTGCCGGCGATATTCGCACCGTTGGCATAGGCATCATCCCAATCGACGATGTGACGTTCGAACATCTGCGCCCTTCCCCAAAAACGGCATCGCTGTTCCGCTAGCAATGGCCACCGCCACGCCATGCGTCAATGCTCTAGGGCAAAAACATTTTAGGCTTGAAACAAATTTCGACTGGTGCGATCCTGCCCGCACGAACAGCCGACAATGGGAGGTCTGCTGTGCTGCCCGAAGCCTGCAAATGGTCACCCCGTTCGGGTGGCGTCGAGCAAGGCGCGACTTGCGGCACGAAGCCTCCTCAAAAAAAGCAGGACCTTCAGATCACTGGTCAGGCGCCTCGCGCACTGGCCGTCCAGCAGACAGGAGAGCGGCGACATGCTTGGGCCTTCAGCGCATATCGACACGTTCACGCGCGATCACCTGCCGCCGCCGGAGCAATGGCCTGAAATCCTGCTCGACGGCTTCGACTATCCCGAACGCCTCAACGCCGGTGTCGAACTGACCGACAGGCTGGTCGAGAAAGGCCTGGGCGACCACACCGCGCTGATCGGCAATGGCCGCCGCCGCACCTACAAGGAACTGTCCGACTGGACGAACAGGCTGGCCCACGCGCTGGTCGAGAATTATGGGGTCGAGCCCGGCAACCGGGTGCTGATCCGTTCGGCCAACAACCCCGCCATGGTCGCCTGCTGGCTGGCCGCCACCAAGGTTGGCGCCGTGGTCGTCAACACCATGCCGATGCTGCGCGCCGGCGAACTCGCCAAGATCGTCGACAAAGCGGAAATCACCGTCGCGCTCTGCGACACCAGGCTGATGGACGAGATGACCGCCTGCGCCAAGGACAGCGCATTCCTCAAGCAGGTCATCGGTTTCGACGGCACCGCCAACCATGATGCTGAACTCGATCGTGCCGCTCTCGACAAGCCGGTGACGTTCACCGCAGTCGACACCGGCCGCGACGATGTTGCCCTGCTCGGCTTCACCTCGGGCACAACAGGCGTTCCGAAGGCGACGATGCATTTCCACCGCGACCTGCTGATCATCGCCGACGCCTACGCCCGCGAAATCCTGGAGGTGACGCCGGACGACATCTTCGTCGGCTCGCCGCCGCTGGCCTTCACCTTCGGCCTTGGCGGACTCGCCATCTTCCCGCTGCGCTTCGGTGCGGCGGCGACGCTGCTGGAGCAGGCGACGCCACCCAACATGATCCACATCATCGAGACCTACAAAGCGACGATCTCTTTCACCGCGCCGACTGCCTACCGCGCCATGCTGAAGGCCATGGATGAAGGAGCGGACCTGTCATCGCTGCGCGTCGCCGTTTCGGCCGGCGAAACCTTGCCTGCTCCCGTTTTCGAAGTGTGGACACAAAAGACCGGAAAGCCGATCCTCGACGGCATCGGAGCCACCGAGATGCTGCACATCTTCATCTCCAACCGTTTTGACGACATGAAGCCCGCGTCGACCGGAAAGCCGGTGGGCGGCTACGAGGCGCGCGTCGTCGATGACGAGATGCGCGAGGTGCCACGCGGCGCGACCGGCAGGCTTGCGGTGCGCGGACCGACCGGCTGCCGCTACATGGCCGATGACAGGCAGAAGGAATACGTGCGCGACGGCTGGAACCTCACCGGCGATACCTTCACGCAGGACGAGGACGGCTTCTTCCATTTCGCCGCACGCTCCGACGACATGATCGTCAGCGCCGGCTACAACATCGCCGGTCCCGAGGTCGAGGCGGCGCTGCTGGCGCACCCGGACGTCGCCGAATGCGCTGTCATTGGCGCCGAGGACGCCGAGCGCGGCCAGATCGTCGAGGCGCATGTCGTGCTAGCGCAGGGCGTCGCGCCCGACGCCCTCACCACCAAGCGCCTGCAGGACCATGTCAAGGCAATGATCGCGCCCTATAAATATCCGCGATCGGTAAAATTCATCGCCGCTCTGCCCAAGACCCAGACCGGCAAGATCCAGCGCTTCCGGCTGCGCACGGAGAAAATCGATTGAGCGAGCCATACGATCCGGCGTCCGAAGGCGCCCAGATGTCGTTCAAGGAGCGCATGTCCTACAGCGACTACCTGCACCTGGAGAAAGTGCTGGAGGCCCAGACGCCGCTGTCATCGGCGCATGACGAGATGCTGTTCATCATCCAGCATCAGACCTCCGAACTCTGGATGAAGCTCGCTCTACACGAGATTGGAGCCGCGATCCGTTCCATCCGCGCCGACCGGCTCGAGCCGAGCTTCAAGATGCTGTCGCGCGTTGCGCGGATCTTCGAGCAGCTGAACAATGCCTGGGATGTGCTGCGGACGATGACGCCGAGCGAATACACCGAGTTCCGCGACGCGCTCGGCCAGTCCTCGGGTTTCCAGTCCTGGCAGTATCGCGCCATCGAGTTCATGGCCGGCAACCGCAACCTGGCCATGCTCGGGCCGCACAAGCACCGGCCCGACCTGAGCGGAAAGCTGGAAGCGATCCTGACCGAACCATCGCTCTACGACGAAGCGCTGCTGCTGCTTGCGCGCAACGGATTCGACATCGGTGCCGATGCCAAGCGCACGGACTGGCGTGAGACGCGAACCGAGAATGAAGAGGTGCTGGTCGCCTGGCAAACCATTTACCGCGATCCGCAGCGCTACTGGATGTTCTACGAACTGGCAGAGAAGCTGGTCGACTTCGAGGATTATTTCCGCCGCTGGCGCTTCAACCACGTCACCACGGTTGAGCGCATCATCGGTCTGAAACGCGGCACCGGCGGCACGTCGGGTGCTTCGTATCTGAAGAAGATGCTCGAGGTGGTGCTGTTCCCGGAACTGTGGACGGTCCGCACCCGGCTCTGACATCGTCGAAATGAAAACAGCGACGCGCGGCGGCGGAACACCCTTCGCGAACAACCGGGGACTGACTGACCATGAGTGGATTTCCTGATCTCGCCGCAGTCGAAGCGATGGATGCCACAGATCCGCTGCGGGCCATGCGCGACCGTTTCATTCTGCCGGAGGGGGTGATCTATCTCGACGGCAATTCACTGGGGGCAGCGTCTCATGCCGTTTTCGGCGAGCTGCAGCAGGCGGCAACCCAGGAATGGGCCCAGGACCTCATCCGAGCCTGGAATACGGCCGGATGGTTCGAGATGCCGATCGAACTCGGCGATCAACTCGGACGCCTGATTGGAGCCGCGGCCGGCCAGACCGTCGTCTGCGACACGACGTCGACCAACATCTACAAGGTGCTGCATGCGGCGCTGGAGATTCGGCCGGGCCGGTCGGTCATCGTCGCCGAGGGTGACAGTTTCCCCACCGACCTGTACATCGCCGAAGGCGTGGCCTCGACACGGGACGGCGTCCTGCTGCGCCTCGCGGGCGTCGACGCGCCCACTATCGAAGAGCTGATCAACGAAAACGTCGCGGTGGTGCTGGTCAACCACGTCAACTACAAATCGGGTGAACTGCGCGACATGGCGGCGCTGACGCGCAAGGCTCATGCGGCCGGAGCGCTGATCGTCTGGGATCTATGCCACACCGCCGGCGCCCTGCCCGTCGAGCTCGATCACGCAAATGCCGATTTCGCCATCGGCTGCACTTACAAGTACCTCAACGGCGGTCCGGGCGCACCGGCCTTCATCTATGCCGCGCAGCGCCATCACGGCGATATCAGCCAGCCGCTCAGCGGCTGGTGGGGCCATGCGCGGCCCTTTGCCTTCGAACGGGGGTATGTTGCCGGCACCGGTATCCGCCGCTTTCTGTGCGGCACCCAGCCGGTCCTGTCGATGCGGGCGCTCAAAGGCGCGCTTGCCATCTGGAACGACGTCGACATGGCGGCATTGCGAAAAAAGAGCGTCGCGCTGACGGAACTGTTCATCCAGCTCGTCGAAGCAAAGTGCGGCGCCTATGGCCTCACGCTGGAGACCACCCGCGACGCGACCAGGCGCGGCAGCCAGGTGTCGTTCCTTCACGATCACGGCTATCAAATCATGCGGGCGCTGATCGAGCGCGGCGTCATCGGTGATTTTCGCGCGCCATCGACCATCCGTTTCGGCTTCACGCCCCTCTATATCGGCTACAAGGATGTGTGGCTGGCGGTTCAAGTGCTAGAAGACATTCTGCGCACGGGCGCATGGAAGGACCAGCGTTTCGCCGTCAAGGAAGCCGTTACCTGACGCAACGATCCCCGCGATTTGCCGTCGCCGCCCTCACTGCCCGGCAGATGACGGAGGGCTGATTCCAGCCACAAATGCCAACAGACGTTGGCGTTTTGGCTCCGTTTCGTTCACGGCAAACGAACGTCCCGAAGATTGATAGCGTCCCTTGTGGAGGTCGATCGGCAGATGATGCCAAGCCTTGGGTCGAGGATGAGCCACAGGTCATTAACCATAATGGTTTCAATGTGAGCAGGCGCATTGCCGTGGTTGGCGCCTGTCGATCGCGACCCGCTGGCAAGCCCAAATAATTTCAGCAGCCTTAACAAATTCATTAAACTTTAAACGGTTGCAGAACACAACTGGAACAGATAGTGTTTGTTCTGGGTTTGTTTTTCGATTCTGGTTTCAGGTAATCTGGGGGCCGCCATGCTGACACGCAAGCAACATGAACTGCTGATGTTCATCCATGAACGCCTGAAGGAGAGCGGCATTCCGCCATCCTTCGACGAGATGAAGGAGGCGCTCGACCTTGCCTCCAAATCCGGGATTCATCGGCTGATCACCGCACTTGAGGAGCGCGGCTTTATTCGCCGGTTGCCCAACCGGGCACGCGCGCTGGAAGTGCTGCGATTGCCGGACTCGATCGCGCCCGGCCTCAACGCGGCAAAGAAGTTTTCGCCAAGCGTCATCCAGGGCAGTCTCGGTCAGGGTGGTGCCCTTGGCCGGCAGATCAAGCCGGCGCCTTCGCGGATGCCCTCGCCCGGCAATGATGACGATGCGGTCTCCGCCGTGTCGATACCGGTCATGGGCCGTATCGCCGCCGGTGTGCCGATCGATGCCATCCAGCATCAGACGCATTCGATCTCGGTGCCGCCGGACATGATCATGGGCGGCGCCCACTATGCGCTGGAGGTTAAGGGCGACTCGATGATCGAGGCCGGTATCTTCGACGGCGACACCGTCATCATCCGTAATGCCGACACGGCGAACCCCGGCGAGATCATCGTGGCGCTGGTCGATGAAGAGGAAGCGACGCTGAAGCGGTTCCGCCGCAAGGGCGCTTCCATCGCTCTCGAAGCCGCCAATCCGGCCTATGAAACCCGTATTTTCGGCCCAGACAGGGTCAAGGTGCAAGGCAAGCTCGTCGGCCTCATCCGCCGCTACTGAGGCGGCTGCGGGTTGGCCGCTGGCTTCTCGGGTTTCTTGAAGGGTGCCAGCCCCCTCGCCTCACGAGAGTATTTGCGTTGCGTGTGCCAGGGCCGATATGGGCTGTTCACCGCGAAGCTGATTGTCGCCGGCGTGGTCGCCGATTGGCGATCGAAGAAGACCGCGGCACTGCCTTTGCGAGCCAGTTGCCGCTTGGTGATGACGAGAACCAGCGGATTGTGACAGGCGTCATAGGCGGTGGCGTCATTGATGACGATCAGCTCGGCGAAGCCACAGGCTTTCCAGGTGTCCTTGCGGTCCTCGACATAGGCAATGATCGCACCGGACATATGCCTGGCCACGCAAACGCCTGAGGAGCAATAGAACGGCGATCCCGGCGGTAGCTCAACGGCGTCCGCGACGTCGAATTGCCCATCGCTCTTGTCGAACACCTCTGGCACGACGATGGTTTCTGATGTCAGGGCGCGTTTCCAGTTGTCGACGGTGAATTCGTTCGGCCGTTCCCGGCTGACGGCAAGCTCGCCGCCACCGATCGGCAACGCCACCAGCCGGGCGTCTTCCGAGATCAGCACATCCGGCGTGCGCGTATCCGAGACGGTCAGCAAGCCTGCCAGCGCGAATGGCAGAGCAGCGAGCCGCAGCCAAGTTGTCGCCATCGTCGCGATGACCAGGGCAATTGTCACCAGCAGGACAGATTGCTGCGAAATCAGCCCAACCCCATCGACAGGCGAACGTTCGGAGATCCAACCCGATATGGCGATCATCACCGTCAGGCCCTTGCCCATCAGGTAGAGGGCCGGCCAATCCAATCCGAAAGGCATCAGCAGCGCGCTTGCGACAGCCAGGAACATGACGACGGTGACGATCGGCATAACCGCCAGATTGGCGAACAGGCTGAGCGGCGACACACGCTGAAAATGCCAGATGGCAAACAGCGTCGTGGCGCTGCCGGCGATGATGGAGGTCATGGCAAGGCCGGTTGCCGCGAGCACGAACTTTCGCGTCAGGAAACCGGGCATGGATCGCTTTGGGGGCGGCGGTCTTGCTTTTCCCGCGCGGTGATCGGCCCAGCCGGCATAGGCGCCGACCAGAGCCGCGGTCGCGGCGAACGACATCTGAAAACTCGGGCCGACCACCTCATGCGGCGACACCACGATGACGGCGATCGCCGAGATCGCCAGATTGCGCATGGTGAGTGCTGCTCGATCGAACAGCACGGCAATCAGCATCACCGCCAGCATGATGAAGCTGCGCTCGGCGGCAACGACGACTCCAGAGATGATGAGATAGGCCGCGATCGAGAACAGTGCGGCGAAGGCGGCATACTTCTTGACCGGGCGACGCGCGGAAAAGTCGGGAAACAAGGCGAAGGCGCCGCGCAGCAAGCCCATGATGGTGCCTGCGACCAGCGCCATGTGCAGTCCCGAAATCGAGATGATGTGGTAGATGCCGGTACGTCGCATCGCCTCATTGATGTCATCGGGAATGCCGGCGCGCACGCCGACGATCAGCGCCGCGGCGATCTCGCCTTCGGCGCCGCCGACGCTCGCCCTGATATGGTCGGCGATGGCCTCGCGGGCATTTTCCACGCTAGAGGAAATTCGGGCCGGCAGCGGCATGTCGCCACCGTCGCTGACGACAAGCTTGGGGTTGCCGAGAAAGAACCCGCTGCCGCCGATGCCGGCAAAATAGCTGTCGAAGGAGAAATCATAGCTGTCCGGCCGCACCGGCCCAGTCGGCGGCAAAAGCTTGGCATATCCAGTGATGAGGGAGCCTGCGGTCACGTCAGCCGGGATCTTGCGTGCCGAAAGCCGCACCCGTTCCGGCGCATAGCGCAGTTTCGGTCTTGCGGTCGACGTCACGTCGATGGTCAGCCGGATACGGCCAGTTTCCATCCGGTCGAGCGAGACGACGCGGCCGGTCACCTGCGTCGAGATTTCCGAGCCCAACATTTGTGTGCCCGCACGCCACGTCTCGACCTTGGCAGCAAGCAGTCCTAGGGCGCACAAAAGCGCCGCCATGAAACACAGATGGGTCTTTGGCCATGAGCGCGAGACCAGCGCACAGATCCCCGTCAAGATGACAACCGCGACAGGTCTCGCAAAGTCGGGTTCAGCCGTCAGCGAAAAATAGCCGATCGCTCCGATCGCCAGGCAGACCGGCACCAGCAGGAAGGCCACGCCCCGGTCGAGTTCCAGGCTCGCCGCCGTGTTCACGCTGTGGCGCAGGCGAGGCAGTGATGTCAGGCTGATTTGCCGGCGCACGCGAACGATCCTGCCGGTTTCGGCAACAGGAACAGAGGCGGCGACATCCGCTTGCAAGGGCGCCTTGCCGGGATCCGGCACAAGGGGCGATGGCGGCGGCAATGGGGCTGGCCGAGGCGCAAACAGGGACCGTTCGCTGACGCCGATGGCAGCGTCCTCGCCCTGATCCGAGCCCCAGCCTCGTCCAGCCATCGGGTCTGCCCCTTGCGCCCTCGACACCCTATGCTACATGAACGCCGGGCGCGCGAAAGCCCGCGCAACCGCACCCCGCTTCAGATGGTTTCCGAGAGTTCCATGTCCGACAAGGTCGTCACCCGTTTTGCCCCTTCGCCCACCGGCTATCTGCACATAGGCGGCGCGCGCACGGCGCTGTTCAACTGGCTGTATGCGAAGCACACTGGCGGCACGATGCTGCTGCGCATCGAGGACACCGACCGCGAACGCTCCAATGAAGCCGCGACGGCTGCCATCCTCGACGGGCTTTCCTGGCTTGGCCTGAGCTGGGACGGCGAGCCGGTGTCGCAGTTCGAGCGTGCTCCGCGCCACCGCGAGGTGGCTGAGGAGCTCGTGCGCATGGGCAAGGCCTATTATTGCTATGCCACGCCGGCCGAACTGGAGGCCATGCGCGAGGCCGCCAGAGCCAAGGGGCTGCCGCCCCGCTATGACGGCCGCTGGCGCGACCGCGACCCCTCTGAGGCGCCCGCAGGCGTCAAGGGCGCCATTCGTATCAAGGCGCCGACCGACGGCGAGACCATCGTCCATGACCGTGTCCAGGGCGAGGTGCGCTTTCCCAACAAGGATCTCGATGACTTCATCATCCTGCGTTCTGACGGCAATCCCACTTACATGCATGCCGTCGTCGTCGATGATCATGATATGGGAGTCACCCATATCATTCGCGGCGACGATCATCTGACCAACGCCGCTCGCCAGACCGTGATCTACAACGCCATGGGCTGGAACGTGCCGTCCATGTCGCATATCCCGCTGATCCACGGCGCCGATGGCGCCAAGCTGTCGAAGCGGCACGGCGCGCTTGGCGTCGAGGCCTATCGCGCCATGGGCTACCTGCCGGAGGCGCTGCTCAATTACCTGGCGCGCCTTGGCTGGAGCCATGGCGACGACGAGATCATGTCGATCAAGGATATGATCTCGTGGTTCGACATCGGCGATGTCAACAAGGGCGCGGCGCGCTTCGACTTCGCCAAGCTGGAGGCGATCAACGGCGCGCATATGCGCCGCATGAGCGATGCCCGACTGTTCGACATCTTCATCGCTACCCTGCCCTATCTCGAAGGTGGCCCGGCGATCGCCGCGCGCCTGAACGACAGCACCAAGGCGCAGTTGCTGGCAGCGCTTCCGGGCTTGAAGGACCGCGCCAAGACGCTGGTCGAGCTCGTCGATGGCGCGGCCTTCCTGTTCGCCACGCGCCCCCTGCCGATCGACGACAAGGCGGCCCTTCTGCTTACCGACGATGCCCGCAAGATCCTGCGCAGTGCTCACGAAGCTTTGAACGGGCTTGCGAGTGACTGGACAGCCGCCTCGGCGGAGGCGGCGATACGCGAGGTGGCAGCGGCCGGCAGTCACAAGCTCGGCGCGGTGGCCCAGCCTTTGCGCGCTGCGTTGACCGGCAAAAGCACCTCGCCGGGCGTGTTCGATGTGCTCGCCGTGCTCGGCCGCGAGGAAAGCCTGGCGCGCATCTCAGATCAAATCGATTAGGAGCAAACTGGCCCAAGAAGATTGGCATTGAAAGGCGGGTTTCGCAGTGCAACATTAGGCCTTGGCCCAATCTGGCACGCACCTCCTGAAATGCGGTGGCGAATACGCGCATTGCGGTGATTTTCGACGTGTCGCTCTGCAGAATTTTGCCTTTGCCGGCATGAGGAAACAAGAAGGAGTTTGCAATGACCGAAGCTGCGAAAAAAATGGATTTGGGCGGCAAGACCCAGGAGGCCACGGCAACGCTTGCATTCGCCGGCAAGACCCATGAATTCAAGGTGCGAAGTGGTTCGGTCGGGCCTGATGTCATCGACATCGCCTCGCTCTACTCAACCACCGGCGCCTTCACTTACGATCCGGGCTTCACCTCGACGGCAAGCTGCGAGTCGGAAATCACCTTCATCGACGGCGATGCCGGCATCCTGCTGCACCGCGGCTATCCGATCGACCAACTGGCCGAACACGGCGACTTCCTCGAGGTCTGCTATCTCCTGCTTTACGGCGAACTGCCGACCAAGGCGCAGAAGGACGACTTCGACTATCGTGTGACGCGCCACACCATGGTGCATGAGCAGATGTCGCGCTTTTTCACCGGCTTCCGCCGCGACGCGCACCCGATGGCGGTGATGTGCGGCGTGGTCGGCGCGCTGTCGGCCTTCTACCACGACTCCACCGACATCTCCGACCCCTACCAGCGCATGGTTGCCTCCATGCGGCTGATCGCCAAGATGCCAACGATCGCGGCGATGGCCTACAAATACCACATCGGCCAGCCCTTCATTTACCCGAAGAACGAACTGAACTTCGCCGCCAACTTCCTGCACATGTGCTTTGCCGTGCCGTGCGAGGAATACAAGATCAACCCGGTGCTGGCGCGCGCCATGGAGCGCATCTTCATTCTGCACGCCGACCACGAGCAGAACGCCTCGACCTCGACCGTTCGTCTCGCCGGCTCGTCGGGCGCCAACCCGTTCGCGTGCATCGCCGCCGGCATCGCTTGCCTGTGGGGCCCAGCGCATGGCGGCGCCAATGAAGCGGCGCTCAACATGCTTGGCGAGATCGGCCATGTCGATCACATCCCCGAATTCATCGCTCGCGCCAAGGACAAGAACGACCCGTTCCGCTTGATGGGCTTTGGCCACCGCGTCTACAAGAACTACGATCCGCGCGCCAAGATCATGCAGAAGACGGCGCATGAGGTTCTGGGCGAGCTCGGCATCAAGGACGATCCGCTGCTCGACATCGCCATGGAACTGGAAAAGATCGCGCTGACCGATCCCTATTTCATCGAGAAGAAGCTCTACCCGAATGTCGACTTCTATTCCGGCATTACGCTGAAGGCGCTGGGTTTCCCCACCACCATGTTCACCGTGCTGTTCGCGGTCGCCCGCACCGTCGGCTGGATCGCACAGTGGAAAGAGATGATCGAGGATCCGCGCCAGAAGATCGGCCGCCCGCGCCAGCTCTATACCGGCGCACCCGAGCGTGACTACGTGCCGATCGCCAAGCGGTGAATTGGGAGTAGGGATTGGGCAGTAGGCAGTAGGGACGGTGAACTTCCCTACTGACTATTCCCTCTCTTGACATACCGCATCACCACCTGCGCGGCGATCTCGCCGGACGGTCTATCCGTCGCCATGCGCCGCGTGATCTCTGCAAATCCATTCTTCTGCCAGGCGCGCATGCCGCTGTCGGCGAACAGGGCTTCCAATTGCCGGGCCAGATTGTTCGGCTTGATGTAGCCGTCGTAGAATTCCGGAATAAGCGCTCGATCCGATATCAGATTGGGCAGCAGCGCCGACCAGACGGAAACGAGGTACGGCGCCAAGACCCGCGCGACCGGGTCGAGCCTGTAGCAGGAAATCATCGGCACGCCGGCCAGCGCCAGTTCCAGCGATACCGTCCCGGACGCGATCAGCGCCGCATCGGCTTTGCCGAAAGCCTGCCATTTGCGCTGGGAATCGACGATGATCTCAGGCTTTTCATCCCAGCGGTTGACGGAGGATTTGACGAGCTCGGCGACATGCGGAACGGTCGGCAGCAGCAGCCGCAGGCGGTGGCCACGCGCACGCAGAATCGACACCGTCTCGCCGAACGGGTCGAGCAGCCGCCGTACCTCGCCACGCCGCGAACCGGGCAGGACGAGCAGGGTCTTGACGCGATCAGGAGAAAGGTCGCGCGGTAGTTCCTGCGCCTTGGCTGCGGCCAGCAAACCCGCATCGTGGGTCAGGCGATGCCCGACATAGGTGCCCGGTGGCCCGCCGAGCCGCTCGAGCTCCTTGACCTCGAACGGCAGGATGCAGAGGATGTGGTCGACATAGGGCTTCATCGCCACCGCCCTGCCCGGCCGCCACGCCCACACGCTCGGGCAGACATAGTGGATGATCGGAATCGACGGGTTGGCCGCACGCACCTTTTTGGCGACGCGCAACGAAAAGTCCGGACTGTCGATGGTGACCATGCAGTCCGGCTTTTCGTCGGCAACGGTCTTGGACAGTTGGCTGATCCGCCGCATCAGGCGCGGCAGGTCGCGTAGAACGGCGCTGAACCCCATCAGGGCGATCTCGCCGGCATCGAATGGCGAGACCAGTCCCAGCGCCTGCAAATGACGGCCGCCGAGGCCGACGAGTTGCACCTCGCGCCCCACAGCCTGGCTGAGCGAGCGCACTATGTCGGCACCGAGCAGGTCGCCAGACTCCTCTCCGGCAACGATTGCGATCTTCAATGCCCTGTCAGCCATTGCGCGGCTCCGTGGCGGCACGCAGGCCAAGGACGAACAGGCCAAGTGCATTGGCGCGCGCGATGGTTTCAGGACCTTCGAGGATCAGCGAGCGTCCCGCCTCGACGGCAATGCCGGCGAGTCCGGCCGCGTGCGCTGCCTCGACCGTCTGCGGACCGATGGATGGAAGATCGGCGCGCAGTTCCTGACCGGGCTTGGCGCACTTGACGAGGACGCCGCGGGTCTTGCCCGCAATACGGCCGTGGCCGCGCAGCAGCTTCGCACGATCAAGCAGGCCGGCTGTTCCTTCGATGCCTTCCAGCGCGATTGCCCGGCCGCCAACCGCGATCGCCGCCTGGCCGACATCCAGCGCCCCGATGGCCTTTGCTGCCGCAAGGCCTGCCTCAATATCGCGCCAGTCCAATTTTCGCGGTTCGGCCTTGGTCAGCACGCCTTCGGCGGCGACAAGATTCGGCACTACTTCGTGGGCGCCAACGACCTTTACTCCGCGCGCTTCGAGGCCTCGTGCCAAGACCTTCAGAAGACCATCGTCGCCACGCGCGAGCGCCATGACGACCAAAGGAATCACCGCGAGCAGGCTGAGACTGGGGCGCAGCGCAAGCAATCGCGGCCGGCGCTTGATCTCGCCTGCAAGCACCAGATGGGTGATCCGGTGCCGCCGCAGCAAAGGGACGAGCGAGCCTATACCTTCCAGAGCGAGGCTTTCGTGATCGTATCGGGAGAGTTCCGCGATGCGGTCGACCTCGCCTTCCATCAGGATGACGAAGGGCGGATAACCTTGTTCAGCCGAACCGGCCGCGACTTCGACCGGCAGACTGCCGCCGCCGGCAATGATGCCGACCCTGGAGCCCGGCGGAAGATCAAGACGCGCAGCCGCTGTCTCAGTCTTCGTCATCGACATCGTCGCCATCGCCGCCCTTGAGCGACGGCACAGCATAATGCCGCTTGCCGCGACTGCTGATGAAATCGATGATCTTCATGGCGGTCGGCGACGACGCGAACTCCGCCTTGGCGAACTCGATGTTCTCGCCAACGGTGCGGGAACGATCGAAGATCATCCTGTAAGCCTTGCGCAGTACAAGGATTTCGGACCTTGGCAGGCCGGAGCGCTTGAGGCCGATGATGTTGAGGCCGCGTAGGCTGGCGCGGTTGCCGACCGCTATGGCAAAGGGGATGACATCGCCGACGATCGCGGAGCAGCCGCCGAGAAAGGCGTTGTCGCCGATGCGGACAAACTGATGCACTGCGGTCAGGCCGCCGATATAGACATTGTTGCCGACCTCGCAGTGGCCGCCCAGCGTTGCACCATTGGCGAACGTCGCATTGTTGCCGACGACGCAATCATGGGCGATATGGGCGTAGGCAAGGAAATTGCCATTGTCGCCGACCGTCGTCTCGCCGCGGCTGGAATCGGTGCCGAGATGCATGGTCACGCCTTCGCGGATCGTGCAGTTCCTGCCGATGACCAAGGTGGTGCGACCGCCCTTGTGCTTGGTGTTCTGCGGCGGTGCGCCCAATGTCGCCATCGGATAGACCTTGGTCGAGGCACCGATCGACGTCGCGCCCATCACCGAGACATGACTGACCAGTTCGACGTCGTCGCCGATCACCACATCGGCACCGACATGGCAGAACGGCCCGATGCGTGCACCTTGGCCGATTTGGGCGCCTTCCTCGACAATGGAGGACGCATGAATGGATGTCTTGATTTTCATAAGCACTCGATCGTCAGTCGCTGGTGACCATCATGGCTGAAATCTCGGCCTCGGCCGCCTTGGCGCCGTCGACCATGGCTTCACAAGCGAATTTGAGCAGGTTGCCGCGTTTCTTGATTTTCTTGACATGGATCTTCAACTGGTCGCCGGGAACCACCGGTTTGCGGAATTTGGCGTTGTCGATGGTCAGGAAATAGACCAGCGACGGCTTTTCGGTACCCAGGCTGCGGATACAGATGGCGCCGGCCGTCTGCGCCATCGCCTCGACGATGAGCACACCCGGCATGACCGGCTGCTCAGGGAAATGGCCCTGAAAATGCGGCTCGTTTATGGTCACGTTCTTGATGCCGACGGCGGATTCGTCGCCATCGATGTCGACGATACGATCGATCATCAGGAACGGATAGCGGTGCGGCAGGAGCTTCATCAGCCCCATAATGTCGACTGCCTCCAGCGTCGTCGACGCGATCATGTCAGCCATTGCCTCCCTCGCCCTGTTTGCGGGTCCTGGCGAGCTTGCGCAGCATGGCTATCTCCCGCATGGCTTCCGCCATCGGCTGTGCCGGATAGCCGCCCCAGATCTCGCCTGCAGGGACATTGCTCATAAATCCACTTCTTGCGGCAAGCTTGGCCCCTGTCCCTATGGTCAGGTGATCCGCAAGCCCGACGCCGCCGCCCATGGTGACATTGTCACCCACGACCACAGAACCCGAAATACCCGAAAGCCCGGCTATTATGCAATTGCGGCCGATGCGGACGTTATGGGCGATCTGCACGAGATTGTCGATCTTGGTGCCCTGGCCGATGATCGTATCGGACATGGCGCCGCGATCGACGGTGGTGTTGGAGCCGATCTCGACATCATCCTGAATAACGACACGGCCGATCTGCGGCACGCGTTCTGGACCCTTGGCCCCGCCGACGAACCCAAAACCATCCTGGCCTATCCTCGCGCCGCCATGAATGATGACGCGATTGCCGATCAAGGCATACTGGATGCTGGCTCCTGGACCGACATAGCCGTCGCGGCCGATCTGGCAGGATTGTCCAATAACCGCATTTGGGGCGATGACGGTGCCGCTGCCGATCGAAGCACCTGGCCCGATCACCGCGCCGGCCTCGATGACGGCACCGGCTTCGACATGCGCGGTCGCATCGACATGAGCGTGCGGCGAGACGCCGGTTTCACTGGTCATTGGCCCTGGTGTCGCCGCCCTCGGAAACAGCAGACGCCCGATCAGCGCGAAGGCCTGTTGCGGACGCGGATGAATGAGAACGGCAACGCTTGCCGGCGCCTTGCCGGCAAATTCCGCCGGGCACAGGACCGCGGCTGCCCGCAGCGACGGCATCAGCGCGGAATTACGCTTGCCATCGACAAAGACGAGCGCATTCTCGCCGCCCTCGCTGGCAGGCGCGAGTGCTTCGATCGAAATATCGGAGTGGCCGGAATCGACGAGCACCGAGCCGGTCAGATTCGCGACTTCGCCCGCCGTATACCGGCGTGATGGCGCGAAGAACACCGGATCGGTCATTCCAGAAGCTATATCCAGCTAGGTCGGAACATTTCTCCCGGACCCTGAGGACCCGGGAGCATCGTTGGCCGCCGATCAGAAGCGGGTCGATATGCCGAAGTTGAATTCCTGCACGTCGTCGCGCGCTTCCTTCTTGACCGGGATCGCATAGTCGATACGGATCGGACCGAATGGCGATGCCCACATCAGGCCGAGGCCGACCGAGGCACGCAACTTCATGCCGACCGAGTCCTGAGTGACGCCAGCGGTGTCGACCTTGCTTCCATAGAGCGTTGCCGCGTCCGCGAAGACCGCGCCACGCAAGCCAAAGCTCTCCGGAATGACCGGGAGCGGGAACTGGGCCTCTGCCGACGCATTGAAATAGGTCGTGCCGCCGAGATGGTCGCCAGTAGCAGTATCGACAGGACCGATGCCGCCATAGGCGAAGCCACGGATCATGCGATCGGTGCTCTGGAACTGATCGAAAATCCGCAGACCATCGCTGCCGTATCCTTCAACATGGCCAGCGCCACCTGAAATGAGCCCGACCAGGTCGTACTGCTCCGACAGCGTCTGGTAGATGCTGCCGCGGCCCGTGACTTTCACGAACTTGGCATCACCACCGAGGCCTGCGACTTCCACGGTCGTGGTGGCATAGATACCCTCGTGCGGGCTCTTCATATCGTCGATGGTGTTGTAGACCAGCCCGAGGCTGACCGACGACTTGATCCAAGGGCTTTGTTCGATGCCGTCCAGGATAGCCGTGGAAACACTGCAACCGGGATCAGGAACCCCGTCGCCATTTGCATCGCAGCTGTCATCCAGCTCATATTTCTCTTGCGAGATGTTGTACGCCAACTGGGTCGAGATGCTGTCGGTGATCGGCAGACCGAAGCGCACCGTCGCACCCGTGGTATCGCTGTCGTAGTTGTCGTATTCCCTGGTCGACTTGAAGATGTCGAAGCCGGCGGCGATGCGCCGTCCGAGGAAATAAGGCTCGGTGAAGGACAGGCTGTAGTCGCGTGAATTCTTGCCGCCGCCCGCCGACAGCTTGATGAACTGGCCACGACCGAGGAAGTTGCGCTCGGTCACCGATCCTTCGACCGACGGACCGGCCGTGTCGCCACCGGTCGAATAACCAGCGCCCACCGAGAACTCGCCGGTCGATTTCTCGACCACATCGACCACCAGAACGACCTGGTCAGGCTGCGAGCCCGGCACGGTCGAGATGTCGACTTTCTCAAAGTAATTCAGGTTTTCCAGGCGCTTCTTCGCGCGCTGGATGAGCACCTGGTTGAAGGCGTCGCCTTCGCTGACATCGAACTCGCGGCGAATGACATAGTCACGCGTGCGATCGTTGCCGCGGATCTCGATGCGCTCGATATAGGCCTTGGTGCCCTGGTCGATCGTGTAGACGACCGAAATGGTGTGGTTCTCGAAATTCCGGTCGCCGCGCGGCGTGACCTGCGCGAAGGCATAGCCGGAACCGGCCACCTTCTCGGTCAGCGCGATGATGGAATCCTCGACGTTCTTGGCGTTGTAGACGTCACCCTTATGGGTCTCGATCACCGATTCCAGCGACTTGCCGTCGACTTCAGGGATCGAGCTCTCGACGCTGACATCACCGAACGTGTAGCGGTCGCCTTCCTGGACGGTGATGGTGACCGTGTACTTGTTCGTCGCGCTGTCGAGCTCGCCGACAGCAGACACGACCTGGAAGTCGGCATAGCCGTGATTGTAGTAGAAGCGGCGCAGCAGCTCCTCGTCCGCGCGCAGCTTGTCATCGTCATAGACGTCGTCGCGCAGGACGAAGGAAAGCCAGGACGAGCGCTTGGTATTGATGATATCCGCCAGGCGGCGGCTGGAATAGGCACTGTTGCCGACGAAATTGACCGCCGCGATCTGCGTGCGATCGCCTTCAACGATGTTGAAGACAACGTTTACGCGATTGTCGCCAAGCTGCATAACCTGCGTGGTCACGGTCACATCGTCACGACCAATGCGCCTGTATGCAGCCTTGACCGATTCCACGTCGGCATCGAGCGTCGCCTGCGAGAACGTTCCGCGCGGCTTCAGCTGCACCGCCGCCGCAAGTGCATTGTCCTTGAGCTTCTTGTTGTTCTGGAACAGCACCTGGTTGACCACCTGGTACTCGGCGACCTTGACCACCAGCGTCGAGCCGACCTGGTTGATCTGCACGTCCGAAAACAGGCCAGTTCCGAACAGTGCCTTGACCGCACCGTCGATATCGGAACTGGAGAAAGCCTTGCCCGGCTTGATGGTGATGTAATTGCGGATGGTCTCAGCGTCGATACGCTGGTTGCCGCTCACTTCCACTCTGCTGACGACAGCGGCTTCAGCCGCCGATGTGGCAACGAACTGCACTGCGAGCGCGCCTGGCACGACCATGGCCGCGGACAGGGTCACCGCGGACGCGGCGCTTAGAAACTTGGATGCTGCCTTCATCGGGCTTAATAACCTTTTCTCGTAGTCCCCACGGCGAGAAAACCGGACGTGCGGTAATTTCCCCTACCGTATTAACCGGATTTTCCCTACACGCAAGGCTTCTGGTTAATTTGTATTTACTTAACCCTGCGGCGTGGCTTTCGCGTCACTCATATCCCCTTGCATGGTAAACGGCGTCTCAACATCGTCCATGCAGAAGCCAAATTTCTTCATGATTTCAGCACCCAAACAGATCGTTCCAAAAAACGAACCCCATGAAGCACAGCACCAGAAGCAACCCGGCCCGATAGGCCATTTCCATCATCCGTTCCGACACCGGACGGCGAATGACAGCCTCCACCCCGTAGAACAAGAGGTGACCGCCGTCGAGGGGGGGAATCGGCAAAAGGTTCAGAATTCCGATGCCAACGGATAGCAGTGCAACCAGCTGCACCAGCCATTCGAATCCCAGTTTCGCAGCCCTGCCCGCCATGTCGGCGATCTTCACCGGACCGCCCAGCTGACATTTGTCTTCGCGCCCGACAACAAAGCGCTGCAGGAACTGGCCGGTGCGCTGGATGACGTGACCGGTTTCCTCGACCGCCGCCGCGACCGCTCCGACCGGCGTGTAGGTGATCAGCCTCGGCTGACCGAGTTCCTTGTTGTTGACGACACCGATCACGGCGACCTTGACCTTGTTGCCGAGCGCGTCTTCCTGTTCCATCAGCCGCGGCGCCGCGGTCACAGTGACCTCCTGGCCGTCGCGCAACATGACGAAGGTGATTGCGTCGTCGGCACGGCCCGAGACCAGGCGCTGGACGTCGCCAAAGGTTTCGACCTTGTTGCCGTCGACACTGACGAATCGGTCGCCGGGAAGGATGCCGGCCTTCGCCGCCGGGCTGTCGGCGGTCACCTCGGCCACCATGGGCTCGGCGACATAGCGGCCATAGGCGGTGAACAGCACGGAAAAGACGACGATCGTCAGCAGGAAATTGAACAATGGTCCGGCCACCACCGTTGCCGCGCGCTTCCAGATCGGCTGAGTGTGAAAAGCGACCTTGCGCTCGTCCTCGGTCAGCGTTTCAATTTCTTCCGACGTGGGCTGGCTCGATGTGGCGTTCATGTCGCCGACGAATTTTACATAGCCGCCAAGCGGTATCGCACACAGTTTCCAGCGCGTGCCGTGGCTGTCGTTGAAGCCGAAGAGTTCCGGGCCGAAGCCGATCGAGAAGGCCCTGACGCCGATGCCGCACCAGCGCCCGACAAGGTAATGGCCCATTTCGTGGACGAACACGACTACGGTCAGCACGAAGAGGAATGGCACCAGCGTGCCGAGGACAAAGCCTTCTGTGCTGAAAAGCGCGTGAAGAATCTCGTTCAAGACAAACCCTCAAATTCTTCCACGGCGCAGACTGCGCCGTGACTGTGACACCAATCCGGGCGAATCCAAGGCGCACCGCGCAAAGGACCCTGAAATGACATCGCTCAAACGGGAAACAGACCCTGCGCCGGATGATCGGCGTTCGCCGAAATCCAGCCGATGACGTATAGGGCGAATGCCGCTGCGACAAGCCCATCGACGCGATCCATGACGCCGCCATGGCCCGGGATGAGCGCACCTGAGTCCTTGCGGCCATGGCGGCGCTTGATCCAGGATTCGAACAGGTCGCCTGCCTGCGAGACAATCGACAGCACGAGCGCGACCAGGCCGAGCAATGCCAGATTGCCGACACCGGCAGCTGCGGCGAGGACCAGCCCGGCGACGACGCCGCCGACAGCGCCGCCGAGTGCGCCGCTGCGCGTCTTGCCGGGCGAGATAGAGGGCGCCAGTTTCGCCCCCCCAACGGCTCGGCCAACGAAATAGGCAAGGATATCGGTGGCCCAGACGACAGCGAACAGGAACAGGATGGCAATGAGGCCTGAACGATCGCCATCGCGCAGCAAGGCGAGCGACAGGCCTGAAACCGCGGCATAGGCAAGGCCGCTCGCATCCCATTGTCCGGTCTTGCGAACCGAGGCGGCTATCGCCGTTGCGGCAACGATGGCCGCCACAAGCGGCAGCAGCCAGGAGGCGGCCAGACCGCCAATCAAGGCGCCAATGAAGACAACCAGCAGTGCTTCCGGCAGGAAACCAAGGCCCGTTGCCCCGGTTGGCCGCGACA
Source organism: Mesorhizobium sp. SEMIA396 (assembly GCF_024518615.1). Classification (NCBI taxonomy): domain Bacteria; kingdom Pseudomonadati; phylum Pseudomonadota; class Alphaproteobacteria; order Hyphomicrobiales; family Phyllobacteriaceae; genus Mesorhizobium; species Mesorhizobium sp. SEMIA396. The sequence continues at coordinate 279,579 of NZ_JANIFC010000010.1, forward strand.
TGCGGGTCCATTCATAGAAGATCGCCGCTACGATCACGGCACACAGCAGCCGGAACGGCAAACCGCCGATCCAGGTCAAGCCGAGAGTGATGATGGCGAGCACGATCGCCGAAACGATACGCAGTTGAAGATTGCTCATCCCGCGGCCGGTCGCGAAGCGACGTCCTGGCCCCCAAGTCCGCCGAAACGGCGTTCGCGGCCAGCAAACTCACGCAAAGCTTCCGCAAGGTGCTCGCGGCTGAAGTCGGGCCAGTAGCAAGGCAGGAAGACGAGTTCGCTATAGGCGGCTTGCCACAGAAGGAAGTTCGACAGCCGGAGCTCGCCGCTGGTGCGAATGACCAGTTCCGGGTCGGGAATGCCTTGCGTATCGAGCGCGCCGGCAAAGCTTTCGGCTGATATCGCCTCGGCGTCGAGTTCGCCACGCGCCACGGCCGCCGCAAGCTTTTGTGCCGTACGAACGATTTCGTCTCGTCCGCCATAGTTGAAGGCGATCACCAGCGTCAGCGATTCGTTTGCGGCCGTCAGCGTTTCGGCCTCGTCGAGCAGTCCCCTGATATCAGACTGCAGCCCTGCCCGGTCACCGATGATTCTAACCCGCACACCGCTCTGGTGCAGTTCAGCAAGGTCACGGCGAATGAACATTTTCAAGAGGCCCATCAGGTCGCTGACCTCGGACTTCGGCCGCGACCAGTTCTCCGACGAGAAAGCATAGACGGTCAGGTAGGAAATGCCGAGCCCAGGTGCCGCGCGCACCGTCTTGCGCAGCGCCTCGACACCGGCACGGTGGCCCGCAAGACGGGGCATGCCGCGCGCCTTGGCCCAGCGTCCGTTTCCGTCCATGATGATCGCGACATGCGCGGGCGTTGCCATGTTCTCGCTTTCGGGTCAGCCGGCGGCCATGACCCTAAACCTGCATGATTTCAGCTTCCTTATCGGAAAGCAGGTGGTCGATGGTGCTGATCGTCTCGTCGGTAAGTTTCTGGACCTGGTCCGAGCGCTTGCGCTGATCGTCTTCGCTGATGTCGCCGTCTTTCTCCGCCTTCTTCAGGAAGTCCATGCCGTCGCGGCGCACATGGCGCGCGGCGACACGGGCATTCTCGGCGTAGGTGTGCGAGATCTTGACCAGTTCCTTGCGGCGCTGTTCGTTAAGTTCGGGAAGTGGAATCCTGAGGTTGGTGCCGTCTACGATCGGGTTGAACCCCAAATTGGATTCGCGGATCGCGCGGTCGACCGCGCCAACCATCGACTTGTCCCATACCGATACCGAGATCATGCGCGGCTCCGGCACCGAGACGTTGGCGACCTGATTGATCGGCATGGTGGTGCCGTAGGCCTGCACCTGGATCGCATCGAGCAGATTGCTGGAGGCGCGACCGGTCCGCAGCGAGGCCAGATCATGCTTGAACGCGGCAATGGCCCCATCCATGCGCCGCTTGAGATCGTCGTACTCACCACTCATCTTTATCTCCTCGACCCGTCTAATGCGGGCTCACTGCTTCGGGGCCGTCTTCGAATCGAACTTTCGAAAACCGGCTTCCCTTTTCGGGTCAGGCCGCCGATCAATCGTCCGCGACGACCGTGCAGCGGCCGCCGCCCCTCAGAATATCGCCGAAACCACCTTTTTCGTGGATCGAATAGACGATTATCGGAATGTTGTTTTCGCGCGCAAGTGCAATCGCAGCAGTATCCATGATGGAAAGGCCGCGATTTATGACTTCGCCATGGCTGATGCGCTCGAAACGCGTCGCATTCGGATCCTTCTTCGGGTCCGCCGAGTAGACGCCGTCGACCTGAGTGCCCTTGAACAGCGCGTCGGCGCCGATTTCAGCGGCGCGAAGGGCCGCGGCCGAATCAGTGGTGAAGAATGGATTGCCGGTGCCGCCGGCAAAGATCACCACCTTGCCCTGGTTCATGTAGGCGGTCGCCTGGCGCTGCGAAAAGCTCTCGCAAAGTTCGGGCATGGCGATCGCCGAAAGCACCACGGCGTCGACGCCGATCTTGTTCAACGACGTGCGCAGCGCCAGCGAGTTGATCACCGTGGCAAGCATGCCCATGTGGTCGCCGGTAACACGGTCGCCGCCCTTGGAGGCAACGGCCACGCCGCGAAAGATGTTGCCGCCGCCGATGACGACGCCGACCTCGATGCCCAATGCACGCGCCTCGGCGATGTCGCCGGCGATGCGATCCACCACTGACACGTCGATGCCGAAATGCTGCTCGCCCATCAACGCTTCGCCCGACGCTTTCAGCAAGACACGTCGGTAGAGGGGCTTCACCGTCATCTGGGCCTCTTCATTTGCATGTGGCGCGTTCCGGGTGGCTGCTCTCGCGCAGGCGCGCCACCGAAACAATGGCGTTCCGATACACGAAGGGCGCCGCGATGTCACGCGGCGCCCTTCCCGGAATTCTCTCGCCTTTTGTCAACTCACGCCGGCAAATGCACCTTCCATGAGCAGGTCAGGGAAATAGCCCGCAGGCTTGCAGCCGACGGCCTGGCCCCCGGTAAGGCCGCCCTGGATTTCCGGACCGAAGAACGAGTACGGGAACGGCGTGACCGGCAGGCTGACTGCGTCGAGCCTTGCCAGGAGCTCTTGGGGGATCTCGAAATCGAGCGCGCCGAGATTGTCCCTGAGCTGATCGAGCCTCGTCGCACCGATGATCACCGAAGCGACACCGGGCCGCGTTGCCGCCCAGTTCAAGGCGATTTGGGCCATGCCGCGGCCAAGCTCGCCGGCGGCCTTTTCCAGTTCGGCAACGATTGCCCAGTTGCGGTCGGTGAACTTCTGGAAGCCGGGATTGGTCGAACCGCGCATCGCCTCCAGCCTGCCGCCGGCGTTGCTGATTGTGTCTGAACGATATTTGCCGCTCAGCAAGCCGCTGGCCAGCGGGCTCCAGACCATGATGCCGGCGCCATAGCGCGTGCCGAAAGGCACGAATTCATGCTCTATGTTGCGCTCGACCAACGAATATTCGAGCTGCAGCGCCGAAACCGGTTCATAGCCGCGCTGCTCAGCGATGGACTGCGCCCTGCTCGCGTACCAGGCGGGGACGTCGGAGAGACCGACATGGCGAATCTTTCCGGCGCGCACCAGATCGTCCAGCGTTCGCATCACCTCTTCCGGTGAAGTCAGCCTGTCCCAGGCATGCAGGACATAGAGGTCGATATAATCGGTGCCGAGCCGCTTCAGCGAGCCTTCGACGGCGCGGATGATGTTCTTGCGGCCGTTGCCGCCGGCATTCGGATTGCCCTGCTCCAGATTCATGCTGAACTTGGTGCTGATCACCGCTCTGTCGCGCAGACCGCGTTCGGCTATGAACTCGCCAAGCCAGGTCTCGGAGGTGCCGCCGGTATAGGCATCGGCCGTATCGAAGAAATTGCCGCCTGCCTCGACATAGGCATCGACCAGGGCGCGGGCCGTCTCCTTGTCGGCGCCCCAGCCCCATTCGGTGCCGAAGGTCATGGTTCCGAGCGCCAGCCGGGTGACACGAAGCCCGCTGCTGCCAAGGGTGTAGAAGGGCATGGTCATGATGTCGCTCCGATCCTGATCCAATCTTCAATGCCGATCCTGTCCGGGGGTCGTCTTGACCCACGGGTTGCCGCGTTCATGCGTCATGCGGAATGTGAAGCCGTCCACGCTCCAGTCGGCTCCCGAACGGGTCAGGTGGTGTTCGTAGGTGCCCCAGACTTCCCATAGCGGTTCGCCATTGCCTTCCATCCGGTTCCAGGCGTAGCCGTTGGAGGAGACAGTCGCGGCGTCGCCGTCGATGGCGACCTGATGGTTGGTGCGCAGGTGCAGGCTGGTCTTGTTGCCCCTGAGGTTGGCGGCCCAGGTCCCGATCAGGTCGTCCGACGCGATGGTGGCCGCAGGCTGCCCACTCAGGCTGCTGAAGTCGACGGTGACGCGGTCGGCGAAGTAACTACGGGCGAGCCGCCAATCCTGGGCATCGACCGCGCGGTCGATGGCATCGGCGATGCGTATGACGGCGCGCTCATCGGCGAGCGTGATTTCAGGGGACGATTCGGCTCCGCCGGCATCGACCGGCGCCAGCGCGATACCCGCCGCGAAGGTGGCATACCTCAATGCATTCATGTCTCTTCTCCTTTGCGCATCGGCCCGTCGCCGGTTTGCTGGCGACAATGTGGGCCAACAGGCCGGCATCGAAAAGATTGCATTATTCGCATGGACTATGCGATATTATGCATGAATGGATCGCGACCTGCTCAGCCACCTTCCCGTTATCGTCGCCGTGGCGCGGCGAGGCGGCTTTGCGCTTGCCGCTGCCGAACTCGGCATGAGCCCTTCGGCGGTCAGCCACGCTGTACGCCTTGTGGAGGAGCGCATCGGCCAGCCGCTCTTTGCCCGCACGACCCGCAGCGTATCGCTGACCGAGGCCGGTCAGGCGCTTGTCGCGACGGCCGAGCCCGCGCTGCAGGATATCGCCGAGCGGATGGAGCGTATCCGCGGCATCAAGGGTCGCCCGGCGGGACTGCTCAGAATCAATGTATCACATATCGCCGTCCCGATGGCGGTGACGCCGGTGGTGACGGCCATGGCCGAGCGCTATCCGGATGTGACAGTGGAAATCTTTGCCAATGAAGGATTGGTCGATATCGTCAGCGAAGGCTTTGACGCCGGCATCAGACTTGGCGAAATGATCGCGCAGGACATGATCGCGATCCGGATGACCCCGCCATTCCAGGTGATCATCGTAGCGTCACCAGCCTATATCGGCCGGCATGGCCGCCCGCACAGCCTGGCCGATCTCGCCGCCCACAATTGCATCGGCTACCGTCTGGTGCGATCCGGCGCGGTCTATCGTTGGGATTTGACGGAGGACGGCAAGGACGTGGCCGTGGAAACGCGCGGCACCGCCATCGTCACCGATTCGCTTGCCGCGATCGACCTGGCGCTGTCGGGAATGGGACTGGCCTATGTGTTCGAGCCGCTGGTGCGCGCCGACCTGGCCGCTGGTCGGCTTGTCCAGGTGTTGCCGCAGTCGGCAATCGAGGAACCAGGCCTGTTTCTCTACTTTCCGCGCCGGGCGGCAATGGCACCGAAGCTGCGCGCCTTTGTCGACGTCACACAAGAAATCGGCCGGACACCCTCGCGAGCGCCCGGCCGAGTTGCCTGAGCCGAAAAGCTGCTTGGCAGCTTACTTCTTGACCGCTGCAGCGACTTCCGCGGCGAAATCGGTCTCTTCCTTCTCGATGCCCTCGCCCAGCGCAAAGCGCAGGTAGGCGGTGATCTTGGCCGGGGCGCCGATGTCCTTCTCGGCATCCTTCAGCGCCTTCTCGACAGTGATGTCGGGATTGAGCACGAAGGCCTGCTTCAGGAGCACGACTTCCTCGTAGAACTTGCGCAGACGGCCCTCGACCATCTTCTCGATGATCGCTTCCGGCTTGCCGGACTGGCGCGCCTGGTCGGAGAAGATCGCCTTCTCGCGTTCGACCGCGGCCGGATCGATCTGCTCTGCGGTCAGCGCCAGAGGGTTGGTGGCGGCAACATGCATGGCCACCTGGCGGCCAAAGGCGTTGGCTGCATGCTCATTGCCCGTGGTCTCGATCGCGACCAGCACGCCGAGCTTGCCAAGGCCGTCGGCAACCGCGTTGTGGACGTAGGTAGCGACAGCGCCGTGCGGGACGGTGAGCTTGGCCGAGCGGCGGAAGCCCATGTTTTCGCCGATGGTGCCGACAGCGTCCTTGATGGTGTCGGCAACAGACTTGTCGGAACCTGGATACTTTGCGGCGGCCACAACCTCCGTCGTGCCATAGGCCAGCGCAACCTTGGCAACGTTGCCGACGATTTCCTGAAACGCGGCGTTGCGGGCCACGAAGTCGGTCTCGGAATTGACTTCCACGACGGCAGCTTCGCGCACGCCGTTGTCGACGCCGATCAGACCTTCAGCCGCGGTGCGGCCAGCCTTCTTGTCGGCCTTGGAGATACCCTTCTTGCGCAGCCAGTCGACGGCCTCTTCCATGTTGCCGTTGGTCTCGGTCAACGCGGCCTTGCAATCCATCATGCCCGCGCCGGTCAAGTCGCGGAGTTCTTTGACCTGTGCAGCCGAAATGCTCATTGTCGCCTCTTTGTTTTAAATGCACCGACGCACCATCGGTATTCGATGGTGCGTCTGTTTAGCGTGCCAGAATATGAGAAAGATGAAGGCCGCAACCGGCCTTCGATTATCAAGCTTCGGGAGCTTCCGACGCCGGGGCCGGAGCCGGGTCGAGCGCGGGTTCGACCGGAGCTTCGACCGAAGCGCCGATGTCGACGCCGAGCGCGCCCTGCTGGCGGGCGATGCCGTCGATCGCAGCCTTGGCGATCAGATCGCAATAGAGCTGGATGGCGCGGGCCGCGTCGTCATTGCCGGGGATCGGGAAGTCGATCTTGTCCGGATCGCAGTTCGAATCGATGATGGCGACGACCGGGATGCCGAGGCGCTTGGCCTCGAGGATGGCGATCGCTTCCTTGTTGGTGTCGATGACGAACATCAGGTCGGGCGTCGAGCCCATGTCCTTGATGCCGCCCAGCGCCTTGTCGAGCTTCTCGCGCTCGCGGTCGAGGTTCAGGCGTTCCTTCTTGGTCAACCCTTGCGCCTCGCCGGCCAGCATCTCGTCGAGCTTGCGCAGGCGCTGGATCGAATTCGAGATCGTCTTCCAGTTGGTCAGCATGCCGCCGAGCCAACGCGAGTTGACATAATACTGAGCCGAACGCTGTGCAGCATCGGCGACGATCTCGGACGCCTGGCGCTTGGTGCCGACGAACAGCACGCGGCCACCCTTGGCGACGGTGTCGGAAACCTGCTTAAGCGCCTGATGCAGCAAAGGCACCGTCTGCGACAGGTCGATGATGTGGATGTTGTTGCGGGCGCCATAGATGTAGGGTGCCATCTTCGGGTTCCAGCGGTGGGTCTGGTGGCCGAAGTGAATGCCAGCTTCCAAAAGCTGGCGCATGCTGAAATCAGGCAGTGCCATTCAAAGTTCCTTTCCGGTTAGCCTCCACGGACACAGGCATTTTTGGACTTTGTCCTCGAACGCCACCGGAGGTTTCAGCCGGATTTCTCCCGGGCAGACACCAAAGTCCGTGTGTGGAATGAGCGCGCATATAGAGGGGATGCGCGATAAACGCAAGCGCCGCGGGATCTGTGATGCGGCGTGCGACGATCCGCGCCCTGCCGTCAGCGCTTTATCTTCCCGTTCGGCACTCGCACTCGCCGGAAGACCGCGACGATCTCCTCGCGGCTGCATTCGATGGCGCCGAGCCGCACCGCACGGTCGCGCTCGAAGCCGGTTATGTCATAATGCGGCGCCGATGTCTTGGGCGGCCCCTGGTAGGATGAGCGCTTGACGCCGAGCCGGGCGGCAAAGCGATGCAACTCGTCGGTGTCGTCGGCCAACAGATGGCACCAGCGATGGCCGGCCCAGTTCCAGATCGCTGCGTCGACATAGACCGCCATGAAGCTTGCTGTTTGCCTTCCATCCTCCACCACAGCGGGCCACGTGGCCCGTCAGGATGTCAGGGACGATAGAATGGATTCGGATAGAAAATGAAGCCGCCATTGGCCGCAAGCTCGGCCACAATGTTGGTGACCGTATCCTGCATGCGACGGTGCAGTTCGGCAACCGCATCGTCGATCGAGCCCGCATGCTCATGCAAGCCCAGTGCCTCCGGCACCCGGATGTGGGCGCAACGCGGCCCGGCCGGCTGCGGAATGAACCGGTTTATCGTGTCGCGCAGCCCGCCTCGACAATAGTCGTTGCGGATCCGCTTCAGATGTTCGGCGATCTGCTCTTGGGTGATGCGCGGATTGGCGCAGGCCCAGGGTCCGATGCGCTGCAGCCTCTGAACCCTATCGGCGAGCGCGCGGACCTGGCTTTGCCGTTCCGTATCGTCGGTGTTTTCGCGTTGCCAGCGACGCGCACGCCGCAGAAGCTCTGCGGTGTCGGTTATGGCAGCGTCGAATGAGATGCTTTCGCCGAGTCGGCGGCCGAGTTCAGCAACCAACGCCTGCTGGCGCTCGGCATAGGTTGCGCCTTCGTCGGATGGCATGCCCGATGCTGCTTCATCGCGGGCCAGCAGCGCCGAATAGACATGGTGGATGCGCTGCGGCAGCGTGTCGGTCGCAAGGCGTTCTATTTTCAGGCTTTTCTCGACATAAGCGCATTCCTTCGCCAGCGCCGCTTCGACATTCCCGGTGAAGGCGAGCTTCCACACGACTGGCGCGATCCAGACCTTGAAATCGGAATCCGTGGCCCGGCCGCGCTTGAGGGCCTCCAGCCCCATCTCGATGGCACCCGGCAGCAAAGGCGCAACGACATTGGCATGCCAGCCGACGCCGCCTTCGGGATGCAGCAGCACGCCATGGCCTTTCAAGGCCCAGGCGATGGAGTGTTCCTTGGCTGCCCCGCTATTGCCGGGAATCTGAGCGATGAGGTTGTTGGCCAGCCAGAACTTCTGCATCAGCCGGCCAAGGCCGTTGACGACACCATTGGTTGCCCATGAGGCCGTGAGCGGGCTGACCTGCGACACGATTTCCTTATCGATCATCCAGTCGGTGAAGAACTCGGGATGATTGGGCGTGATGAAGGTCGCCTTCCCTGCCCCGCAACTGGCCTTCAGCCGCTCAAGGTCGGCGTGGGGAAAGTCGATATGGCGGACATTTGAGACGCCGCGCAGACCGGCCAGGCGATTGAACGGCAAGATATCCCGAAATCCGGGAATGCCGCGGAGCATGACGATCCGGTTGACGGATGTCATGGCCCTGATCAGTGCCGGGTTGGGCCGCGGCGCCACGAATGTATCGATCCTGCTCAAGCTGATCCCCCTCGCGCCTGGACGCCGGGGAGAGGTTGAGAGACGATTGCGGCACGTTCAAGTCGATCGTTACGACCACGCCGTGTCGTGGTAAATCAACTGCCTAGACCGGCACTATTTGGCGGGACAGGGTTTCGTCTGGTCGAACAGCGACAGGTTGACCAGCTTGCCGGTCATCGAGAAGTCGCCATAGTCCATGACGAGATCGCGGGTGATGCCGTTCTCATGCAGCTTGAAGCTGATACGGTATTCCGGCACCTCTTCGCCCGTCTTGTTGGTGTCGTCGAAATAGGCGATGTCGACCGGCCAGTATTTGTCGGTAGCGAGCTTTGCCAGTGCCGAAGCTTCCGGGTCGGCCTTGTCGGCATCGGTTTTCTTGCCGACCACGACGGTGGTGGTCATCACCTTGTTGGCGTCTTCGGAACCGTCGAACAGGTTGGTTTCGTAAAAATTCTCGCCCTTTTCGGCCTTGCCGATCAGCTCGACCAGATGCTGGGTCGGGAATTGGGTTGTCGCCAGCTCGACGCTGTTCTTTTCAGGCTTGTCGATGTCGACCTTCAGGCCCTTGGTCTCTTTGGTGGCGATGCCCTTGACCTCCTTGTCGAGATTCTGGTCGACGAAGGATTTTGTCACGAACGAAAATGTCTTGCCTTCGGCGTCCTCGAAAGTGGTCGTCTGCTGGTCGGTCAGCCTGGTGTTGTCGGCGGTGACGATCTGGGTGACGAAGCGGAATTTCACCGTATAGCCTTCGCAGGCCGAGCCATTGAACTCATAGACCATGCGGCCGGATATGCCTGTGATGCCGGACTGATCGGACGCTTTTTTCAAGGTAAGATCGTAGACGGCGCGGTGGGCTTGCAACGCCGGCGCTGCGAAGGCAGGGCCTATCGAGAAGACCCCCGACAACAGGACGGCATGGAATGCGAGGCGCGTTGCGCGCATGAGGTACTCCGATCGTCGCGACTGATGGCAGGCCGCAGGGAAAGATGGTCCAGCTTAAAAAAAGTCGTGGCGGAAGCGAGGCAAAAATAGCAATTTCGGCCCGGCCGGCGCGGCGTCACCAAGCAATAGGGAAATACCATGAGTGAAACAATCGAAAAGCGGCTAAGCGATCTGGGTGTGACGCTTCCCGTCGCCGCCGCGCCCGCCGCCAACTACGTGCCCTATTGCCGGACCGGCAATCTGCTGTTCACCGCCGGACAATTGCCGCTCAAGGACGGCAAGCTGCAGGCGAGCGGGCTGTTAGGTCGCGATCTCGATACCGCAGGTGGCAAGGATGCGGCAAAATACTGCGCGATCAACATTCTGGCGCAGGCCAAGGCAGCACTCGGCGACCTCGAGAAGATTAGCCGTCTGGTGAAGATCACCGTTTTCGTCGCCTCGACACCTGAGTTCGCCGAGCAGCATCTGGTTGCCAACGGCGCCTCCGATTTCCTGGTGGCGGCCCTTGGCGAGCGTGGCAAGCATGCGCGCTCCGCCGTCGGCACCGCCTGCCTGCCGCTTAATGCCGCAGTGGAAATCGAAGCCGTCTTCGAAATCGAATGAGCCAGGGGACAGATATGACCGACCTATCCTGGCTGACCGCCCGGCCCGTCGCCCATCGCGGCTTCCACGACATGAACAAGACGCGCTGGGAAAACACGCTGTCAGCCTTCGCTGCGGCCGCCGAACGCGGCTATGCCATCGAATGCGACGTCCACCTGTCGTCCGACCGCGTTCCTGTCATCATCCATGACGGAGATCTCAAGCGCCTGACCGGCCAGGATGGTTTCGTCTGGCAGCGCACCGCAGCAGAACTCGCGGCGCTCAGGGTCGGTGGCACGGCGGACCATGTGCCGACGCTGCAGGAAATGCTCCACCTGGTCGACGGCCGCGTGCCATTGGTGGTCGAGTTGAAAGGCACGCCCGGCTATGACGAAGGCCTGGTGGCAAGCGTCGGCAAGATGCTCAAGCGCTACAAGGGCAAGGCGGCGATCATGTCGTTCGACCACTGGCTGGTCCGCGATTTTCCGAAAGACGCGCCGGGTATCCCCGGGGGTCTCACCGCCTACGGCAAGGACGTCGGGCTGATCGAGGCGCATTTCGCCATGCTGGCGCACGACATCGCCTTCACCTCCTACGCGGCCGGCGACCTGCCGAACCCATTCGTCAGCTTCGTGCGCGAAAGGCTGAAAATGCCTGTTATCACCTGGACGGTGCACGACCAGCCGGCGGTCGACCTGACCTTCAGATATGCCGACCAGATGACGTTCGAGGGGTTCGAGCCCGATCTGGTCAAAGTCGCCTGAGTGTCTGAAACGTGACTTGTACCAGGCCGGACGGAGCTTAAATAAGCCTCATGGATCAGGGCGACGAGGGTGACGGACAAACGGCCAATGCTGACTATTCGATCCGCGTCGCCGCCGGCATTGGCGCCTTCACCTGTGATGAATGGAACGGCTTTGCCGGAACCGCGCGCGGAGATTCAGAAACCAGTTACAATCCTTTGGTTTCCTTCGCTTTTCTAAGCGCACTCGAAGATTCTGGATGCGCCGTGCGGCGCACCGGCTGGCAGGGCCATCACCTCAGGCTGGAGGACGGGCAAGGCAGATTGCTGGGCGCGGTGCCCTGTTATCTCAAATCGCACAGCCAGGGCGAATATGTGTTCGATCATGGCTGGTCGGATGCCTTCGAGCGCGCCGGCGGCCGTTACTATCCCAAACTGCAAAGTGCCGTGCCGTTCTCCCCGGTCACCGGCCCTCGCCTGCTGGTCAGCAAAGGCGAGGACAGCGCCAAAGTGAAGGCCGGTCTCGCGGCGGGCCTGAAGGCGGTGACGCAAAAACTCGGCGTCTCTTCCGCGCATGTCACCTTCGCGCAAGAGAGCGATGTGGAAGTGCTGGAAGCGGCAGGCTTCCTGCACCGCACCGACCAGCAATTCCATTTCTTCAACGAAGGTTTTTCGACCTATGACGACTTCCTCGCCACCCTTGCCTCGCGCAAGCGAAAGGCGATGAAGAAGGAAAGGCGTGAAGCGCTTGCCCCAGGCATTTCGATCGATCGGCTGACCGGCAAGGACCTCACGGAGAAGGCCTGGGACGATTTCTTCGCCTTCTACATGGACACCGGCAGCCGCAAATGGGGCCGGCCCTATCTCAACCGTCAATTCTTCTCGCTGATCGGCGAACGCATGGCCGACGACATCCTGCTGGTGATGGCCAGGCGCAATGGCCGCTATATCGCCGGCGCCATCAATTTCATCGGTTCGGACGCACTCTATGGCCGCAACTGGGGCTGCATCGAGGACCATCCTTTCCTGCATTTCGAGGTCTGCTATCACCAGGCGATCGACTTCGCCATCGAACGCAAGCTGAAGGTTGTCGAGGCAGGCGCGCAGGGCGAGCACAAGCTGGCGCGCGGCTACCGGCCGGTGATCATGCATTCCGCGCACTACATTGCGCACCCCGGCCTGCGCAACGCCGTCGCCGACTACCTCAGGCGCGAACGCCACGAGGTGGAGCGGATGAGCGAATATCTGGAAGAGCACACCCCGTTCCGCAAGGATCTGGAGGAGTAGCAACAGGGCTGCCTTGACGAGCAGGGCCGACTTCGTCCGATCGTCTTGCCGATTTTCCACCGTTTCGCTACACGAAAGGCACAATCCGGAGCGTTCGCCATGACCGAGGCCGCCTACGATACCGACAACATCTTCGCCAAGATCCTGCGCGGCGAAATTCCCTCGCACCGGGTCTACGAGGATGACGCTGTCATCGCCTTCATGGATGTGATGCCGCAGGGGCCGGGCCACACGCTGGTGGTGCCGAAAGCGCCGTCGCGCAACCTGCTCGACGCCGACCCGTCAATTTTCGGCCATCTCTTGAGCGTCGTTCAGAAAGTGGCGCTGGCGGTGAAAAAGGCCTTTGGCGCCGACGGCGTCACCATCATGCAGTTCAATGAGCCGGCATCGGGGCAAACCGTCTATCATCTGCACGTACATGTCATTCCGCGCTTCGACGGCATCCCGCTGAAGCCGCACACGGGAGGAATGGAGAAGCCGGAGGTGCTGACCGAAAATGCCGAAAAGATCCGGACTGCACTCGAAAATTGAGAAACGCGAGGTCAGCCGATGTGGCGGACCGGGTAGCGCCGTTCAGCCGAGAAGACGATTCTAGTGCCCGGGCGGGCCGGCGCCGGGACTCAACCGTTTGCAACTCTAATCGTCTGATTAGGAAATATTGAACCGTCTCACGGTAAAATGGTAACGGCGTGGCGAGCTGGGCTTCAAAACCATGGAACATTCGGTTGCGGCATCGGCCCCACTGACGGGGGCTATTGTCGGACGTGCTTTTCCTGGCATCTTGGCGGATGCCTTTTGGCGACACCGGCTGCTGCACGCTATGGCTACCGCTGCGCTGCTTCTGGCAAGCGCAGTCGGGTGGCACACTGGAAACATGCCGGATTTCGGCGTTCTGGCGGAATACGCCGAGTATCTTTTCATCGCCTTCTGGATTTGCGGCTCAGCCCTTGCACTTGGGACGCTTTTCCACCTTGCGCTGGTCCAGCGGGAAACCGAACCGCTGCACACCTTCCTCAAGTCACTGGGTAGATTCTTTGGCGATGCCGAACGCATTGCCAACAGCCTGAATGGCCTGGGTGCGGGTCTTGCCTTCATATCCGCGATCGGTGTGTTGAAGGGAGCCATTGCAATCCTCTCTCCGTTCGCATGGGACAAAGCATTGGCTCACGCCGATCGCATCCTGCATTTCGGTCGAGCCCCGCACGAATGGTTGTGGTTTGTCGTCCAGTCGCCGCTTGCATTGAAGATCATCAACATCGCGTACAATTTCTGGTTCGTCGTGCTCATCACCGCGGTTTTCACCGTGTGCATCACACGCAAGGATACGAAGCTGCGTCACCAGTTCCTGATGAGCTTCATGACGGTGTGGACGCTGGGTGGCTTCTTCCTCGCGATGGGCCTGTCGTCGGCTGGCCCCTGCTTTTACGAGCGATTGGGGTTCGGCAACGACTTTCACCCCCTCATGCAAGCACTTGCCGTTGCCGATCGCGTCTATCCGATCTGGGCGCTCAGCACGCAGGATATGCTGTGGAGTGGCTATACCGGCGCAACTACCGGCAGCGTCGGCATATCCGCCTTCCCATCCCTGCACGTTGTGATGGCGGTGCTGTTCGCCCTCTATGCAACACGGCGGTCTCGGCTGGCCGGTCTTGTGATGTGGTTATTCGCCGGCGTCATTATGGTCGGTTCCGTCGTGCTTGGCTGGCACTATGCCTTGGATGGCTATGCGGGTGCATTCCTGATGATCGCGATCTGGAAGGTGTGCGGATATTTGCTGACCCGTTTCGCGCCGGACCGCATGGCCGCTGAAATCGAGAGCTCCACGATGCAATCGCCGGCCGTTTGCAGGCTGTAAATTCGCCGATCTGGACGAACCCGCCTGCGGCGGCCATGCCGGTCAAAACGGCTCAAGGGCCGCGCTGGATGGGTTGGATAGTTTCTGAAACGTTGTTGGATACGGTGCTTGCCGAAGCTGCTCTGCGATCGTATCCGCGCACTGCTTCGGGCTCAGGAGCGAGGTATCGACTTCCAGATCGTACACGCCTGGGCGGTGGACCTCCTCCTGCCACAGGCGCACGGGCAACGGCACCGGATCGTCTGATGAGCCGGTCACATATCTCTTGTCCGCCGCGCTGGCGGCACGCCTTTCCATGATGATTTCCAGCGGGCAGCGAACACCGACAAACAGCACCGGCAGACCTACAAGCCGGCGCGCGCAATCAGCCACAATGTGAAGTGGTCTCGAATAGGCGTCGTGATGGCCGATATCCGCCACGACATTCAGCCCCAGCCGGCTGTGGGCGGCGATCGATTCGTAGAGCGCGGCGTATAGTCCGGGCACGAGGGCCTCAAGGTCCGGACGCTCGCCACCGGGCCGCAATCCTATCCCGGGCCGATAGCGTGCCGGCGTAGCCTGCTCGTAAACGTCGACGCCGAGATTGATCCAGACGCCATCGAAGCGCTCCTGAACAGCTCTGGCGATGCTTGTTTTTCCCGATCGCGGCGCACCGTTCAGGATGATGATCTGGCCGCTCATGCCCCTCCTCCTTGCAAACGAAAAAAGCCCCGTTTCCGGGGCTTTCAGACTGCTGACAAACCCCGTCGATTTTCGGCGGGGTTTTTTGTTATGTGATTGAAGTGTCTTGGACTGTTTGTGTCAGGAGATTTTGACAAGAGGCATTGAGCCTCATGCGCGGGCCGGCTTGG
>NZ_JANIFC010000011.1:0-280684 GCF_024518615.1 Mesorhizobium sp. SEMIA396
CATTGACGGTTGTAGCCGGAGGGGCAGCGGGCGACTTCGCCAAGCCTCGGGCCGGATGGCCATCCGGCCCGAGGCTCAATCGCTTCCATCGCACATAATCATCTCGTGCAGATACAAGGGGCGGCGCAAGCGTCAGGACGATTGGCGCTTCACAGCGAACGCATCGGAATGTCCAAGCCACCGCCCGGCCCTCGCTGGCTTCTGGGATGGCCCTCCCAGGTGAGCGCAATGCGGCTGTGGCTCACACCTGCGCTCCATCTTCGGCGACGCCGGCGGAGACATTTGCGCGCGCCGCGGGCCTCGCCACCTTGGTGACGAAGACGATGACCGCCAGCGTCAGAAAACATGCGCCGACCAGATAGGGCGCACCGCCGAAGGTCACCGGCGCGCTTGGCCCGGTGAACCAGGAAAAGATCGCCGTATAGAGCAGCGGCGTGATGATCGAGGTGATCGAGAAGATCGAGGTCATCGCGCCCTGCAACTCGCCTTGTGCCGAGGGCGGCACCTTGGCGGCGGCGAGGCTCCTCAGCGGCGGATCGGCCAGCGCTTCCAGACAGCCGACGACGATCACCGCATAGATCATCCAGCCTTGCGACGCGAAGGCGTAGCCGAAGGCGCTGGCTGCCGTGAATGTCAGGCCGATGACCGCCGTCTTCCACTCGCCAAGCCTCGGGATCACGCGCGGCAGCACCGTCGCCATGACGATCGCACCGCACAGGCCGAAGGCGCCGAGCGAGAAGCCGATCTGCTGCTCGCTCCAGCCATAGCGGTAGCTGGAGACGAACGACCAGACCGCCGGATACATCATGTGTCCGAGCGTCATCAGGAAGAAGACAAGCCCGATCCAGCCGATGCCTTGATATTGGCGCATCTGCAGCAGCGTGCCGACCGGGTTGGCGCGTTTCCACTCGAAGCGGCGGCGATGCTTGTCATCGAGCGTTTCCGGGAGGAAAAACAACGCAATGAGGAAATTCACGAAGGCGAGCCCGGCGGCGAAATAGAATGGCACGCGCGGCCCGAACGTGCCGAGCAGCCCGCCCAGAACCGGCCCGATGACGAAGCCGACGCCAAACGCGATACCGAGCAGGCCGAAATTCTTTGCCCGGTTCTCATCGTTCGAGATATCCGCGATGAAGGCTGAAGTCGTCGAATAGCTGGCGCCTGAAATGCCGGCCAGCACACGCCCGATGAACAGCATCGGGTAGGACCAGGCGACCGCGCAGATCAGATTGTCGATGGAGAAGGTCAGCACCGATGCGAGCAGGATCGGCCGCCGCCCGAACCGGTCGCTCAAGCCACCCATGATCGGCGCGAAGACGAACTGCATCGCCGCATAGACGAACAACAGCCAGCCGCCTTCGATCGCCGCGCCACTGATGCTGACCCCGGTCAATTCCCTGAGATAGGCCGGCAGCACCGGCATGATCATGCCGAAGCCGATAATGTCGAGCAGCAGCGTGGTGAAGACGAGCGCAAGGCCCCGTCTGGCGGTTTTGGGGTCGATCATGCTGGGTCAAGCTCCTCTGCTCGCCCTCAGGCGCAGGCGGACGCAGCTTATAGGCGAGCTCGCGGCAAGGAACAATGCGGGAACAGGCCGAATCTGGTCATCCTGACACCCCCTGACGACAACATCGCCGGCAGGTGAAGCTTGAAAACGGTCTGGTCAGATCGGCCCACTCAGCGTGTTGCAATCCGACAGCTTGCCGCTCTTGTAACCACGCGCCAGCCAGGTCTGCCGCTGCTGCGAGGTGCCGTGGTTGAAGCTTTCCGGTACGACATAGCCCTGCGTCTTCTTCTGCAGCGTGTCGTCGCCGATCTTTTGGGCAGCATTGAGCGCCTCTTCGAAATCGCCCTGCTCCAAGATGCCCTTCTGCCCGGTGAAATGCGCCCACACGCCGGCGAAGCAGTCGGCTTGCAGCTCGATGCGCACCGACATCTGGTTGGCCTCCGCCTGGTCCATGCCTTGCCGCATCTGGTTGAACTTGGACATAATGCCCGTCAAGTTCTGCACGTGGTGGCCTACCTCGTGCGCGATCACATAGGCTTGGGCGAAGTCGCCAGAGGCGCCGAACTGTTGGTCGAGTTGCTGGAAGAAGGTTGTATCGAGATAGACCTTGTGGTCGCCCGGACAATAGAACGGCCCGGCGGCCGACGATGCCGAGCCGCAGGCCGAACGGATTTGGCCGCTGAACAGCACCAGCTTCGGGTCCTCATATGTCAGCCCCTGCGATTTGAAGATCCCGGTCCACGTGTCCTCGGTCTCGGCCAGCACGGTCGCCACGAACTGCTTCATCTCATCATTGGCGGGCGTAGCAGAGCCGCTGTCCTCGGTAATCTGGCCGCCGCCGCCCGGCGCCAGTCCGCCGCCGCCACCCAGGATCGTCGACGGATCGAAGCCGAAATACCATCCGGCCAGCACCACCAGGATGACGAGGAAGATGCTGCCGCCGCCACCGGTGCGGCCGCCGATCGGAATGCGGAACTGGCCACCGCCGCCGCCGAGCCCGCCACCGCCGCTGCGGTCGTCCTCGATATTGTCACTCTGACGACGGCCTCTCCAGAGCATGGCAACTCCTCGCGCTGCAAACTTCCCCGTTGTTGCGGGGCTCAACCCAACAAACAACTATCTCAATGGTTGCTCCAAGTCACAGCATTTTTCCAGACCGCGGCGGTTCTGGCATGACGGCCTCACCGCTCTGGCCGAGAGTGCGCAAGGCCTGTAGCATTGCTCGTGGATGGGGGATGTATTGGGCTTGAAGACGATCGGTTCGTTCCTGTCGCTGATTGCGGCGTTGTTTTGCCTCGGCACGCCGGTAGCCGGCGCGGTGACGCTCGATTCCAGCGTTGCCGTCACCGACCCCGCCACTTTGCAGGCATTGGAACGCGG
Organism: Mesorhizobium sp. SEMIA396; assembly: GCF_024518615.1. Lineage (NCBI taxonomy): Bacteria > Pseudomonadati > Pseudomonadota > Alphaproteobacteria > Hyphomicrobiales > Phyllobacteriaceae > Mesorhizobium > Mesorhizobium sp. SEMIA396. Next base: position 2,888 of record NZ_JANIFC010000011.1, read on the forward strand.
CGGACTGTCGATCAGCCGCCTGCTGGGGCCAGCGCTCGGCCTGACCCGCGAGGTCGACAATCGCGGTCTGTTCTCGGTACCGGCTTTGGCGACGGTGCGCGACACAGTCAAGCAGCAGATCGCCGACGAGCCGAAGACCAGTCCGGACCCCTATGTCGCCGACATGGCCAGATCGAAGGACACCAGCCAGAAATTCAATCCGAAATACATCGACGACGACGGCTCGACGCTGGACCTCACCGGCGTTGTCAACCGCATGGACCGCGGCTATCTCGGCCACACCGAATGCGGCGAGATCCGGCTGATCTACCGCTTCCACTATTCGATCGCTGAAAAGCCGGTGAAGGGAAAGGCGGGCCAGCGCATTTCCTCGCGGCTGCCGTTGACCATGAGCCTGGTGTTCAACGCCAAACCCAGGCAGGCACAAGCGCGCGCCTCCAAGGACCTGCCAGGCGCCACCGATGTGTCCTGCGCCGATATTGCCCAGCGCTGGCTGGCAGCCGGAAAAAAGGACCTGCCGCCCGACCAGCTTGCCGCCTGGCTGCGCTCCGACGAGGGGCCGCTGTCGGGCGCCATGCTCAATTCGTCGCAGATCATGCGACTCGAACTCAACATGCAGGTGCTGCGCCTGTCTGCCTCGACGCGGCGCGATTTCGGCGGTCATGCCGAATACCTCCTGAAGATCTTCAAATGGGATCCGGCGACGTCCAGCTTCTATGAAGCGAAGATGGAAAACCAGATCGACCGCGCCACCGTGCTGGCCGACAAGCCGTCCTTTGCCAGATGGCTGCTCACCGACCGCAACGTCTACGATCTGGATCACGGCCGGCTGGTCATCGATGAAAAATTCCTGGCCAGGAGCGCCGTCTCCGTCGCACCCGGCGGCCTCAGCCGGTCGCAGAACAACATCGTCTACGGGCTGGTCGACGACGCCGACATCGACAAGGCGCTGAAGGACTACGTCGCCAGGGGCAATACGCTCGCCACCATCAAGTCGGCGGCCGGCTTCAAATTGCGGCTCAACGAGATGAGTTGCACCGGTTGCCATCAGACGCGCGGCATTGCCGGCTTTCATTACACCGGCGCCGATCCGGCCAGCGAGCCGCGCCGCAACGCCGTCTTCGTGCCGGGCTCGGCTGTGTTCTTCGCCGACCTGCCGCGCCGCCGCGCCATCGTCGAGCAGTTCGCCGCCGGCAGTCACCCGGACTTTACGCGCGGCTTCGCCGCCCGTCCGGACGCCAGATATGCCGAGGCGCTGAAAGGCACCGACCTCTACAATGGCTGGGGCTCGATCTGCTATCGCGGCGAGGATGCAAGTTTCAAGGACTGGAACTGCGGTGCGGGCCTGCGCTGCGCAGGTGTCCACGAAAGCGCCATCCATCCGGGCTTCGGCACCTGCGTCAGTGACGCGGGCACCGCGGTCGGTGATCCCGTCGAGTTCGGCGAGATCAGGATGTCGAGCTGGGGCAGCGACCAATATTGCCGCATCTCGCCGACCACCGCCAAGGCCTGCGCTATCGACCCGGCGCGGGACAAGAAGCCGCCGGTCAAGCTCGCCGGCTATGGCGCGGCGCGCCAGCGCTACGACAATCCGCAGCAGAAGACCGGCGGCTTTCCCGGTGGCATGCTGCGCAAGGCGAGCTGCGACAAGCTTCCCGACGAGGCGACGTGCGGACGTCTGGCCAAGACCGGCTTCAACGACTGCATCGCGTCGGGCAAGGACCACAAATTCTGCACGAAGGAATTCACCAAGACCGCCGGCCTGCGCGCCTGCGACAAGGCGCATCCCTGCCGCGAGGACTATATCTGCACCGCAGGCTATGACGATCTGGTGCAGGCAAAAGCCGGCAAAGGCACCTGCATCCCGCCCTATTTCATCTTCCAGTTCCGCGTCGACGGCCACCCGCGCAGCTGGGTGCAGGATGTCAGGGAGTGAGGGAACGGTTTGCCGCAGGCAAATTGAAAGGTCCACTGGACCTTTCAAAAGGCTCGAACGCCCGCAGCCATAGCGGAGGGCGATAGACACTGCCGCAAGAAAGGACGTAAACCACGTCCAACAGCGGCCTTGGCCTGCAGCCAATCACGTCAGACGCCTAATCTTCCTGTTTGGCGCCGGCGCTCTTGCCGTCAGAGCTCTTCGACCGTTCCTCGAAACGCGCCGCGCCCTTTTTAAGCGGACGGCCGGTTTCCGCCTCGGTCTTGCGCTCGTCCCTCGCCGCCGCCCGTTTCAGTCCCGCGGCCGCCTGCTTGCCCTTTGCGGTCGGTGCTTGTTCGATGCCCATCGCTTCCTCCGTTCGCGCGACAAAACGCGCGCTGTCGGGAGCAACGTGCCCGGCGTGCGACGGTTCCGGCAGCGCCGGAAATCTGGCGGCTCAGCGCGCCGTCATCGCCTTGCGGAAAGCTTCCAGCGTCTCGGCGCTGACATGGTGCTCGATGCCTTCGGCGTCGATGCGTGCCGTCTCGGCGCTGACACCAAGCGAGCGCAAAAAGGCTTCCACCGTCTGATGGCGGATGCGGCTTTGCTCCGCGACCTTGCGGCCGGCATCGGTCAGGAACACGCCGCGATAGGGCTTTCTCGACACCAGGCCGTCGGCGCACAGCCTGGTCAGCATCTTGGCCACTGTCGGCTGGGCGACGCCCAGGCGTGCGGCGATGTCCACCTGGCGCGCCTCGTTGCCGTCTTCGATCAGGTCGGCGATCAGCTCGACATAATCCTCGACCAGCGCGCTGCGGCGCGCTTCGCGCTGCTGCCGGAAGCCCTCCGAATGAATTTCGGCGTCGAGCAGCGGCTCGCGCGGGACCGGTCTGTTCTTCAGCGCCAATACGCGCTCCTCCCAGGACTATTTGCCATCCATGCTTTCATAGCACGGGCTCTGATTCTTCAGGCCGTTTATTTGCATTCCGCAACAGGTGCAACCGGACTTCCGATTGCGAGTTCGCCCGATACCGCCAGCAGAATAAAAAGCACCGACAATGAAATATAGCATATTGCATAATGTTGAGCCATGGCATAGCTTAAGGGAACATCGCCCAGTCTCCCGGAAAGCCCTCCCCCATGTCCGAAGTCGAAGCCACAGCCTCCCGTTCCTCATGGCGGTTCGCCAGGCCCGACGAGGACGAGGAGCCCAGCCTGCGCGAGGTCAACGCGTCGATCGCCGTTCCGAGTTCGGGGGTCTGGTTCCGCCGCCTGTTCGCCTTCATGGGTCCCGGCTACATGGTCTCGGTCGGCTATATGGATCCGGGCAACTGGGCGACCGACCTCGCCGGCGGCGCGCAGTTCGGCTACACGCTGCTGTTCATCATCATGCTGTCCAACCTGATGGCGATCCTTTTGCAGGCGCTGGCGGCACGACTCGGCATCGCCACCGGCCGCGACCTCGCCCAGGCCTGCCGCGCCTACTATCCCCGTCCGGTCAACTTCGTGCTGTGGATTGCCTGCGAACTGGCCATCATCGCCTGCGACCTGGCCGAAGTCATCGGCACCGCGATCGCGCTGCAACTTCTGTTCGGCATTCCGCTTATCGGCGGCGCCATGCTGACGGCGCTCGACGCCTTCCTCGTGCTGCTGCTGATGAACAAGGGCTTCCGCTATCTCGAAGCTTTCGTCGTCGCGCTGCTGATCATCATCTTCAGCTGCTTCGCCATCCAGATCTTCGTCGCCGCCCCGCCGGCAGGCTCGATCCTGCATGCCATGTTCGTGCCATCGTCGCAGATCGTTACCAACCCGGAGATGCTCTACATCGCCATCGGCATCATCGGCGCCACCGTCATGCCGCACAATCTCTATCTGCACTCCTCGATCGTGCAGACCCGCGCCTATGAACGCACCGAAAAGGGCAAGCGCGACGCCATCAAATGGGCAACGACGGACTCGACCATCGCCCTGATGCTGGCTTTGTTCGTCAATGCCGCCATCCTGATCGTGTCGGCGGTCGCCTTCCACAACACCGGCCATCAGGATGTTGCCGAGATCGGCCAGGCTTTCGAGCTGTTGTCGCCGCTGCTCGGCCTTGGCATCGCCTCGATCCTGTTCGCGGTGGCGCTGCTGGCTTCCGGCCTGAACTCGACGGTGACCGCAACGCTTGCCGGCCAGATCGTCATGGAGGGTTTCCTGCGCCTGCGCATCCCCAACTGGGCACGCCGGCTCTTGACGCGCGGCCTCGCCATCATCCCGGTGGTGGTCGTCACCGCGCTCTATGGCGAAAAGGGCACCGGCCAGTTGCTGGTGTTCAGCCAGGTGATCCTGTCGATGCAGTTGCCCTTCGCGGTCGTCCCGCTGGTGCAGTTCGTCTCCGACAAGAAGAAGATGGGCAATCTCGCCATTCCGCGCGGCGTCGCCGCCCTTGCCTGGGTAGTCGCCGCGGTCATCCTGGGGCTCAACTTCAAGCTGCTCTACGACACCATGTTCGGCATCGGCTAAGCTCCGCTTCGAAAATCGACTACCGTGCGCCAAGGGTAGTCTCGCGACAAATCGGCAATCCGCGCTATGTTGTCCCGCAGCATGGCCCGGATCGAAGACATCAGGAAATTCTACGCGCGGCTGCTGGTCGCCCATGCCGGCTCGCCCGACCCACGCCTGGAAGCGGCTTTCACCGAGGTGCCGCGCGAGGCGTTTCTCGGTCCCGGGCCGTGGACGGTCATCGCCGGCAACGGCAAGGTCACGACGCCGAGCGCCGACCCGGCCCATGTCTACCAGAACGTGCTGGTGACGCTCGACGACGACAAGGGCATCAACAATGGCGAGCCCTTCCTGCATGCCATGTGGATCGGAAAGCTTGCGCCTAAACCTGGCGAGGCCGTCACTCATATCGGCGCCGGCACCGGCTACTACACCGCCGTGCTGGCCAAGCTGGTTTTACCAGGCGGCACCGTCACCGGCTTCGAACTCGACGAAAAGCTGGCCGATCTGGCGCGCAAAAATCTCGAAGCATATGGCAATGCAACGGTCGTCCATGGCGATGCGGTGACGACGCCCCTGCCGCCATCCGACATCATCTACGTCAATGCTGGCGTCGCAGCGCCACCAGCAGGGTGGCTGAAGGCGCTGCGGCCCGGCGGCCGCATGATCTTCCCCTGGCGCCCGGCCGAGCGCGTCCCGCTGGCGGTGATGGTGATCCGCACCGAAAAAGGCTTCGCCTGCGATCCGTTCATGCGATCGTGGTTCATTCCCTGCGTCGGCGCCTCGCTCGCAGACTCAGCGTCGAGGATCCCGACGCGCGAGCAGGCCGCGCGCAGCCGCTCGATCTGGCTGGTGCAGGACAGGGCGCCGGACGACACCGCCACCGCCATATCGGGCGATGTCTGGTTCTCGTCGGAAGATCTCCACCCCGGGCCTCGCAAATGATGGTGGTTCGCCAAAATTTATATGTCGGACTGGTGGCTCGTCGCCCGTCCTTGGGCTGAAGTCCGGCCACGACGGCGTGGACCGAAGAACGGGAGCACTGGAATGAGAAAGATCATCTCGGCGACATTCGTCAGCCTCGACGGCGTCATGCAGGCGCCCGGCGGCCCGCAAGAGGATCCGGTCGGCGGCTTCAAGTTCGGCGGCTGGACCTTCCATTACTTTGACGAGGCGGGGGGCGCGGCGATGGATGAACTGTTCTCCAAGCCTTTCGCCCTGCTGCTCGGCCGCAGAACCTACGACATCTTCGCCGCCTACTGGCCGTATCAGAAGGATCCGATCGCGGATGCCTTCAACCCCGCGACCAAATATGTGGCGACGCATCGGCCTGACACCCTCACCTGGCAGAACACGCAAGCGCTCGGACCCGATATCGTCGCGACGTTGCGCCGCCTCAAGCAGGAGGATGGCCCTGACCTGCTCATCCAGGGATCTGGCGATCTGATCCAGACCTTGCTCGCCAACGGGCTGATCGACGAAATTCGGCTGATGATCTTCCCGCTGTTGCTGGGCAAGGGCAAGCGGCTGTTCGGCGACAGCGCGATGCCGGCCGCCTTCAAGCTCATCAAGTCGCAGGCAACCAGCACCGGCGTCATCATGGCGACCTACGAACGATCAGGCGAGATCAAGGTCGGCTCGTTTGTCACAGGGGAGCCATCCGAGGCCGAGCTCGAACGGCGCAAGAACTGGAAGTAGCAGGACCTGGGTTCCTCGCCCCACGATGAAAGATCGACCCCCACTCCGTCTCGGCTTCGCCGAGCCACCTCTCCCCCGATCGACGGGGTAGAGGAAAGGCGCGAGCTTTAGAAAGGTTGGCTCCCTTCCTCTCCCTCCGGAGGGGGGAGAGGTGGCGCTGCGAAGCAGCGACGGAGTGGGGGAAGCCGCTCGTCAATCGCGCCGCCGCCGCAAGACAGACATACCCGACCAGCAAGAAAACTGTCACCCATGCTATCGGTCCATTCTGTTACCTATCTATCCGGTTCGGACAACTCGACACCTCTCCCCCGATCGACGGGGGAGAGGAACCCAAGTTCTGCCTGGCTCAAGCAGCCACCGGCCGCCGCGCCAGCCCGTCGCGGATATGCCGCGCGAATTCCTGCGCCGCCGGCCCGACACCGTGCCTCGGCAGATGCAGGTTGATGGCAAAATTCGGCAGCGGCGGCAGGCCGGACTCCGATGGCAGTATGTCCAGATCGGCCGGCACGGTGGAGGCCAGCCAGGTGGTGACGGCAAGGTCCGACCGCACCGTCGCCGTCGTCGCGTCGATGTTGCCGTTTTCGAACACGGTGCGCCACTCCAGCCCATGCTCACCGAGCGCCGCCAGCACCGCCGGACGGAAGGCGCAGGTATCGGCGACGATCGAGACCGGCAGCGGCCGCTTGGCGCGGGCAATGCCGCCCTTGGCACCGACCCAGACCAGCCGGTCGATGGCAAGGCACTCACCGGCCGACGGGCCGACGCGTTCCTCGATCACCGCAAGGTCGATGGTCCCGGCCGCAAGGGCAGCCGTCAGTTCCGGCGACGAGGCGCAGACCAGCGATATCTCGATCTGCGGATAGGTCTCGGCATAGGTCTTCAGCACCGGCGCCAGCAAGGTGCCGACAAGGTCGTAGGGCACGCCGAGCCGCACCTGGCCGGCCACCAAAGTCCCAGCCATCTCGGCCCAGATCTCGTCATTCAAGGCCAGCAACCGCTTGCCCCTGCCGAACAGCTGTTCACCGGCGCGCGTCAGCCGCAAGCCGCGCCGGTCGCGCGTAAACAGGCTGGAGCCGAGCGCCTCCTCCAGCCGCTTGACCTGCTGGCTGACAGCACCCTGCGTCAGGTGCAGCGCATTGGCCGCCGCCGTCATGCTGGCCTTGTCGGCGACGGTGATGAAGGTGCGGATCAGCGCCATGTCGAGATTTCGGATCATGGGTGGCATTATCTATCCTAATGCTGACCATAGCAAACATTGCATTTACTGAAGTTCGCACGCAGCTACGATCGCAGCCCTCTGACAGAGGACGCCGCATGCTCGAGCCCATTCTCCCGCTCATCCTTTTTGCCATCGTCGCCACCACCACGCCCGGCATCGCCACGACCCTGTCTACGGCGTCCGGCGCGCAGTTCGGCTTTCGCCGTTCCGTGCCCCTGCTGGTCGGCAGCGCCGCCGGCCTCGCCACCGTCACGGGTGCCGCTGCCGCCGGGCTTGCCGGTCTGCTGCTTGCCGTGCCTTCGCTGCAACTGGCCATGAAGGTCGTCGGCTCGCTCTATCTCCTCTGGCTGGCGATCAAGATCGGCCGCAGCGGACCGCCCAATCTGGATGTGAGCATGGCCAGGCCGAACAGCTTTCTGGGCGGCGCCGGCATTCAATGGATGAACCCGAAAGGCTGGGCGATGGGACTAGGCGCCGCGGCTTCGTTCGCGGCATTGGCCAGCGGACCGGTGCAACTTGCGCTGCTGCTCGGCGCCACCTTCGGCCTCGCGGCCGCCGCCTCGCTTTCACTGTGGTGCGTGGCCGGCATGGTGCTGGCGCGGCTGCTCAAGACCGAATGGCAATGGCGCGCGCTCAACATCGTGCTGGCACTGGTGCTGGCCGCCTCGATCATTCCGATGTGGCGGACGGTGTAGGGACGCGGCGGCCTTGCAGAACCTGGGGCTTGCCCCAACAAAGCTCTTATGCGGCGCTGGTCGACCCCCACTCCGTCTCGGCTTCGCCGAGCCACCTCTCCCCCGATCGACGGGGTAGAGGAAAGGCGCCAGGCTTTTTGCCGTCAACGCTCGTCCAGCAAAGCTCCCTTCCTTTCCCTCCGGAGGGGGGAAAGGTGGCGCTGCGAAGCAGCGACGGATTGGGGGAACCACGTGGCAATCAAGCCTCACACCGATCAGTCACGCCAGTCACAGAAGATGTGTGCATAGCGTAGCGACAGAGCGGGGGACAGAGGTGGCCCTCAAGCCGCGTAGCGGGCTGCCGGCTTGTCGGCGTGCAGGCTGCCGTAGAAGGCCTGCCGGGCACCGAGGAAAATGTCCAGTTTGGCTGGCTCGGCGAGCGCCGGCACGGTGACGGCTTCACCCCTGGCAAGGCCGACAAGGGCCGCATCGACCATATCGTCGGCGCTCATGATGATTTCCTTCGGAAGCTGGTCGATATCGCTGCCAGCAAGCTCCCAGAAATCCGTCCGTGTCGCGCCCGGCAGCACCACCTGCACCTTCACCTCCGTACCCTCGACCTCGCGGTGCAGAGCCTCGGTGAAGTTGACGACATAGGCCTTGGTACCGCTGTAGATGCCGCCGAACGAGGTCTCATAGGCGAGCACCGAGGCGATGTTGACGACCGCACCTCGGTTGCGCGCCAAAAACCCCGGCAGCACGGCACGGGTCAGCCGCGTCAGGGCGATGACATTGACCTTGATCATGCGTTCGGCAGCGTCCGCATCGGCGGTTGCCACCACGGACTGGCCGCCAAGGCCGGCATTGTTGACCAGCAGCGTCACGCTGTCGTCGCTGGCGATCGCCTGTTCGACGCGGCGGACGTCGCCGTCGTTGGAGAGGTCGGCGCTGATCACGCTGACCTTGCGGCCATAGGTCTGGCGCAGCTTCCCGGCCAGTTCCTCCAGCCGGTCGGCGCGCCGCGCCACCAGCACCAGATCGTAGCCCTGCCCCGCCAGCCGGTCGGCATAGACCGCGCCGATGCCCGACGAAGCACCGGTGACGACCGCCGTGCCCTTGTTGCCCTGTCCACTCATTGTCCTGTTCCTTCTTCGACTGATCTGGTTCGTTTCGACTGATCCGGCGCCGTGGCATCTGCCGCATTGCCGGAAGCCGCTTGATTGATTTAGTGGCATATACCACTAATTGCGAAGTAGGCATATGCCACTATCTTGTCAATGATACGGACGGGGATTATTTGAGGGGTGCAGCCGGGCGTCATTCGCCGGCGCCAAGGACCATCATGTCAAAGGACAGCTTGCCCGGCCTCACGCTCTGCAACAACGCCGCGCTGCGCCGCGCGGCGCGCAAACTCGGCAAGTTTTATGATGATGTGGTGGATCCGTCAGGCCTCAAGGCGACACAGCAGGGACTGCTCTACCAAATCCATATCGGCGACGAGCCGGCGATGGGGGCCATCGCCGCGTCGCTGATCATGGACCTGTCGGCGCTCGGCCATACGCTGAAACCACTGATCCGCGACGGCTATGTCGAGACCTTCGCCGACCCGGACGACCGCCGCGTCAAGCGTGTGCGGCTGACGCCGCAGGGGCTGGCCAAGCTCGAGGCGGCGATGAAACTGTGGCAGATCGCCCAGCAGCGTTTCGAGGATGTCGTCGGCAGGGACAAGGCTGAAAAGCTGCGCGCGGCGCTGGATGACATCGCCGCGCTCGATTTCGATCTGCCGCCGGCCAGCTGAGCCGGCCGACGGCTTTCAAAGAGATTACTCGGCAGGCATCTCTACAGGCCGAGCCGCCCGGCGGCCGGCGACCACGATGCCAAGCCCGATGATCGGGAAGATCGCGGCGACCAGGCCGAGATCGGCCGGCGCGCCGTAGCGCAGCACGGCACCGCCGACCACCGCGCCGAGTGCGACGCCGAGATAGAGCGCCGAAGCATTGAGCGACAGCACGATCGGTGCGGCGTCGGGCGCCAGCTTGATGATGCGGCTGGCCTGCGCCGGCGGGAAGGCCCAGCCGACGATGCCCCACGGCACCATCATCGCCATCAGCGCCGGTCCGGCAATATGCGGCGGCAGAAAGGTCGGGATGACCGACAGCAGGACCAGCATGCCGGCACTCAGCGCCAACGACCAGCCGACGGTGCGGGTCGCGCCGAACCGGTCGGCAGCCTGGCCGCCGCCAATGTTGCCGATGACGGCGCCGACGCCGAAGGCGAGCAGCATGCCGGGCAACGCGATCTGGCTGAGACCGCCGCCCTCGATGGCAAGCGGCGCGACATAGGCAAAGACGGTGAAGGCGCCGATCAGCGCCAGCACTGTCGTCAACAGGATCGGCATCACGCCGGGACGCAGCGCTGCCCCCAGCCTGCGCTTCAAGGGCAGCCTGGTGCCAACGATGCCCCGCGGCAGCCGGTACCAAAGGATCGCGCCGGCAAGCGCGCCAAGGCCGGCGATGGCAAAAAAAGTTCCGCGCCAGCCGGCAACGGTGGCAACGAGCGCGCCCAGTGGCGCACCGAGCGCAACGGCCACCGTGGTGCCGCCGACGACGACGGCGATGGCACGCGCCCGGTGATGGTCATCGACCAGCGCCACCGCGGTGCCTTGCGCGGTTGCGGCGAACAGGCCCGACGACAGCGCCATGACGATGCGCGCGACCAGCAGCAGTTCGAAGGAGGAACTCAAGGCAGCGGCGACGTTGCCGAGCACGAAGAACACCAGCGTCCACAGGATGACGCGGCGCCGGTCCCACTCGCCTGTCAGCGTCGCCAGGATCGGCGTGCCGATCGCATAGGCGAGCGCAAAGGCGGTGATCAGCGTGCCGGCCAGCGGAATGGAGATACCGGCATCCGCCGCGATGTCGGGCAGAAGGCTGGAGATGACGAAGCCTTCGGTCGAGATCGTGAACGATCCGAGCGCGAGCCAGAAAAGGCGCTTGTCCATGGCGGGATGTCCTTAGTTCAAAAGTTATTGAACAATTGGACACAATAGGGCATCATGTCAATGAAGCCAGGGAAAAATAGCTGAACCTTCCTGACAGCCCTGTGTCAGCACAGGTCGGCGCCAGACGGAGAAAGGCCGCGTGCGGGCCAACAATGATGGATGCGTTGAAATCGGACCCGACTGTGCTTAGTTTCGAGCCATGACCTTGCCACACCCCAATACGGACCAGATCAGCCTGCCGATCGTGCTTGGCGTGCTCGGCGACCCGACCCGGCTCGCCATCGTGCGCTATCTCGCCAGCAAGCAAGGCGTGCCGCTGAACTGCAGCCAGTTCCTCGATTTCGGCTCGAAGACCAATCTGAGCTACCACCTGGCCAAATTGCGCGAGGCCGGCGTCACCCGCGCCGAGGTGGTCGGCACCAACCGCATGATCACACTGCGCCGCGCCGATCTCGACGCCCGCTTCCCCGGCCTGCTCGACAGCGTCATCGCCGCCGCCGGCGACGATCCGGCACTGCCGGCGGTCGGCGGCCACGATATTGAAGTGCACGCCTGACCTTGCAGAACTTGGGTTCCTCGCCCACGAACGTGGGGAAAAGGAAAAGCGGCGTCACACAGGAGCTTCCCGAAATGCGCATCGCCGTCCTCGCCGATATCCACGGCAATGTGCTGGCGCTCGACGCCGTGCTTGACGATCTGGAGCGGCGCGGCGGCGCCGACCTGACCGTCAATCTCGGCGACAGCGTTTCCGGCCCGCTCTGGCCGCGCGAGACATTTGCGCGGTTGGAGGCGCTGAACCTGCCGACCGTGCGCGGCAACCACGACCGCCGTGTCGCCGCCGACCCCGCCGATGACACCATGTGGCCCTCCGACGTCTATGCGCAGGAGCGGCTGACCGAGACGCAGCGCCAGATGCTTTTCGCCCAGCCGCTGACGCTGGAGATCGCACCCGGAATCATCGCTTTCCACGCCCGTCCCGACCATGACGAGAAATATCTCGCCGATACCATCGTCAATGGCCAGCTGGTGCGTGCGCCGTTGGCGGCGATCCGGCGGCGGCTGAAGACGCTCGACCCGGCTTGCCGCATCGCGCTGTGCGGCCACAGCCACCGCGCGGAACTGATCCGCGTCCCCGATGGTCCCGTCATCTTCAATCCGGGCAGCATCGGCTGCCCTGCCTATGAGGATTCCACACCGCCGGCGCATGTCTCCGAGCAGGGCTCGCCGCATGCGCGCTACGGCATCGTCACCTTGGGCAGCAACGGCCAACCCGACCGCTTCGAGGCCATCGCCGTCGACTACGACCACGAGGCGGCCGCCAGGCAAGCCGAACAGGCGGGCCGGCCGGAATGGGCTCACGCGCTCAGAACCGGCTTCATGCCCCTGCCCGGCTGAACGCTCTTGCGTTCATGCCCGGCTGAACGCTCTTGCGCGTTCACGCCCGTCCAGCTGAGCTGCCTCACGGCCCGGCGGTCCGGGTTGAGGCTGGCGAAACGGCGAGCCGAATTTTCGGGCTTACATGGCGCCGCGTCGTCCCTTATAAAACCGGCCGGGCTTGCGGCGGGCTCGATCCGCCGCGGCACGGTATCAGCGCACGGCCAAAAGATGAGGCGCACAGTTACGCTCCGAACAACCCTCCATGCGCTGATTGCGGCTCCGCTGTTGATGACGGCGTGGCCGGTGATTGCCCCCGCTATGGCTGAAGAGATGGCCCAAGAGGCGCCGGAGCTCGTCATCTCCGTCGTCACCGGCCTGGCGCCGGACGACCTTCTCAAAGTCCGCACCACCGCATCGCCGGTCGCCACGGTCGAGGCGCGGCTGAGCAGCGGCGACATGGTCACCAATCTCGGCTGCAACGACATCAACGGCTACAAATGGTGCAAAATCGAAAGCACGGGCAAGGAGAAGCTGAGCGGCTGGGCGCCGGCGCGCTATCTCATCCCCCTCAATCCGGCTCCCTATGTCGAAGGCGAGACAAGACCGGCCGACGCGCCGGTGGTTGCCTCCACCGGCAGCGCCAATGACGCCGGGCAGTCCTCGGCGCCGGATCAATCCCATGCCACCGGCCCGGCCAACAGCGCGCCGGTCGCACCGCCCGACCTGACGGCGCGGCTTGGCGGCGCCGGCCCGGCAGCCGAAAGCACGCCAAAATCCGCCGCCGAAATCGGCCGCGCCGCCATGCAGGATGCGTACGTACTGGCGCTGGCGGCGCCTGACGTCTCGCCGGATCCCGAGATTCCCTGCGCCCGCTATGTCGGCCAGCCGATGGAGCGCTGCAAGGTCAGCGTGGTGCACACCGCCGACAAGGCGAACATCACTGTGACCTGGCCCGACGGCGGCACGCGCATCATTTCCTTCCGTGCCGGCCAGCCGGCCGGTTCCGACGCGCCCGGCGACTTCCGCTTCACCCGCGAAGGCAGCCTCAACATGATCCGCATCGGGGTGGCCGAGCGGTTTGAGATCACGGATACATTGGTGTCGGGGAATTAGCCGGACTCTTTGGATGTCGGCGAGACAGCGCCCCCCTCTGTCCTGCCGGACATCTCCCCCTCAAGTGGGGAGATTGGCAGCTTCAACTTCACAGCTTTTTTCTAACGTCGAAAATTGGCGAAAATGGTCGCGACGTCCGATCTCCCCCCTTGAGGCAGGGCTATCGCATATGGGTTCTTGCGAAGAAGGACCCTCCCCACAAGGGGGAGGGAACGCTGCCGCGCACCGATCCTTTTGGCGTCTGAAACATTGGCAGTTTGCCGTTGTCAGCGCCGACTGGAGTCTCCCTCCCCCTTGTGGGGAGGGGTTAGGGGTGGGGGTCCGTGCCAGGCAGACATCTCAGGAGTCCATATGCGATAGCCCTGCCCCTTGAGGGGGAGATGCCTGGCAGGGTAAAGGGGGGCGCGCCGGAACAAGGCGCTTCTCGGCTGGCGCCGCCCACAACAACCCTCATTTTCGGGGTTACATCAGTTAAAACTCTTCCCTATAAGGCCCTCCTAGCCTGATACCAGAATCGCGAGCACAACCGGCCGGGTCTTCCCGTCCCGGTTTTTTGTGCAAGCCGCCCGCCGAACGGACCTTTGACATGCCAAGACGCACTGACATCAAGTCGATCCTGATCATCGGGGCCGGCCCCATCGTCATCGGCCAGGCCTGCGAGTTCGACTATTCCGGAACCCAGGCCTGCAAGGCGCTGAAGGAGGAAGGCTTCCGCGTCATCCTGGTCAATTCCAACCCAGCCACCATCATGACCGACCCGGAACTGGCCGACGCCACCTATATCGAGCCGATCACGCCCGAAGTGGTCGCCAAGATCATCGCCAAGGAGCGGCCCGACGCGCTGCTGCCGACCATGGGCGGCCAGACCGCGCTCAACACCGCTCTGTCGCTGCGCCGCATGGGTGTGCTCGAGCGCTACAATGTCGAGATGATCGGCGCCGACGCCACGGCCATCGACAAGGCCGAGGACCGCGCGCTGTTTCGCGAGGCGATGAAGAAGATCGGCTTGGAAACGCCGAAGTCGATGCTGGCCAACGCCACCGACGTCAAGAACACCGACCGCAAGACGCATGAGGCCGAGCGCGCCGCCGTCAAGGCCGAGGCGCCTGCCGATCTCGATGCCGCGCTCGACGCGCTGGAGACCCGCTGGAACCTCGGCGAAGGCGACCGCAAGCAGCGCTACATCAGCCATGGCATGGCGATCGCCGCACAGGCGCTCGACCATGTCGGCCTGCCGGCCATCATCCGCCCGTCCTTCACCATGGGCGGCACCGGCGGCGGCATCGCCTATAACAGGGCCGAATTCTACGAGATCGTCCAGTCCGGCCTCGATGCCTCGCCGACCACCGAAGTGCTGATCGAGGAAAGCGTGCTCGGCTGGAAGGAGTATGAGATGGAGGTCGTCCGCGACAGGGCGGACAATTGCATCATCGTCTGCTCGATCGAGAACATCGACCCGATGGGCGTGCACACGGGCGACTCGATCACCGTCGCTCCGGCGCTGACGCTGACCGACAAAGAATACCAGATGATGCGCAACGCCTCGATCGCCGTGCTGCGCGAGATCGGCGTCGAGACCGGCGGCTCCAACGTGCAGTTCGCCGTCAACCCGGCCGACGGCCGCCTGGTCGTGATCGAGATGAACCCGCGCGTCTCGCGCTCGTCGGCTCTGGCCTCGAAAGCGACCGGTTTCCCGATCGCCAAGATCGCGGCAAAGCTCGCCGTTGGCTACACCCTGGACGAGTTGGAGAACGACATCACCGGTGGCGCCACGCCGGCCTCCTTCGAGCCGTCGATCGATTACGTCGTGACGAAAATCCCGCGTTTCGCCTTCGAGAAATTCCCCGGCGCCGAGCCGGTGCTGACCACCGCCATGAAGTCGGTCGGCGAAGTCATGGCCATCGGCCGCACTTTTCAGGAATCGCTGCAGAAAGCGCTGCGTGGACTGGAAACCGGCCTGACCGGCCTCGACGAAATCGAGATCCCCGGCCTCGGCTACGGTGCGGCGACGGCCAACCATGCCGACGACCGCAACGCCATCCGCGCCGCGCTCGGCACGCCGACGCCCGACCGGCTGCGCATGGTGGCGCAGGCGATCCGCATGGGCACGTCGCTGGAAGACGTGCACGCCATGTGCAAGATCGACCCGTGGTTCCTTGAGCAGATCGCCGGGATCGTCGCCATGGAAGCCCGCATCCGCGAGCACGGCATCCCCGAGGATGCCGTCAATCTGCGCATGCTGAAGGCCATGGGTTTTTCCGACGCCCGCCTCGCGTCATTGACGAAAACAGACGTCGAAGTGATTGCGAAGATTCGCGAAAAGCTCGACGTTCATCCGGTTTATAAGCGCATCGACACTTGCGCGGCCGAGTTCGCCTCGCCGACCGCCTACATGTATTCGACCTATGAAGTGCCGTTTGCCGGTGCGCTGGCCGACGAGGCGCAGGTCTCGTCGCGCAAGAAGGTCGTCATCCTGGGCGGCGGGCCGAACCGCATCGGCCAGGGCATCGAGTTCGACTATTGCTGCTGCCACGCCGCCTTTGCGCTGCGCGATGCCGGCTACGAAGCGATCATGATCAACTGCAACCCGGAGACGGTCTCGACCGACTACGACACGTCGGACCGGCTCTATTTCGAGCCGCTGACGGCGGAAGACGTGCTGGAGATCCTGCGCGCCGAGCAGGCCTCGGGCGAACTGGTTGGCGTCATCGTCCAGTTCGGCGGCCAGACGCCGCTGAAGCTGGCGGACGCGCTGGAAAAGGCCGGCATTCCGATCCTCGGCACTTCGCCCGACATGATCGATCTCGCCGAAGACCGCGACCGCTTCCAGAAGCTGCTGCACAAGCTCGGCCTCAGCCAGCCGAAGAACGGCATTGCCTATTCGGTCGAGCAGGCCCGCCTTGTCGCCGGCGAGCTCGGCTTCCCCTTGGTGGTGCGCCCGTCCTATGTGCTGGGCGGCCGCGCCATGCAGATCATCCATGACGAGGGCATGCTGCAGACCTATCTGCTCGACACCGTGCCCGGCCTGGTGCCGGAGGACATCAAGCAGAAATACCCCAACGACAAGACCGGCCAGATCAACACGCTGCTGGGCAAGAACCCGCTGCTGTTCGACACCTATCTCTCCGGCGCCATCGAGGTCGATGTCGACTGCCTGTGCGACGGCAAGTCGACCTTCGTCTCCGGCATATTGGAGCACATCGAGGAGGCCGGCATCCATTCGGGCGACAGTGCCTGCTCGCTGCCGGTGCACTCGCTGCCTTCCGAACTGGTCGACGAGCTGGAGCGCCAGACGGCAGCGCTTGCCCGCGCTCTCAATGTCGGCGGGCTGATGAACGTGCAGTATGCGATCAAGGATGGCACGGTCTATGTGCTGGAGGTCAACCCGCGCGCATCGCGCACCGTGCCCTTCGTTGCCAAGACCATCGGCCGGCCCATTGCCAAGATCGCCGCCCGCATCATGGCCGGCGAAAAACTGGAAGACGCCTTCGCCCATTACGGCGCCATGCCCGACCCCAGAAACCCCGGCCACATCGCGGTCAAGGAAGCGGTCTTCCCCTTCGCCCGCTTCCCCGGCGTCGACATCCTGCTCGGCCCGGAAATGCGCTCGACCGGCGAGGTCATGGGTCTCGACCGCGATTTCGCGCTCGCCTTCGCCAAGAGCCAGTTAGGGGCCGGTGTCGACCTGCCGCGTTCCGGCACGCTGTTCGTCTCGGTGCGCGACGAGGACAAGAAAGGCATATTGCCGGCGGTCAAGCGCCTTGCCGGCCTCGGCTTCAAGGTCCTGGCCACCTCGGGCACCGCCCGCTTCCTCGCCGAAAACGGTGTCGACGCGCAGAAGATCAACAAGGTCCTGGAAGGCCGCCCCCACATCGAGGACGCCATCCGCAACCGACAGGTGCAGATCGTCTTCAACACGACGGACGGCCAGAAGGCCGTGTCGGACTCGAAGTCGCTGCGCAGGGCGACGCTGATGCAGAAGGTGCCGTATTACACCACGTTGTCGGGTGCGGCTGCGGTGGCGGAAGCGATTGCTGCGCTGAAGGCGGGGAGCCTCGAGGTCAGGCCGCTGCAGGAGTATTTTGCGTGAGAACAGGGAGAAGCTGCCGTAGGCAGATGACGGAAGCCCGCACGGGTGATCGTAATCTGTTGGGGCCTCGCTGCGGCAGAGTTCAGCCAGAAACAGAATTGCATCGCCTCTATCGACGCGAAGGCGGCAGCAGTGGTGATCGAAAGCGGCAATCAGGGGCCCTGCACCAACGATAGCGAAGTCAAAAGAAACGTGTTATTCAGCCCCCTAGGGCATAACTAGGGGGCTGACGATATGACCATACCTACCAATGATCCGTTTATATTATTAATTACAATAATACTTTCGATATCGACAGTTGTGGCGGTTTTAGATTTTGTTGGATTTCTTCCTGGATTTATATCCAAGTGGTTAAATCGAAATAAGCTGGCTTCAACCCTAGACGTTCTGCGCGAAATGGGGATCGAAGGAAGGGTCGTCAAAAGAAGAACAATTTCAAGCTTATTTCATTCTTTTTACAACAAAGAAGATCTGTACTCTGGGACCATACGGGATTTAAATTCGATAAAAATTTCCAAGAAGGTTTCGGTTGGTAGCGTTAATTCAACTCAGTCTAATGGATTTATTGATCTGATGGGCGCAACGACCTCTTCGGAGGTTGCTGAGCGCTACGCTAAACGCCTCGTCACTTTTTGGCGAGAAAAATTGAATAACGACGCAGAACTCAAGAATTTCGAATTTTCCTTTATAGTTGCTCCTAAGAGCGGAAGTCCATTCATTGCCTACGAAATGTCTAAAATACTGAACCTCCCCTTGGTTGTGCACAACTCGAAGCCAAAATTCGAAATAGACCCTGCTATGTTCTCGTCCTATTTCGACGCATTGGCGCAGCCGCCAAAAAATTCTGTGGGCCTTATTGTCGATGACAGTACCACTGGAGGCGCCAAAGCAATGAAACTGATCGATGACCTTAAGAAATTCGAGCTAAAGGCCACGGAGTTTCTTGTCGTGTTTGAGCCGGAGATCAAGGATCCACGCCTCGTTTTAGCAAACAAAGGGGTGACTCTTCATTCACTGGTCAAATTTCGGGCGACCGGGAAAATAGAAAAGTGAAGATACTGATATGCGGGGCCTTTTCAGCAGGAAAAACAGAAACGGTGCTTGCAACGAAGACTTTGCTGGAGACTAACGGACACAAGGTGTCACTTGTCGAGGAAGTCGCCCGAAAAGCACCATTTGCGCTCAACAAATCTCAGGATTTTGAGACTACATCGTGGTTATACTGCCAGCAAATCTGTAGTGAGATCGAAGCCAGTAAGGATGGAGCTGCAATCACCATCTGTGACAGGGGTATTCCAGACATATTTTCGCATTTTCTAGATACCATGGAAAAGGCATCAAAGCCGGGCCCATTCTTAGACGCTCTATTCCCCGCGCTGAAACAATGGTGCTCCACATATGGCAAAGTCTTCTTTTGTCCAGTCGATCACGGCATTCCTGTTCAGGTCGACTCACTACGCGTTGCTGACCCAGCATACCGTTTAAAGATGGAAAACCATAGCTTAGAGGCGCTCGAAATGCTTGACGTACAATACGTTGGGCTTTCATTCGAAAAGGAGCACAGGGCGAATGCGATATATCAGTCGATAGCCAATCTCTGACGATTACAGTTGTGTCAGAATCTCGGCGGCAAGCTCCTCAGGTCTCCTAAGGTTGCCGTCAAAATCTACATCAACAGCGCACCACTCCCCTAAAACCGATTTCGCAATTAGATTTTCATACACGAGCGGAACCCTCGTAAGTAAGGAGCTATCCGCCTCATGCCTATCGGCATCAAGGTCAGTATAGTCTCTCTTAGGTTTTCTTAGGACGTTTTTCGCCGACGCGTTCGGTGATATACGCAGGTAGGCGTTGAGATTAGGAGCTGGAAGCCCGAACACTTTTAATTCTAGGTTCAAGACCCATTCTATCATTTGATCCTGGAATTCGAGGTCGACTTTTGCTGACTGATAAGCCATATTTGAAGCAATATACCTGTCGAATATCAGAAAATCGGATTTTAAATTAATACTTTCGATAAGGGATTTCGACTCAAATCTATCCATCGCATAGAGCGTGGCAATCGATTTCGGGTCCTCAGGAATATATGTTTTCCCCGACAAGAAATTACCTAGCGCCTGACCTGCTATGGTTTCAGAATACCGCGGGAAAGAGACAATGGTAGCAGTCTTCCCTCGATCCTCGATCAGGGCTTTTAACGACTTTGATACTGTAAATTTTCCTGCTCCATCAACACCCTCAATAGCTACTATTTTGCCCATCAAACGAATATGATCCTCTGCAACACTCTTGAATTCGACAGTAGAAACCGAAACTGAGACTCTGACATCTTAAATCTGGTAGCCTGATTCAATATTATTTCCCGACGCCGCACCATTGGCTCAAAAAATAGAACATCGGCCTCGTCAAAAGCAAACCGAACTGCGAGCTTTACGAGGTCGAATTCAAACTCCAAGCCTTCCGGCAAAACTTTATCAGTATAAAAAGTCTTAGAGATGTCTTTGAAATAAATCGAATACTTTAGGAGATCAAAGGCAGATACGGTAAATTCTTCTTTTCCAAATACAAGTTTTAAGTTGCCACCTTGCTTCTTAATACCATCCGCTATGCTTTCTGACGACATCATAATACACACGCATGCTGCCTGCGCCGTGTCAAAGTCAGAAATAATCTCTGTGTAACTTTTGCTCATTGAAGACACTAGTGCCCAATTATCGGTCTGGAGTCGTGGCATTTAAGGCCACCCTGCTCTATAGGCGTGCCAGCCGCAAGAGGGGAACTCGACGACCGAACCCAGCGTCGCAGCAGACTTAGTCGACACATAGAGAGGGCCGCTAATCTCCGCAATCCCAACCCCCGTTTTCTAACACCTAATGCTTTCCCGCTTGCGTGAGCAATGTAACCGGCGTGCCCCCCTCACGCCACAGCCACACACTCGATCTCAATATCAAACTCCATCGGCCAAGACGCCACCGGCACAAAACTCCGCGCCGGCGGATTGGTCGAAAAATACCTGGCATAGACCCGGTTAATCGCGTTGTAGAAGCCGGAATTGACGGCGTAGATGCGCACCATCACGACGTTTTCCAGCGAGGTTCCGGCCGCTTCCAGGCAATGTTTCAGCGCCTTCAGCGACGCCTCGGTCTGTGTTTCGATGTCGCCGCGCACCATCTCGCCGGTCACCATGTCCACCGGCGGCGTCGCCGAGATGAAGACGAAGCCGTTGGCCTTGACCGCCGTCGAGCAGGGCAGGCCAAGCGCCCGCACCTTGTCCGACATGACGGGGACTTCGATGATTTCTTTTTTTCACGGCAGTTCTCCTTTGTTTGCAGGAAGCTTATCCCGGCACTGGCGGAACGCCAGCGCCGTTCTTCCCTTCTCCCCTTGTGGGAGAAGGTGGATCGGCGCGATAGCGCCGAGACGGATGAGGGGTGGTCCAGCGGAGTGAGACGTTGGCGTTCCCTGGAACACCCCTCATCCGTCGCCTTCGGCGACACCTTCTCCCACAGGGGGAGAAGGTGGATGCGGCGCTAAAGAAAACCGATGAACCGTCCGGCGAACAGCACTGATGTCCACAGCAGTATCGAGAGCACAGCCAGGATGGCGCTGCCGGCCGGCTCGTCACCGCCTCTGGCGAAGCGCAGGAAGGCGAAAAAATTGACGCCGGCGAGAAGGATGAGTGCCATCTTGGCGAGGAAGACCGGCATCGCCGCATAGGTGCTCGCCTTGACCGAAAACAGCAGCGAGCCGGTGACGAGCGCACCGACGAACGCGCCTAAAGCAACGCGGCGCAGCAGCGCGACGAACGCGGCGTGCGGCAGTGAGCGGAAAGCGCCGCAGATCCTGAGGTCCATGAGGAGGACGCTGGTCAGCAGCGCGCCGATCGACAAGATGTGGAGCGCGTTGACGATGGGGTAGGCAATGAAGGAGCCCTTCAGCCACCGCGCCAGGGCAAATTGCTCGATGCCGGCGAGGAACTCCGCCATCTAGGCCGGCGGCACGCGGTCGGGATAGACATCGTATGTCTTGCCGCCGACGATGACGCGCACCGCTTTCATGCGCTTTTCGCTCGCCTCGACCGAGCGGTTGCCGATCGCGGTCACCTCGTCGCCGACCTTGGCCACCTCCTCCGTGAAGCCAGCGGCGATGGTGCGGGACGGCGGCGCCATCTCCACCCGCCAGGCCTCTCCCTCGGCGTCGACATCCAGCGTGGCGTGCGGATTGCCGATATAGATGGCCGTGATCTTGCCCCTGAGTTCGAAAAACCCGTCCTGCGTCCACGACCAGCCATGATGGGCATAGGCCGCGGTGCCGGCGGCAAGCATCACGGCCGCCGTCAGCGCGACGCTGCGAATTCCATTGAAAGGCGACCGCATCACTCGTCTCCTCGGTTCGTCCACCATGCATTCGAGAGTAGGACACGGCGCGGCAACGTCAAATCACATCGGCCAAATGACCGGAACCGCCAAGCACCCCGCTCAATCGCCGGCGTGAACGATCCGGCCTTGCTAAAGACATCCATGCACGCCACTCTCGCCTTCCCTGCCCGCTTTTCCCTTGGGCTGAAGATCGGACTCACATCGAACGAGGCAAACCATGAGCAGCATGAGAGACCGTCAGGAAGGCTTCGAAAAGAAGTTTGCGATGGACGAGGATACGAAGTTCAGGGCCATGGCGCGCCGCAACAAGCTGCTCGGCCTCTGGGCCGCCGAAAAGCTTGGCAAATCTGGTGCGGACGCCGACGCCTATGCGAAGGAAGTGGTGCACGCCGACTTCGAAGAGGCCGGCGACAACGACGTGTTCCGCAAGGTGCGCGCCGATTTCGACGCGGCGGGCATCGCCCAGTCGGATGCCCAGATACGCACCGCCATGGAAGAGCTGCTGGTGACCGCGGTGGAGCAGATCAGGTCGACCTGAGCGCCGCTCATTGTGCTTGGTTTGCCACCGTAACGCTCTACGGCGCCCCCAGACAGAGGGGGGCGCCGTAGAGCGTCGGCCTTGAACCGCCCTCACCCCTGATGCGCGGCCGCCAGTTCCTTCACATGTTTTTCGTGCATCTGCAGCGTCGGCAGGGTTTTCTTGGCGAATTCCTTCATCGCCGGGTCGTCGCCGGATTGCGCATAGCCGCTGAACAGCGCGACGGCTTCCTTGTGGGCGTTGGTCTGCATCTCGATGTATTTGGCCTGGAACTGATCGCCGCTGGCGCCCTTCAGCTCATCGAGCATCTTCTGCTCCTTGGGCTGCAGGGCCGGACCTGACGGCGCGGTGGCCGAGGTTGTCTGGCCCTGGGCAAGCGCCGCCTTGAATTCCTCGCCGGCCTTGGTGTGGTCGGCGATCATCTGTTTGGCGAACGCCTTGACGTCGGCATCGGTCGCCTTCTGCTCGGCGAGCTTGCTGGACTCGATCTCGAACTCATTGGCGCTCGGCACCGTCTTGATGAAGGTCGAAGTGTCGACCTTCGTCGTCGTAGCGAGCGGCGTGGTCGTGGCGGTCGTGTTCGACTGGGCAAAGGCCGGCGCGCCGGCAAGCAATGCTGCTGCGGTCAGAATGGCAAGCGTCTTCATGGCATGTCTCCGGTTGGAATTGTCCCTCGGACAATCCAACGTCGCTTGGGCACTCCGGTTGCAGCTCTTGAGGAAGAAGCCTGCGCATATCGCCTCGATCGCCCCGCCGTATATGTGGCTTGCTCGAACGCTCGCCGATGCCCTCGTTCGAGCCAGCCCATGGGACTCATGTTCCGAAAACTGAAACGCGGCGGCTGGCCAGAGCTGCCTTTCAGTGGCAACACGCCTCGCCATATTGCAGCTGCTCGTTCCAGTTCGGGCGGCCTTCCGGCGTGAAATCCATCAGGTTCCACAGCGTTTCGCAGGTGCCGAGGCTGCGCGGATCCTGGCCCGGCTCCGTCGGCGCGAAATCCAGTTCCGAACTCCAGAAATGGCGTATGCCCTCGCCGTCGCGGTGAAACACCGACAGCAGCGGGATCTGTGAGCCGTCGGCCGCCTCCGCATTGTAGTCGCGCTTGAAGCTGTTGGAAGCCGAAGACACCAGCCGCATGTTGCGCCAGCCCCTGTCGAGGCCGAGCGTGACCAGGTTTTCGAGCGCGGTCTTGCCCACCACCGCGAAATTGAAGCCGGCGGCCTGGAGATGCCCGACCGCGCCGTCGAACTGGTCGAGCAATGCCGTGCAGGAGGGGCATGGCTGGTCCTGCCGGGCGAGCTTCGCCGTGCCGCCGCTGGTCGCCACCTCGCGCTTTTCCTGCGGATGGCGCGGGAACATCATGTTGTAGAGGATGAGCGAGTCCTTGCCGGGCGCGAACAGCTCCGACAGCTTTATCTTTGCAGGCCTCCCATCGCCGTCCAGCCCGTCGAATTCATAGTCCTGGCGGATCAGCCCGCCCGGCGGCAACGCGCGCCGGGCCTCGGCGACCTCTTCCATGGCGCGGCGCAGCTCGATTTCCTTCTTCAGCAATTTTTCGCGCGCGGTGCGGTATTTGGCGGATTCATTGGGAAAGGTGATCATGATCGGCTCCTTCAAGTCGCGGCGCCGGCGTCCCGGCGCGGTTGCTCTGCGACCCAAGGACGTTCGGCAGCGATCGGTCCCGACATTTATTGCGCATGGTGAGATGTCGTAATACCTGTTCGGGCAGCGTGATCCGGGGAACAACATGCACGACGGCGAGATCGATCTGCGCTGCCCGCAAGTGGTGGCCGACAATGCCGCCAAGGGCCTCAGGCTGCGCGGCGAGTTCGGCCGTGGCGGCACCGAGATCGGCGTCGCCCGAGCCACCGAGCTGAAGAACCGGGAAAAGCTCGCGCCCTCCACCATCCGCCGCATGGTCAGCTATTTCGCCCGCCACGAGGTCGACAAGCGCGGCAGGAACTACGGCAATGAGCAAAACCCTTCGGCCGGTTATATTGCCTGGCTGCTGTGGGGCGGCGACGAAGGCCGCGCCTGGGCGCTGGAGCTCAAGCAGAAGATCGGCAACGCGCCGGACATCTGAGGACTCGTCCCTCACCCCTTGACCCCGCCCGCGGTGAGGCCGGAAACGATTTTGCGCTGGAAGATCAGGACCAGCACCACCAGCGGCACCGTGACGATCACCGAGGCGGCCATGATGTTGCCCCATGGGATCTCGAACTGCGAGTTGCCGGAGAGCAGCGCGATCGCCACCGGCACGGTCCGCTGTGCGTTGTTGGAGGTGAAGGTCAGGGCAAACAGGAACTCGTTCCACGCGCCGATGAAGGCCAGCAGGCCGGTGGTTGCCAGCGCCGGCCACATCAGCGGCAGGAAGACCCGGGTGATGATGAGCCACGGCGTCGCGCCGTCTAGGATCGCCGCCTCCTCGACCTCGACCGGCAGGTCGCGGACGAAGGTGGTGAGCACCCAGACGGTGAACGGCAAGGTGAAGATCATGTAGGAGAAGATCAGCGCGAACAGCGAATTGTAGAGGCCGAACAGGCGGACCAGTTCGAACAGCCCCGCCAGCAGCGCCACCTGCGGGAACATCGACACCGACAGGATGATGAACAGCAGGGCCGAGCGGCCGCGGAATCGAATGCGCGCCAGCGCATAGGCCGATGTGACGCCGAGCAACAGCGAAAGCGCAACCACCGCGCCGGAGACGAACAGCGAGTTCAGCAAGTTGCGCACGAAGCTGCCTTCGGTCAGCACATTCCGGTAGTTGGCGAGGCTGATCGTCGTCGGCCACAGATCGGCCCGGAACAGGTCGGTCCCCGATTTCAGGCTGGTGACGATGGCATAGTAGAACGGGAACACGGCGACGAAGACGATGACCGCGACCAGCAGGTAAAAGGCCGTGCGCTTCACGATCCACATGTCAGCGGCCTCCGTCCAGCCTGATCCGGCCGATCCGGATGGTGACGATGGTGAGCAGAGCTAGGATCAGGAAGAGCAAGGTCGAGGCGGCGGAGCCATAGGCGAACTTGTCGAACTCGAACAGGTTCTCGCGGGCGAACACGGACATCGACTTGGTTTGCACATTGTTGGGCGTCAGCACATAGATCAGGTCGAAGATGCGCAGCGCATCGAGCGCGCGGAAGATCACGGCCACCATCAGCGCCGGGCGGATCAGCGGCAAGGTCACCCGCCAGAAGATCTGCCAGGGGTTGGCGCCGTCGAGCCTGGCGACCTCGATGATCTCCCTCGGCAGCATCTGCAGCGCGGCCAGGATGAGCAGCGTCATGAATGGTGTCGCCTTCCAGATATCGACGATGAGGACGGCCGCCATCGCCGTGTCGGCGTTGGCCGTCCAGGCGATCTTGTCGCTGATCAGGCCGAGGTTGAGCAACACGACATTGATGATGCCGAACTGGTCGTTGAGCATCCATTGCCACATCTTCGCCGAGACGATCGTCGGGATCGCCCAGGGGATCAGGATCGCTGCCCTGACGATGCCGCGGCCGGCGAATTCGGCGTTGAGAACCAGGGCAACGATCGTGCCGAGGATGGTCTCGCAGGTCACCGAAATCACCGTGAAACGCACCGTGTTCCAGACGGCACGCCACCAGACCGGGTCGACGAGCAGCCCGTCATAGAGGGTCCGGCCGCTCGGCATATGCAGCACCGAGAAGTAATTGGCGAAGCCGACCCATTGGCGCGCGTCGAGGTCGGCCAGCGAGGCGTCGGTGAAGCTGAAATAGACCGTGCGGGCGAGCGGCCAGCCGGCCGCCCCGGCGAGCACCAGAAGCATCGGCGCCAGGAAAAGCCACGCCGAGCGAACGCGCTGTGCCGTCAACGGCGATGGCCGACGACGAACAGCCTGTGTCTCCGACGCCGCACGGGCGTCGGTCCCTGTCGGCACTGTGGTCACCAGCCGTTGCCCTTCAGCTTGGTCAGCATCGCTTCGAGGTCGGCTAGATTGTCGGCGGCGGTGCCGTCGCCCGAGAGCGTGTTGTGAACGGCGTTCCAGAACTGGCTCGACGCCTCGTTGTATTTGATCCTGGTCGCGGCCGACGGGCGCGGCACCGCATTGAGAAATATCTGCTTCCAGCGCGGAATAATCGGGTGCTCCCTGGCAATGTCGGCATCGTCATACAGCGCCTGGATGGTCGGCAGGTTGGACGTCTTCAGCGCGCGGTATTTCTGCATCGCGGGCGAAGCGATGAACTTGACCAGCCCGATCGCGGCATCCGGATGCTTCGAATGTTTGGAGACGGCGAGATTCCAGCCGCCCAGGGTCGCGACCGGGCGCGCGCCGTCGCCCGTGCCGGCCGGCAGCGGTGCCACGTCGAACTTGTCCTTGATCGGCGAGCCCTCGCCGTTGCCGAGCGCATAGGCATAGGGCCAGTTGCGCATGAACACCGCATTGCCTGTCTGCCAGACGCCGCGCGATTCCTCTTCCTGGTAGGCGAGTACGCCGGGCGGCGCGATGGTCCCGACCCAGCCCTTGATCATATCGAGCACCGCCGCCGCTTTTGGATTGTTGATGGAGATGGAACCGTCCGGCTCGATGATCTGGCCGCCGCCATTCGACATCACCCATTCGAGCGCGTCGCAGGTCAGCCCCTCATAGGCGTTGCCCTGGAAGACGAAGCCCCAGATATCCCGATTGCCAGCCGCACGCTCCTTGTCCATGACCAGCCTGGCGGTGTCCGCCAGTTCCTTCCAGGTGGCCGGCACCTTGGCGCCATATTTGTCGAGGAGATCCTTGCGGTAGTAGAGCGCCGGCGCATCGGTGAAGATCGGCAAGGCGACGAGCTTGCCGTTGACGGTCTGTGACTGGATGATCGATGGAAAATGCTCGGCCACGACGTCCTTGGTCGCTGCGGTCAGATCCACGAGCTGACTGGCGAGCTGCGGTGCCCAGATCACGTCCGTCTGGTAGACGTCGATGTCACTGTTTCCGGCGGCGAGCCAAAGCCGGTACTGGCCGAACTGGTCGGTCCCGGACGTCGGCATGACGACGATGCTGACCTTGTTGCCGCTGTCTTTCTCGTAACGGTCGAGGATCTCGCGCAGCACCTTGATGCCGTCGCCGGTATCGCCCGACACCATCGACAGCTCGACGGCCCGCGCCGGCGTGCCAGCCAGGATGGCAGTGACGCCGAGCGCCAGGAATGCGCGAGAGAGTTTCATAATGGTGAATGTCCCTCCGCAGCCGGCCGCCGAAAATCCTCCCACCCGCCGGCAGCTTGTCAGGCCCTCACCTCCCATTGAATGCGAAGCGGCGCTTTTGGGTTCCCAAATCGCGCCGTTCCTGCGTGGGGCGACACCCATCAGGGTGTGTTGAGATTCAGGTCAGGCCGAGTCGAAAATGGTGGTTTCCGAGAACCGGAGCGGAGCGTACTTTTGGGTACGTGAGCACCGGAAGCGCAGGAAGCCATCATTTGCAGGCCGGCATCACCTGAATATCAGCACACCCTAGCCTTCCCAGGCGACAGGCATCATGCCCAGCCGCTCATAGAGCCGGACGGCGGTGGGATTCTCGACCGTGTTGGTCTTGAGGTCGACATGATCGGCGCCGCGTTCGCGAAAAACGGCGAAGGCGTGCCACATCAGCGCTTCGGCAACGCCCTTGCCGCGAGCCTCGGGATGAACGGCTAGATCCTTGACGAAGGCGCGGGTCCAGCACAGTGCCGCTGCCGCCAGCCGGCCCTTGGCGTCGATGACGAGGAAGCACAGTGCCGGGTCGAATTCGGGATCGTCGGCGATGCGCGGCCACCACTCATCGAACGGACCGTCGGCGCCGTCGTCGAACACTTCGGTCAACAGCGCATGCAGGGGCAGCGCATCACCGGGCTCGAAGCTGCGCATGACAAAGCCGTCGGGCCAGTGCGGCGGAACCAGCGTCTCGTCGAGGATCTTGCGCAGCCGGATGTCGTTGAGAGCCGGCGGGCGCGGTTCAGGCATCGCGCTCAGGCGTCGGGCTGCAGGCGACGGCGCTGGCGGTCGCGGCCAAGGCCGGTCGCCTCGAGCAGGCCCTTGCGCTTGGCGTCGTAATAATAGCCGGTCTGGTAGAGCCAGTCGGCCTTCTTGGCGTTGCCGCCGGCCACCAGCCAGGCGCCGCGCAGATATTTCACCGCGTATTTCAGATTGGTATCGGCATCGAACAGGCCCTTGGCCGGCCCGTCATAGCCCATGCCGCGCGCCGTCGCGTGTTTGATCTGCATCAGCCCCCAATGGCCGTTGTTGTAGGCTTTCGGGTTGAAGGTGCTCTCGCGGTTGACGACATGGCGCACCAGATCCACCGGCACCTGATAGATCGCCGCATATTTCTCGATCAGCCGCTCGACATCGCCACGCACGCCCGTCGCGTGTTCTTCTTGCACGGGCCCTGCCGGGAACTGGACCAGGGCCGCCGGGTTCTGCGGCACGACATAGGCGACCTGCTGGACGCCGGGCATGCGATCGCCCTTGGCGGTTGCCGGCACGACCAGCCCCGCGGTCGTGTAGGCCTCGGCCGCCTTGACCGGCTTGCTCGCATTTGCTGGTGGCGGCGCCTGCCAGGCATTGGCGGCCATCACCGCGGGCGCGGCTGGTGCCATCGGTGTCGATCCGGCAAAAGCGGCGGTCGCCGCAGCCGGCTGTGCGGCGGGATCGAGCGGCAGCTCGGCCGTCTGAACGGGGGCGATCCCTGATGATTCCGGCAGCACCGAAACCGTCTCCGGCAGCGGCACGGTGAAACCGGCGTCAGTGCCGGCGACGGTCGCTGTTTCGGTGAGAGCAGGCGCGGACTTCATCTGCGAGGTCGACGTGCAGCCGCTGATGCCGGCGGCGGCCAGGATCACGCCGATCACGATAAGGTTGAGTTTTGCTGGCAAGCCGCGCTCGGGTCCGGTTTGTCGGGTTGTTAAGAAATTCCTTACACCAGCGATTCAGGCCGGGCAATCGGGGCGATCAGGTGGTTTTCGGGTGGCGAGACGCAGGCGGTGATGCCATATTGTTCCGCATATGTACTGGGACCAATCCCGGATTTCGCCACTTTGCGGGAAGGAACGCATCATGGTCACGACAGCTTCGATCACGGCCGGCCACGCAGTGTTAGAAACAGTGATCGGTTTCATGGGCATTGCGTGGAGCGAAAAGGGCCTGATCCGGCTCTGCCTGCCCGAACGCAGCCGCGAAGCGGTGGAGCGGCGCCTGCTGCGCCATGGCGGCGTTTCCAGTGCCACGGCGCAGCCGCCATGGGTGGTCGAGCTGATCGCGGCGATCAAGGCCTATGCGGCGGGCGAGGACATCGATTTCTCCGCCGTGCCGGTCGATCTCGACGGCGTCGACGATTTCCGCCTCGCCATTTACGACGCGGCGCGAAAACTCTCCTTCGGCGAAACCACCACCTATGGCGAGCTGGCCAAAACCGCCGGCCATGCCGGGCTCGCCCGCGAAACCGGGGCCGCCCTTGGCTCAAATCCGGTGCCGCTGGTCATCCCTTGCCATCGCATTCTTGCCGCCGGCGGCAAGATCGGCGGCTTCTCGGCGCCCGGCGGATCGATCACCAAGGAGAAGATGCTGGCCATGGAAGGCGTGCGCGTCGGCCCCCCGCCACCAGCGCAGGTGTCGTTCGGGTTCTGATGTAGGCAGGTGCCTAATTGTTGTAGGCAGGTGCCTAGTTGTTGTGGAAGAACCGCCGGCGGAAATGCCGGTCATTGTCCGGCCGCTTGCAGTTGTAGACCGGGCAGGACTTTGTGTCGGCGCTCGGCACGTAGGCCCGTGTCCTCACCTCGCCCATGCTGCAGAATCGCTGGCTCTGCACATAGCGGTCGTAGAGCGGCAGTCTAGGCACCCGCTTCGACTGGTAGCGCAGGATGACGGCCCCTTGCCGGGCGATCGTCCCCTGAACCTTGCCGCAACCCATACGCGTCGGGTCGTAGCGCGAGATCGCCTGCGCCTGGGCGGCGACAAGCGTGAGGCAGGCGGCAAGCAGAATGATTTTCATGGTCCTCTCCCCCAAGATCCCCTCCCAAGCGGGTGTGGATCGAGCGCCCACAGGCTCCGATCATCGCGACGCTCTCACGCGATTGGGGCGGCCATTGGGCGGCGCCCTCATCACGGCTTTCTCACGCAGTCTTGTTTTTCGTGCGAAAGCAGCCTATATGCCTTCCATTGATATTTCGGCCGATCGATCCGGGCCTCGCGATAATCGCGTTTGCTGACGTCTATCTCCAAAATCTCGATGCACACCGGCTGGACCTCGGTCTGGTCAATCTAAAGCAAATGTGAAGGACTATCTAAATGGCAACTGGAACGGTCAAGTGGTTCAACGCCACCAAGGGCTTCGGCTTCATTCAGCCTGACGCGGGCGGCGCGGACGTTTTCGTCCACATCTCCGCTGTCGAGCGTGCTGGACTGTCGACCCTGGTCGAAGGCCAGAAGATCAACTTCGAGATCGAGCAGGACCGCCGCACTGGCAAGTCGTCCGCTGGATCTCTGAGCAAGGCAGCCTGATTTTGCGATAGCGCGCGCCGGGCGAGAGCTCGGGGCGCGCGGCAAGTCACGGATGTACTGACAGTCGCGCGAGAAGCGCGCTGGAGCGGAAAGACCCGACAAGCTGGATCAGCAGATAGCTGCCAGCCCGGACCGGACGTTCCCGATCAGGCTACCAAGCATGGAAGGCGGGATTTAATCCCGCCTTTTTGCTGTCTGGGGTTAGGTGCTGCAACGGGCGCTACAGTCCCACCGGTGGTACTTTTAGCCTAGTAGTGGTATCATTCGGCCATGACCAAGCTTGAGCAAATTGAAAAATCCGTTGCGGAACTGAGCCCTGAAGAACTGAAGGCGTTTGCTGCCTGGTTCGAAGCGCTTCGGGAGGATATGTGGGATCGGCAGATCGAGGCCGATGCGAAAGCCGGCCGATTGGATAAGCTTGCCGAACAGGCACTGACGGACCATCGCGCTGGTCGGACGCGGCCTCTGTGAATCACGTCGCCTCCCCATCGTTCTGGGAGGCTTACGAAAAACTGCCATCGGCGATCAGAGCAAAAGCGGACAGGCGTTTTGAAAGACTCCGCTCCCACCCTTTTGATCCCTCGCTGCATTTCAAACAGGTCGGACGCTACTGGTCTGCGCGAGTTGACGACAATTACCGGGCTGTTGCCACCCGCACCAACGATGATGTGATCTGGTTCTGGATCGGCACCCATGCGGACTATGATCATCTCTTGAAGTAGCTACCCATCCGCCCACCTGGCGCGGGACAAACTACCCCATCCACTCGATCGGCACATGCCCCGGATCCGCTTCCACTCGGCCAAGCCAGGCCGCCACCGCCGGATAGGCGTCGAGATGGAAGCCGCCCTGCTCCGCCGTATGCGTATAGGCATAGAGCGCGATGTCGGCGACGCTGAGCGTGCTGCCGGAAAAGAAAGCATTGTTTTCCAGATGCCTGTTCATCACGCCGAGCGCCTTGTTGCCGCGCTCCAGCGTCACCGCCAGCCGCTCCGGGGTCGCATCCCCAGCACGTTCGGGGAAGGTCAGCAGCGCCTTGCGCACGGCAATGTAAGGCTCGTGGCTGTATTGCTCGAAGAACAGCCATTGATAGGCAAGCCCACGCTCATACCTGTCCGCCGGCAGGAAGCGTGTGCCTTCGGCGAGATAGAGCAGGATGGCGTTGGATTCGGCCAGCCGCCGGCCATCGTCGAACTCGAGCAGCGGCACCATAGCATTCGGATTCTTGGCGACAAAGTCGGCTTTGCGCGTATCGCCGGTGTGCGAACTCACTTCGACATTGGTAAAGCCAAGGCCAAGCTTGGCCATCAGCAGGCGCGGCTTGTAACAATTGCCGCTGTCGATCATGCCGTAAAGTATCATGGCTGTTCCCCGGAGCACTGTCTCCGCGCGATTATCGCAGCGGCGGCGGTCTCAACCAATGATTTGTTTTGGTACGACGATCAGCGCCGCTGATATGTGAATCGCCGAAAATCTGAGGCCGTTGAAGGGCATGTTGAGATTCAGGTCAGGCCGAGCCGAAAACGGTGGGTTCCGAGAACCGGAGCGGAGCGTACTTAAGTACGTGAGCTCAGTTCTACTGCGTGGCAGTAGAACTAGGGAAGCGCAGGAAGCCGCCGTTTGCAGGCCGGCATCACCTGAATATCGACATGCCCTAGCCAAAGAGGGGCACGACCTTGCTGTCCCGGCCCAGCAGCGCATCGATGACCAGCGGTTTCTCCTCGAATACCGTGCCGGCCAAGGCCGGACGGGCAAGGAGAAAACCCTGCAGCAGGTCGACGCCGCCTTCGAGCGCGACGCGCAGATGGGTGGGCTGCTCGATGCCTTCGACCAGCACCTTGGCGCCGCGGTCATGCAGGCTGGAAACCAGCGGGCGGAAGAACCGTTCGGCGGCAGCGTGGCGGCAGAACTCCGCGAACCAGGTGCCGTCGATCTTGACGATGTCGGGCTTGAGCAGGCTCACCCGCTCCTCGGTCGAGTGCCCGGTGCCGAAATCGTCGATGGCGATGCGGATGCCGTCGCGCCGCATCTCGCGCACCAGCCGCACGAGAAGCGCGTCGTCCGCCGCCTGTTCGGTGATTTCGCAGACCAGCATGGCCGGCGCCAGGCCGAACTCGCCGAGATGCCTGGTCATCAGGCGAATCTCGGCCAATGCCCGCCCGGCATGGTCGTTGATCAACGGGTTGTAGTTGAAGAACAGGTCGAGCCCGTCGACGCCGATGTTGCGGAAATTCCTGAGATGCAGCGCCCGGCACATGGTTTCCACAAACAGCCGGTCCGAGACGGCAACGCTTTCAAAGAACACCTTCGGCGCGCCGGGGCGGCCGGCACGGTGCGGCTCGATCAGGGCTTCGGCCGCGACCGCGTGAAGGAAACGGCCGCGCGGCGCGAAAATCGGCTGATAGGCGCTGCGCAGCCGGAACTCGCCATGGATGCCGTATTCGATGCCGACTTCGTCGACCCGGATCGCATCGCCGACATTGCGCCGCCGATCGTCTCTCATGTCGCCACGCGGCGCCCGAAGGCCTTGACCGGCCGCGCCGAAGGCGTTCCCACGGCAGGAGCCGACGTGTCGACGGCAGCAGCGACAGGCGCCTGCCTGGCCTTGTCGAAGACGCCAAAGCTGGTCGGCGCCAATTCGGGCCGCGCCAGCACGAAACCCTGCACCATCGACGCACCCGATTTCTCGGCGAGCTCCAGTTGCCAGCCCTCCTCGATGCCTTCGAACACCGTATGGATACCTTGCTCCTCGAAGTTCTTCACCATGGTGGTCAGCAACGCGAAGCCGGCGCCGGACTCCATCAGCTGCGTGATCCAGTAGGCATCGAACTTGACGATATCCGGCTTCAATTCCTTGACCCGATTGATGTCGGAATCGTCCGCGCCATAATCGTCGACGGCGATGCGAAAACCGTTGGCCCTCAGTGCCGCGACGAAGCCATGCAAGGCTTCCTGCGACGCCGACCGCTGCTCGGTCACCTCGCAGACGACGCGACGCGGGTCGATGCCGGCCTCGTGCAGCACGAGCCGCATTTCGCGCAAGGCAGCGTCGGCAACGGCGCGTTCGGTGAACACTGACGGGTCGAAATTGACGAAGATCGATGCTTCCCGCGGCAGGCAGGCACCGGCGTTGAGAAGATGCAGCGTCCTGGTCAGCGCCTCGATATGCAGCCGGTCGGCGGCCGGGCAGGTCGAGAAGAAATTCATCGGCGATTGCGGCTCGCCGTCGCGGAACGGCCGGATCAGCCCTTCGAACGCGACCACCGACAGCTTGCCTTCCTTGAAAGCGAAGATCGGCTGGAAGGCGCTTTGCAGCGTGTAGATACCCCAGACACCGGTGGAGGTGCCGTCGTCCTGACGGATGATGTGGGCAAGCCCGACGCTGCGCGACACGGTTCCTCGCTCCGCAATTGGTCTGCCATCCTGCCACTCAAGCCTCTACCGCTCGTTAATGAATTTATTGTTGCCGACCCCGGGTCCCGATCACAGCTCCTTGAGACCTGGATCAGCCGACAATACTTGCGTTGCGCGAAATCATGCGACATGAGAAGCGCCGCGGTCGCTCCTGGCCGCGCCGATCTTCCATGGAGACGTCAAGCTCATGGCCTTTCTTGCCGACACCCTTTCCCGCGTGAAGCCTTCCGCCACCATCGCGGTCACGCAGAAAGCGCGCGAGCTGAAAAATGCCGGCCGTGACATTATCGGGCTTGGCGCCGGCGAACCGGATTTCGACACGCCCGACAACATCAAGAATGCGGCAATCGAGGCGATCCGCCGTGGCGAAACCAAGTATCCGCCGGTTTCGGGCATCGTGCCGCTGCGCGAGGCGATCGCAAAAAAGTTCAAGCGCGAGAACAATCTCGACTACAAGCCCGAGCAGACCATAGTCGGCACCGGCGGCAAGCAGATCCTGTTCAACGCCTTCATGGCGACGCTGAACCCCGGCGACGAGGTCATCATTCCTCGCCCCTATTGGGTCAGCTACCCCGAGATGGTGGCCATATGCGGCGGCACCTCCGTGTTTGCCGACACCTCGATCGACAACGGCTTCAAGCTGACCGCTTCCGTGCTGGAAAAGGCGATCACGCCGAAGACC
Organism: Mesorhizobium sp. SEMIA396; assembly: GCF_024518615.1. Taxonomy (NCBI): domain Bacteria; kingdom Pseudomonadati; phylum Pseudomonadota; class Alphaproteobacteria; order Hyphomicrobiales; family Phyllobacteriaceae; genus Mesorhizobium; species Mesorhizobium sp. SEMIA396. Next base: position 37,959 of record NZ_JANIFC010000011.1, read on the forward strand.
AAATGGCTGCTGATGAACTCGCCGTCGAACCCGTCGGGTGCCGCCTATACCGAAGCCGAATTGCGCGCGCTGGCCGACGTGCTGTTGAAGCATCCGCATGTCTGGACGCTGACCGACGACATGTACGAGCACCTGACCTATGGCGATTTCGTCTTCAGGACCATCGCCGAGGTCGAGCCTAAGCTCTACGAGCGCACGCTGACCATGAACGGCGTGTCGAAAGCCTATGCAATGACCGGCTGGCGCATCGGTTATGCGGCGGGTCCGGTTCAACTGATCAAGGCGATGGACATGATCCAGGGTCAGCAGACATCGGGCGCCTGCACCATTGCGCAATGGGCATCCGTCGAGGCGCTGAATGGCCCGCAGGATTTCATCGCCAAAAACAAGGCGATCTTTCAAGGCAGGCGCGACCTTGTCGTGTCGATGCTCAACCAGGCACGCGGCATCACCTGTCCGTCGCCGGAAGGCGCCTTCTATGTCTATCCTTCCTGCGCCCAGCTGATCGGCAAGAAGACCAAGGCCGGCAGGCTGATCGACACCGACGAGACCTTCTGCTCGGAACTGCTCGAAGCCGAGGGCGTCGCGGTGGTGTTCGGCTCGGCCTTCGGCCTCGGGCCCAACTTCCGCATCTCCTACGCGACCTCGGAGACGCTTCTGGAAGAAGCCTGCACACGCATCCAGCGTTTTACGGCTTCGCTGACCTGACCGACGCACTATGAATGCAAAAACCCGGCTTCACCGCCGGGTTTTTTAATGGGCCGTCAGCCTCACGCCTCGTGCTTGGTCTCTTTGGCCGAGCGCGCCTCGGCCGGCGCCAGCACGGCGACCAGCAATGCGGCGGTGAGGAACGCGCCGATCGCTGCCGTCAGCATCGCGGCGTGGAAGCCGCCGGCATAGGCGGCAGCATAGAGTTCATGCACGCCGCTTTCGCCCATCGCCGCATCGGTTGCGAAATCATGCCGTGAAATCGCAGCACGGGCGACCGCTTCCGCGTTGGCGACACCGGCATCGCCGAGATACCCGGTCAAAAGGTTGGTTGCCCGCATGCTCATCAAGGCGCCGAGCAAGGCGATGCCGATGGCAAGGCCGCTCTGGCGGGTGGCATTGATGACCGCCGACACCATGCCCGAGCGTTCGCGCGGCGCATAGGACATGGCGGCAGCGCTGCCGGTCGGGATTGCAAGCGCATTGCCGAGGCCGCCAATGGCGAACAGAAGGCACAGCATCGCATAGGGCGTCGAAGGGCCGGCCCAGCACATGCCGAGCATGGACAGGCCGATAGCAACATAGCCGATGGTCATCAGCGCGGAGTGACCATAGCGCGCGCTCAGCCTGCCGATCCATGGCGACACCACGATCTGGACGATGAAGGCCGGCGCCATGCGCAGGCCGGTCTGCGTCGGCGACCAGCCCTGCACCTGCTGCAGGAACATCGAGAAGAAGAAGACGCTGGAATAGGAGGTGAAGCCGAGCGCGAACGAAGCGACATTGGCGACGGCGAAGCGGACATCGCGGAACAGGCCAAGCGGCAGCATCGGGCGTGCAGTGCGCGCCTCGAAGCCGAGGAAAGCAGCCAGACCGACGACGCCGGCGACCAGCGCCGCGACCGTCCTTGGCTCGCCCCAGCCATTCTCGCCGGCCGAGATCAGGCCGAAGGTCAGCGCCCCCAGCCAAAGGATGCTGAGAGCCAGGCCGACGAGGTCGAGATGGGCATGTTCGGGATGCGCCGTCTCGTTGATCGAAACAGCACCGAGCGCGATCGTGATCAAGCCCAGCGGCAGGTTGATCAAGAAGATGCTTTGCCAGCCGACGGTCTCGACCAGGATGCCACCGAGGACGGGACCAACGAGCAGAGAGATGGCGGCGAACGACGCCCAGCCGCCAATGACGCCAGCGCGCTGGCGCGCATCGGGAAAGGCCTGCGTCAGGATCGACAGCGCGCCTGGAATGAGCAGCGAGCCGGCGATGCCCTGTACCACCCGGCCGGCCAGCAGAACCGGCAGATTGGGCGCGACGGCGCAGATCAGCGAACCGGCCACGAAGATGCCGACGCCGGCCAGCCACGAGCGCTTGCGGCCATAGCGATCGCCGATCAGGCCGGACGACAGCATGAAGGCGGACAGGCACAGCGTGTAGGAGTCGACCACCCATTGCAGGCCGCCGAAATCGGTTTGCAACGCCTGCTGGATGGTCGGCAGCGCGACATTGACGATGCTGACGTCGAGCAGAGCCACGAACGAACCAAGATAGATAGCGGCGACCAGGGGCAGACGGTGCTTTGACATGGCTATATCCAGACGTGAGTTAGAGGCCATGCAGGTGCTACAGTCAAAGCCGAAGTGGCTCCGAGGGACGTTGCCGGCCGGCATGGCGTGCGAGCCAGACGCGCGAAATCAGCTTGCAATCCGGGAAACGTGCGCAGCGAACCCGCGGACCATCGTCATATGACGACTAGGAAGCCGGCCGCATTCGATCAACCATGAAGCCTCAGAAGGGAGATGCATCATGGCCAAAGGCGGCAATCCATCAAACAATCACGACGGCGAATTCATAGTGTCCGGGCCGGGCACTGAAAATACCGAGCGGTTCAAGCAGGCGCTCAGTGTTTCATTTGCCGAGCAGACAGCCACATCAATGAACTATTTCAAGCAGTCGGACCCTAACGACGAGGGCCAGATCTCCGCTCTTGGCGAGGCAAAAATTGATTACCTGAAAGCACAGTCGGGCTGTTACTGGACCGAGGAAGCTGAAAAATGGACCAGGGCAAAACTGAAACGCTTTGCCGATCGCAACGATCGAAAGCGAATTCTAGGCAACAGTTTCGATCGCTCCGAAATGGTTGTCTTGCCGCGCCGCAAAGATGGGGCGATGCCGATGGAAACGCGGCAACTGCAAGGCGATCCCTATGAGTATTTCCATTTTTGGCCTGGCACCTTCGGTAACTACAAATACAGCTGGTTCAACCGGACCGGGGACGGACGCATTCTGCGAGACGAATCTTACGAGTGGGATGGGGCGCCGGATTTGGGCGGCTTGGTATTTTTCGAAAACAACAGCGCCGGCGATAGAGATTACCTGCACGCCATGCTCGAAAGCGGCATCTGGTTTACCTACACTCCCAAGAAGACCGGCCGGCTCGACTTGTTTGCGGAATTCGTCTCCACCTACGACACAAGGTACAGGTGGATGCGTGACGAAATCGGCTACAGCCACACCAGAGTCCTTCAGGCGACCGATGTCGTTTTTGGCACCTTTTCAGGCGATCAAGCCGTGGGACGAGATTACCGAAGCAACAGCACCCTTGTCGATTTTCAGCGTTGGTTTGAAGGGGACGTAGGGGATTTCGCCAATTTCGGAGAAAATGGCTTTGACGACGGAACAATACACAATTTTTTTGGGCGGCCGGGCGCAATGGTTTTTGCTGGACAACCGGTCGAGATCTTGGTCGGCTGCAGGGTCTTGATGGACTGCTATCTCAACGATGTCAGCATCAGGGCGTGGGAAGGCGCCCGGCGGAGGCTGAATTTTCTGGGCGTCCGAGTGGTTTAAATGCCAGCGGTTTTGCAGCTTGCGCGACGATCGTCATCGCTGCGGCAAGAAGCCTGCCCTCCGCCGGCTTAGGTGTCTCGACCGCCAAACTGCTCGTCGGTGACCCCCTCCAGCCAATCGACATGGACATCGTCGAGCGCCTCCTGCATCGCGATATGCGTCATCGCCGATTTGGGCGCCGCGCCATGCCAGTGTTTTTCGCCAGGCGCGAACGAGATGACGTCGCCGGCCCTGATCTCCTGGATCGGGCCGCCCCACGTCTGGGCAAGCCCGGCGCCCTCCGTCACGTACAGCGTCTGGCCAAGCGGATGCGTATGCCAGTGGGTGCGCGCGCCCGGCTCGAAGCTGACCAGCGTGGCCCGCAGCCGCGCCGGCGCCTCTTTCTCGATGATCGGCGTCTGCAGCACCCGGCCGGCGAAGTATTTTTCCGGCGCGATGACGGTCGGCACGCTGCCGCAGGCAATGATCTTCATGGGTCGATGGTCCTTCAAGCAGCGGGCGACGGGTCGCCTGTTTTCAGTTTCGGCCGATATCGGTCGACGTGCAACAGCTTCCCGCTGCCAGCCCCAGCATATGATCCGCACGGTCCACTGCCGAGCAAAGGGTTTCTATTTTTCTTGCCCTGCCGGCAAACAAGTGGGACGATGGCTTTGGGCAGGTGGCACTTGAAAAGAACCCCGCCCGCGACGGTCGAACAGGCCGGCCGCCGCTCAGGACCGATTGACCAAGCCTGAACCATACATGCCAGTCGGTCCTACGGGAAACGCCTGAGTGGAGGTCAGTCATGGGTACTCGCGCCGGAGGACGACGCACGGGACCGAAATGCATTGCCATAGTCGGTCCCTTCGCAAGCGGTAAGACGACACTTCTCGAAGCCATATTGGCCCGTACGGGCTCAATTCCCCGACAAAATCCCGTTTCATCAGGTAACACCGTTTCAGATCATTCGCCCGAGGCGCGCGCCCACGCCATGAGCGTCGAGGCGACGGTCGCCACGACCGAATTCATGGGCGAGCAGATCACCTTCGTCGACTGTCCCGGTTCCATCGAATTCTCTTTCGAGGCCGAACCGGTGCTGGCCGCCTGCGACCTCGCGGTCGTCGTAGCCGAGGCCGATGAAAAGAAGATCCCTGCCCTGCAACTGATCATGCGCAAGCTCGACGATCTCGGAGTGCCGCGCATTCTGTTCCTCAACAAGGTCGACAAGGCAATCACCGGCGTGCGCGACACGCTGAAGATGCTGCAGCCGGCCAGTGCCGTGCCGTTGCTGCTGCGCCAGATTCCGCTGCGCAAGGACGGTGTCGTCATTGGTTCGATCGACCTGGCGCTGGAGCGCGCCTACATCTATCGCGAATATGCCGAAAGCGAGGTGGCGCAGATTCCCGGCGACGACAAGGCGCGCGAGCTCGAAGCGCGTTTCTCGATGCTGGAGACGCTGGCCGACCATGATGACCAGTTGATGGAACAACTGCTCGAGGAGATCGAGCCGCCCAAGGATGCGATCTTCGACGACCTCGCCGCCGACCTGCGTGACGGTGCGGTGATCCCGGTGCTGATCGGCACCGCCGAGAAAGGCAACGGCGTGCTGCGCCTCCTGAAGGCGATCCGCCACGACGCGCCCGACATCGAGGCGACCCGCAAACGGCTCGGTGCACCCGACGGCGCGGCTACCCTGGTCCAGGTGATGAAAACCATCCACACCTCGCATGGCGGCAAGCTGTCGGTGTCGCGCATCCTCTCCGGTCAGGTCGTCGACGGTTCCGAACTCTGGCTGCCCGGCGGCGACACGGCCAAGGTTTCCGGCATCTACCGGATGCTCGGCAAGGACCAGTCCAAGCTCTCCATCGCCAAGGTCGGCGACACGGTGGCACTGGGCAAGCTGGACGAGGTCAAGACCGGCCAGACGCTGAGCTCGGCCAAGGGCGGCATCAAGCCGCTCGTCCAGTTCGAGCCGCCGCAGCCGGTCTTCGCCTTCGCGCTCCGCCCCAAGGAGCGCAAGGACGAAGTGAAGATGTCGGCCGCCATCCAGCGGCTGGCCGAGGAGGACCCCTCGCTCAGCCTGCGCCACAATCAGGACTCGGCCGAAACCGTGCTGTCGGGCCATGGCGAGATGCATCTGCGCGTGGTGCGCGAGCGGCTGGAAGGCAAGAACCAGATACCGGTCGAAGGTCATCCGCCGGCGGTGCCCTATCGCGAGACGATCCGCAAATCGGCGCAGCAGCGCGGCCGTCACAAGAAACAGTCCGGCGGCCATGGCCAGTTCGGCGACGTGGTGATCGAGATCAAGCCGCTGCCGCGCGGTTCCGGCTTCCAGTTCACCGACACCATCACCGGCGGCGTCGTGCCCAAGACCTACATCCAGTCGGTCGAGACCGGGGTCCGCGACTATCTGAAATCCGGGCCGCTGGGCTTTCCGGTCGTGGATGTCGCAGTCAACCTGTCGGACGGCTCCTATCATGCGGTCGATTCCTCCGACATGGCCTTCCAGATGGCGGCCAGGCTGGCGATGAAGGAAGGCATGGCCGCGTGCTTGCCGGTGCTCCTGGAGCCCGTGATGAAGGTCGAGATCGTCACCCCCTCCGACGCCACCTCGAAGATCATCGCTCTCATCCCGCAGCGGCGCGGCCAGATCCTCGGCTACGACGCGCGACCCGACTGGCCGGGATGGGATGTCGTCGAGGCAACCATGCCGCAAGCCGAGATCGGCGACCTGATCATCGAGTTGCGCTCGGCGACCGCGGGCGTTGCCAGCTATCGTGCCGTCTTCGACCACATGGCCGAACTCACCGGCCGTCTGGCTGACGACGCCATGAACACCAACGGCAAGGCTGCCTGATGGCGTGGCGTTCCTCTCGAACCTGATTCGGGGGAACAAAAGAAAACGACGTCCGGCGGGGACCGGACGTCGTTTTGTTCGCGGACCGTTTCCTTGGGAGGTAAAACGTCAGGTCCGCCGCATTTGGTACCGCCGAGTTCGGCGGAAAAACGGTTCGGACGCGGTAGCCGCCTGAGCCCGGGCCGTACGAGTGATGCCCCCATCTCCCGTCCGAACCACACCGCGTCCTATGATCTACATAGCAGGTCGCGGGCGTCCGGGATATGTTACCAGAGGTTACATGTCACCGTTACGTGGCAATTGTGATGGAATTTTTGGCCGGCCCAGCAGGGTACAGGCAACAAAAAAGCCGGATCAATGAAGATCCGGCTGAGTTTGATTGGAGTGCCTGTTAAGGCTAACCTCCAGAGGGGAACACTCGAGGGCGCTAATGGGAGGAGAACGCGCCCAGGAGATGATCTATATATGTGCTCATCATGCCCAAGAAACAAGCATCTATTTTGCAACACACACATGCAAAAAGACGCAGGCTGTGGTCTAACCCATTCCAGAAGCCAATAGGACCAGCAAAATCGTCGAAATGGAGCGCTGAATCGGGCAATTGCAACTACAGAATCGCTAATCTCGGCTGGCTTTCGGCTCGAAATGCCAAAACTGGGCAATGATGTGGAAGCGGGCAGCAGGCGTGCATTTCTAAGGCAATCGCGGAGCAAGCAGCCAATGCGGAGGTTTTCGGCGATCGCCGGCAGTGCGGCCTTCTTCATCGCGGCGCCGTGCGTGGTTGCCGGGCTGGTGCCCTGGCTGTTGACCGATCGCTGGGGCTTGCCCTGGTCGAGCCTGCCGGGCTTTGCCCCTGTTGGCGGGCTTCTGATCGTTGCCGCGGGCGCGGCACTCCTGCATGCCTTCGGCCGTTTTGCGCTTGAGGGCCTGGGCACACCCGCACCGGTCGCCCCGACCGAGAGGCTGGTGATAGGCGGCATCTACCGCCATGTCCGCAACCCGATGTATGTCGCCGTGCTGTCGATCATCCTCGGCCAGGCGCTGCTGTTCTCGAGCTGGGCGCTGGTCGCCTATGCCGCCGTCAGCGCTGTCTCCATGGGCGCCTTCGTCAGGCTCTATGAAGAGCCGACGCTTAGCCGCCGTTATGGCGCCGAATACGAGACCTACCGCCGCAACGTGCCCGGCTGGCTGCCTCGGCTGATGCCCTGGCGGGGATAATCCCGTAGGGCGTGAAAACGAAAATCAGAAGGACCAGCTTCGGGCCTTGGCGATGATGAAGTCCCGGAACACATGCAGCTTGGCCTGGTTCTTCATCGCGTCGGGATAGGCGAAATAGGTGTCGAAAGACGGCACCTCGGTCTCCGGCAGCAGCTGCACCAGATCGGAGTCCTTGCTGATCACATAGTCGGGCAGCATGGCGATGCCGGCACCGCCCTGCACCGCCCGCTTGATCGACAATATGTCGTTGATCTGCAGCGTCGGCACCCTTTGTCCGCCTTCGAAATCACCGACCGTTTCCAGCCAGTTCAGCTCCGACAGATGCGACGGCACCGGCACGCCGAAGGTGACGATGCGATGGGCCTTCAGCTCGGCGACGGAAGACGGCTTGCCGTGCTTGGCGACATAGGATGGGGCCGCGTAGAGGTGGAAATGCACGGTGAACAGGCGGCGCTGGATCAGGTCCGGCTGCTGCGGCTGGCGCAGCCGGATGGCGCAATCGGCCTGGCGCATGGTGAGATCCAGCTCCTCGTTGGCGAGGATCAACTGCAGGCTGATTTCGGGATAGAGTTCGATGAATTCCTGCACCCGCTCGGTCAGCCAGCCGGCGCCCAGCCCCACCGTCGTCGTCACCCGCAGCACGCCCGACGGGCGATCCTTGGTCTCGGTCAGCCGGGACTTGATGGTCTCCAGCTTCATCAGCACGTCATGCGCCGTGCGAAACAGCATCTCACCTTGCTCGGTCAGCACCAGCCCGCGGGCGTGGCGGTTGAACAGCGGCACGCCGACATCATGCTCGAGCGCGCTGACCTGCCGCGAGATCGCCGATTGCGAGAGATGCAATGTCTCGGCCGCATGGGTAAACGACCCCGCCTCCGCCGCAGCGTGAAACACGCGTAGCTTGTCCCAGTCCAACGCCATGATTCCCCTCGTTCTGTTTTGGCGTCTGAATGAAAAATCAGGCTTTTACACGGCGTTTCTAAGCCGCTCTCTGAACTCTCTACTCGGCCGCTTCGCGATGCACTTCGATGCCGGCCAGATACTTCTCCGCCTCGAGCGCGGCCATGCAGCCGAGCCCCGCTGCCGTCACCGCCTGGCGGTAGATATCGTCGGTCACATCGCCGGCCGCGAACACGCCCGGCACATCGGTGCGGGTCGAATCCGGCGCTGTCCACAGATAGCCGTTCGGCTTCTGCTTGAGCTTGCCGGCGAACAGTTCAACCGCCGGCGCATGGCCGATGGCCACGAACACGCCGTCGATCTTGAGGTGCGACACCTCGCCGGTCACCGCATGCTTTAGCTTCAGCCCCTCGACCGAGGGCGGCAGCGGCGTCTTGCCGGGCCGGCCGGTGATCTCATCGACGATCGTGTCCCAGATGACGCGGACATTGTCCTTCTTCAGAAGCCGCTCGCGCAGAATACGTTCAGCGCGAAAATCGCTGCGCCTGTGGATGACCGTCACGCTCCTGGCGAGATTGGACAGATAGAGCGCCTCTTCCACCGCGGAATTGCCGCCACCGACCACCGCGACATCCTTGCCCCTGTAGAAGAAACCGTCGCAGGTGGCGCAGGCCGAGACTCCAAAACCCATGAAGTCCTGCTCGGTCGGGATGCCCAGCCATTTCGCTTGCGCGCCGGTGGCGATGATCAGCGCGTCGGCGGTATAGGTCGTGCCGGAATCGCCCTTGGCGCGGAACGGTCGCACGTTGAGGTCGACCTCGGTGATGATGTCGTTGATGATGTCGGTGCCGACATGCTCGGCCTGTTTCAGCATCTGCTCCATCAGCCACGGACCTTGGATCGGGTCGGCGAAGCCGGGATAATTCTCGACATCGGTGGTGATCATCAACTGCCCGCCCTGCTGCAGGCCGGCGACCAGCATCGGCTTCAGCATGGCGCGGGCGGCATAGACCGCCGCCGTATAGCCGGCCGGGCCGGAACCGATGATGAGAACGGGCGCGTGCTTGGTGGTCATCTAAAGCCTCTGCGGAGGGCTGCCGGCAATTGCGGCATGGAAAACTCGATCATTGTCGCGCGTAATGTAAGTGTTGCCCACGACGCCAGCAAGGCAAGTTGGTGTTCGTCCCCGGAAAGCTTTGTCGCACCTGTCGGCCGCTGATCCCGCGAAATATTCCGGGCGAAGGATGGAATGGACAGCGAAGTCGTTTAATTACAAAATCACGCAAGATTCTTGCGTATTGCCCCTCATGATCGAGAGCCCCCATGCCGCTCAAGGCCGACCTCGACGCCATCGACTGGAAGATCCTGCGCGAATTGCAGGGCGACGGCCGCATGACCAATGTCGAACTGTCGAACCGCGTCGGCATTTCGGCGCCGCCATGCCTGCGCCGCGTCAAGCGCCTGGAGGAAGCCGGCATCATCCGTGGCTACCGTGCCTTGCTCAATGCACCAGCGCTCGGCCTCGATGTCGTTGCCTTCTGCCTGGTCGGCCTGCATCATCAGGCCGATGCCGAACTGCGCATCTTTGCCGAGCGCACCCGCGGCTGGCCGATCGTACGCGACGCCTGGATGGTGTCGGGCGAATCCGATTTCCTGCTGCATTGCGTGGCGAGCGACCTTGGCGCCTTCCAGAGCTTCGTCATCGAGGAACTGACCTCGACCCCGAATGTCGACACGGTGCGCACAGCGCTCACCATCCGCCGGGTCAAGGACGAAGGGCTGGTCTCGTTCGCACAGCCTTGAGCCGGCTGAACCGCAACGAGCTTTCGCCGATGTCGCTTGAAGGCCTCGCCATATCAGCGCCGCTTTGGCGTTCGATAGCTCTCCTGTGAAGCCGGAATTTCTGCCGTAGCCGTCTTGTTGGTTTCCTAGAGCAATTCCAGAAAAAGTATGTAACGGTTTTCCCGGGTAAAGCGCATAGCGCTTTCGGGATTGCGTAAACAGGGGCGCAGGGCAGCCCAATTCCGAGAACAGTGTGCCGTGGGGTGGGACGATGACTCGATTTTCTAGCCCGGTTTCGGCGCTGGTCATCTGCATGAACGAGGCCGACATGATCGGCGAGTGCCTGGAAAGCGTCGATTTCTGCGCCGAGATCATCGTCGTCGATTCGGGCTCGACGGACAGCACTCTGGACGTCGTCAACGGGTACATCGCCAAAGGCTACCCGATAAGGCTGTTTCACAACGATTGGCCGGGCTTTCCTCGTCAGCGGCAATTCGCGCTCGATCAGGCCACGCAACCATGGTGCCTTTCGATTGAAGCCGACGAGGCCATCGACGACGTGCTCAGGCAGTCAATCACGAATGTGACCCAGCTTGGGAATGACGCCTTCGACGGATGGTACATCAGACGCCGCGACAAGCTGAAGGGCTATGGCTATGCGCACCGCTGGGTGCTTCACAACAGGCTGCTGCGTCTTTTCCGCCGCGACAAGGCCACGATGGACCTCAATCTGCGGGTCCATGAGTCGTTCGAGGTGCCAGGCGAAACCGGCACGATAGAAAATGGCGTGCTGCTGCATCGCCGCGAAATGACTATTGCCGAGGATCTGGCAAGGGCCAACACCTACTCCAGCCTCAAGGTTGCCACGCTTGTCGAACGAGCCAAGAAGCCCGGCCTGATAAGACTGGTGCTGTCGCCGCTCGGCAACTTTCTGAAGTTCTACCTGGCCAAGCGCTACTTCCTGTGCGGCCGGCACGGGTTCGTCTATTCGATGCTGGTGATGCTGTATTCGTTCGCGACAGAGGCCAAGCTTTATGAAGCCTGGCGAGACAAAGATCGGATGTAAGCCGTCACGGCGCGCCCGAGGCGGTGCCAAGCGCAGCTATTGCGGCGAGCAGGCCGTCGAAATCCGCGCGCTCGCACCAAGGCCGAATTGTGAAGCCCGATCGGACAGCTGCTTGTCCATCTACCAGCCAGCCCTGCGCGAGGCCGGCGCGTTGTCCCGCCTCCATGTCGGCCTCCTTGTCGCCGACGATCAGCGAACGCCGCAGATCGAGCCCGAGGCGCCCGGCCGCCTCCAGCAGCATGCCCGGATTGGGCTTGCGCATCGGATGATCGGCAACCGCAAGCACACCGGAGCCAGCTTCGTGATAGGCGCAGGCGACGACCATATCGACGAACGCATTGTCGACGCGCAGCAGCTCGAGCACGCGGCCATTGACGGCGGCGAAATCGCCCCAGCCGAAATAGCCACGCGCGATGCCCGACTGGTTGGTGACGATGATGACCGGAATGCCAGCCCGGTTGGCGGCGGCTATCACCGCGGCTATGTCCGCGCGCAGCACCATTTCGGCAGGATCATCCGGATAGCCGGTATCGACATTGACGGTGCCGTCGCGATCGAGGAACAGCGCCGGCGAGCCGGCGGCGAACACCCTTGAGCCGACCCGCTCGACCCATAGGCCCGGCTCCGCCAGCGGAAAGCGGCCAGAGGTCGTGGGATCAGCCATTGCTGAGGCGCGCTTCGACCACCTCGCACAGATGATGGTAAAGGCACAGATGCCCCTGCTGGATGATCGGCGTCGAGGTCGACGGCACGTTGAGCAGGATATCGGACAGAGGCTTCAGCTTGCCGCCGGTGTCGCCGGTCATGCCGATCACCGTCATATCCATCCTCCGCGCCTGTTCGGCGGCGGCAAGGATGCTCGGCGAATTGCCGCTGGTCGAGATCGCCAGGAGCACGCCGCCGGCAGCGCCATGCGCCTCGACCTGGCGCGAAAACACCGTGTCGAATCCATAGTCGTTGCCCCAGGCGGTCAGCACCGCTGCATTGGCCGGCAGCGCGATGACATTGTAGGCCTTGCGCTCCTTGAGAAAGCGGCCGACCAGTTCGCCGGCAATGTGGATGGCGTCGCTGGCCGAGCCGCCATTGCCGGCGATGAGCAAAGCTTTCCCCGACGAAAGCGCAGTCACCACGGCGCTCGCTGCCCGCTCCATCTCACCGGTCAGGTCCCGTTCGACCATGGCTGATATGGCAGCCACGGAGCGGACAAGGTAATCGTTCAACTCGGACATGAAACCCTCAGTTTGTGGTGCCGCCGGCGCGCAATTTGCCAATGGTGTTGGTGGTGCTTTTTCCGGCGACCAGATCGACCAGCACGACGCGTCCGCCGGCCTTCTGCACCACATCGGCGCCGACCACGGTGTCGACCGTGTAATCGGCCCCCTTGACCAGTATGTCGGGCAGCAGCGCTTCGATCAGCGCCAGCGGCGTATCTTCCTCGAAAACCACGACCGCATCGACCGAGGCAAGTGCTGCCAGCACGCAGGCGCGGTCGTGCTGGTCGTTGACCGGGCGCCCGGCGCCCTTCAGTCGCCGCACCGAAGCATCGCTGTTGAGGCCGAGCACCAGCCGGTCGCATTGGCTGCGCGCCGCGTGCAGCAAGCTGACATGGCCGGCATGCAGGATGTCGAAGCAGCCATTGGTGAAGCCGACGCTCAGGCCCTCTTCCTTCCACGCCGCCACCATGCGCGCGGCCGACGTGGCGTCGAGGATGGCGTCCTTGTGGGCCGTCGGCCCATGCGAACGGAACAGCGCGCCGGTGAGTTCCTCGACCGTCAGCCGCGCGGTGCCGCGTTTTCCCACCACGACGCCACCAGCGGCATTGGCGATCGAAGCGGCCATGACCGTATCGGCGCCCACGGCCAGCGCCAGCGCGAAGCTCGCGATCACCGTGTCGCCGGCGCCCGAAACGTCGAACACTTCGCGCGCCTGGGTGGCGATGTGGCGCGCCTCGTCGGGGCCGACCACGCTCATGCCCTTTTCGCTGCGCGTCGCGACCACGAAATCGAAACCATGTGCCGAAATCAGCTCGCGTGCGGCACCCACGATCTCGTCATCGGCGAACACCGCATGGCCGGCGGCCTCGCCGAGTTCCTTGCGGTTGGGGGTAATGGCGGTCGCCCCGGCATAGCGCGCGTAATCGCGGCCTTTCGGGTCGACCAGCACCGGCTTTCCAGCCTCGCGGCAGATGGCGATCAAGTCGCCGGCGACGCCGTCGAGCAGGATGCCCTTGCCGTAATCGGACAGGATGACGATGTCGGCGTGCGCCAGCGCGGCGCGGAAATGCCGGATCAGGCCGGCTCGCTCCGCAGCGCCGAGCGGCTTGATCTCCTCTTCGTCGAAACGCAGCACCTGCTGGTTGAGCGCGCTGAAGCGGCTTTTGGACGAGGTCATGCGACCACGCTCCTGCGCGAGGCCCGCCGTATCGGCGCCAAGCTCGCCGAGCATCCGCACCAGGCTATCGCCTGCCACATCGGTGCCTATGACCGAGACGGGAATAGCGGCAGCGCCGAGCGAAACGATGTTGGCCACGACATTGCCGGCGCCGCCCATGGTCGAGGTCTCGCCGCGCCCGTGCAGCACCGGTATCGGCGCCTCCGGCGAGATCCGCTCGATGACGCCGTTGACGAAACGATCGAGGATGAAGTCGCCGACCACCAGCACTGTGGCCTGGCCGAACCGCGCAATGGCGCGGTGCAACGGTTCGGGAGAAGGCGGATTGTGCTTGATCATGTCACTGGCAACACAGGGAAAAGGCCGATTTCAATCTCATAAGTGCTCATCAATCGACTGGTCGGATCGTTCATGGCGAAAGCCGATATACCGCAAATTCACGCAGCGCAACGGCAGGGCATGATCCCGGTAGGCTCGGGCGGTCAGCTCTTCTGCAGGGCGACATGGACGCCCAGCCCGACCAGCACAGCCCCTCCCGCCCGTTGCATCAGCCGCTGTGCGCGGCTCGAACGCCGCAAACGGCCGATCACGGCGCCCGCCAGGAACACACAGACGATATCGGCCGAAGAGAACATCAGATTGACGATCGTGCCGAGCACGACGAACTGCAGCCAGACCGGAAACGCCGCCGAGGCGTCGATGAATTGCGGCAGGAACGCCATGAAGAAGATCGCTGTCTTCGGATTGAGCACCTCGACGGTGATGCTCTCGAAAAAGGCACGCCGTGCCGATTTGCGCTCGATCGCGGGCAGCGCCGCATCGCCCTCCACGCGCTTGCGAAACAGCGAGACGCCAAGCCAGATCAGATAGAGCGCGCCGACCAGCTTGACCGCCAGGTAGAGCGTCGGCACGGCATGAAACAGCACCGACAGCCCGGCAGCCGCTGCGAAAACATGCACGTAGCCGCCCAGATGAATGCCAAGTGCCGCCGTCAGGCCGGACCAGCGGCCGCGCGCCATCGTCTGCGCGGCCGCATAGAGCATGGCCGGGCCTGGAATGTAGGCGAAAATCGCCGTGGTGGCGAAAAACGCGATGAGCAGTTCGGTCGATGGCATTTTTGGTCCCTCACGATCGTGCTCTGTTCTGTCGATTCAGTCCGCGCGCGGGATGGCTTTGGACTGACCCGTGCGGACAACCGCAGTAAAAGCGAACATAATTTTCTTGTGAAATGACGGGCTGAACGCGCCGATTCGCGCACCCGGCTCGAAATAGGCCGACGCTTCCAGTATATCATGATTGTACTCATCGACCATGACCCAAAGGGGCATAGGGTCGAGGCCCGCACGGTGGCGTTCAATTTCCGGAATGCTGACGGCAACGCGATCACGGCCCGGCTGCGTGGAAGTGATTGCAAGGATGAAGAGGTTCGTACCGCCGGCTTTCCCAGGAAGGACAGCCACAAAGGCCACAGGCCGTGACTTCCGGCCTTCGGTCTCGCCGTCTCCGTGTTGACGATGCCAAAGATATGGATATCGCCAGACGTCCGCAGCGGCGGGTTTAATCACGGTCCAATTCCGCGGCGTACTCCTCGAGCATCTCGACATGTTCGGTCGGGGCATCCTCCGCAGCGTAGACGCGGCGGCTGTCGTTGCCGAAGCGCGCTTCGTAGGTCTCGATGCTCATCAGGACGTATCTCGGCTTGTTGTGGCGAGTGATGGAGACCGGCTGCTGGCTGGCAGCTGCAAGCACATCTCCAAGATTCTGTTTCAGATCGGTCGATGGATAGTTTTTCATGGGACACCCTGTTTTGTCCATAATAGACAAAACAGACAAAACAGACAAGCGCATAAAAGTGGCAGGACAGGCGCATGCGCCTGGCTTTGTCGACAGCCCGCCTAGCCTCCCCTATAAGGACCGGAATCGCAAGCAACCAGAGGCCCTTCATGATCATCGTCACGGGCGGCGCCGGCATGATCGGCTCCAACATCGTCGCCGCGCTGAATGCCGAAGGGCATGACGACATCCTGGTCGTCGACGACCTTACCGACGGTCACAAGATCGCCAATCTTGCCGATCTCAAGATCGCCGACTATCTCGACAAGAACGATTTCCTGGACCGCATGGAGGCCGGCTCGCTCGGCCGCATCGAGGCGGTGTTCCACCAGGGCGCCTGCTCGACCACCACCGAGTGGAACGGCAAATTCATGATGGAGGTGAATTACGCCTTCTCGAAACGGCTGCTGCATGCAAGCCAGGCGCTGCGCGTGCCTTTCCTTTATGCCTCCTCGGCTTCCGTCTATGGCGGCGGCTCGGAGTTTCGCGAGGATCCCGCGCTCGAGCGGCCGCTCAACGTATACGCCTATTCCAAGAAGCTGTTCGACGATTACGTCAGGCGAACCGTGTTCGCCGGGCGCACCGCCTTCGATACCGACCATTCACAGGTCGTGGGCTTGCGCTACTTCAACGTCTATGGCCCGCGCGAGGCGCATAAGGGCGCCATGGCCTCCGTCGCCTTCCATCTGTTCAACCAGGTCGAACAAGGCCAGAACCCGAAACTGTTCGGCGCCTATGACGGGTTCGGACCCGGCGAACAAAGCCGTGACTTCATCCACGTCGGCGACGTTGCCGACGTCAATCTGTGGCTGTGGAAACAGGGCTCAAGCGGCATCTTCAATTGCGGCACCGGCCGTGCCCAGCCCTTCCGCGCCATAGCCGAAACGGTGATCGACACGTTGGGGAAAGGCGAGATTGAATTCATCCCCTTTCCCGACCATCTCAAGGGCAGCTACCAGAGCTTTACGCAAGCTGATATGTCCCGTTTGCGCGCGGCCGGTTATAACGGCCAATTCCGGACAGTGGAAACCGGTGTCAGAGACTATGTCGAATGGCTGAAAGCCCAACGATCCTCGTGATCGGCCCACGCTGGGTGGGCGACATGGTGATGGCGCAGTGCCTGTTTTCGGCGCTGAAGGAGTTGCGTCCCAACGCCGCTATCGATGTGCTGGCGCCGGCCTGGGCCGCGCCGCTGGTCAAGCGCATGCCCGAGATCCGCCAGCAGATCGACTTTCCGCTCAAACCCGGCGCGCTCGAATTCACCCATCGCCGCCGCTTCGGCCGCCTGCTGCGCGGCCGCTACGACATGGCCTATATCCTGCCGGGCAGCTGGAAGTCGGCGCTGATCCCGTTCTTTGCCCGTATTCCGCGCCGTGTCGGCAATTTGCGCGAGATGCGCTATGGCCTGTTGACCGACATCGTGCCATTGCCCGACAGCATCAAACGACGCACAGCGCAGGCCTATTTCGGTCTCGCCCAGGGCGGCACTTTCCGGGCGCCGCGACTGACCGTGGACACGAAAAACCAGGTCGACCTGCTCGGCCGTTTCGGCTTGGCGCCGCAGAAATTCGTGGCCCTGATGCCCGGCGCCGAATTCGGCCCGGCCAAGCGCTGGCCCAGCGAAAGCTATGCCGGGCTTGCCCGCGATTTCATGGGCAAAGGCTTGAAGGTTGCTCTGTTTGGCTCGAAGAACGACCGCGACGTGACGGCGGAGATCGCGGCCCTGGCCCCCGGCGTCGTCGATCTCGCCGGACAGACGCGGCTGGAGGACGCCATCGATCTGATATCAGCCGCAAGGCTGGCCGTGTCCAACGACAGCGGGCTGATGCATGTCGCGGCCGCCGTCGGCACGCCGATCGTCGCCGTCTATGGCTCGACCTCGCCCGAGAACACGCCGCCGCTGGGGGAACGCCGCGAGTTGGTCTGGCTTGGCCTGTCGTGCTCGCCATGCCACCAGAAGGTCTGCCCGCTCGGCCACCTCAACTGCCTGAAGACGCTGGAAGTCGGCCAAGTCGCGGCAGCGGCGGACCGGCTGCTGGACATCCCGGCAGCGGCATGAAGGTGCTGATCGTCAAGACGTCGTCGATGGGCGATGTCATTCACACCTTTCCGGCCGTCGAGGATGCCCGTTTCCACCGCCCGGACCTGACCTTCGACTGGTGCGTCGAAGAGGCATTTGCCGGTATCGCCGCGCTTCACCCGGCGATCGAAAGAATTCACACGGTGGCGATCCGACGCTGGCGCAAGGCGCTGCTCGACGGCGCCACGTGGCACGAGGCGGCCGCCCTGCGCCGCACCTTGCGCGATTGCCGTTACGACCTCGTCATCGATGCGCAAGGCCTCCTGAAATCGGCTCTGGTGGCAAGGCAGGCCGGCGCCCCCATTGCCGGCTTCGACCGTTCGAGCGCGCGCGAACCTTCTGCGACGCTGTTCTACGATGCCACTTATCCCGTGCCGCGCGACCTGCACGCCATCGAACGGACACGGCGGCTGTTCGGGCTGGCGCTCGGCTATCAGCCCGATCTTTCGACCCTGGACTCCGGCATCGTGCCGCCCGTCGGCACTCTGGCGGGCATTGCCGGAAAAACCGCCTTCCTGCTGCACGGCACCAGCCGCGAAGACAAGAAATGGCCGGCCGAAGACTGGATTGAAACCGCGCGCCTCCTGATTGAGCGGGGGATAACGCCGGTCACGACCTGGTCGAACGAGCGCGAGAAGGCCGTGGCCGAAGCCATTGCCAAGGCAGTGCCATCGACAGTTGTGGTGCCAAAGTCACCGCTGGCCGACATCGCTGAGTTCATCGGCCGCTCGGAACTGGTCATCGGCGCCGACACCGGGCTGACCCATCTCGCCAGCGCCTTCGGCCTGCCAACGGTTGCGGTGTTCCTGGCGACCGAGCCCGGGTTGACGGGTCCGCGCGGGCAATATGCGTCGACGCTTTTGGCAGTGCCCGGGAAGCGTGTGATGCCGGCGGAGGTGGTGGCGGAGGCAGAGAGGCTGGCGGGACTCCAGGTCCTTGGCAAGGCCAACGCTGGCAAGAACTGAGGTCAATCGGAAAGGCCAGCGCCGCCCCCCATCCGCCTGCCGTCACCCTCTCCCCGTATAACGACGGGGAGAAGAGAGCTGAACGCAAGGCCAGCGTCTATTCTGCTACGTTGAAAATCGGCGAAATCGTCGACGGGAGCATCTTTCTCCCCGTCACTATACGGGGAGAAATGCCCGGCAGGGCGATGAGGGGCGACGCAAACCTCAGCTTAAAAATCGCAGCCGCGCCCCCCTCAAATCCCCTAGATGAACTGCACCTGGACGATCTCATATCCCCTGGCACCGCCAGGCGCATTGACTTCGATGGCGTCGCCGACTTCCTTGCCGATGAGCGCACGCGCGATCGGCGAGGAGATCGAGATGCGGCCGGACTTCACGTCCGCCTCCTGGTCGCCGACGATCCGGTAAGTCTTCTTTTCCTCGGTGTCCTCGTCGACCAGCACCACGGTGGCGCCGAACTTGATCTTGTCGCCGCTGAGCTTGCTGACGTCGATCACTTCGGCCCGCGCGATATAATCTTCAAGCTCGTTGACGCGGCCCTCGTTGAGGCTCTGCGCCTCTTTGGCGGCATGATATTCGGCATTTTCGGACAGGTCGCCATGCGAGCGCGCTTCGGAGATCGCCTCGATGATGCGCGGCCGCTCTTCCTGCTGGCGCCAGCGCAGTTCTTCCTTCAATGACGCGAACCCCTCGCCTGTCATCGGGACCTTGTTCATGATGCCTGACCTTTCCTGCTGCCACCCCCGCGTTTCGGGGAAAGCCTTGTCGATGGGTACAAAAAGAAAACGGGTCCGGCAGCCTCGGGCTAACGGAACCGTTTCACCGCAATTTCCCTGAATATAGCAATGTCAGCGGGTTTTTCACGCCCAAAAATCGGTTTTGCTAAAATCATCCCCGTTTTCATCAGCCAGGGCGGTGAATGAGGCTGGGGGCAGCAAAAAGCGGCCGCGATCGCTCGCGGCCGCTTGGAAGAGCCCTGGGATCTTTTCAGCTTCTCATGAAATGGTCGATCTGCTCGGCCAGCATGCCATATTCGCGCGAACCCTTGCCGGTCCGCTTCTCGATTTCCATCAGCTGTTGCCGGGCGCCGGCCAGATCGCCGATCTGCAGATGCGCTTCGCCGAGATATTCGCGCACCAGCGTGTAGTTCGGATCGATGCGCAGCGCTTCCTCGTAATAGCCGAGGCCGACGGTGACGCGGCCGGAATGGCGGTGCGAATAGCCGAGATAGTTGAGGATGCGCGGATCCTGCTTGTTGGCGGCAAGGCTGAGCACGGCGATCGCCTCGTCATAGCGCCCGGCCATCGCCAACGCGTGGCCAGCATCATAGATGCTGTCGTCGTCGAGCATGCCCTCCTGGGGTGCGACGCACTTTTTCTTCTTCTTGTCCCAGACTTCGCCCTTCTTGCATTGGGTGACCGTCTGATCGCTGCCGCCACTGTCACCGCCGGCGGCGAACACTGGAACGGCAAGGAACTGCAGCGCGACAAGGGCAGTCGCCACCTGGATCAGCACTCTTTTATGCATCGAAGCCTCCTGGAGGGTGAGAATGCAACACTAACGCCGGTCGGCTTGCGTTTCATCCCGGAAAATTGCGTGCGGAGAACATCAGGTGACGGATGCCGCAAATCCGCTATCATCCGGCAAACGACCTGAGGGAGACGGCCCTTGCAGCGGCGGCTTGAAAAGGACTGGGAGCTTTCGATCGGCCCCGACACTGTGCGCCTGTTCATCCTCAAGGCCAAGGCGCTGAGTGCGGCCGTCAATGAAGACTATGCCGATGGCGCCGAGCACGAGGTCGAACTCGATGGCGAGTCCCACGTCAACCATCACCATGACGGCCTTGCCGAGGAAAGCTCCGAGAATCTGACCGAGGAAGAGCTGCGTGAGCTGATCAACGACCTCAATGTCGATGAAGCAGCCGAACTGATCGCGCTGGCCTGGGTCGGTCGCGGCGACTACGACGCCACCGAATGGGCGGACGCGCTGGCGGCCGCGCGCGAACGCGCCAACAAGCGCACCGCGAAATACCTGCTTGGCATGCCGCTGCTCGCCGACTGGCTGGAGGAAGGGCTGGAAGCGATCGGTGCGTAACGGAGCGGTTACCGTTCGTGATGCGGCCGAGGCAACCACCTTGCGTCGGCGCCGTTGACGGCGATGGGGTCGATTGTCTTTTCCCGAACGTTCAGGATCTTGTTCGTCATGGCCGTCACGGCCTTACTGGTGATGCCGGCCGAGGCGAGACTTCGCCATCGGCATCACCAGCCGTTGACGCCGAGGATAGAGCAGCCGTTGACACCAAGAGCCGAACAGCCTCTTAAACCGCGAGGCGGAAAGCGCCTGAAACCACGAAGACATCGGTCGGTTACGCCGAAGCAGACACAGCAGAAAACGCAGTCTCCGCTGCCCTTGCCTGCCGATGCTCCGGTGCCTGGACCATCTGTTCCGGCACCAGCGCCCGGCATTCCGGTGCCGGAACCGCGCCCGGCGGACGCTCGGAAGGCTGACACTGCAAAGCCGCAGGAGCAGAAGACGGAAGCTCCGAAGACCACCGGCGCGCCCGAAGGTTCCAACGAAGAAAAATCCCGCCAGGAAAAGCAGGCACTCCCCGAGTCGTCAGTTCCCGAACCCTCAACCGATACCGAAAGCGAACCGGAGCCGCCCGCGGTCGCGCCAACGCCGACACCAAAACCCGACATCGCGGAGCCCGAGGCTCAGCCGCCCAACGTTGGCCCGCAGCCGTCGCAAAAGCCGGCGGACGCGGACGAGAAGAAGATGCTGCCCGATCCGCGCTCGGCCGATCTGCCCGACGAGAAAATGCCAGCCGAGGAAGTCGCCTGCCGCGAACGACTGAAGACGCTCGGCGTCGAATTCGAAGAACACAAGGCGGAAAGCCAGCCCGAAATCGGCTGTTCGATCCCATACCCCATCGTGCTGAAGAACCTTGGAAAGTCCGTCGCCATCGGCCCCGGCACCGAGCTCAATTGCAAGATGGCCGAGGCGACGGCGCGTTTTGCCGCCGATGTCATCCAGCCGGCGGCGAAAGCCGAATTCGGTGAGGACCTGAAATCGATCGGCCAGGCATCGGCCTTTGTCTGCCGGCCACGCAACGGCACCCGAAAACTGTCGGAACACGCGTTCGGCAACGCGCTCGACATCGCCAGCTTCACGCTGTCGGACGGCAAGAAGATCGAGGTCGGCCCGGCGCCGCCGGAGAAGGACGCCAAATTCCTCAATGCCGTGCGCAAGGCCGCCTGTGGACCCTTCAAGACGGTGCTCGGTCCGGGCGCCGATGCCGATCACTCCCTGCATTTCCATCTCGATCTCGAACCGAGACGGCATGGCGGGACGTTCTGCCAATAGCCGAAAGCGCACTCAGGAATTGGGCTAAATCTATTGCAGAGCGCTCGGCGGGAGCGGCTTGTCGATCTCGGCCCTCATGATCAAAACACCACGTGTAAAATCATCAAAATCTTCGATACTCATGCTGCAAGTCTCTTGGACGAAACTTTTATGCCGGAATTGAACCACAACATACTTCTGCTGATCCCTGTCCAGCTTCAGAAGAAAGGCAAACGAATAGGGACTCCTGCGTAAAGTTACATACACTTCACGCAGATCCCGGGCGGTGAAGAACCGTTTTATCGTACGCCAGATCGACATTTACCCCTCCAACCGCAATTATTATAAAACTAGTAGGCGCCTTGTCGAAGATGAATTGCCCTCGCCGATGATCCGCGTGCCGCAATTCGGCCGCAGGCATGAACGCGGGCGCTGAGTTTTCCTTTACCCTTGATCGTTAAAATGCCGGATATCCATCAACGGGATTCCGCCAATGGCCGGCAAATTTCGGGCCGTGTTTTTCGCCACCGCGCGCCAGACAAAATATGCAGCAATGCTGACCGCCGGCCTGGCGCTGGCGGCGCTTTCCGCCTGCAACACCGGCAGTGTGCTGTCGCTGCAGCCGGCCGTCGACGTCGGCGCGCAGACGGCTGCCGTGCCGCAATATGCCGGCATGCAGAAGCTTGTCCCTTCCAATCCATACATGACGCAGGCCGCTTATCCGCGCATGGACGAGCCGATGTCGCCCGTCGAGCAGATGCCGGCCAGCGAAACCGACTGCCGGCAGCAATTGAAGCGTCTCGATGTCGCCTACACCGACCTGGCGCCGATCCATGAAGGCCAGTGCGGCATCGATTATCCGGTCAAGGTTTCGGCCATCGGCAACATCCAGATGAAACCCGCGGCAACCCTGACCTGCGACATGGCCGCCACCTTTGCCGGCTGGACGAAGAACGAGCTCGTCCCCTCCGCCCGCTGGCGCTATTTCTCCGGCGTCAAGACCATCCACCAGGGCTCCAGCTATTCCTGCCGCAGGATTGCCGGCGAAGGTGTCCTGTCCGAGCATGGCAAGGGAAATGCGCTCGACGTCATGAGCATCGAACTCAACAATGGCGACGACATTGACGTGCGTAAGCCCGGCCTGTTCGCTTTCCGCACCCGCGGCTTCCTCAACAATGTGCGCGCCGACGGCTGCCAGTACTTCACCACCGTGCTCGGCCCCGGCTACAATTACGACCACCGCAACCATTTCCATTTCGACATCAAGAACCGCAAAAACGGTTATCGCGCCTGCCGTTAGGAAGAGATCAGCCTAATCGGCGCCACCGGTTGAAGCGGCGATCTGCCGTGCAACCAAGTCCTGGATGCGCCAGAGATTCCGGTCGCGGATGCCGCTCTCTTCAAGCTTGCTCACGGTCCTGAACAAATACTGCGCCGAAGAGCCCCAATGACCGGCAGCCCGCGCCAGCGTGTCGGCAACCTGCTCCAACGGCAACCGGCCGGCATAGGCGCTGCCGTCCGGCGCGGCGACGAAAGCCAAGGCACGCAGCGGCCCGTCCCTGGTCTTGACCTTGATCCAGCATGGCACGTTGGTTGGCGGGTTGGCATCGATCTCGCGGCGCATCAACTGGCCGAGTTGCCCGAAATGATCTTCCGCGGGCAGCCGATAGACGATGCCGCTGCAGCTGCCGCCTCGATCGAGCGCCAGCATCAGGGCCGGCAAATCGCGGGTTCCGCGCCAGCGGGTCAGCTTCAGGCAGAACGAGCGGTGCCATCCCGGCGCCGTGGCCGGGCGCTGCTCGACATAGGCGAATTCGGGGTTCCAGATCAACGACCCGTAGGCAAAGACCCAAAGCGTCTCGGGACGATGCTGCAAAAGCAGCTTTTCGACCAGGCCATCGAACTCCACATCGGTGTGCTCGCTGGTTCCGGGCTCTGGCCCGGGATCAGGCTCGACACGCTCAACTTGCGCGACAAGCTCGGCGGTCAACGCCATTGGCTTGCGGCCTGCCGGCTTCCGCTCCATTGCTGCCCCCGCGAGGAAACGATGCCCACGATAGACCGGCGGCGCGCTGCTGGCCATTGATTTCCAGGGTCCGTCAGGCAACAGATACCGCACGGATCGGGCGGCGTTCATGAGCCAGCGAAGTTTTCGGCGACGCGTTGCAATCTGGGTGGCGACCTTGCTGGCCGCCTATCTGGCGCTCGCCTATTTCGCCGCACCGGAATTCTGGACGTTTCACGATCGCGGCTTTCGCAAGCACAGCTTCGAGATGGTGACGCACACGCCACAAGGCATTCCGGGCGATCCCATCAATGTCGGTCTTGTCGGTACGCGAAAGGAAGTAGTGCACGCCTTCGCCGTCGCCGGCTGGGACACCGCCGACGCCGTGACCCTGAAGACCGCGATCGAGATCGGTGAAAGCGTGCTGTTCGACCACCCCTACCCCGATGCGCCGGTCAGCAGGCTGCTGTTCGATGGCCGCGCCCAGGATCTCGCCTTCGAAAAGCCGGAGGGCCTCAGCGCCGACCGCCGGCATCATGTCCGCTTCTGGCAGACCGATGCAAGCGGCGACGATGGCCGGCCGCTGTGGCTGGGCTCGGCCAGCTTCGATCGCGGCGTCGGCCTCAGCCACGACACCGGCGCCGTCACCCACCATATCGGCCCCGACATCGACGCCGAGCGCGATTTCCTGATGCGCGACCTGGCCACCGCCGGCACGCTGATCTCGACCAGCGATATATCGGGCGTCGGCGCCACCAGTACGGGACGCAATGGCGGCGGCGATCCCTATTTCACGGATGGCGAGGCAATTGTCGGCGTGTTGAAGCAGTTGCCCTGACCATCGCAAAAGTCAGTTCGTGGTGATCACGATCTTGCCGAACGGCCCTTTCTCCAGATGCTGCAAGGCTTGCGGCACCTCGTCGAAGCCAAAGAGCTTGTCGATGACCGGCTTGATCGCCAGCGCCTCGATCGCCTGATTCATACGTTCGAAGGCGCGGCGATGGCCAACCGACAGGCCCTGCACGGTGATGCGGTTGCGCATGAAGGGCATGATAGGGAAGCTGAGCTCCATCGCGCCCAACAGGCCGATGATCGACAGCCGACCGTCGGCGGCGAGCGCATTCAGCGATCGCCGTGCATTGTCGCCGCCGACCATTTCCAGCACGTGGTTGACGCCCAGCCCATTCGTCAGCTCACGCACGGCCTCATCCCAGGCCGGTTGCGTGCGGTAGTTGATCCCTTGCCAGGCGCCGAGCTTTCTCGCCCGCTCAAGCTTTTCATCGCTGCTTGAGGTGACGATGGCGCGCAGGCCGAACGCGGTGGCGAACTGCAGCGCAAACAGCGACACGCCGCCGGTGCCCTGGATCAGAATGGTCTGGCCCGGCACCGGTCTGGTCGCTTCGGCCATGGCGAACCAGGCCGTCAGCGCCGCGATCGGCAATGTCGCGGCCTCGAAATCGCCGAGCGATGGCGGCGCCAGCACCGCGGCGTCCTCGCCGAGAATGACATGGTCGGAAAGCATGCCCGACAGCGACGACCCCAGCGTGTGCTTATGCAGCACCGGCGGTGCGTCGCCATCCGGCCAATCGGCGATCACCTGGCCGAGCACGCGCTGGCCGACCTGAAAGCGGCTGACCGCACTGCCGACGGCCACCACTTCACCCACCGCGTCGGATGTCGGCACGAAGGGAAAGGCAAGGTCTGGGATCAGCACGCCGTCTACGATCATCTTGTCCTTGTAGTTGAGCGACACGGCCTTGGTCCGCACCAGCAAATCGTGCGGCCCTGGCTCGGGCACCTTGCCTTCCACCTGGCTTAGCCTCGACAGGCCAAAACCGCTCATCTGCCAGGATCTGTTGATTGGGGTGCTCATGTCGTGTCGCGCTCCGTGCGTTGATGCCAGGCGAGACATTTATGCCTTTCGACTATAGAAAATAGTGCTTCCGTGCGGTATAATTTGACACTGATTGCGGATTAAAAGTCGACAATAGGAAATCGCCATGGAAACGGCCGACCTGCAAGGCATCGTCGCGTTTGTTCAGGCGGTGGAGGCCGGCAGCTTCACCAGCGCCGGCGAGCGGCTGCATGTGACGAAGTCGGCGATCGGCAAATCGATCGCGCAGCTGGAGCAGAGACTCGGCGTCCGCTTGCTGAACCGCACCACCCGCAGCCTCAGCCCGACCAGCGAAGGCGTCAGCTATTATGAAGCCTGCGTCCGGGCCCTTGCCGAGATCGAAGCCGCACAGTCGCTGCTTGCCTCGCGCCGTCAGGTCCCGTCTGGCCGGCTTCGGATCGACGTGCCGCTGGCCTTCGGCCGACGCTGCGTCGCCCCCGTGCTGTTCGAGATTTCGAAGAAATTTCCGGACCTGACGGTGGAAGTCTCCTTCAATGACCGCCGCGTCGACCTGATCGAGGAGGGCATCGACCTGGCGATCCGCATGGGCGAACTCGACGACAGCCTGTCGCTTGCGGCCAGGCGCCTCTACGCCCAGCGCTCGGCCATATGCGCGGCTCCCGACTATCTCGACAGGCATGGCCGGCCGCAATCGGTCGAGGATCTCGCCGATCACAGCGTCATTGGCTACGGTCGCGAGGGCATCGTCCGGCCCTGGGTGATCAGGCATTCCGACGGCCATCTCGCAACCTTCATGCCCAAGGCGCGACTCGTTCTCGGCCATGGCGAACCGATGCTGGATGCAGCGCTCGCCGGCTGCGGCATCGCCTTCCTGCCGACATGGCTGGCCGCCGACAGCCTCAAAAGCTGCGATCTCGAAATGGTGCTGTCGGACTGCCTGGTCGAGAACATCGTCGTGCATGCCGTCTGGCCGGTAACGCGCGCGCTCACGCCAAAGGTACGGGTTGTCGTCGACGCCCTCGTCGAACATTTTTCGGCGCCGCCCTGGGATGCCGCGTGACCGAAATGCCGGTCATTTCTCAAAAATCACGTCGGACTATTTTCGAAGACCGCGCCGCAATGCTATTGACCGCTCATGTTATACGTAGAAATCGCTATCGTGGTCGTCCTCATCTGTGTGAACGGCCTTCTGTCGATGTCCGAACTTGCCATCGTCTCGTCGCGACCGGCCCGCCTGAAAGCGATGATCGACCGAGGCATCAATGGCGCCGGCCGCGCGCTCGAGTTGGGTTCCAATCCCGGCAAGTTCCTGTCCTCGGTGCAGATCGGCATCACCCTGGTCGGCGTCCTCTCCGGCGCCTTTTCCGGCGCCACGCTCGGCGAACGGCTGGCGCAGTTCCTGGCCTCGACCGGCATCCGCGAGACCGTCGCCGATCCGCTCGGCGTCGGCATCGTCGTCGCCATCATCACCTATTTCTCGCTGATCGTCGGCGAACTGGTGCCCAAGCAGATCGCCTTGCGCGACCCAGAGCGGGTCGCCGCCAGGGTCGCTCCGGCAATGACCATCCTCGCCACCGTTTCGGCGCCGCTGGTCTTCCTGCTCGATTTCTCCGGCCGCACCATCCTGTGGCTGCTCGGCCAGCGCGGCGAAAGCGAGGAGAAGGTCACCGATGAGGAGATCAAGATGCTGGTCGCCGAGGCCGAGCATCACGGCACCATCGAATCCGACGAGCGGCGCATGATCGCAGGCGTCATGCGGCTTGGCGACCGCGCCGTGCGCGCGGTGATGACGCCGCGCACCGAAGTCGACTGGATCAATCTGCAATCCGACGAGGCGGCCATCCGCAAGCTGCTCATGGAAACCCAGCATTCGCGCCTGCCGGCAGGCGACGGCGGCGTCGACGTCATGGTCGGCGTCGTCCAGACGCGTGACGTGCTGGCCGCACTGCTTGCCGGCCGCGTGCTCGACCCGCGCAGGCATGTGCGCGCAGCCCCCATCGTCTACGACCAGGCCGACGCGCTGGATGTGCTGCAGAAGCTGAAGGAATCCGACGTGCCGATGGCGCTGGTGCATGACGAATACGGCCATTTCGAAGGCATCGTCACCCCGGCCGACATTCTGGAAGCCATCACCGGCGTGTTCCGCGCCGACACCGACGCCGGCGATGAGGAAAACGCGGTCAAGCGCGAGGACGGCTCGTGGCTGCTCGCCGGCTACATGCAGGCCGACGAGATGGCCGACATTCTCGGCATCGACCTGCCGGAAAACCGCGATTACGAAACCGTCGCCGGTTATGTGCTGTCGCACATGCATCATCTGCCGGCGACTGGCGAATGCGTCGACGCGCAGGGCTGGCGCTTCGAGGTGGTCGATCTCGACGGCCGCCGCATCGACAAGCTGATCGCCACCCGCCTGCCCGGCGCCCAACGCGAGGCGGTGCGCTGACATGTTCGAATGTCAGCTCTTGACCGGTTAGCTGACGCCGCCCTCTGCCAGAGATCGAGCTGGTTTCAACAAACCGAAGAAGCCAATGATACGCGTTATCCGTTTCTGCTCCTCATCCAGAAAAGCGATGTCCAGGCCCTCGGGTAAAGACGAACCGTCAGGCGTCACAAACTTCCACGCGAAGCGCGCGACGCCGTGATGAACGTCCACGTTGCTGGTCCGCAGAATGCAGGCACCAGGATGCTTGCTCTGAATTCCTGCAATGTGGGCTAGAAGTTCTTCGGCACCAACGGCGTGAACGGTTGGATCGGTATACGTCGCGCCATCGCTCAAGATCGATAACAGCGACGCCCGCCGCTTCTCGGCGTTTTCGGTGGACCACGATGCACAATACTTATCGATGAGATGCGTCAAAGGCATGCTACTTCCCTGTCGCCAGAAATTGCGAGAGCGCGGCGAAATCATCGTGCAGGTGGCCCGCCGCTATGGCCCGTTTGAATATCGCATCATAACCATCGACTATTGAACGGTCGATTTCGCGGAACTGCATCAACTCCAATAGATGCTGCATTGCGCCGTGGTGCGCCGAGATCGACGAGAGCGTTTCGTTATCGCTGGCAAATCGGCCAGCGCTCGTCCGCTTGATGAGGTCGGTCACCAAGCCGTCAATGACCGGCGCCGTCGCGGACCACTGACGCGCCAGTTCACCGAGTTCGATCTCTTCGGCCTGCGACACGGCGATCGCATGGAGCGCCCCGAACAGAGCGCCCCACATGATAGCCAGTAGTGCGCTATCGAGCCCGTTCGCACGCCCTGGTTCTTCGCCAACATGCTGAACATTGCCACCCAAAGCGCGAAACACATCGCGGTTCGTGTCGAAAGCCGCCCTTGGCCCGGCAAGCAGGATGGTTCCGGCGTCCGTGCCGATATAATCCGGCGTCGCCATGATCGCGCCATCAAGGTAGCTTGCGCCGTGCTCCCTATACCAATCAGCGGCTTCCCGTGCGCCATTTGGCGTCCCGGAAGTCAACTCCACGATCAGCTTGCCGCGAATGGCTGAGGCGATGGCGTCACTGTGGAGAAGCGCTTTTGTCGCCTCATAGTCGCTGACATTCACAATGATGATCTCGCCTGCGTTCACGGCTTCCTCCACGGAGGACGCGACGATTGCGCCCAGCCTGGCGAGTGGATCGGTCTTCTGTCTGGTTCTGTTCCAGACAGTCGTCGGATATCCCGACTGAAGCAGGCTGCCGGCGAGCGCCGAGCCCATACGGCCCGTTCCAACAACCGTGATTGAAAGCTTCATTCCACACTCCATATCAATTGGCGGCGTCAGACCGCGTTTTGCTGTGATCGTCTTGAGAGGTATGTCAAAACGAGCGGCGCGCGATACGCACCCGGGCGTAAGTGGTCACCAGAAGGTAAGGAACGCGCGATGAACAATTCCGCGGACAATGGCTTTGCAGCGGCCGTCAGGATGGTCGAAGGAAAGTGGAAAGTAGATATCCTTTGCGAGCTCGGAACGGCGTCGCGCAGATTTGGTCGATTGAAACAGGCGCTCTCTGGCATCAGTGAAAAGATGCTGGCTCAACAATTGCGAGAACTGGAGGCGGACGGCCTTGTCGACCGCAAGGTCTTTTCCGTGGTTCCAGCGAAGGTAGTCTATTCGCTGACAGAACGCGGCGCGGCGCTCAACGCAGCAGCAGGTTCACTATGTCTGTGGGCCGAGCAATTCGGCCTGCCCGGCTGCACTCAGATTACCAATGGCGTACATATGGATGCGCTCTGATGCATGTCGCCCAAAGCGACCTCGGTTTGGGCGCCCATCGCGAGGCGGTGCGCTGACGCCCGACGCAATTGCGGCATTCGCTCTATCGTTCCCAGAAGGGCTTGGCGATCTCTCCCTCGACCTGCTGTATCGTCAGGCCGATATCGTCGATCAGATGCGGATTGTCCTTCGACATCTGCCTGAGTTGCCAGCGAAAGCGTATCCGTTCGCGCCAGGTCCGATCGTGCCAACTCGCTATGATGCTTCGCAGGGTCTTCAGGAGCCGGCGCGATGCCGGCCGCACGGGCGTTCCCGCTCGCGCTGCACAACGCTGGGCTGATGCAAGTGTATTGGTCATGGCAACCTCCATATGGTTTGAGGGCCTGGGGCTCTCGATGAGGTTGAATTCTGCGCGATACGGACGGCGCCGTAATTAAGCCCTCCCAAATAGTTCTCAAAACTTCCAAACGAGCTAGAGCAGTTCACCGGCTCACGGAACCGGCAAACTACTCTAACCCTTTGTTTTGACGCAATTCCGAACAGAAAACCGCTTCACACTTTTCCTGGAATTGCTCTATAGATGCGCCTATGCAGGGATCGCGTTTTGCCTTTGGTCCGTTCGTGCTTGATCCGGGTGCGGGAACGCTGCTTCGGAACGACGTCCCCGTTGCCGTTGGCTATCGCGGGCTGAGCCTGCTTGCAGCACTCGTCGGGCGGCCCGGTGAAATATTGGGGAAGGCCGAGTTGATGGACGCTGCATGGCCGGGCACGGCCGTCGAGGAAGGCAACCTCACCGTCCAGATCGCGCAGTTGCGCAAGCTGCTTGGTCCTGTCGGCGAGAACGGCGAATGGATATCCACCGTTCCGCGCGTCGGCTACCGTTTCACAGGGGCCGTCGAACAGCTCGGCGAGGCCAAGCGAAAATCCTTGCCGCTGCCCGACAAACCATCGATAGCCGTGCTGCCCTTCGTCAATTTCAGCAACGATCCCGAGCAGGATTCCTTCGTGGACGGGTTGACCGAAGACCTCATCACCGACCTGTCCAGGATCTCCGGCCTGTTCGTCATCGCCCGCAATTCGACCTTTGCCTATAAGGGAAAAGCGATGGACGTGCGCGAGATCGCCGGGGATCTTGGCGTGCGCTACCTGCTGGAAGGCAGCGCAAGACGCGCCGCGGGGCGCGTGCGCATCAACGCACAGCTGGTCGACGCGGTGAGCGGCGACCATCTGTGGGCGGAACGCTTCGATCGCGGCCTGGACGATATCTTTGCCGTTCAGGACGAGGTTACGGCCAAGATTGTGGAGGCGTTGCTTGGCCGTCTGCGCGCGCCGCCGCCGCGCAACCGACCCAGCAATCTCGAGGCTTACGATCTCTGCGTGCGGGCGCGCAAGCTGATCGACGACTCGCCGCAGATGGCGCAGGAAGCGCATCTGATGCTGACGCGCGCGGTGTCGCTCGATCCTGATTACGCCGAGCCCTATCGCTGGCTTGCCATGAACCACTGGATGGGACGGGTGCATTGGGGCGGACCAACCGAAGCTGCCCGCAGCGTTGCCTTGGAGCTGGCGCGCAAGGCCGTGGCGATCGATCCCAACGATGCCGGCTGTCGCTGGATCCTGGCCTACCTGCTTGCCTATGAGCGCAGCTTCACTGAAGCGGATGCGGAATTCGCCAAGGCGATCGAGCTCGACCCGAACGAGGCCGACACCTGGGCGGCATTGTCCGACATCGCCGTCCTGGCCGGCCGGGTCGAAGAGGGCCTCGAGCACATCGGCAAGGCGTTCCGGCTGAACCCGTTTCCAGCGAGCTGGTACTATCTGACGCTCGGCCAGGCGCAATATGCGGCGCGCGACTACCAAGCCGCTATCGAGACGTTGCGCCGTGACGAGACCTATCGCACAAGCTCACGCCGTTTCCTGGCCGCCAGCCTGGCGCAACTCGGCCGGCTCGACGAGGCGCGCGCTGAGGCTGAACTGTTCCTCGTCGGCAACCCGCATTTCACAACCCATCACTGGGCGACGACCGAGCCATTCCGCGACGCCGCTACGCTCGAGCATTTCGTCGATGGTTTTCGCAAGGCCGGTCTTCCGGAGTGACGCGCCGGCATCCGGCTGCCCGCAGCAGAGGCGACGTGGTGCGCTAACCCGGGTCTAGACGTCGGTATGATCTCGGTGGCGCGACACCTTCTCGCGGTTGCCGCAGGTGCGCATGCTGCACCAGCGCCGCTTGCCGCCTCGCGACGTATCGAGGAAAAGCCAGCCACAGCGAGGGCAGGAATGCAGCCTGTCGCGCGGCAGGGTGAAGAACGCGTCGATGGACAGCATGGCCAGCAAGGCGGTGACGGCGTCCGGGTCCCGCCACCGGGCAAGGGCAAGCTTCGGTCTGGTGCCATCCAGTTCGATAGAGCCGGCGGCAAGCGAGCTTGCCGTGCGCGAGAACAACACGCCAAGCGGTTCGGCCGCAGACGGTTTACCCGCGGCGATTGGCTCGAAAACCTGAAATGACGCCTCCCGCATTTCGCGGACCCCTTCCACGAACCGCCCATCCGCTATCTCGGCAACGGCCTGCGCCTGGCGATCGTCGGCAAGCCCTGAGGCGCTGAACCAGTTCGCAACATCCTGGACGGATTTGAAGAGTTCATTGTCTGCTGCCGGCGCCCGCCGGTCGAACACGGCATTCGACAGGTCCAAAGCGGGATGCCCGCCGATGAAGTGATCCGGCACCCATTCGGTGTATGCATCGCCCATGGAACATAACCTCATCAACCGCATTATACGGTTACATGATGTAACCACTATCACAGGGATATGTGGTGTCAAACCCATAGCACCGCCAGGTCGGCGCGGACCACTGGGAGAGAGAGGATGTGCAGCAATCGTTACAAGACCCGCCACGAGACCATCAATGTCGACGGCCTCGACATCTTCTACCGACACGCCGGCGACCCGGGCAGACCGGCAATCCTGCTGCTGCACGGATATCCGACTTCGTCGCACGTCTATCGCAATGTCATCGAACCGCTGGCGGACACAGCCTATGTGGTGGCGCCGGACCTGCCCGGTTTCGGCTTTTCGTCCGCCCCTTCCATCGATGCCTATGACTACACGTTCGAGAACCTGGCCAACACGATCGAAGCCTTCGTCGAGGCCCTCGGCATCCAGCGATTCTTCCTCTACATCACTGACTTCGGCACGCCTGTCGGCTACCATCTCGCCACACGGCAGCCGGATCGCATCCTCGGCCTGATCGCGCAGGACAGCAATGCTCATGACGAGGGGCTGGGACCGGAATGGGACGCGCCGAAGGCATTCTTCGCCGAACCGACTGAAGAAAACCGCGCCAAACTGCCGGACTGGATGAATTTCGAGGGGACCCGAAACCAATATATCGGCGGTCTCCCCGAGCGTCTGAAGGTGTTGTTTCCGCCCGAGGGTTGGTATCTCGATACGGAGCGCCTGGCGAGGCCCGGCAACACCGACATTCAGTTCGAACTCTTCACCGATTATGGCTCGCACATCGCCCGCTTCCCGGCCATCCAGGCCTATCTCCGCGACCACCAGCCAGCATGCCTCGTGCTGTGGGGACGGCACGACGCCTTCTTCGCGCTGGACGAGATCATGGCCTACAGCCGCGACCTCGACGCAGTCGAAATCCATGTCTTTGAGAGCGGACACATGCTTCTCGAAACGCATCATCGCCAATGCGCGGCTCTCATCGCTCACTTCATCCACGAGGTGGAGACTGGGGTCTTTCGCGAACCTGCAGGGCGCTGAACGTCGACGCTCAAACCGCCATTTCGATGGGCTCGGCAAGCCTTGGATTGGCCCGCGCGGCGATCAGGCAGCCGGCGACGATCAGGCATGCTCCGGCCAAGGTGGTCCAGGTCGCCTCCTCGCCGAAGAAGAACCAGCCGAGCGCGACCGCCCAGATGAAGGCCGAGTATTCCGTCGGGATCAGATATTGCGCTTCGGCGCGGGCGTAGGACCAGCTCATCAGGAATTGCCCGGCGAGCGACAGCACCGTCACCCCGGCCAAAGGAAGCCAAAGATTGCTCGGCAGGGCGACGGCGAGCCAGGGTGCTGCGAGGCCGAGCAGGATGGCAACGCAAAGGTTCTGGAACAGCATGATCTCGATCGGCTTGGCCAACTGCGCCTGTTGCCGGGCTAGGATCAGATTGTAGCCGTAGAACACCGTCGACACGAGCACCGCCGCCGTGCCGAGCATGGCATCTTGCGAATAGTCTGCCTGCCCGAACTGGCCGGCCATGATAATCGCGACGCCGGCGATGCCGGCCAGCGATGCCCAGACAGCCTCTCGCCGGATCCGTTCGCCGAGCAGCAACGCGGCGAGAAACAGGGCAAACAAAGGCGCCACGAAGCTGAGCCCGATCGCCTCCGCAAGCGGCAGCCTGGCCAAGCCCCAGAAGAAGGATATCAGGACGACGCCGACAACCGCGGCACGCAACGCATGCAGCCTCAGCACCGGAACGGTTGGCTTTAGGCGCGGTCCCGCCAGCCAGGCCGCGCCCGCGACCACGGTCGCGACCATGCTGCGCCACAGCAAAGTGTTGTAGACGCCGACCGCGATGACCAGGATCTTCATCGCCGCATCCATCCCGGACAGCAGGAAGATCGCAAGCGCGCATACGAGCACCGGGATCATCGGGGAAACGGCGCCGGTCAGGCTGGATGTCTTCACGGTTTCACTCATGTAACGGAATGCAGCCGGATATATCAGGGCAAAGGGCGCGACCAGATGGCAGTCCCGTCGATGTAGCAGTCCAACCCCGATTGGCGTCGTGTTCGCGGCTATCGCGACATCCGGATATCAGCATCATACCGACGAGTTGGACGAGGCGGACCGCCTCGCCGACTGCATCATCCGGTCACGGCAGGCGACGCACGCACACATGGCATAGATCGAATTGACGGGGCGGGTTGCCGACGCGGCTGGCCCGTCGCATGTTGTCGATTGTTTACAGAGGATCGAAAAAATGCGCCGCATAGCCTCAGGCGACCTTTATCAGACCTACGATCTTGGTGACTTGCGCATCACCTCCTTGCGCGATGGCTATGTCGACATGCCGATCGGACGGCTTCGGCAACGCGGCGACAAGCCATTTGGCGATGAATTGCCGCAACAAGTCGCGTTGATTGCTGGTCAACTCAGGCTTTCCGTCAATGCCTTCGCGATTGACGATGGAAATGGGATCATCTTGATCGATACCGGCGCCTCGAACGCCTGGCATCCCACCATGGGCCGACTTCCCGAGGCGCTGGACGAAGCCGGCATCGATGCCGGACGAGTCCGTACCATCTGCTTCACCCACACGCATCTCGACCACATCCATGGTCTTGTGCTTGCCGACGGCCGCGACGCTTTCCCGCGCCTGGCGCGCTTGCTCGTTCCCGGGGAAGAACTCGGCTTTTTTCGCGCCGAAGCGCGGCTCGAACGATTTCACGGCATGGCGGAACCCTTCGAAGCCGGAGACCGTATCGGGACACATGTCGACATTGTCGACGCTCGTGGCCATGAAGCGGGACATAGCTGCTTTCGCGTTTCGAGCGGCGGCGAACGCGTTCTGATTTGGGGCGACACCGTTCACGTCCCATCGCTTCAGTTCGATCGACCTGAGGTGACGTGGGAATTCGACGCCGATCAGGACCAGGCGCGCGAAAGCCGGTTGCGGTTGCTGGCGCTTGCAGCCGACGAACATTGTTTCGTTGCCGGCGCGCATCTGGATTCGCCCGGCATCGGCCGCGTCGTCCGATCCGGCGCCAGCTTTCAATTCGAGCCGCTATAATTGAAAAAGGGCGACGCAAGCGCCGCCCCGGATCCTTGGGAGGATAACTCGAATTGGCGGTCAGGCCGCCTTGACTTCCTCGGCAACGGCGTCGGCCTGACGCGCTGCCTTGAGCACCTTGGCCCACCACGCAACATCGTTGACCAGCGCGGTGGCGGCCTGGTTCAGATGCTCGAGGTCTTCCAGCTTCTTCTCGCCCTGGCGGACGGCGAGGAAATCGCCCCAGGCGATATGGACGGCCGACTTGACCGGCGCCATCTGCAATTCGACGGCATACAGTCTAAGCTGTTCGACGGCACGCGAGCCGCCGACGCTGCCATAACCGACGAAGCCGGCCGACTTCTTGTTCCATTCATTGGCGGCGTAGTCGATGGCGTTCTTCAGCACGGCCGTCGGGCCATGATTGTATTCGGCGGCGGTGAAGATGAAGCCGTCGAATTCGGCGACCTTCTTCTGCCAGCGCTGTGCCACTTCGTTCTGCGACGGCGCCCAGGCGGAGGATGCGACCTCGTCGAAGAACGGCAGCGGGAAGTCGCGCAGATCGACGACCTCGACATCGATGTCGGCATGCGACTTGGCGATCTTGGCGATCCACTGGGTTGGCACATCGGCGAAACGAGCGGCGCGCGTCGATCCGACGACGATGGCAATTTTGGGTTTGGACATAAGGGCTCTCCTTGCACGAAGTACTGGTATCATTTGGATACCTGCGCTATATGAGATACTGGAAACGCGATGCACAAGAAGGCACTTTTTTGTTACCGAGGCACCCACATCGCTCCGAAGACTGCCGCGCCATCTCGGAAATCCTGCAGCGCGTCGGCGACAAATGGACCGTTCTGGTCGTCGGCAAGCTGGGCGACGGACCGCTGCGTTTCAACGAATTGCGCGCTGCCGTCGGCGGCATCTCGCAGAAAATGCTGACCACCACCTTGCGCGGGCTGGAGCGTGACGGCTTCGTCACCCGCACCGTGTTTCCAACCATTCCACCGCGCGTCGATTATGAGCTGACCGAGCTCGGCCACGAGCTGCTGATCCCCGTCAGCGCACTGAGCGAATGGGCGCGTGCGAACACCATGCGCGTCAAGGCGGCGCGCGAAAAATTCGACGACGCCCGCGTCTGAAATCCTTGCGCTGCAAGGGATTCAGACGCGCACGCAACATCCGGCTTGCCCGATCGGAAATTCTATCTCGGCTGCGCGGATCGTTGCCCGAATGCACGCGCCGTTTTGGCTGGCGGATTGCCGCTCATGCCGTCCCCTGACGGCTGCCGCTCAGGCTCCTGATGCGCGGACATCGCATCGCGCGGCGCCACAGCTATCACACCGTGCGCCCTGCTTGCCGGGAGCCTGTTCCCCATGCGTGCAGGCACTGCGCGAGATGTCTTCCTTCACCTCCGCATAAGCGGTCACGCCGAGCAGGCAGGTCGTCGCGACCAGGGCTGCCACGAGCCAACCGTTCAGCAGATGTTGACGCATTGTCTCTCCTCCAACGTCCGCAGCATCGGGCGCGAAGGCAACCATTGGATGCCGCGAAGCGGGTTTCCCACACGGCCCCTGTTACAAACGGACCCATGCCCGGCTCGCTCTACCTGATCAGGGCTCCGAACCCAGTTTTACAAAAGACCTGACGACAGCCAGTTCGGCGCTGCCGGCGGCTGTTGTGCCGTGGCTTTTATGCCGGTGGCTTTTCACGATAGGAATTTTTTCTTGACTCGGTGCCCTCAGCTAAGGTACATTTCCGTCCATGGTGCTGATTTGCGCCAGAGACCCGCCGCACAGGCGGGTTTTTCGTCTGATGCTCCGTCAGCCAACGCGCCGGCGAGGGCTCCGGACCAACCCACCCGTTAACCCCGAGTTCGTAGCCCTGTCTACCTGATCCCAGCTATGTCGGCGGCAAGCGATCCATGGCAGACTGGTTACGATCGCCTGGGTGTTTTCTGCCCCGGCTGCTATCGGTGAAAGCCGCCATTCGCGTCGAGGTTCATGTCGTACAAGGAACATCCCGTCATCGACCTGCCATCGGAAGCACTGCTGCCGAGCCCGCTGCTTGTCGTCGAGGACGAGCCGATGATGCAGGTGCGGTTGCGCTCGATCCTGAGGGGCCTTGGCTATGCTCAGGAGGAGCTGTTTTTCGCCGGGTCGATCGCGCAGGCCAAGACCCTGCTCGTCGACCAGCCCTTTGCCATGACGCTGGTCGATGTCGGCCTGCCCGACGGCAACGGCATCGACCTCATCGGCTCCCTGCACGAGCACGACGCGGCGCTGCCGATCCTCGTCATCTCGGCCTGGAGCAACGAAAACACCATCCTCGAAGCCCTGCGCGCCGGGGCGACCGGCTATCTCTTGAAGGAGCGCGACGACGTCGAGCTGTCGCTTTCGATCCGCAGCACCATCCGCGGCGGCGCGCCGATCGATCCCTTCATCGCCCGGCGCATCCTGGAACTGGTGTCGGCGCCGGCACCGTCCGGGCGCGCCCGTCCTTCCACCGACAGGCCGGGGCGCGGCAAGCCCGCGCTTGCAGCGCCGCCTCTCCTGACGCCGCGCGAGGTCGAGATCCTGAACCTCGTTGCCAAGGGGCTTACCAATCGAGAGATTTCGGGAGTCCTTTCCCTCTCCAGGTTCACGGTCGAATGCCACATTCGCAACATCTACAAGAAGCTGTCGGTCAAATCCCGGACGGAAGCGATCTTCGAGGCGCGGTCGCAAGGCTTCTTGCCCTGATATTCCTGCTCCTCGTGCCGGGCGGCATCGCCTTTGCCGCCGGCGGGGCCGTGCCGTTCAAGACGATCGAGGCCGTGCGATCCGGCTGGGACGCCGCCACGCCGCCGGCCACCGGCTGGACCAGCGTGACCTTGCCCGACGACTGGACGACGCGCTGGCCCGGTTTCGACGGCGTGGTCTGGTACCGCCTCACCTTCGACAGGGCCGACGCAACCGAACCGCTGGGCCTCGCGCTGAACTACTGGACACTGGCCGGATCGATCTCCGTCAACGGCGCGGAACTCGGACGCGACGAATTCCTCGTCGAGCCGTTGACGCGCTCATGGAACGTGCCCCGCTACTGGCAGCTCTCAGCCCCGGTCCTGCATGCCGGCACCAACACGCTGCTGATCAGGGTCTCGGGCCTGGCGCCATACCAGCCGGGTCTTGGTCCGGTGCTGATCGGCCCGCCTTCGGCGACGCGTGCCCATTTTGTCCAGCAATTCTGGATTCGCCGCGAGCTGCCGGTCTTCTATCTCGGCGTCACCGCGGCGCTTGGCACCTTCTTCTTCGTCGTCTGGCTGCTGCGCCGAAGCCTGAAGGCCTATGGCTGGTTCGCCCTGATGACGATTGCGTGGTGTTGCTATTCGCTCAATTTCGTGGTCACGAGCCCCTGGCCGTTCGGGACGACCGACACATGGCAGCGTTTTATCATGCTCTCCTTCATGGTCATGGCCGCCGCCTTCGTGCTGTTTGTCATCCGCTTCGCCGAGCGCCGCTTTCCCCGGGGGGAAGCCGTGCTGTGGGCCGCGCTGGCGATCGGCGCCGCCGCCCTGTTTGCCACGCCGCATTCCCAACTCGCCCCGATGCTCAACCTCCTGGCCTTGTCCTGGTCGCTGCTTTACATCGGCGCCTGTTTCCTGGCGATCGGCCTGACCTGGCGAAGCGCTCGCCTGGACCACATCGTCCTTCATATCGTCAACGCGCTCACCATCGTGGCCATCCTGCATGACCTGATGACCTATTTCGGCATCCTTCTTGGCAATGTCTACTACGTCACGCTGACATCCCACTTGCAGATGGTCGGCATGGCGCTGGTGCTGGCCTGGAACTTCGTCGCCAACATGCGCCGCATCGAAGGGTTCAACGATGAACTCACGGCCAAGATCGAAACCGCCAGGGAGGAACTCGCCCTCACGCTGCATCAGCAGCATGAGGTCATTCTGGCCAACACCAGGCTGGCCGAACGCGTATCCCTTTCCCACAATCTGCACGACGGCATGGGCGGCACCCTGGTCAATTCGATCGCCATGCTGGAGCATGCGCCGCAGAACCTGCCGGCCGATCGCTTCCTGTCCGTGCTGAAGGAACTGCGCGACGAGTTGCGGGTGATCATCGACACCGCTGCCGACGACCCGACGGGCGGCCAGTCGCTGGCCGAGTGGATCGCGCCGCTGCGCCGCCGCCAAACGCTGGCATGCGAAAGCCGCGACATCGATTGCGTGTGGAACCTGACCGGGCTGGAGGACTGCCACCTGCCGGCGGCGCGAAGCCTCGATCTCGTCCGCATCCTGCAGGAAGGCCTGACCAACGTGCTCAAGCACAGCCAGGCAAGCCGCGTCGTCATCGACCTGCACCGGCGCGGCGAGACGCTGAGCCTGGCCATCCAGGACAACGGCGTCGGCTTCGATACCGTCTCGGAGGCGCCCGTCCCGGGCACCGGCCTGCGCTCGATGCGGGCGCGGGCCGGGCGGCTGGGCGGCACGCTCGACACGCGGTCGCGGCACGGCGAAACCGTGCTGGCCCTGCAAGTGCCCGCGGCCTGAGCGGCGTATCCCGGCGCGGCGGGCATAGCTAGTTTCAACGATACCCGCCCTTGGTCTCGGGTGCTATGCCCCCGGGAACATGCACGACTGCGTCGGTGCTGATCTGGGGAGCCTGGCCTTGACAGGAATTGCCATCGTCTCGAAGCGCGGCCTGCTGCGTTCGACCGCCCTCGCGGGCTGCCTCCTGGCCAGCCTGGCCTGGAGCCCCGCCATGGCCGACGGCGCCGGCGGAAATGGCGGCGGCGGCGGGGGGAATGGCGGCGGCGGGAGCGGCGCAGGCACATCCGGAAACGGCGGCAACGGAGGGGAATTCTCTGGCGAGAGCGGCAGCAACGGCAGCGATGGCAGTGTGGCCGGCTCCGGCGGAACAGGCGGACTCATCAGCGGTGCCGACGGTGGCGTCGGCAGTTCCGCGGCCACCCTGATCAACGATGGCGGCTCGATCACGGGCGGCGGCGGTGGCGGCGGCGGCGGCTTCCATAGCAACGGCCGCAGCGGCGGCAACGGCGGCGATGGCGTCGCCTCATCGGTAGACAATGCTTCTCTCGCCAACAGCGGTCGTATCGTTGGCGGCGGCGGCGGCGGCAGCGGCAAGAGCGAATTCGAAGACGGCGGCGACGGCGGCAGCGGCGCCACGTTCTCTGGAGCCCATATTGTCTTGATCAACAGCGGCACCATTGCGGGTGGCGGCGGTGGCGGCGGCGGCATTGTGATTGGCGGCGGCGGCGGCGGTGGTGGCGGCGGCGGTGGTGGCGGCGGCGGCATCGTCATGCTGGGTGGCGGCACGATCGACAACAGCGGCACCGTGCAGGGCGGCACGGGGGGCGCCAGCGGCTATGGCGATCCACGCTACCGCGCCGGATCTGGCGGGATCGGCATTGCCGGGGCAGGCCTCACCGTGACCAACAGCGGCACCATCGCCGGTGGATTCTCGATCGACGGCAACGGTCCCCAGGCTCATGCGATCCAGTTCACCGGTGGCGTCAATACGCTGGAACTGCACGCCGGCTCGGTGGTCAGCGGCACTGTGGAGGCCTTCAGCGCGGCCGACACATTCGGCCTCGGCGGTTCGGTCGGCGGTTCCTTCGATCTTTCACAATTGGGCGCGGCGGGCTCTTCCGCCCAGTATCAGGGCTTCGGCATCCTGGAAAAGTCCGGCACCGGCACCTGG
Organism: Mesorhizobium sp. SEMIA396; assembly: GCF_024518615.1. Taxonomy (NCBI): domain Bacteria; kingdom Pseudomonadati; phylum Pseudomonadota; class Alphaproteobacteria; order Hyphomicrobiales; family Phyllobacteriaceae; genus Mesorhizobium; species Mesorhizobium sp. SEMIA396. The sequence continues at coordinate 79,501 of NZ_JANIFC010000011.1, forward strand.
ACTATTTCCGGCACACCGGGCACGGTCATGGCCTGGTCCGTTACGCAAGGCATCCTCGATCTCGGCGCCACGACGCAGACCGCCACCGGCTTCACGCTGACGGGCGGGGAATTGCGCAACGGCACTCTGAGCACCGCCGGCAGCTTCGCCTTGAGCAACGGCACCGTGTCGGCGCTCCTCGGCGGGACCGGCTCCCTGGTCAAATCCGGCACCGGCACGGTCGTCCTCACCGGCACCAACACCTATTCGGGCGGCACCTTCGTCAACGGCGGCACATTGAGGATCGGCGGCGACTGGGCGCTGGGCGATGTCTCGGGCGCCCTGACCTTGAACGGCGGCGCGCTGCAGGTGACGGGCAATCCCGTCAGCTTCACGCTGGAACGCCAGATAATCCTCGGCGCCAACGGCGGCACCTTCGATGTCGGCGCCGGCAAGAACCTCATCCTCGACGGCGTGGTTTCGGGTGACGGACAACTCGCCAAGACCAGTTCCGGCACGCTGACGCTGACCGGCGCCAACAGCTATTCGGGCGGCACGGCGGTACGCGGCGGCAGCCTTGTCGCGGCGGCGACAGGTGCGCTCGGCGACGGGCCGGTCACCATAAACTCCAACGGAAGCGGGGGATGGGCCAGGCTCTATTTCTCGGGCAACGACGCCGCCTATCCAGTCAGCGCCCAGGACCTCTCGATCACCGTCGGCCGGGGCGACCTCAACTTCCAGGGCAATGCGACCGCCGGCGCGGCCACCATCGTCCTGGCGCAGGACGGCTATGGCGGGCTCAATTTCGGCACCGGAACCGATGCCGGCACGGCCAGCATCACCAACCAGGGCGGCGGCTTCGTCGCCTTCACGGGGGCAAGCGCCGCCAACGCGACCATCGTCAATGACGGCCTGGGCGTACCGTATTATTTCAGCAGGACGACCTTCGACGACGATTATTCGAGCAATGAATTTTCCTCCGCCGGAGAAGCCACGATAACCAACCGGAATGGCGGCTCGACCACTTTTTACGGACATTCGGACGGAGGAACGGCAACGCTGGTCAACGAGGCCGGCGGCACGCTCGATTTCCAGCAGGCCTCGCAGGCGGCGAACGCAACCATCCTCAACGGCGCCGGCGGCAGCGTGCTGGTGCGCTTCCGGGATCAGGACTCCGTGCTCGATGTCGGCTCGCTGTCGGGCGACGGGGCCATACAAATCGACGATTCACAGCTGGCGCCACAGCTTTCGCTCGGCTCGCTCGGCCATGACGACGTCATCGGCGGCACCATTTCCGGAAACGGCTCCCTGACCAAGACCGGCACGGGCAAGCTGACGCTCAACGGACAGAACAGCTATGCGGGCCTGACCACCGTCGACATGGGAACGCTGGTGGTGGGCGACGCCAGCCATGGCGACGCCAGCCTCGCCGGCGATGTCACGGTCGATTCCGGCGCGCGCCTTGGCGGCATCGGAACCATAGGCGGCAATGTCACCATCCTCGGCACGCATGGCGTCGGCAATTCCATCGGCGTGCAGACGGTCGGCGGCAACTATGTCAATCATGGCGTCCTGGAGGTCGAGGCGACCCCGTCCGGGGCCGACAAATTGATCGTCGGCGGCACGGTCGACATATCAGGCGCGACGCTCAACCTGGTCCTGACACCGGCGACGGCCGAGAGCTGGAACCTGCTCAACGGGCCGTACACGATCATCCAGAACAATGGCGCGGCCGATGTCGCCGGCACCTTCGCCTCCGTCGGCAACCTCAACGACCTTCTCTTCCTCGACCATCTCATCAACTACCAGGGCGGCGACGGCAACGACATCAGCCTCACCCTGGCGCGCAACGACGTTGCGGTCGCCAACGTCGCCATCACCCGCAACCAGATCGCGACCGCCGGAGCCCTCGATCGGCTCGGCCAAGGCAATGCGCTTGCATGGGCCATGCTGCTGATGACCGACGAGGATGCCGCGCGCCTGGCGCTCGATGCCGCGTCGGGCGAGGTTCATGCCTCGGCCAAGGGGATGCTGATCGAGGACAGCCGCTTCGTCGCCGATGCCGCTACCGCCCGAGTCCGGGCGGCCATGGGCGACGTCACCGCTCCCGCCATGCCAGTGATGGCTTATGGCGAGGGCGGCCCGGAGCTGGTCGAGGCTAACACCAGCCGTTTCGTCGTGTGGGGGCAAGCTTTCGGCTCCTGGGGCACGGCGAGCGGCGACGGCAATGCCGCCGGCCTCGACCGCTCCACCGGCGGCTTCCTCGCCGGCGGCGACACCGCCATCGGCGACGCCTGGCGGGTTGGCCTGCTGACCGGCTACAGCCACACCAGTTTCGACGTCGACGATCGTGCCTCTTCCGGCTCCAGCGACACCTATCACATCGGCCTTTATGGCGGTGGACAGTGGGACGGCCTGGGCCTGCGCGGCGGCGTCGCCTACAGCTGGAACCGGATCGACACCAGCCGCAACGTCGTCGTTCCAGGCTTCGCCGATGCGCTGACGGCTAAATACGATGCCGGAACCGCGCAGGTCTTCGGCGAGGCCGGCTATCGCGTCGAGACGCGCATGGCTGCCTTCGAGCCCTTCGCCAGTCTCGCCTATGTCAACCTTCACACCGACGGCTTCACGGAACAGGGTGGCGCCGCGGCGCTCACCTCCGCCGCCTCGACCACCGAGACCACCTTCACCACGCTCGGCTTGCGTGCCTCGGCCGGCTTCGACCTCGGCGGGGTGCAGGCAACCGCGCAGGGTACGCTCGGCTGGCGTCATGCCTTCGGCGACACCACGCCGACCGCGGACATGGCCTTCGCCGGCGGCGACCTGTTCACCATTGCCGGCGTGCCGATCGCTAGGGATACAGCCATCGTCGGGGCCGGGCTCGATTTCCGGATCGCCGACAGAACCACGCTGGGGATCAGCTACTCCGGCCAGTTCGGGAAGAAGGCGGCCGATCAGGGCGTCCGCGCCACGATGCAAGTGCGGTTCTGATTTTTCGGCTTTCGTCAGCCTTCGGCGGGAACCGCTTTCGGCTTGCCTTCGCCATCCAGCGCCACCATGACGAAATCGGCATGGGTGACCTTTTCCATCAGGTCGGAGAGGTAGCGCTGCGCCCAGGCTTCGACCTTGAGCGTCATCGAGGTGCGGCCGACGCGCTCGACATGGGTGTAGATGCACAGCGTGTCGCCGATCTTCATCGGCTTGGCGAACGACATCTCTTTCACCGCCGCCGTCACCACGCGGCCCTTGGCGCGCTCGGCCGCACGGATACCGCAGGCCAGGTCCATCTGCGCCATCACCCAGCCGCCGAAAATGTCGCCGGCCGCATTGGCGTCCGAAGGCATGGCCAGGGTGCGCAGCGTCAGATCGCCAAGCGGCCGTCCTTCAGCGTAGTGCACCATGCGAGAAATCCTTGTGAGGTGATGATCATCGATCCGTATCGCCGCTGCAGGACCAGGTCAACGCGCCGCAGCTGCTGTTTCCTGGCCTCCATGGCATAGGCTAACCCTGGCATTCGCGCGGTTGTGCCTGATTTCCAGCGGCTTCGGGTTTTGGAGGGGGCTTCCCCCACTCCGTCGCTGCTTCGCAGCGCCACCCCAAGCTCGCGCCCTTCCTCTACCCCGTCGATCGGGGGAGAGGTGGCGAGCGAAGCTCGACGGAGTGGGGGTCGACTGCGCGGCTTAAGACCAGGCGTTAGCTGAGAGGGGCACCTCTCAAAAATAACCTGCAAGGTTAGCTCTGATGCGATCCAGCACGCTGTCCCCGGAAAGGTCCGGCGAGAATTCCTTACCCGTGATCGCCTCATAGGCCTGCGCGTAGACCCCGGAAGCCTGTTCGACGATCTCGTCGGGTATTTTGGGGATCGGGTCGCTGTAGGGATCGCAGCGCGCCGAGACCCATGAGCGGATGAAATCCTTGTCAAAACTCTCCGGCCGGCTGCCGCTGGCGAGCGCCTGTTCGTAACTCGATGCGATCCAGTACCGGCTGCTGTCAGGCGTGTGGATTTCGTCGGCAAGAATGATGGTCCCGTCCTTGTCGGTGCCGAATTCGTATTTCGTGTCGGCCAGGATCAGGCCGCGCTCAGTGGCGCGCTGCTGGCCGCGGGCGAACAGCCGCAAGGCGTAGTCCGATACGGTATCCCACTGCGCCTGCGTGAGAAGACCCTGCTCGAGAATCTCGGCTTTGGACAGCGGTTCGTCATGGCCGCCATGCGCGGCCTTGCTGGTCGGCGTGATGATCGGCTCCGCCAGTCTTTCATTGTCGCGCAGGCCATCCGGCAGGCGGATGCCGTACATGTCGCGGTCACCGCGCTTGTAGCGCGTCAGGATCGAGGTGCTGGTGGTTCCCGCCAGATAGCCGCGCACGACGATCTCGACCGGCAGGATGTCGAGCCTTGTGCCGACGACGACGTTCGGGTCGGGGTATTCGAGAACATGGTTCGGGCAGATGTCGGCGGTTTCCTCGAACCAGTACCGCGCCGTCTGGGTCAGGATCTCGCCCTTGCAGGGGATCGACGTCAGGATGGTGTCGAAGGCACTGAGGCGGTCGGTGGCGATGATGATGCGCCGGCCGTCCGCAAGGTCATAGTTCTCGCGGACCTTGCCGCTGTAGTGGCCCGGCAGTTCGGGGATGAACGCGTCAGGAAGGGTCCGCATATGATTTCCTGCCTTCCGCAGAGTGGCCGATCCCATCGCATAAGCTGTCGCCCCGGTGCATATCAAGCGCGATTGTCGGGTATCCCCGCAAACTCGACCAGTTCGGCGGTCGCTTTTTTCACAACTGATGCCGGAAGGCGCGGCGACTTGGGAGCGCCGCCGCGTCTAGGCTGCAGCCAATTTTCCGGAGCCGCCCGCATCATCATGCAGACCTATGATTTCATCATCGTCGGCTCCGGCTCGGCCGGCTCGGTCCTGGCCGAAAAACTCTCGGCCTCGGGACGCTTCTCGGTGCTGGTGCTGGAGGCCGGCGGCACCGACCGCCGCTTCTACGTCCAGATGCCGCTCGGCTACGGCAAGACCTTCTTCGATCCCGACGTCAACTGGAACTACAAGGCCGAGCCGGACCCGGGCCTCGCCGGCAATTCCGATCACTGGCCGCGCGGCAAGCTGCTCGGCGGTTCGAGCTCGATCAACGCCATGGTCTGGATCAGGGGCGCGCGCGAGGATTTCGATGCCTGGGCAGCCGCCGGCAATCCCGGCTGGGGCTATGACGATCTGCTGCCCACCTTCAAGGCGCTCGAGAACAACCAGGCCGGTGCCGACACATGGCGCGGCACGGGCGGCCCGCTGCATGTCACCGACTGTTCGGACGCAGTCCACCCGCTGACCAAACGCTATCTCGCCGCCGGCCAGCAGGCCGGCCTGCCGCTCAATCCGGATTTCAACGGCGCCGCCCAGGAGGGCGTCGGCATCTACCAGATCTCGACCCGCAATGGCCGCCGCATGTCGGCGGCGTGCGCTTTCCTGCGCCCGGCGATGAAGCGCGGGAATGTCCGCGTCGAGATGAAGGCGCTGGCGACAAAAATCTTGTTCGAGGGCAAGCGTGCCGTCGGCGTCGAATATCTGCAGAACGGCGAAACGAAGACAGCGCGTGCCGGCCGCGAAATCATCCTGTCGGGCGGTTCGGTCAACTCGCCGCAGCTGCTGCAGCTGTCCGGTGTCGGCCCCTCCGCTCTGCTTAGCGGCCTGGGCATCCCAATCGTCCATGCCAACGAGAATGTCGGCGCGCATCTGCAGGACCATGTCGGCATCAACTACACCTTCAAGGGCAGGCTGCCGACGCTCAACCAGACGCTGCGTCCCTGGTGGGGCAAGCTACTGGTCGGCATGCAATACATCCTGACCCGCTCCGGCCCGCTGTCGCTGTCGATGAACAATGCCGGCGGCTTCTTCCGCACCGACCCTGCGGCGACGCGGCCCAACATGCAGCTCTATTTCCAGGCCTTCTCGACCGTCATTCCCAAGAGCGGCGAGCGCCCGATCCTGACGCCGGACCCATGGCCGGGCTTTTCCATCGGCCTGTCCAATTGCCGCCCGTCGAGCCGTGGCGAGATCATGATCCGCTCGGCCAATCCGCGCGACTACCCCAGGATAACGGCCAATGCCTACTCCACCAATGCCGATGTCGAGGAGATGCTGGCGGCGGTGAAATTCGTGCGCAAGATCGCCTCGATGCCTGCCATGGCCGAGATCATCGAGGAAGAGGTCCTGCCCGGTCCCTCGATCACCTCCGATGCCGATCTGGTCCAGGATTTCCGGAAGCGCTCGGGCACCGTCTATCATCCGGTCTCGACCTGCCGCATGGGGCCGGATCCCGCGCGCGCCGTCGTCGACCCGCGCCTCAAGGTGCATGGTCTGGAAGGTTTGCGCGTCATCGATGCCTCGATCTTTCCCGACAACATCACCGGCAACACCAACGCCGCCTCGATCATGACCGGTTGGAAAGGCGCCGAACTGGTTCTGGAGGACCAAGAATGAAGATCACCGACGTCAAGACCTGGGTTGTCGGCAATCCGCCGCCCGGCATCGGCGGCAAGTATTTCATCTTCGTCAAGCTGACCACCGACGGCGGCGTCGTCGGCTATGGCGAGGCTTACAACGCCACCTTCTCGGCCCATGTTACCGCCCGCATGGTCGAGGACATGGCCGAGCGCTATCTCATCGGCCGCGACCCGCACGACATCGAGAATTTCTTCCGCCGCGCCTATTCCTCCGGCTTCACCCAGCGCCCCGATGTGTCCGGCATGGGCTGCTTCTCGGCGCTGGAAATGGCCTGCTGGGACATCATCGGCAAGGAAGCCGACAAGCCGGTCTATAAACTGCTCGGCGGCCAGGTGCACGAAACGCTGCGTTCCTACACCTATCTCTATCCGCACAGCGGCAGCGTCCATTCCGAGGATGCGCACGGCAAGAACGTCTACAACGATCCAGATCTCGCCGCTGCCTGTGCGCTCGAATATGTCGAGCAGGGTTTCAATGCCGTCAAGCTCGACCCCGCCGGCCCCTACACAGCCTTCGACGGCCATCAGCCGCGCCTCGTCGATATCGACCTGTCCACCCGCATGATCAAGGCGATCCGCGAGGCGGTCGGCACCCGCGCCGACATCCTGTTCGGCACGCACGGCCAGTTCACAGCGTCCGGCGCGCTGCGCATGGCGCGCGCCATCGAGCCCTACGATCCCTTGTGGTTCGAGGAGCCGGTGCCGCCTGATATGCCTGAGGTCATGGCCCAAGTGGCCCGCGCGACCTCGATCCCGATCGCCACCGGCGAGCGGCTAACGACCAAGTTTGAATTCGCCCGCGTCATCGAGAACCGCGCCGCGACCATCCTGCAGCCGGACCTCGGCCGCTCCGGCGGCATTCTCGAAACCAAGAAGATCGCCGCCATGGCCGAGGCCTACCACATCCAGATCGCACCGCATTGCTATTGCGGACCGATCGTCGGTGCGGCCAACATCCAACTGGCGGTGACGCTGCCCAATTTCCTCATCCTCGAATCGCTGAAGCAGTGGGACGGTTTCCACGCCACGCTGCTGAAGAAAAAGATCGAGTGGCAGGACGGCAAAATCATCCCCTCAAAGGAGCCCGGCCTCGGCGTCGAGCTCAACGAGGCGGTCTGCGAAGCACACCCTTACACGGGCAAGGACCTGCATCTGCAGATGATGCAGACGCCGCTGACGCCGTGAGCGAAAGCTACGCCTTCATCGGCCTTGGCCACCTCGGCGGCAACCTTGCCGCCAGCCTGATCCGCAACGGCTTTGCCGTCACGGTCTTCGACCGTGATCCCGCCGCCGTCGAGCGCCTGGTGGCGCTCGGGGCCACAGCGGCAAGCAGCCCCGCCGAGGCCGCCGCACGGGCCGGCAACGCAATCTCCTGCCTGCCCTCTCCGAAGGTGAGCGAAGCCGTGCTGGCGGGCGCCGATGGTCTGCTGGAGGGCCTGCCCGCAGGCGGCACCTGGATCGAGATGTCGACCAACGGCCGCGACGAAATTACCCGCCTCGCCGCCCTCGCCTCGGCCAGGGGCGTCGAGACGCTGGAATGCCCGGTCACCGGTGGCGTGCACCTGGCGGCGGCTGGGAAGATCACCGCGCTGGTCGGTGGCGACGCCGCACTCTATGAACGTCATCGCCCCGCCATCGAGGCGATGTGCGCAAAATCGTTTCTGATGGGCCCGGTCGGCTCGGCGGCGGTGATCAAGGTGATCACCAACATGCTCGCCTTCATCCATCTCGTTGCCGCCGGCGAAGCGCTGATGCTGGCCAAACGAGGCGGGCTCGACCTCGCCCAATCCTACCACGCCATATCAGCCTCCTCCGGCAACAGCTTCGTCCACGAGACCGAAAGCCAGCTCATCCTCAACGGCTCCTACGACATCGGCTTCACCATGGACCTGGCGCTGAAGGACCTCGGCTTCGCGCTCGCCATCGGCGAGCAGTCCGGCGTGCCGCTTGAGCTGGCATCGCGCGTCAACGCCATTTTTCAGCAAGGCAAGGCCGCCTATGGCGGCGGCGCCTGGTCGACCCAGATCGTCAAACTGTTGGAAGATGCCGTCGGCACCGACCTGCGCGCACCTGGTTTCCCGGCCAAGCTCGAACTCTGACGCCGGCTGGATATCAAACGATTTCAGGGCGTTGGCTGGATCGGCGGATCCATCTGAATCAATCTGTCAACGGCTTGATTCAATATCTGAGCGTCAATGCACCGGGCAGGATCTCGAAGGTCGCGGGTATGCGTCCCGGCGACTCGCCGTCTATGTCGACCAGCGCGCCATTCTCTGACGCATCGCCGAGCGGTTCGACCACCACTTTCCTGCCGCGCAGGATGGTGATCGCAGGATGATTGCGATGCCGGCCGCCATAGAGCAGCCGGATGTCCCAGATCAGCTTCAGCTTGCCGGCCGCGCGCAGGATGACGATGTCGAACTGCCCGTCGGTCAGTTCCGCATCCGGCGCGATCATCATGCCGCCGCCGAAGAACTTTCCGTTTGCCACCGCCACCAGCGCCATGCGCGCTTCGACGGGGACGCCGTCGTCGACCGTGATGCTGACCTCCTGGAAGCGGTAGCGGATGAACTCGACCACGGTGCGCCACAGGAACAGCGCCTTGGCCGACATCCTGCCCTTGCGCTTGTCGGCATTGACGGCGCGGTCAGTGGCGCCGGAAAGCCCCAGGCTGGCGATGTTGATGAAATGCCGGCTGGCCAGCGCGCCGTGATCGTCGACGTAGCAGATGCGTCCGGCATCGACCTTGCGGGGCGTGGCTTCGGCGATCCGCTTCAGCACGGCATCGACCTTTTTCGGCAGCCCTAGCCCACGCGCGAAATCGATGCCGGTGCCGCATGGCAAGAGCCCAAGCTCGGTGGTCCGGCCGCTTTCCCTGGCCGCTTGCAGCAGCCCGTCGGCCACTTCGCTGGCGGTGCCGTCGCCGCCGGCCGCGATCACCAGGTCGAAGCCAATCATCGCGAGATCGATTGCCAGCCTTTCGGCGTCGCCTTCCGCTTGCGTCTCGCGCAGTTCGAATTCGCCGAAATGCTTTTTCAGCGACACGGCGACATCAGGCCAATGCCGTTTCAGCCGGCCCCCACCGGCAATCGGGTTGAGAACCACTCCAACTTTCAAATACCCGCCCTCCCCGGCGCCGGACATGCAGGTCCGATCCTTTGCCGGCATTGAAGACCGCACCGGGCGGCAGGGCAAGGCCGAATGTCCGCCGATGAGGCCCATCGTGGCGGACAGGAAAATTTCGTTATCCCAGCTTGATCCCCGATAATCCCGTTATCCACAGGCCTCCGGCCATTCCCCAGGACCCTTACCCGGCGTACGTTAAACCCATCTCAGGCGGCTACCGATCATCAAGCCGAAAGGCGAAGTGAAAGGCGGATTTCCTGAGGCCCGTACGGCCCGAAGCGAGAGCAGGCTTGCCTGTTTTGAGGGACGGAGCCGAGACCTACGGGGCCGCGGAAAGCGTGCCAACGCCTACGGCGGACCGATGCTGCCATGAAGGACGGCAAAAACCTTCGATGGTGCGCAGGGCAAAGCCCGCAAGGGTGAAAACCGGCGTGGTCCCGAACGGACGCTGCTCTCGGGCGGCGGACTGGCAGGACCGTCAAAATCAAGGCCGGCAAGGCGCGACGACTTTACGGAAGTTGCTGCCGCGACCGTGTCCTGATCTGACAGGGAGGCGCTGGGAGAAATCCCGGCGCCGACTGCCTTTTTGCCCCTCGATATCCTTCGCCGGCGATCTCGCGGGCGCCGCTTCACCGCGCGCCAAAATCAGCTAGTATCCCAGCGTCAGAGTCTGTTTTCAGGCGGACTCTTCGAGGGGACACTTCATGACGCTCATCCAGAAGCTTGCCGTCGCCTATGCCTTCCTGTTCTTCGGCGTCGTCGCCATCGGCTACATACCGGCGTTCAACGACGCCGACGGCAATCTGTTCGGCCTGTTCTCGCTGCAATGGTATGACGACCTGCTGCACGCCTTCTCCGGCGTCTGGGCTCTGGCCGCCGCCTTCATCTCGCACCGCCAGGCGGTGTTCTATTTCAAGCTGTTCGGTTCGGTCTACCTGTTCGACGGCGTGCTCGGGCTGATCACCGGTTCCGGCTGCCTCGATGCCGGTATCTTCATCAACGGCTTCCGCTCCCTCAACGATATCGAATTCCCGGCTCGCTTCTTCGCCAACCTGCCGCACCTCGTCATTGGTGGCTTCGCCGTCTATGTCGGCTTCCGGCTGGCCAGGCGCATACACGAACACTTCGCCACGGCCTGACTGGCCATGTTCCTGTTCCGCTGGCTGAAGCGCATCATCAAGACGATCCTCTGGGTGATCGTCATCGTCATCCTCATCCCGATCGCCGGGCTGAGCTACGGCTTTCTGACGACGTCGTCGCTCGACAAGACGCCGCTGCCCGGCATTGCTGACGGCGCGCCGCCCAAGGCGCTGGCCGACAAGGTTCGCGCCGAGATCCCAGGCTACCAGCGGCCGGAGGAATCGACCTTCCTCACCTATCCGGAATGGGCGATCGTCTACGCCGCGCGCGAATATGCCGGCTTCGTCGACAAGGACCAGCCGAGCGGCTTCCCCTACTGGTCCTATGTCGGCCGCTTCTGGCAGGACTACGCCATGGTCATCCGCGCCAGTTCTCCCTATAAGTTCAACTACGCCAACCACCAGATGCTGGTCATCATCGGCACCAGCCACTCGATCGAGCATATATTGCAGTGGGCCTATGAGAACACGGTCGGCCGCATCACCGAGGCGACGACGGCCAAGCGCACCGCCGCCGACATCTATCAGGCCAAGATGGCGGCGGACTATGCAGGGTTTCTCGACCAGGTGCCCTGGTATCAGTTCCCCTATGCCGACAAGCGCGCCGGCCTGTTTGCGGTGCAGTCGGCGCCGGGCGACAGTTCCATCCGCACCAGCGAACGCAAGCTCGCCTTCGGCCTCGCCGACACCATCAAGCAGGGCTATGCCGACCTGATCACCAAGGCGCTCGCTGCCACGATGGACCCCGCCTTGCTCGACATCCATGTCTGGGCCAAGGGACCCGTCGGCGAAGCCACCCGCAACGAGCCCGACACCTTGCTCGAACGCGACATGGGCGCTGACGGCACCATCTTCGTCACCAGGCGCTATCAGGTGTTCACCGAAGTGATCCCGCGCCTGATCGACAAGGGCGTCTCCTTCGTCGAGATCGGCGGCAATGACGAGATCATGGTCACCGTGCTCTCCACCGATACGATCGTCATCCCCGAAGGCATGCGCATCCTGTTCAGCTATCCGCTGCCGGCCGACCCGGCGATGCGCCGCACCGGCATGATCGTCGCCGTGCGCAAGCTGCATCTCGTGCTGCCGGCGCTGATCAAGGCCGGCGCCAAGCTTGAACACGTCTACGACTACTGAGGCCTTTCGGCCACGCCCGGCCAGGATCATGCATTTCCTGGCCTCCGCCACGCCCATTCCACAATCGCGGCCAAATCCCGCCTTGTTCGCGCGCGAAGGACTGGGAAGAAATGAATGGGCTGCCGGGGGCATCTCGAAGGGACAAGACCGTGATCAAGACCGCCCTTATCGCCATGACCATAGTCGGCTGCGACTGCGACGCCAAGCTTTGCGAATATATCGGCGAGACGCCGGCCAAGTGGTCGACCGTCGCCGAGTGCGAAGCGGCGATGAAGAGCCAGATGCTGCACGAGCGCAATTTCAATTATCCGCTCGTCTCCGGCATCTGCCGCACGAAGGGTTCGTCGTCCTCCTCGCAACTGGCCGCGACCGCATCGCGCCCGAAACTGAAGCCCGCCAGCCGGGTCGTCAGAACCGAAAGCCCATTGCCGCCTGAATTGAGCCACCGGCCAAGCGTCTCGGTCGGTTCGCCGACGACGGCCATGGAAGCCGATGCCGCCCGGCCCGTCGCCTATGAACAGGTGGTCGATGGCGGAACCGGTGTGCTCTATCGCACCAAGAACGGCTACGCCGTGGTCAAGACCGATCTCGGCCGCGCCGCCTCGGCAACCGCCGACGCCGCGAAACGCTCCGTGAACTGGCTGGCCGGACTGATGCCAAAGGGGCTGTAAGCCCCCTGGCGTTTGACGACCGCGTGGTCAGGCAGGCACATAGGTCAACCTGATCACGTCGTCGCCAATCAAATCGCTGGCCACAAAGCGAAGCGGCGGCCGGGGGCCGGCGAAGAATGGCTTGCCCTGACCGAGCACGAACGGATGGAGGTAGAGTTGATATTCATCGATAAGACCAAGGTCGGTCAGGCTTCGTGCCAGGTCTGGTCCGGAAACTGAAATCTCCCCGACGAGCTCAGCCTTAAGCCCACCTATCACCGCCTCGACGTCGTCCGCGACAAGTGTGGCATTGGGGCCGACCGACTTCAGCGAGCGCGACACAACCCATTTCGGTTGGCTCCGCCACGCCGCCGCGAATTCGTGCGCCTCCGCGTTCCACTCAGGACTGTCTTCGTCCCAATAGCGCATGACCTCGTACATGCCGCGACCGTACACACTGCCACTCAAATTGCGCACTTGCTCCATCCAGTGACGAAAGATTGTCGGGCCTGACGGCATTTTCTGGTGGTCGACGTAACCGTCGAGGGACTGGTTCATTCTGAAAATGAGCTTCGCCATGCTGCAGGATCTCCAACCTCCGGATCGTCAGAATAACTTGAGCCGCCGTTACGCAAAAGTGTGGATCCCAACCGAAATTCAAACCGGGACACGACCCTAGTCCCGCTGCAACTTGACTTTCAGGCTCTTCCAGAACTTGTCGATCAGCGGCTTTTCGGTCGCTGCATCCTCGCCGGCAATGCGGGTGATGAACAGCAGCCCCCGATCGGCCAGGCCGAAGCCGACGATCTCGAAATCGGCGGTGTCGGTGCGTGTCGTCACCTCGGCGCGGATCCCGGTCAATTCCTTGCCGTCGGCGAGTTTGCGCGTCGTCGGCTCCTGCGTCAGCGTGGCGCCGGCCAGCACCGATTCCTTGGTCATCTCCTGCAGCATCAGCTGGTTAAGCGACACCGGATTCATCGCGCCATATTCCTGCACCACGACGATCGTGCCGAGAGCCGACGCCATCAGATACTGCGTGATATCATCGCCGAGGTCGGTCTTGGTCACCGAAATGTTGCTGGGGTGAACGAAGGAGAAAACGCTGCCGGAAAAGGTGGCGAAGTCGTTGCGTTCGAGCGTCACCTTGCTCTGCTTGCCGCCAGGCAGGGTCACGTCTGCGCTCTCGCCGGGATCGATATCGACCGTCACACCGTCGATGGTCAGCTTGAAGGCCTTGAGATCCTCGGCTCCGGCAGGGCCAGCGCACAGCGCGATGAGGATGAGTGCCGCGGCTGATACCTTGCGCATGAAGTCTCCTAACGTCTACGCCACCCCGCTCAGCGCCTTGATGGCACGGTAGAAGGTCGAGGAAAACAGTTCCGTCGGGTCATACTGCCGCTTCGCCGCCAGGAAGGCCGGCAGTTCGGGATAGGAGGCCAGCAATTCCCTGGCCGTATAATGCAGCTGGTAAGGCAGGAAGAAGCGCCCGCCATGCTTGATCGTCACGTCGATCAGCGCCCGCGTCAGCGCCCGCATCCTGGCATTGCCGTCGGCATCGGTCGGCTGGTTGATGTAGAGCACCAGCGAATAGGCCGGCTCCGGCGCGTAGGTCAGCGCCACATCCTCCTTGTGGACGATGCGCACCGAAGCATTGAGCACCGGCAGCGTCTGGTTGCGCAGGATCTCGCGCGCTTCCGCGATGAATTCGACATAGGCGGCACGTGGAATAAAATATTCGTGCAGGATGTCGGTTTCTTCCATCTGATCGTTGAAGAGATAGGGCACCGAATCGTGCATCGGGTTGTTGCGGGTGACGAGACAAGCCTCGCCCTCGGCCATGGCTGAGGTGCGCGCCACCGTGCAGCTTTCGAATTTCGGCTCCAGGGTCTTTTCGGTGAACCACTTCAGTTCCTGGAACAGGCTGCCCCATTTCGCCAGGTTGATGATCACCCGCTTCAACCCAACCGAACCCGGCTCGCCGATCTCAGGCTGATCCGCCGGCGGCTGCTCCGCCACCTTGTCGTAACGGTAGACGATCATGTCCTCGAGGAAATTGCCGGGCGCCGTCGACAGATGGCCGTAGAACAGGCCGATGTCCTTGTTCGGCTCCAGCACCTCGGCGAAGAATTTCGGAAAATCGTCCGATCTGATGATTTCGCGCGAGGTCCGGTAGACGGCGTTGTCGACGACATCGAGCGTCGCCTCCAGCACCACGCCGAACAGGCCGTAGCCGCCCACGACGTGCCGGAACAGATCGGTGTTCTCGGTCGGCGAGCAGGTGGTCACCGAGCCGTCAGCCAGCATCACTCGCATCGAGCGGATCGAGCCCGCCACCGAGCCTGCCTGGTGGTCCATGCCGTGCGCATTGACCGACAGTGAGCCGCCGACCGAGAAGATGTCGGTCGACTGCATCGCCTTCACCGCTAAGCGCGGATGCAGAAGGTTCTGGATGTCGTGCCAGCGCGCGCCCGGCTGCAAGGTCATGGTCTTGGCCGCCGCATCGACGGTGACTTTGTTGAACTTTCTGAGGTCGAGCACCAGCGCGTTGTCGTCGAAGGTATGCCCGCCCATCGAATGGCGGATGGCGGCCAGTGAGACTTTCAGGCCATTGGCACGCGCGAAGGCCAGCGCATTGCCGATGTGCTCGTCCTCGCTGATCTCGACGACGCCGTAAACCGGCGTCATCGACAGGCCGCTGGCATCGTTGATGTCGCCGCCTTTTGCCGACCAGGGCAGCGACGCGTCGAAGGCCGGCGCATTGTCCAGCGGCTTCAGAGGCAGCGCGAAGCCGTCTATATCGGCTATCCGTCCTGCGTTCTTCGGCCCCGAAGGCGCGCGCGCCAGCCGCGCCACCGTGTTGCCGCCCCACAGCACCGCGCCGCCGACGACAGCCGCACCCAGCAGCAACCGCCGCGACAGGCGAAACCCTTTTTGTTCGTCGGCCATGATATCCCCCGTTGGCCAAGGGATAGCGCGGCTTTTTGGCAAAAACCATAGCGATGCCGCCGGACAGCATTCCGCCGGCCGGCCCTGGGGTCCAGCCGGAAGACCTTATCCAGGTCGCCCGGCATCGAGAGCCGACGGATGAAAATGGCCGATCCCCGGAGGGACCGGCCATGAGTGGAACAGGGCTTGTAAAATCCGGTCAGCAGGTCTGCCGACGCACGATGTTCTCGCCTTACGAGGCCTTCTTGATCGACGTCACGATGCCGGTCTTGTCATCGACAGTCACAGCCACCTTGGCGCCGACCTTCAGTTTCCCGATCGTCGCCTCCGGCGACAGCTGGTAGATCTTGCCGTCGTCGAGGGTGATCGACTTGGTCGTCGGGTCGACGGCCTGGATGGTGCCCTGAACGGTCGCGGCATAGGCGGTGCCGAGGAAGGCGAGCAGAGCGGCGGTGGTTGCGAGGGTCTTCTTCATTGGTAAGCACTCCGTGCTGTTTCACTTTCCGGACCGCCGCCTTGGGAAACGACAGCACCGGACGGCTTGAAACTGGAACGGAAAGCGCTCCCTCCGCAAATCACGTTGGGTGAATTTTCGCAAACAATATCATAGGCTTAATTCCGACATATTGCTTGTTGCCGACATCATTTCAGACCGCTTCGACTCCTCCAATGCCCACTTCTATCCGCGAAAAGAGTCGCTTAGCCGATTGTGACGGCGGCTTTGGATCGCCACGCGGTCGCTGCAATCGACCTCGAGCAGCATCACGAAACAGCCTGCTCACCGACCATCGACACAAATTTTGTTTCATGGTCAGAGGCGGACTATAGGCGTGACAAATACGGCTTCGACGGCTGACGGCTCAGCCCGCCTCGTCCTTCGCGCCGATCTTGCGCACAAGTGCCGCCGTCGCCAGCATCGCGCCCATGTCTGATATCATCGGCGCGACATGCGTGCTGTAATCGAGCGGCACCGAAATATCCGGCAGTTCGAAGAAGTTCTTCGTCTGCGGCAGCAGCAGGAACCCATCGCTGCCATTGAGCGCGACACGGGCCGGATCGTCCGGCCAGGTTTCGCCAAGCCATTTCAGCGCCTGCGCCAGCCGGCCGCTCACCAGCGGCTGTGCCGCTCCGAGATTGTCGGTGCGGAACTCGTAGGCGGCATCAAGCGCCACGTCGCCACTGGACAGTTCCTGCAGCTTGCTGGCGAACATGCCGCGAAAGAAGCTGATGACGGCATTGGTCCGCCGCGTCGCCACCAATATGCCGGGGAACGGCGCGATGGTCTCGAAGGCGACGATGACGCCCTGGAAGGCGGTCGACGAGCCCTTGCCCGACCCTTCCCGCAGATGCGCCTCGTAGAGTTCGAACGGAAACCCTTCGTAGCGGCCCGCGACGATGTCGTCGAACGCCTGCCGGTTGAACGGACCAACCGCCGTGCGCGGCAATCGGTCGAATGAATTCGGCGTCACGCCATGCTGGTAGCGCATGTCGGCGATGAAGCCGAAGATGATCGGCAGCAGCGTCTCGCGGAACGATTGCTGCAGCCGCATCGCCGGTTTCCTGGCCTGGAAATAGAGCAGGATCGAAGCCGCGAAGCCGATCACATAGAGAAATACATGTGGCGTCGAGACCCATTGCTCGTTGGGGTCGGCGACCTTGTTGAACAGCCACGCGACCAGCACCACGGCCACCAGCACCAGCCCCACGAACACCGGCACCCGCCAGCGCACTTGCCGGACCGCCGAGGCCCTCGCCGCTTCATAGGCCTCTATGTCTTTCCGGATGCCGGCGATGACCGTTTCGCTCGGCATGAAATCCGCTGTTTCCACCGCTACCCCCGCAAGCCTCGACAAATTCATGATAGCTGGTTTTGTTCGATGTATCGACTGCAGTGCCTCTTCAACAAATGTCCACGCCTGATTACCACGTGGTTCCCCCAATCCGTCGCTGCTTCGCAGCGCCACCTTTCCCCCTCCGGAGGGAAAGGAAAGGAGCGTTGCTGGACGAGCGCTGACGGCAAAAGCTTGGCGCCTTTCCTCTACCCCGTCGATCGGGGGAGAGGTGGATCGGCGAAGCCGAGACGGAGTGGGGGTCGACCAGCGCCGCAAAAGACAATGCATGCGCCAGCCTGGACCCATAGGCAACGTCTCGTCGCTTGCAGCACTAAGGAAAGACCGCTTTCAGTCGCCCCTCGACCTTGTCACGCACTCGGCCCTCCAATGCCTCCACCACCACCAGCCGCTCACGGTCGCCGGCGCGCAGGCGCATGAAGGGATGCATTTGGTAAGATGCGATCGTGCCGCACGTACCGGCATCGGCACTGACTTCGACAATGAGGATAGAACCGATGCGACCGGGCCATGGCTGGCGGGCGAAGGCGGTGCCGAGGAAATCGCCGAGCCCATAAGCGACCACCGTCTTGTGGATCCTTTCCACCGGCTGCACGACATGGGCGTGATGGCCGGCGATCAGTCCGACGCCCTGCCCGGCCAGCCGCCTGGCCAGAACTCGCGTCTCGGCACGCGGAAAATGCCGGAACTCCCAGTCCCAATGCGGCACGGCGCAGAGAAGATCCAAGCCAGCGCGCGGCCAGCCCGCCGAATCGCTGTCCATCGAAACGCGCCCCGCAAACAGTTTTTCATCGGCGTTGCGCCACAGCGTGAAGGCGGCAAAGCCTACATTGAGCGATCCAACCTGCACCGGCACAACCGGACCGTCGGCGGCCAGGCCGATCGTGCGGATGCCGAGCCGCAGCAACGCCGCGACCGTCTCGTCGAAACCGGCGACGCCCTGATCGAGCACATGGTTGTTGGCCAGCGACAGCACGAGCCTTTCTCGCGCAATACCAACCGCCGCCAGCGCCTCGGCCAGAAACAACTCGCTCATCGCATGATGCGTGCCGAGCCTTGTGCCCAGCGCCGCGCTTGGTCTATCCACCACAGGGCTTTCGCAATTGCCGATCACCAGATCGGCGCCGCCAAGCAGTGCCTTGATCGCCGGATCGCAGTCCGGCGCACCGCGATTGGCCACCGCCGAGATGTCGCCGACGAACGCCAGCCGCATTGTCTGCCTTGGCGCTGAATCGATCAGCGTTTCCGCCATGGGCGAAAAGTCTTGCGCGTCGCCGGCCAGCGATGGCTTGAGGAAACGCGGCAGCCAGGACAGCTTGTAGGAAAGCGGATAGTTCGACACGCGATGCCCAATTGTTTGCCCTGTGTAAACCGTCCTCGCGGCGGGTTGAAGCGCAGCGTTGCAAATGGTGTATATCTGCGCGGCGCGACAAATATTGGGGGGAAAAGATGACACGACTGGCAGGCCTGCTGACATCCGCTTTCATTTTGCTCCTGCCGCTGTCTTCCGCGTCGGCGGCAATGCCCGAAGCGGCTACCCGACTGTTCGAGGCGAAGAGCGTGGCCGCGCGCGACACTGCCCTGTCGGTACTTGAGGCCGCCGCGCCAAAAGACCCGGCATCCGCCTATGCGGCCGGGGCGGGCGAGTTCTTCACCGCACTGGAGATCCTGGCCACCGGCCTGCACCGTCATGGTTTCGAAAGCCCGCAATCCTTCATGCTGCCGCTGATGCGGTTGCCGGTGCCCGATAATCCCAATCCCGAGCCGCTGACTTACGAGCAGTTCCGCGCCATCCTGGTCGGGTTCCGCGACCGGCTGGAGAAATCCGCCGCCACGTTTGCGTCGGTGCCGCCCGATGCCGATATCGGCATGGTCATCGATCTCACCCGCGCGGGCATCGACCTCAACGAGGACGGCACCATCGCGCCGGACGAGAGCATGGCGGCGATCATTGCCGGGTTGTCACGCGGCGGCATTACATCGGACGATGCCGTTCCCACGCTCACCTTCCGTTTCGACCGCGCCGACGGATACTGGCTGCAGGGCTATGCCGAGTTCCTGATGGCGCAGGCCGATTTCTGGCTTGCGCATGATTTCAGGAGCACCTTCGACGGCTCGTTCCACATGCTGTTCCCGCGCGCCAAGCTGCCGTTGCAGGATATTCTGGTGCCGCCGGCCGGCGACATGGGCTCGAGCATCTTCTCCTCGGAATGGCGCATCGCCGATTTCATCTCGATGGTGCATCTCATCAACTGGCCGGTGATCGAGCCGGAGCGCCGTCAAGCAGCGCGCCGCCATTTGCTGGAAATGATCCGGCTGTCGCGCGAGGACTGGAAGGCGATCCGCGCCGAGACCGACAATGACCGCGAATGGCTGCCTGGCCCGCAGCAGAAGGGCGAGAACCCGCTCACCGGCCTCGAAGTCGGCGAGGAGCAGGTTCAGGCCTGGCTCGCCGCCCTGACCATGGCCGAGGATCTCCTGGAAGGCCGCAAGCTGCTGCCGCATTTCCGCGTCACCGCCGGCACAGGCCTAGGAATCAACATGAAGCGCTTCTTCGATGACCCGAAAAACTTCGATCTGGTGCTGTCGATCACCGGCCCGGCCATCGCGCCCTACCTCGAAAGCGGCGAACTCGTGACCAGCGACGATTTCGACCAGATCCAGCGCCAGTTCGGCGGCGGCGGGTTTTTGACGTTTGCGCTCTGGTTCAACTGAGGACGGGCTGCTTCAGGCCCTTCCGCAGGGGAAATCTTGGCAAGACCGGCAACATTTTTACTGGAAGCAGGCGCCTTTCCCAGGCGATGTCTGCTGGCAGTCACCTCACTGCAGATGCCGCGCCAACGCGCTTCGCAAAAATTAGCAGCGGCTGTTTTGCTTGACTCGGCCGCCAAAAACAGGCAGCAAAACCAGGTCGGAAGGGCGACAACACCACTTTCCTGGCCGTGGACGAAGCCAAATTTGGCCCAAATCCACATCTCGTCGTTGGTTTTGAGAGGAATTGATTAACCAACTTTGTCCATATTTTGAAGCAATCGGCAACCAACTACAGACGCGGCAAACGCGTCGGGGACCACCTGGGATCACTCACAGAATGGTCGTCGCGGCTCTCAAGGCCGCGTACGGGGAAACCGGTTGAAGCGAGATTGGTTGCATGGCGTTGTTGAGTACACACAAAAAAAACCGGGGACAGCGTGAGGGCGGCGAGTTCGTCGATGCTCCGCGTTCCTCTTCCTTCAACGCTGGCCGGGTGGCCCGCTGGGTCGCGCTGCCTTGCGTCAGCACCGCCATCGGCCTTTGGTTGATCGGCACCATGGCCGGCCTCAGTTCCGTCGGCGCCTCGCTGTCGGCGACTTCGGTTGGCCTGCCCCAGACGCTGTCCATGCCGGGATCGCTCGCACTTACCGATCCGCTGAAACAGCACTTCTTGAAAGCACCCTTCGTGCTGGCCAATGCCAATGGCGGCACTCAGGCTCTGCATGATCATTCGGTGCAGTGCGGCGCCAGCTGTTTCAAGCTGGCCAGGGTAAGCTCGCAGGCGGAAAAATCCGAACGCCTTGTAGCGCAGGCAAAGCCGATGCCTGCCCTTGCGAAGTCGAAGGCGCAGGAGCGCTTCGAACGCATGGAAGCGTCGCTTTCGCCGATGAAGCTGGCCGCTGCCTTTGCCGACGCCGGAAAACCTGCCGCCACTGCCAACACGCGCCCGGTGATCTCCACCGTCGCACCGCGAATTGCCGAGGCGTCGCTAGTGCCGTCCGTCCAGGTCACGGCCAGCCTGTCCGATAACATGCCAGTTCCGGCAGCCGAACGTTTCGCCCGGCTGGATACCGGTTCGGTGGTCGTGCAGATCGCACCGCAGCCGATGGGCTTTGCCCAATCCGATACGCCAGACAATTCGCAGTTGGCCCTTGCCCTCGTGCGGTCGCTGCCGGTCGACGCCGAGGCGTTTGCCTCACCGCTGCCGATCGAGGAATCGTCAGCCGATATCGCGGTTTCGCCCGTCGAAACCCAGCAGGATCAACCCGGCGATGCCGCCTCGCTGCCGGACGCGCTGACCGACGACGTGCCGTTGCCGACCCGCCGCCCGCAATTCGACCCGCCGCAGCCCAAAATCGTGCAGCAGCAGCCTAAGCCGGTCCAGCAGCCCAAATCTGTTCAGCAGCCCAAGCCCGCCCAGCAATCGAAGCCGGCGCGTGAGACGGTCCAGCAGGCCCAGCCGGCAAAACCGGCGCGGCAAGGCCGGCCGGCCGATGGCGGCGATGTGCTGGCCTACGCCAAGCCGGACACGCCTTCGGGCGGCCTTGGCAAGGCGTTCAGGAACCTGTTCAACTCGCCGGGATCCAGAAGCGGCGCCGGCAATGGCGTCGCCGTCTACGATATCAGCGCCGCCACCGTCTACATGCCTGACGGCTCAAGGCTCGAGGCGCATTCTGGCATCGGCGCGATGACGGACCAGCCGCGCTATGCCGACCAGAAGAACCGCGGACCGACACCGCCCAACACCTACAATCTGTCGCTGCGCGAGTCGCGCTTTCATGGTGTGGAGGCCTTGCGCCTGACGCCGGTCGATGGCCGCAACAAGTACAATCGCGACGGGTTTCTGGCCCATACGTATCTGCTTCGGGGCCGCTACGCCCAGTCGAGCGGCTGCGTCGCCTTCAAGGATTATGCGCGTTTCCTCGCCGCCTTCAAGAAGGGCAAGATCAAACGCCTCGTCGTGGTGCCGCGCCTGAACGGGTCGGCTACGCAGGTCGCATCAGCCGCCAGGGGCGTGTAGCGACAAGAGGCTTTCGGGCGTACCTTCCCGCCTGCTCCTGACAGCCTGCTGTCAGGAGCAGCGCTGTCCGGCACGCCTCTCCCCACCGCGCTCTTTCCATTTTGGCCAGGAAATCCCATATTCGGGACATGGCCAAATCTCCCGACAAAAAAACGCCGCCGACGGCGAATGACGACCGCGCCGCGCCGAAGCGGCGCAGTCCGCTGACCGATTTCCTCGACGCTTCGGAGCCGCTGCACAGAGGCGGCTTCGCCGAGATGCCGCAGCCGGAGCTCTCTGGCACGCCGCTGACCGGTTCGATCGCGGACTGGGCCGAGCAGATCGAGCAGGAGGCCGAGAAGGAAGGGCGTCTTGCCGGCAAGGGCGACGGCGGCAAATCGCCGAAGCCGTCGAAGAAGATACCCGAGCGTTCAAGCTCGCCGGGACGCAGTTCGCGCGGCACCTCGATGGGTGGGGCGGCGACGGCGAGGGAGCGCACGGCAGCGGGCCTCAACCCGGTCGCGGGTCTCGACATTTCGCTGGAAGACGCCGAGACCATGGCTTCGGGCAGCGTCACCGCGACGGTAGCCGCCCTTTCGGCGTTGATCGAATCCGGCAATCCGCTGCACAAGGACGGTGTGCTGTGGACGCCGCATCGCCCCGCCCGCCCGGAAAAATCCGAAGGTGGCATTGCCATCAAGATGGTTTCGGATTTCGAGCCGGCCGGCGATCAGCCGACCGCGATCAAGGATCTGGTCGAAGGCGTCGACAACAACGACCGGACCCAGGTGCTGCTCGGCGTCACCGGCTCCGGAAAAACCTTCACCATGGCCAAGGTGATCGAGGAGACGCAGCGCCCTGCCTTGATCCTGGCGCCGAACAAGACGCTGGCGGCGCAGCTCTATTCCGAGTTCAAGAAATTCTTCCCGGAAAACGCCGTCGAGTATTTCGTCTCCTACTACGACTATTACCAGCCGGAAGCCTACGTCCCGCGCACCGACACCTTCATCGAGAAGGAATCTTCGATCAACGAGCAGATCGACCGCATGCGCCATTCGGCGACGCGTTCGCTGCTCGAGCGCGACGACGTCATCATCGTCGCCTCGGTGTCCTGCATCTACGGTATCGGCTCGGTCGAAACCTATACGGCGATGACCTTCCAGATGCAGATCGGCGATCGGCTCGACCAGCGCGCGCTGCTCGCCGATCTCGTCGCCCAGCAGTACAAGCGCCAGGACATCAATTTCGTTCGCGGCTCGTTCCGCGTGCGCGGCGACACGATCGAGATCTTCCCGGCCCACCTGGAAGACCGCGCCTGGCGCATCTCGATGTTCGGCGACGAGATCGAGCAGATCACCGAGTTCGACCCGCTCACCGGCCAGAAGACCGGCGAGCTGAAAAGCGTCAAGATCTACGCCAATTCGCACTATGTGACGCCGCGCCCGACGCTGAACCAGGCGATCAAGTCGATCAAGGAAGAGCTCAAGCACCGGCTGGTCGAACTCGAGCGGGCCGGCCGCCTGCTTGAGGCGCAGCGGCTGGAACAGCGCTGCCGCTTCGACCTCGAGATGCTGGAAGCCACCGGCTCCTGCGCCGGCATCGAGAACTATTCGCGCTATCTCACCGGCCGCCAGCCGGGTGATCCGCCGCCGACGCTGTTCGAGTACATTCCCGACAACGCGCTGGTCTTCATCGATGAAAGCCATGTCACCGTGCCGCAGATCGGCGGCATGTATCGCGGCGACTTTCGCCGCAAGGCGACACTGGCCGAATACGGCTTCCGTCTGCCGTCCTGCATGGACAACCGGCCGCTGCGCTTCGAGGAATGGGATGCCATGCGTCCGCTTTCGGTCGCCGTCTCGGCGACCCCCGGCGGCTGGGAAATGGAGCAGGCCGGCGGCGTCTTCGCCGAGCAGGTCATCCGCCCGACCGGCCTGATCGATCCGCCGGTCGAGGTCCGCCCGGCCAAGACCCAGGTCGACGATGTCGTCGGCGAAATCCGTGACACCACCAAGGCCGGCTACCGCACGCTGGTGACGGTGCTGACCAAGCGCATGGCCGAGGATTTGACCGAATATCTGCATGAACAAGGCATCCGCGTGCGCTACATGCACTCCGACATCGACACGCTGGAGCGCATCGAGATCCTGCGCGATCTGCGCCTCGGCGCCTTCGACGTGCTGGTCGGCATCAACCTGCTGCGCGAAGGCCTCGACATTCCCGAATGCGGCTTCGTCGCCATTCTCGACGCCGACAAGGAAGGTTTCCTGCGCTCGGAAACCTCGCTGATCCAGACCATCGGCCGCGCCGCCAGAAACGTCGACGGCAAGGTCATCCTCTATGCCGACCAGGTGACCGGCTCGATGGAACGGGCGATGGCCGAAACCAACCGCCGCCGCGAAAAGCAGGTGGAGTGGAACGAGGCCAACGGCATCACCCCGGAATCGGTCAAGTCGCGCATCTCCGATATTCTGGATTCGGTCTACGAGAAGGACCACGTCCGCGCCGACATCTCGCAGTTCACCGACAGTGCCGGCGCCATGATGGGCAACAACCTCAAGGCCCATCTCGACGCGATGGAAAAGCAGATGCGCGATGCCGCAGCCAATCTCGACTTCGAGAAGGCGGCCCGCATCCGCGACGAGATCAAGCGCCTGCGTGAGATGGAACTGTCCATCTCCGAAGACCCGCTGGCCAAATACGCCGACATGGAAAGCCCGGCCTCCGGCCGCGAAAAGGGCAAGCACAACAAGGGCGTGGCCAAACATCGGACAGCAGAAGAACAGGAGCGTTTCCGCAAGTTCGACGAAGCGCGCGCCGCCGAAGAGGCCGCCAGGGCTGCCCGGCCCAACCTCTTCCGCAAGCCTGATCTCGACGAGATGGGCGCCGACGGCGCCGTACCGGTGAAAAAACCGCTGTTTTCGAAACCCTCGATCGACGATATGGGCCCGGGCACCGACATGCCGACGCCGGCCGGCGCGGTGTCACGCTCGCTGTTCAAGAAACAGTCGGCTGAAGAGGCGCATGGCTCCGATTTCGGCATACCCGGCGAGCCGGTCAAGCCGCTGTTCAAGAAGAACTCGCTCGATGAAATGACCGTGCGGCGGACGGAAAAGCCGGTCGAAGGAAAAGTGCCGGCCAAGCCGCAGCCAATCTCCCCCCAAGTGGGGGAGATGCCCGGCAGGGCAGAGGGGGACGCGAAGGAACGCGACGATTCCGCTAAGCCAATCGTTCGCCAGCGCGCCGGCATCGGCTCATACGAGGATCCAGGCGACGCACGCCGCGACAAACGCCGGCCGGGGAAGACGGGACGGCCGGGGAAGTAGGTTCAATTATTCGAAATGCCGGCGGGACAGCGCCCCCCTCTGTCCTGCCGGACATCTCCCCCCACGTGGGGGGAGATTGGCAGCTGCAGCGCATCGCCCCTCCTGGAGCGCCCCCTTGCCCCCACCCCCGCCTTTGGTGTAATCGCTCCACACACTCGAACGTCTTGAAAGGAGGGCTCACGTGTTTACGTTTCATCGTCACCATCGTCACCATCGTCACCATCGTCAGCGTGGCCCGATTTCTGCCCTGCGAGCTTGCTTGCAGGGCTGACCAGGGACGGTCCGGGTTTTTCCCGCCTCGATTTTTTGGTCTGCCCTTCGTGGTGTTGCAACGCCGAGCCTGATGGCCAGCCTGCGCACCGTCAAAGTGCATTGAGCCGGACTTTCCTCCGGCAAGACCAGAGAAATCAAAATGGCCCTGATCAGCCTCAAATCCCTCGGCGTCACCATGAGTGCGCCGCTGTTTACCAATCTCGATCTCACCATCGGCTCCGGCGACCGGCTCGGCATTGTCGCCGCCAATGGCCGCGGCAAGTCGACCTTGCTGAAATGCCTGACCGGCGAGATGGAGCCGACCTCCGGTGACATCACCCGCACGCGCGGCCTGCGCGTCGGTCATGTCGAGCAATCCATTGCCCCGGCCCTTCTCACCCGCAGCTTCCATCAGGTGGTGGCCGACGCCTTGCCGCCCGAGCAGGCTGAAAGCGAGCTGTGGCGCGTCGACGTGGTTCTCGATTCACTCGATGTGCCGGAGCCGATGCGCGAGCGGCCAATGCAGGCGCTGAGCGGCGGTTGGCAGAGACTGGCGCTGATCGCCCGCGTCTGGGTGACAGATCCGGACGTGCTGCTGCTCGACGAGCCGACCAACCATCTCGACCTTGCTCGCATCAGCCAGTTGGAAACCTGGCTCAACGCATTGCCGCGTGAGGTGCCGGTCGTCATTGCCAGCCACGACCGCGCCTTTCTCGACGCCGCCACCAACCGGACGCTGTTCCTGCGCCCGGAACAGTCGCCCGTGTTTGCCTTGCCCTATTCCCGCGCCAGGCGGGCGCTCGACCAGGTCGACGCCTCGACCGAGCGCAAGTTCCAGCGCGACATGAAGGTGGCGCAGCAATTGCGCCGGCAGGCGGCCAAGCTCAACAATATCGGCATCAATTCAGGCAGCGACCTGCTGACGGTCAAGACCAGGCAACTCAGCCAGCGGGCCGAAAAACTGGAGGAAGCGGCGAACCCGGCGCATCGCGAGAAGTCGGCGGGTGCCATAAAACTGGCCAATCGCGGCACTCACGCCAAAGTGCTGATCACGCTCGACGACGCGGCTGTCGAAACACCCGATGGCACGCTGCTGTTTCGGGCCGGCAAGCGCCACATCTGCCAGGGCGACCGCATCGTGCTGCTCGGCCGCAACGGCGTCGGCAAGTCGCGCTTCGTCACCCTGATCCGCAATGCCATCATCGAACCGGACACGGTGCGGAATGTGAAGGTGACGCCGTCGACGGTGCTCGGCTACAGCGATCAGGCGCTGTCGGGCATCAGCGGCGACGACACGCCGCTGGCGATGGTCTCGCGCCGCTACGATGTCGGCGAGCAGCGCGCACGGTCGTTGCTGGCCGGTGCTGGCGTGGTCATCGAGATGCAGGAGAAAAAGATCGGCGTGCTGTCCGGCGGCCAGAAGGCGCGGCTGATGATGCTGGCGCTGAGGCTCGCCAATCCCAACTTCTATCTGCTGGACGAGCCGACCAACCACCTCGACATCGACGGCCAGGAAGCGCTGGAAGCGGAACTGCTGGCGCATCAGGCCAGCTGCGTGCTCGCCTCGCACGACCGCTCCTTCATCCGCGCCATCGGCAACCGCTTCTGGCTGATCGACAAACGAAAGCTGACCGAAGTCGAGGACCCCGAGGAGTTCTTCCGCTCAGTGGCCGAAACGGCAGGATGAGGCCAACGGAGGTCGACTGGCATGTAAATTATTTGCTTACAGACCTTGTTTTTGTAAGCAATCTGTTTACATATATCGATGATCAAGTCCTTCAAGAACAAGGCGCTGTCGGACCTCTTTCAAACTGGAAAGACCGGCAAGATCGACGCCAAGATGCACAAGCGCATTCTTGTCCGGCTTGACCGCCTGGAAGCTTCGGAGAAGCCGGAGGAGATGAACCTTCCCGGCTTCGATTTCCACCCGCTGAAAGGCTTCGATCCAATCCGCTACACGGTCCACGTCAACGGTCCGTGGTGCATCACATTCGAGTTCGACGGCAAGGACGCTGCCCGCGTCGATTTCGAGCAATATCACTGAGGCGGCCAGACTGGAGAAGTTCGACTTATGACCGTGCACGAGCCGACGCGTCCTATTGAGCGTTGTCCCTCCCACCCGGGAGCGCTGCTTGAGGACATTATCCCGGCAACTGGAAAGACCAAGGTGGAAATTGCAAATCTGCTCGGGATCTCCCGGCAGCAGCTCTATGACATCATCCGCGAAAAGAAGCCGGTTTCGCCGGCTGTGGCCGCTCGCCTCGGGAAGCTGTTCGGCGACGGCGCCGCGATCTGGCTTCGAATGCAAGCGGCTTTCGATGCTTGGCACGCAGAGCGTGAAGTTGATGTTTCAGCGATCCCTACGCTCAGGGTTGCGTAGGTCCGCACGGCAGCATTCGGACAGACCATCAGACGCCGCGATAAAAAATCTCGACGGTCTGTCGGATAGCCTCAGCCCATCGCGTCCTTGGGATGCCGACACGATGATGCCGGCGCCAACCCAGGGAGAATTATCATGTCGGTTCTTTCATCCATCGGTCGCGTCGCAACCCGGTATGCGGCAGCGCGCGCTCGTCACCGCAGCGAGCGCATCCTGCTTTCGCTGCCGGCCTCGCTGCGCAAGGATATCGGCTTTCCGGACGTCTTCGACGCGCAGAACGGCCGCCGCCCCTGACCTCGCGAGGCGCCAGTCAGTCATGCGTATCACCTGAAAGCGGTGTCGCCTGCATCGATACGCGTTTTTCGAAAGCCTCGAACCAGTGCGTCAGCCGCGCCCGCGAGCGAAAAGGCGGCAGGTGGCGGAACGCCATCCAGGACAGCGTGGTGGCCAAGGCGATGTGGCCGACATGGAGCGGTGCCTCGTCGTCCAGCGCGCTTTCGATCCAGTCGTAGCTCGCCTCGATCTTTTCCCGGTATCCGTCGGCGAGAGCACCATAGCGCAGCTTTTCGGGTCTCCTTTCTGTCTCCCAGCGCAAAGCGATGCCTGTCTGCGCGAGGCCCTGGGCGACCGACTGAAGCCGCAACGCCTGCCAGCGCGCCTCGCCGTCCTGCGGCAGCAGCTTGCGGCCGTCATGCAGTGTGTCGAGATAGGCGCAGATGACATCGGAATCGAAGATCGGCGACGCATTTGGCCGCAACAGCACCGGCACCTTGCCAAGCGGATTTTCGGCGTAGACATCGGCGTTGCGCAAGGTCGGACTGGTCTCATGATGGATGACCTCCAGCCGATCGGCAATGCCAACCTCATGGGCGAAGACAAGCGCCTTGCGCGCGAAGGGTGAGTGGGTTTGATAGTAGAGGATCATTGTCGTCCCGGGGTTGAAGAGGCGTTCGCGTGATCCATCTGTTCTAGCCTGCGAGCCGAGAGAATTGCGCTCTGATTGGGCGCCGCCGACGCAAGTTCGTTTCACGCCTCTCGCTCGAGCCCGCGGCTGTCCGGGATTATCAAGGGCCGACCGCCAAAAAAATTTCGCCGCCATGTAGGATCGCCGCCGTCCGATCCGTCCTATGGCTCGCAAGGCCAAACGCAAAGAGGAACAACAAATGACTGATCAGACCCCCGTTCAGCCCGCGGCCAAAGTGCTCGGCGGATTGACCCCCTATCTGCAGCTGGATGGCGCCTTCAAGGCTGCCGAATTCTACAAGAAGGCCTTCGGCGCGGAGCAGGTCTTTGCCTACCCGGCGGACGAAAAAGGCCGCACCATGCACATTCACCTCCACATCAATGGCTCGACCCTCATGCTCTCCGATTTCTATCCGGAAAACGGAATGCCCGCCGTCAAGCCGCAGGGTTACACCATGCAGCTTCACCTCGGCAGCGACGACATCGAAGCCTGGTGGAAGCGCGCCGTCGATGCCGGCTGCGAAGTCGCCGTGCCGCTCCAGGTCATGTTCTGGGGCGATCAGTGGGGCAATATGCGCGACCCGTTCGGCGTCGAATGGGCGATGAACGCGCCGGTGAAGAAAGCCTGATCTGCCGCCGATGGCCCGAGCCCCTCACCGGCCGGCGCCGGTGAGGCCCTGTGAACTTCCAGGAGGAGATCCAAAATGTCCTATGTCGATGGTTTCGTACTTGCCGTATCCAGGGCAAAACTCGATGACTACAAGAAGCTGGCCAACCTCGCAGGGCCTATCTGGAGGGAACATGGCGCGCTCGCCTATGTCGAATGCATCGGCGACGACGTGCCCTATGGCGAGGTCACGTCCTTCCCGCGTGCCGTGCAGGCCAAGGACGACGAGATCGTCGTCTTCGCCTGGGCCGTCTATGAGTCGCGGGTGAGCCGCGATGCCGTCATGGCCAAGGTGATGGCAGATCCGCGCTTGAAGGCCGATTGGGCGGACATGCCGTTCGACGGCAAGCGCATGATCTTCGGTGGCTTCAAGCCATTCATTGAGCTTTGAGCAGCCGGTTGCAGATTAGAAGAAGCCTCTCAGCTTCGTCATCCTAGGGCGAAGCGCGAAGCTCCGTCGCGAAGACCCTAGGATGACGACGCGGGTGCTTAGGCCAATCTCTAAGGCCACGATCAGCTAGATAGCGTTGCGCTAATCCAGCTTGTCGAGCAGCGGCTTCAGCCGGTCTCCATAGCGCTTCCACAGATCGACCGACCCTTGATACATCGGCTGGCGCACCTGTGCGGCTGAAGCCGTGCGAACCGGTCGGTCGGTCTCGTGGAACGATAGAGCCGCGTCGTCCCAGGGCAGACCGAGATGAGCGATCAATGCCCGCGTCTGTCCTTCCTGGTCGGCGACAAAATCCTCGTAGCGTACATCATGCACGACGCCCGGCAGCACCGTGTGCCAATGCTTCATGATGTCGGTGTAGAGATTGTGGAAGTCGGCGAGCTCACCGAGATCGTAGCCATAGCGATGGCTGTCGCCGCGGAAATGCACCTTGTAGATCGACAGGCAGGTGGCCGCCGCATCGCGCGCGCAGTGGATGATCCTGGCCTTCGGCATCATCATGTGGATGAAGCCGACAAGCAGGAAGTTGCCCGGCATTTTGTCGGTGACGTGGCGCATGTTCGGATAGCGGGCATGCAGCATGTCGAGATAGGCTTGGCCTGCTTCGGCAAAATCCGCATCGCCCATATCCGATACGCCCCATGGGAAGCCACCCGGCATGGTCGCCGGGAACTGCTTGCCGACCGCCTTCTTCAAGATGCTGAGCTCGCCTGCGCCGTAGACCTGCGGATGGCTGGCAATGATCTGCTCGACCAGCGTCGTGCCCGAACGCGGCATGCCGACGATGAAGATCGGCGTGTCGTCGCTGATTGAGCTGGGCCTGTGCTTCTCGAAGAAGCCGGCATCGAAGGTGGCCTTCATCGCCTCGAATTCGGCCCGCGTCCTGGCCTGGTCGTAGTTGATGCCTTTGCGGCGGATCGCATTGCCTTCGGCGAAATAGTCGAAGGCCCGGCCATAATCCCTGAGATCGTCATTCGCCTTGCCGAGTCCGAAGGACAGCTGCATGCGTGCCAGGCTGTCCTGCGGCGCTTTGGCATGCTGGGCTTCCATGCCCCCAAGCTCGCTGTCGCGATCCTTCTGGCGCTTGACCTGCGTCAGCATCAGCCAAGCTGTGGCCATGGCGGGGTTGATCGCCAACGCCTGCCGGAACAGGTCGACCGCCTCGTCGAGCTTGCCCTTTTCCATCAGCCCGACGCCGAGCCCGTGCAGCAGGTCGGCATCCTTGGGGCGTATCGCCAGCGCTTCGCGGAAGACGGCGAGCGCCTCATCCAGCCGCCCGGCTTCCTGCAGGGTTTCGGCAAGCCCGATGCGGGCGCGCACGTGAAATGGGTTGCGTGCAACCGTGCCGCGATAAATCTCTTCGGCCTCTTCGAACTGGCCGACCTGCTTCAGCGATGAGCCGAGATTGTCGCGCGCCGCGAGCTGGTCCGGCCGCAGATCCACCGCACCGCGGAAGAAATCGATGGCCGCAGCAGGGCGGCCGAGGTCGCGCATCACCGTACCGAAATTGTTGAGGAAATCGGGATTCGTCGGCTGCAGGCTCACCGACCGTTCGATGAGATCCAGCCCTTCTTCGCTGCGCCCGGTCTGGTGCAGCAGCAGTCCCAGGAAATGCGCCGCGGCCGCATGCTTGGGCTGACGCGCCAGCACCTGCCGGTAGATCGTCTCAGCCTCTTGCCGGCGCCCCGCCTGATGCAGTTGCAACGCCTGCTGCACATACTGGTCGAGGCCCAGCGGCGGCTGTCCGCCTGCGCCAGACCTGGCTCCCGCACCCGCCGCTCGTCTTTGATCTCTGTTGATGGGAAACCTGCCGTGTTTTATCCGCCTGTGGCGATCTAGGCCATTGGCGCGCCAGGTTCAAGGCTTCGCTTGCTGTCTCGTCCTTTCGTCGGTGCGGAAAGATCAAATCAGGCGATTGGTCTCGGCAACCTGCCTGGCACGCCGAACCGTTCCATCGGTGTCGGCGATCCTTCGCTTTGCCGCCTCGTCACTTCTGACAGTCAGCCGCGGCGACAGGACAACCATCGGCTTTGCCATTACCGGCTTTGCGACCGGCGTGATCGTTACGGGGGTGCCTGTTGGCGTCTTTACGGACATCTCGAGGTCTCCTTCTTCAACTCACAAGAAAAATGAAATACCGGGAGAATTATTCCCGCTAAGCTTCAAACAGTTTTTGAATTGTATGAATTTGTATCATCATTTTTCTGATAGTTACAGCGCGCAATTTTTTGAATGAAGCACAATTTTATTTTAAAACGCCTTGATTAAATTACAACAAAGGCCTATCTGTACAGGATCGCTTTGGGCCAGAATTGGCATCTCGCGGCGTCAGAGGTTCTCGACCCGCCAATCTCATTCCAAATCATCGATACCGGGCGCGCGGCATGTTCGCTCCGCGCGGCCATTCTCATTCTTCGAAAGACCGACATGAACACCGGAACCGTGAAGTTCTACAATGGCCGGACCGGCTTCATTCAGCCGACCGATGGCGGCAAGGACGTCTTTGTCCATGTCAGCGCACTGGAGCGCGCCGGCTTCCCCGGCCTCGCCGAAGGCCAGAAGCTGCAGTTCGAGTTGGAGCGTGACACCAAGGGCCGCGAGTCGGCCGCCAATTTGCAAATGATCTGATCCGGCCGAATTCGATGAACGCTGACCACGGATGTACTGGCAGCTCTCGAAAGAGGCTTATTTCCAGCGACTGCCGGAAATAGGAAAGCGGGGCTCGTCCCCGCTTTTTTGTTTTCAGGACCGCTGCTTTGCATAGGTAAGACAATGCCGGACCGCACCACCCACTCCATCGCGCACTTCACCGCACCTTTCGTGCTCGGCGGACTGGAAGGGCAGCTGCCGGCCGGCGACTACGACATCGACCACGACGAAGAGCTGATCGAGGGCATGTCGCGGCTTGCCTGGCGCCGCGTCGCCACTTTCATCCATCTGCCGGCAAGGGCAGCGAAAAACCCGCCCACCAGCCAGCTTGTCGCCATCGATTACCTCGAACTCGAAACAGCGCTGAAGCGCGACAGGGAGAATGCAGCATGATCCGTTTCCAGCAGAATGCGCGCCCGCGCACCGACACACCCGCGCACCAGTTTTCGATCGGTCAGACCGTGCGCATGAAGAGCCGCACCGGCCTCGTTCAGAAGACCGCCGAACTGTTCCAGATCAAGAGCAGGCTGCCGGTCAAGGATGGTTCGCCGCAATACCGCATCCGCAGCGAGCAGGAGACCTATGAGCGGGTCACCACCGAAGACAATCTCGAACCGGCAGATCCGGTTGTTGCCGACAACCCCGTTGTTGCCAGCAACCCGCTCGTCTGAGACCCCACCGCCAAGCCAACACTGAAGCAGGAGCACGACATGTCCAAAGGTCAACAGCGTAGCAACCGCGAGACACGCAAGCCGAAGAAGGACAAGGTCGTGGCAAAGCCCGCCTCCCCGTTCGGTTCGTCGGTCAAGCAGGCGGAGAGCAGCTTGAAGCCGAAGTCGAAAGGCTGACAAACTGGAGGGCGCGCCTCGTGCGCCCTTTCCGTCGTCCTCTGTGAGGTGGCGAATTGACTGGACAGGCCTGCGCAATGCTCTGCCACGGAGGCGCGCTTGAATTTCGTCATCGAGTTCTACCGGTTGCGCGACGCCGACGAAGCCACTCTCGACAAGGTGTCGCTGGAGGCGCCGAACCTGCGCGCCGCGCTGCAGGACGCCACCGCGCTGTTCCACACGCTGGCGATGCCGCAAATCCCCGATCGCCTGCGCATCTGCGACGACAGTGGCAGCGAGCTCTATGCCGGCCCGGCCGACGGCGCCTATCCGGTTTAGAGCAGCGGTGCTGCCCCACGACTCCATTAAAGTTCACGTAAGATCGAGGCCCTAATATCCGCCTGAACCGGGCCGCTGCCGCGATTGGTGGCCGAGACGTTGCGGGCGACCACCCACGATCGCCGCTCATACCCGAAGGCAGGAGGCGCATGGACAGGTCGCGCATCATCGTGACGGCGGTGGTGTTGGCCATGCTGGGCGCCATCTTGCCAATCGCAGCTATGTTTCATCTCGCTTGGATTCAGGCCGTCCAAAAGGAACATGAGCGGCTGCAGCTGTTCGCCAGCCGCGCCATCGCCAGGGCCGACATCTCGCTCAACGATGCCACCGCCGCCTTGCGGCAGATCGACCAGTTCACCGGCATCCGCTGTTCGGCGGACCATATAGCCCGTATGCGGCAACTCACCATCAACACGCGCCCGATCGAAGAAATGGGCTATTTCGAAAACGGCCTGCTCAAATGCTCTTCCTGGGGACCGACCGAAGGGCGCGTTGCGCAATCCACCCCTGACTTCACCACCAGGGACGGCATTGCCGTCACCGCCCGCATGCAGCCGGTGATGAGCGAGGACCATTTTCTGATGGCGCTGCGATACAGGGATCACAACGTCCTTGTCGATCCGGTACGCTTTGTCGACGTCATCGTCGATCCCAGTGTCCAGCTCGCCTTGACGACGCAAACGGGCATCCTGCTTGGCGCGTTGAACGGCCCGAATCCTGCTCGTATCGAGAAGATCATCGCCGGTCCCGGCGAAGGCATCGATGACGATCTCCTGTTTGCCACGGCGCGCGGGACGGACTGGATTGCTGTCGCCACCGAACCGACAAGCCAGATCCTGGGCAGCGTTCGCAAGCAGCAATTCATGCTGCTTCCGCTCGGCGCCTTCATGGCTGCCTTCATCATCGGCGTGGTTGTGTGGCTGTCACGAAGGCGGCTTTCGCCCTTGGGAGAATTGCAGATCGCCGTGCGCAAGCACGAATTCATCGTCCACTATCAGCCGATCGTCGAGCTCAGGACCGGCAATTGCATCGGCGCGGAAGCGCTGGTGCGCTGGAAGCGGCCGAATGGCTCCCTGGTCCGGCCCGATCTTTTCATTCCGCTGGCGGAAGAGAGCGGCCTGATCACGGCGATCACCGATCAGGTCATTGCGATGGTTGTGTTCGACCTGAACAAGCTCCTGGTCGCCGATCGCTCGCTTCACATCGCCATCAATCTCAGCGCAACCGATGTCGGCACCGCGCGGGTCCTGCCTATTATCGAAAAGGCGTTGCAGCACACCGGAATCCGGCCCCAGCAAATCTGGCTCGAGGCCACGGAGCGAGGTTTCGTCGATATCAACTCGGCGCGTTCGACGCTCATTCGTGCCCGCGAACTGGGGCACGCAGTGGCAATCGACGACTTCGGCACCGGCTATTCCAGCCTGTCCTATCTCGAGGGGCTGCCGCTCGATGCGCTCAAGATCGACAAATCGTTCATCGATACGATCAGCACGAATTCCGCCACCAGTTCCGTCACCCCGCATATCATCGACATGGCCAAGACACTGAAGCTGAAGATCGTTGCCGAGGGCGTGGAAACGCAGGCGCAGGCCGACTATCTCGCCGAGCGCGACGTCGACTACGGCCAGGGCTGGCTTTTCGCCAGACCCATGCCTGCGTCCGAGTTCATCGCCTACTGTCGCCAGGTGGAGCCGACGGCTTGACGCCTGTCGTCCTCAACAAGGCGCAGCGTTCTCAGCACGGCCCGTCGCCAACGACGCGATAGTCCGCGGCGCGGGCTTCGCAGGAATTGGGGAAGGTACGCATCTCGCCATGCCGGCGGCCGCAGACCGGAGCATATTCGCGGGTGCAGAACGTCTGCTCGCCACCGCCACCGCCACCGCCGCTATCGCGGCACGGACCGTCGCGCACGATGCGGTAGCCAGCCCGGTCGGCAAGACAGGCATTGGCGAAGGTCTGGCGGTCGCCGCCGCGCCGGGCACAGACCGGCTCGTACTGCTTGCTGCAATATTGCGGCTCGGGCCGTGGCGGACGCGGGCGTGGCCCTGGTCCCTCATCGACGACAACAGTGCAGGCGGCAAGAACTGCCGACAGCAACAGGATGACAAAACCCTGCCGCGAAAAGATTGCCGCCAGAAATTTCATGATGATCTCCCACGATCGGTCCCCGGTTACCGATCCTCGCCATTCCCTTGCCAAATGCAACCCCCGTTTGAGCTCGGCAACCGACAACGGCGCCTGGACCGAAAGGGAGGTCAGCGCGCCGCGATGTCTGGCCCATTCGTGGCCCGGCTCTGGCCGATGACCCGGCCGGCAAGCAAGCCTATGCCGAGCCCATCGATGCTCAGGTCAGTCGATTGATGCGTCGGGATGCGCCAGTACGGCGGCCCGCGGCGGTATCTTGCAACCATCACGTTTCCGTGCGATAAATTCCGTGTTCGGGCATTTGCGACCCGGAGAGCGGAACGTTTTGGACGACCTTTCCCCGATACTGTGAATCTCTGACGGCCCCGTTTTCGGCGGGGGGTTTGACCATGCGCCAATGCATGACTGCCGAAGCAACCACCGGGAACTGCCCTTTGCGCCAGGCGGCGGGCGGGACCACCAAAGACTGAACGGGTGAAGGAGTTTCCCCAATGGCCCAGACCGGCACCGTTAAATTCTTCAACGCGACCAAAGGCTTCGGTTTCATCACGCCCGATGGTGGCGCCAAGGATGTGTTCGTCCATATCTCCGCGATCGAAGCCTCCGGCTTGCGCACGCTCGTTGACGGCCAGAAGGTCACCTTCGACGTCGAGCCGGACCGCATGGGCAAGGGCCCCAAGGCCGTCAACCTCCGCGCAGCCTGAGCCATCGGCGCGCCGCATGTCACTCGGACGTGCGACGGAGGCTCCATGCCTGCACCTGGCCTGGAGAGGGATCTGAATTTTGAAAGGCGCGGCGATCTTCGTCGCGCCTTTTCCTTATCGAAGGCGCGGGCCGGTGATGTCGCCCAAGCCGCCAGGTTCTGGGCTACGACTTGCATAAAACAAAGACCCAAAGCGTGCCGCAACGTGCTTTAGACGCCCGCAAAACTTTCTCTTGCCGATGACGCTAAAATAAAGGACAAATTTCCACTCGGGCATTTGCCGGCCCGAGACTGGAGTTTATGGGACAAAGGAGCTTCCCATGCCGCAGACCGGCACCGTCAAATTCTTCAACCATGCCAAGGGCTTCGGCTTCATCACGCCCGATGATGGCGCGAAGGATGTTTTCGTCCATATTTCAGCCGTGCAGGCGTCCGGCCTTCCCGGCCTGGAGGATGGCCAGAAAGTGTCGTTCGACACCGAGCCGGACAAGCGCGGCAAGGGACCCAAGGCCGTCAATCTGTCGGTCGGCTGAGCCGGCTTGGACCGGCGATGGTTTTCGCTCCCTGGAGGCGTGTGACCTTTGACGCCTGTTGTGAATAAATTCGTCGAAATCCGTTCAGCCCCCGTTCAGCCACGGTTGCATATTAGTCTTTGGTAAAGCCGGACCGCATCCCCGAAACTACACGGGCCGGCACGAAGGAGACCGAGATGAACCGAATTTTCAAGACCGCCGTCCTGGCCGCTGCCGTGGTCGCCACCACGCTTTCGGCCTTGCCCGCCGCCAACGCACGTGATTGGCGCCGCCATCATGGCCATCATGGCAACGGCGATGCCATTGCCGCCGGCGTGCTCGGCCTCGCGGCCGGTGCGCTGATCGGCGGCGCATTGGCCAATGACCGCCCGCCGCCCGACGCTGACCGCTACTACGATGACGGTTACTACGATCGTGACGTGGTGGTGCGCCCGGCCCCGGTCCGCCGCTACTATGCGGAGCCGCGGGTGGTCTACGCTGATCGTTATGCCGAGCCGTGGACGCGTGATTGGTACGAATACTGCTCGGACCGCTACCGCACCTTCAATTCCCGCACCGGCACGTTCACCGGTAATGACGGCGAACAGCATTTCTGCACGGCGAACTAAACCAGGGCCTCCCTGCCCCAACAGAAAAGCGCTGACCGCAAGGCCAGCGCTTTTCTGTTTGGAGCATCACAGGATTGGGGCAGGCGAATATCGGCACGCCCTACAGCAATTCCAGGAAAAGTGTGAAACGGTTTCCCGGGAAAAGCGCGAAGCGTTTTCCCTTGGGAATTGAGTCAGAACAAAGGGTTAGAGCGGCCCCGCCGTTTCCGTGAAATGGTGAATTGCTCTAAACGAGAAAAGGATTGGTCCGCCTCTCCTCGCCAAAACGTCCGCCGGGACCGTGGCCGCAGATGAAGCCGATGTCGTCGCCGAGCGGCAGGAGCTTGTCCTTGATCGAAGCGATCAGTGCCGCATGGTCGCCACCCGGCAGGTCGGTGCGGCCGACCGAGCCGCGGAACAGCACGTCGCCGACATGGGCGAACTTGGCCGCGCGGTTGTAATATACGACGTGACCTGGTGCATGGCCGGGGCAGTGCAGCACCTCGAACACATGGCCGCCGAACGACACGGTCTCGCCTTCGGACAGGAACCGGTCGGGCACGCAGTTGCGCGCTCCGGCGATGCCGTAGCGCTTGCCTTGGTTTTCCAGATTGTCGAGCAGCGACTTGTCGGCCTCATGCGGACCGATGATCTCGACGCCGAGCGCCTCCTTCAACTCCATTGCGCCGCCGGCATGGTCGATGTGGCCATGCGTTATCCAGATCGCCCCGGCTGAGATCGCATTGTCCTTCAGCACCGCCAGCACCTTGTCGATATCGCCGCCAGGATCGACGACGACGCCATGCTTGTCATCCATGTCGAACAGGATGGTGCAATTCTGCTGGAACGGTGTGACCGGCACGATGCCGGCATTGAGCTGACCCATGATCGTCCTTTCGATGTTCACGGGTGATGTAGAGGCGCGGACAAAGGGCGTCCACCCTCGCAAGACGAACATCGGTAGCTCCGAAAACGGAAATGGGCGGCCGAAGCCGCCCATTTGAAAAGACCTTAACGGCCCGCCTACTTCTTCATGGCGCCCATGACCGCGCCGAGAATGGCGGTCAGGATCGCGCCGCCGCCGGCGCCGCCGACGATGTTCTGCAGGTTCAGCGCGCTGCCGAGACCGCTCGTTGCTGCTGCCGCAGCCGCCGGATCGACCGCACCGCCACCCAGCAGGCTGCCGAGGATCGCCGCACCGCCGACGCCGCCAATGGCTCCGCCCAGGATTTTGGGAAGCTGACCCATCGCCGCCGTCTTGAGCGCCGCACCGACCGCCTGACCACCGATGACGCCAGTAATCACCTGTATGATGATCGGAAGAAGCGTGTTCATGTCCATATGATTAGTCCCTCCATAGCTGTCAGCCTCCCGGGCCGACACCATCATGAGACGCCGAATTGGACGAAAGTCAAATGCAGAAACGCTGAAATAAAAGGGGCGGCCCGAAAACCGCCCCTACTTCCTAAAAAAGCTGTGACTTTCGTTATTCTGCGGCGATCGCGTGCTTGGGCTGAACGGCCGCAGAATAGTCATTCATAAGATTCTTGGCTATTTCGCCGACCTCGAATCGGTAAGGCCCGATCTCGGAAACCGGCGTCACTTCCGCCGCCGTCCCGGTCAGGAAGCACTGCTCGAAGCTTTCCAGCTCTTCCGGCAGGATGGCGCGTTCAATCACCTCCAGGCCGCGATCCTTGGCCAGCCCAATGACCGTGCGGCGGGTGATGCCGTCGAGGAAGCAGTCAGGCTTGGGTGTGTGGATCTTGCCCTCCTTGACGAAGAAGATGTTGGCTCCGGTCGCTTCGGCGACCTGGCCACGCCAGTCGAGCATCATGGCGTCGGCATAGCCCTTGGCCTCGGCGGCGTGCTTGGACATGGTGCAGATCATGTAGAGGCCGGCTGCCTTCGACCTGGAAGGCGCGGTGCGCGGGTCGGGCCGGCGCCATTCCGCCACATCGAGACGGATGCCTTTCAGCTTCTGCGCAGGATCGAAATAGCTCGGCCATTGCCAGATGGCGATGGCACAGTTGATGCGGTTGTTCTGCGCCGAGACGCCCATCTGCTCACTGCCGCGCCAGGCAATCGGCCGGACATAGGCGTCCTGGAAACCCTGCTTCTTGAGAAGCGTGGATGAGGCGTCGTTGAGCTCGGCCACCGTATAGGGGATATTGAAACCGAGCAGGCGTGCCGATTCATGCAGGCGCTCGGTGTGTTCGTTGAGCTTGAAGATCTCGCCGCCATAGGCGCGTTCTCCCTCGAAAACGGCGCTGGCGTAATGCAGCCCGTGCGTCAGCACATGGATCTTGGCGTCACCCCATTGGACGAATTCGCCGTTCATCCAGATGGAGCCATCGAGTTGATCGAAGGGAACGGATGCCATGGTAACCTCCCACGGGCGGCAGCCCGGATACTTGTATCGTTGTGTGTTTCGTGTCGGCCGCCCAAAGCGGCTTTTATGGTGGAGCGTAAGCGGATAATTGCGCTCTGGCAAACTCAGGAAATTCCGGAAAAACCGGCTTCCCTTGCCTTTTCGTTCGCAATCCGCCCAAAAGCTTGTCAAAAATTACCATTGCAGGGAAATTACGTCAATAGTACTGACATAATCTCTCTTTCCCACGGAGAAATAATGACGGATCGAAGCCCAGCCGCCGGAAAACCGATCAGGACCGCGATGTCGGTCGAGGACGGCATCGACTTCGCCATTATCGAGCTGCTCTTCTTTGCCTATCGTGACTTCACCTCCGATCCGGA
Source organism: Mesorhizobium sp. SEMIA396 (assembly GCF_024518615.1). Taxonomy (NCBI): domain Bacteria; kingdom Pseudomonadati; phylum Pseudomonadota; class Alphaproteobacteria; order Hyphomicrobiales; family Phyllobacteriaceae; genus Mesorhizobium; species Mesorhizobium sp. SEMIA396. The sequence continues at coordinate 120,153 of NZ_JANIFC010000011.1, forward strand.
CCAGATCCTGGCCGACTACGGCTTTGGCCGGGCCCACCACCGGGTGCTGCATTTCGTCAACCGCAGGCCGGGCCTGACGGTCGCCGAACTGCTCGACGTGCTGAAGATCACCAAACAGAGCCTGGCCCGTGTGCTCAAGCAGTTGATCGACACCGACCATGTCGTGCAGTTGCAAGGTCCGCGCGACCGCCGACAGCGCGAACTTTATCCGACCGCCAAGGGCCGTGCGCTGGCGCTGGCGCTGGCGCGGCCACAGTCGCGCCGCATCCATGCTGCATTGGGGGATTCCGGAGTAACCGAACGGACCTTGGTGGAACGGTTCCTCGAAGCGATGGTCAATCCGGAACTGAGGGCGCAGATCGACGTTGGGTCCGCAAAAATGTCAGGGAAAAGCCATGGAGAGCACTGAACGGGTCGATCACGCGGCCGCGCCGGACGACGACGCGCCGCATCTGCTTGTCGTCGACGACGACACCCGCATCCGCAATCTTCTCAAGCAGTATCTGACCGAAAACGGCTTTCGCGTCACCGTCGCCGGCAATGCCGGCGAAGCCAGGCGCAAGCTTGCCGGCCTCGACTTCGACCTTCTGGTGCTGGACGTCATGATGCCCGGTGAAACGGGCGTCGACCTGACCAAGTCGCTGCGAGCCGAAAAGAACGTACCGATCCTGATGCTGACGGCCCTGTCGGAGACCGACAGCCGCATCTCAGGGCTTGAGGCCGGCGCCGACGACTACCTGCCGAAGCCGTTCGATCCGCGCGAGCTGATCCTGCGCATCAACAACATTCTTCGCCGTGGTGGCCCGGCGACCACGCCCAAGGTCGAGCAGTTGGTCTTCGGCCCCTACACCTTCCAGATCGCCCGGCGCGAGTTGAAGCGTGGCGGCGAGGCGCTGAAGCTGACCGACCGCGAGCAGGAGATCCTGGCGATCTTCGCGGCAAGGGCCGGCGAGACGATACCCCGCCACGAGCTTGTCGGTGACGATTCGGAGGTCGGCGAGCGCACCATCGACGTCCAGATCAACCGGCTGCGCCGCAAGATCGAGCGCGATCCGTCCAACCCGGTCTGGCTGCAGACCGTGCGCGGTATTGGGTATCGGCTCAGCGTGGAATAGAATGCCGCCTGCGGCCTGCTGAGCGGCTGCGGGCAAGCGAAATGAGCGAATGGCAACCACGGAACTGGAACAGCCGGGCAATGGCGGCTTGAGCGTACGCGCCGCGCGGACGCTGAAGGCGGTGCCGCGCGCCTGGAACCGCTTCTGGCGCCTCGTCTCGCTGTATATGCCCAAGCGGCTCTATGCCCGCTCGCTGATCATCGTCATCGCGCCGATGATCCTGCTGCAATCGGTCGTCGCCTTCGTCTTCATGGAACGTCATTGGGCAACCGTGACGCAGCGCCTGTCGCAGGCCACCGTGCGCGACATCGCCGCCATCATCGACCTGATCGAAACCTATCCGCGCGATGCCGACTACACCAACATCATACGCATCGCCCAGGACCGCATGCAGTTGAAGGTCGACCTCTTGCCGCCCGACCCGCTGCCCGCGCCTGGCCCAAAACCGTTTTTCTCGATTTTGGATGATGTTCTCTCGTCGGAGATCACCCGCCAGATCAACCGCCCGTTCTGGATCGACACGGTCGGCAACTCCAACATCGTCGAGGTGCGCGTGCAGCTCGAGGGCAAGGTGCTGCGCGTCTTCGTGCGCCGCAGCCAGGCCTATGCCTCCAACACCCACATCTTCCTTATCTGGATGGTCGGCACCTCGCTGGTGCTCCTGATGATCGCCATTCCCTTCCTGCGCAACCAGATCCGGCCGATCCTGATGCTTGCCGAAGCCGCCGAAAGTTTCGGCAAGGGCCGGCCGATGCCGCGTGACTTCCGGCCCCGCGGCGCCGAGGAGGTTCGCCGCGCCGGCTTTGCCTTCATGCAGATGCGCGAACGCATCGAGCGCCAGATCGAGCAGCGCACCGCCATGCTGACCGGCGTCAGTCATGACCTGCGAACCATCCTCACCCGCTTCAAGCTGCAGTTGGCGCTTTCCGGCGGCAAGGCCGAGACCAAGGCCGCGCTCGACCAGGACATCGACGACATGCAGTCGATGCTCGAAGGCTATCTCGCCTTTGCCCGTGGCGAGGCTTCGGAAGACGCCGGACGGTTCGATCTCGAGGCCTATTTCGAAAAGCTCGGCGAGGAAGCCAGGCTGCGCAAGCGCAAGCTGTCGACGACGCTTGCCGGAGACCCCGATGTGCATGTGCGGCCGAACGCCTTTGCCCGATTGATGTCCAACGTCATCGGCAACGCCTTCCGCTATGCCAAGACGGTGGAAGTCAACGCCACCCATGGCCGCGGCTCGCTGCTGGTCACCATCGACGACGATGGTCCGGGCATTCCCGCCGACCGGCGCGAAGACGTCTTCAAACCCTTCGTGCGGCTCGACGAAGCCCGCAACCTCGATGCCAGCGGCACCGGGCTCGGCCTGTCGATCGCCCGCGACATCGCCCGTTCCCATGGCGGCGACATCACCCTTGAAGACAGCCCGCTCGGCGGACTGCGCGCTATCATCAAGGTTCCCGCATAACCGGCACGATACCGAAAGTGGAAACAGGCTTCATCCGCCCGTCATGAAACCATGATCAAGAACGCGCATGAAGCGCGCGACCTCAATTGATTCGACCTTGCCGCCTCACTTCGACCCCGTGCCCGTCCGGGTGCGCTGGAGCGAAGCGAGAGCAGCGGTCTGGTCGCCGTTCCGGCATCGTCTCAAGGCAACCGTCGACCTTTCCTGCAAAGGGCCGCCATGCGCATATTGATGGTCACCGATGCCTGGCGGCCGCAGGTTAACGGCGTTGTCCACACGCTGGAGCGGCTCACCGAGACGCTGAAATCCTTCGATGTCGCCGTGGATTTCCTGACGCCGAACATCTTTCGCACCCTGCCCTTGCCGACCTATCCCGACATCAGGCTGGCGCTGACCACGCCCGGCCATGTCGCGCGCCTGATCGACGCAGGCAAGGCCGACCACATCCACATCGTCACCGAAGGGCCGCTCGGCATCATGGCGCGGCGCTATTGCCGCAATGCCGGCCGGCCGTTCACCACCAGCTATCACACACGCTTCCCCGAATATCTCAGCGCACGGCTGCCAGTGCCGGAAAGCTGGGCCTATCGCTGGCTGCGCGATTTCCACAATTCCGGCCAAGGCACGCTGGTCGCCACCCAGTCGCTTGCCGACGACCTCTCGGCGCGCGGCTTCACCAAGCTGCGGCCGTGGACGCGCGGCGTCGACACCAACCATTTCCGGCCCGACAAGAAGAAGAATCTCGGCTTTCCCGGCCCTGTCTTCCTCTGCGTCGGCCGGGTCGCCATCGAAAAGAACCTCTCCGCCTTCCTCGACCTCGACCTGCCGGGCAGCAAGGTGATCGTCGGCGAAGGCCCTGAGCTTGCCAGGCTGAAGGCAAAATATCCGCAAGCGCATTTCCTCGGCCATCGCCCCAACGACGAACTGGCCGAGATCTATGCCTCGGCCGATGTCTTCGTCTTCCCGAGCCGCACCGACACGTTCGGCAACGTCATCATCGAGGCATTGGCCAGCGGCACGCCGGTTGCCGCCTATCCGGTGACCGGGCCGATCGACATTGTCGGCGACGGCTTTGGCGGCGCGGTCTCCAACGATCTGCGCGAGGCCTCGCTTGCCGCGCTCAATGTAGACCGTGCCGAAGCACGCGAACGCGCCATGCGCTACAGCTGGAAGGCTTGTGCAGAGATGTTCCTCGACACGGTCGAGGAAGCGCTGGGAACGACGCGCAAGCTGGCGGCCTAAAACAACCTGCCGCCATCCGGCACCTTGCGCTCGATCGCGCCGAGCACCACCGCGCCCTCTTCGTCGGGAAAGCCGAGCGTCAGCACTTCCGACATGAATGGACCGATCTGGCGCGGCGGGAAATTGACCACCGCGAACACCTGCCGGCCGATCAGCGTCTCCGGTGTATAATATTTGGTGATCTGCGCCGACGATTTCTTGATGCCGATGCCGGCGCCGAAATCGATCTTCAGCTTGAATGCGGGCTTGCGCGCCTCGGGAAACGGCTCGGCCTCGACGATCGTGCCGGCGCGGATGTCGACACGATCGAAATCGGCAAAACTGATCTCGGGCTTACGCTCGCTGTTCGAACTCATCTTGGTTCTTGTCTGCCTTGCGGGGACTCAGGCGTTGCCGTAGGTCTCGAACAGCACGCCGGCCAGGGCGTCCTTGGCCGAGGTTCCCGACCAGACAACGAACTGGAACGCCTGGAAATAGCATTCGCAGGCTTCCAGCGCCGACGACAGCAACACTTCGACCTGCTGGCTCGACGGCTCGACCCCGCCGGCCAGCAGCAGCGACTGGCGGAACATGATCGCGCCCTCCTGCTCCCAGAGGTCGAAATGGCCAAACAGCATCTGCTCGTTGATCAGCGACAAGAGCCGCATCACTTCCAGCGCGCGGGTCTCCGGCACCTTGATGTCGAAGGCGCAGGCAAGGTGCAGCGCCTCGAAATCCTCCATCCACGAGAAGGAGACGTGATAGTCGGTCCAGCTTCCGGCAACCGAGATCGAAATCTCGTCGTCGCCGGCCCGCTCAAAGGACCAGTCGTTGTTGTGGGCCACCTGCTCGATAACATCCACCGGATGGATTTCGCGGGAGAATTCGAGTTCGAGAAGTTCCATGGAATGCTTCCTGTCGTTCTGTACGAGCGCCGCCACACGCTCCGCGGGAGGGCACACACAACGAACAATCTTGTCTAGAACTCGGACGGCCAGGACTTTCTTCGCGCAAAAGACTACCTTCTCGACGCAAAGACCCCAGACCGGACCCCACCGCCCGGTCGCATGACCCTGCTCCGAATCATGCAACAAATTCAGTCTATTGATCGGGAGTCGCGTGAACAGCCCAATTTTTCGCACTGCGTCATTCGCATGTGGAAAGCCGCTGTCACAAAGATTCATGCAATGCCGTTAAGCGATTCACGGCAAAGCGCTTTTCAGGATCGGGCTATGTGGAAAAGTTTAACGATTATTTTTTGTGCGCGGCTTGGCCGCCGTCGCTGGTGTGGCGTCGCCGGCCAGTTCGGCAAGCTTCGCCTCGAGCGCCTCGATGCGGGCGGCAAGGCGAGTGTTTTCTTCCCGCGCCTTGGCGGCCATCTCGCGCGCGGCTTCGAACTCTTCGCGCTGCACCACGTCCATGGTGTTGAGAATGCGTTCGGCCTGCCCCTTGAAGGCCGTCTCCACCTCCCGGCGCACGCCCTGGGCGGCGCCGGCGGCGTCGGTCATCAGCTTGGCGAATTCATCGAGAATGCGGTTCGGTCCGGTCGACATGGCAAATCCTCGCGCTTGCACAAATTGACGTAGTGGCGCTGCGCGTCGAATGCAAGCATGTTGCGCCGCGCTGCGGCATCAAGTCGAGGGCGCCCACCTTGCCTTGACCCTGCCAAAACCCTGCCGCATGGTCCGCGCGCAAACGCGTTTCGCAATGAGAGTTCCCCGTTGAACGAATATTTCCTGCTGCCGCTGGCCTCCTTGCCCTTCCCCGACATCAACCCGATCCTCATCCAGATCGGGCCGCTGGCGGTGCACTGGTATGGCGTCGGCTATATCGTCGGCATCCTGTTTGCCTGGTGGTACGCCAAGCGGCTCGCCGCCAATGCCAGGCTGTGGCCGAACGGCGTCCTGCCGATGAAGCCGGAGGATCTCGACGACTTCATCGTCTGGGCGGCCATCGGCGTCGTGCTCGGCGGCCGCACCGGCTATGTGCTGTTCTATGATCTGCCACGCTACATCGCCCACCCGCTCGATATCTTGGCGGTCTGGCAAGGCGGTATGTCGTTCCATGGCGGCCTGCTTGGCGTCATCCTCGCCATGACGCTGTTTTCCATCAAGCGCGGCATCCGCACCTGGTCGCTGTTTGACGTCGTGGCGGCCGGCGTGCCGGTCGGCCTTGGCCTGGTGCGCGTCGCCAACTTCATCAACTCCGAGCTGTGGGGGCGCCCAACCGACGTGCCCTGGGCTTTCGAATTCCCCAATGGCGGGCCGTTTGCCCGTCACCCGAGCCAGCTCTACGAGGCGCTTCTCGAAGGCGTGGTGCTGTTCCTCGTGCTGCGCATTCTCACCCATTCGCGCCTCAAGCTGAAGACGCCGCGCTTCGTCGGCGGCGCCTTCATCTGCGGCTACGGCCTGTCGCGCATTTTTGTCGAGTTCTTCCGCGAGCCCGACCAGCAGCTCGGCTACCTCCTCGGCACCAACTGGCTGACCATGGGCATGATCCTGTCGACGCCGATGGTGCTGGCCGGCATCTGGGCGATGCTGACCGCCAAGCCGGTGACGCAGCCGCAGCCGGCATGACACGGCTGAAGACCCGCATCGTCGACCTGATCGAGGCCCTGGGGCCGATACCGATCAACGAATACATGGCGATGTGCCTGTTCGACCCGGCGGACGGCTACTACACGACGCGCGAGCCTTTTGGTGCGGCCGGTGACTTCATCACCGCGCCGGAGATCAGCCAAATGTTCGGCGAATTGGTCGCCGTGTGGATGTACCAGGCGTGGCAGGCGAGCGGCCGGCCGCTGCCGGCCACCATCGCCGAGATCGGCCCCGGCCGCGGCACGCTGATGAAGGACATGCTGCGTACGCTGTCGCGGCTCGATCCTGATCTGGCCAGCGGCGCCACCTTCGCCATGATCGAGACCAGCCCGCGCCTGACCGAGGTGCAAAAGCAGACGCTTGGCGCCACACCCTTCGCGGTTGGCTGGCATGAAACCATCGAGACCTTGCCGCAGCAACCGCTGTTCATCGTCGGCAACGAACTGTTCGACGCCGTGCCCATCCGCCAGTTCCTCCGCGCCGGCGCCGGCTGGCGCGAGCGCGTGGTCGGCCTCGACGAGACCAACGACCTTTGCTTCTTCGCCGGCGCCGGCTCGGTCGACCCGACGCTGCTGCCCGCCGATGCCACCCAAGCGCCGCAAGGTTCGATCGCCGAAGTGGCGCCTGCCCGCACCGCGCTCATGGCAACGATCGCCGAGCGCATATCCAGGCATGGCGGCGCTGGCCTGTTTATCGACTATGGCCATCTCCAGCCGGGTGTCGGGGACACGCTGCAGGCCTTGCGAAGCCACGATCACGAAGATGTGCTGGCCAATCCCGGTGAGGCCGACCTCACCTCCCATGTCGATTTCGCCGCCCTGGCCGCGATCGTGCGTGCACATGGCCTCGAAGCCCATCTGACGACACAGGGCGACTTCCTGCTCGGCATGGGCATCCTCGAGCGCGCCGGCCGGCTTGGCGCCGATGCCGGCCAGGCGGCGCGCGAAAGGATCGCCGGCGACGTCGAACGCCTCGCAGGGCCGCAAGCCATGGGCGAGCTGTTCAAGGTGCTTGCGGTACTGCCTCGCGGCGTGGCGGTTCGGCCCTTCGCCGGGGCGGATTGACTTTTTACCGCCGCCCCTCCCAATCTCCCGTCCGCGCTTTGCAGCGCCTGTTCTCGACCAAGCACCTTCTTCTTGACGAAACCGCCCACACGGACAACAACGCCCGCATGCTGAATCAGACCAAACCGGATCCCGTTCGGTCGCCGCTGCTGGACAAGGCGCAGGCACAAGGCATCCGCCACGGCTATTTCACCCGCATCGGCGGTGTCTCCGGCGGCATCTACCAGGGCCTCAACATCGGCACCGGATCGAATGACGACCAGGCGCTGGTCGCAGAGAACCGCGGCCGCGTCGCCGCCTGGATGGGCGTGCCGGCGAACCATCTGTTGACCGCCTGGCAAATCCATTCGCCCGACGTCATCATCGCCAGGGAGCCCTTTGCCGGCGAGCGGCCCAAGGCAGACGCCATCGTCACCGACCGGCCGGGCATCGCCATCGGCGCTTCGACCGCCGATTGCGGTCCCGTGCTGTTCGCGGATGCTGAGGCGCGCATCATCGGCGCCGCGCATGCCGGCTGGAAAGGCGCGTTCACCGGCGTGCTCGAAAACACCATCCTGGCGATGGAAAGCCTCGGCGCCCGGCGCCAAAACATCATCGCCGTGCTAGGCCCCTCCATCGGCCCTGATAACTACGAGGTCGGCCCGGAATTCGTCGCCCGCTTTGTCGAAGCCGATGCCGAAAATATCCTCTATTTCGCGCCGTCCGCCAATGCCGGCCATGCCATGTTCGACCTCAACCGCTACACGGTTGACCGGCTGGCCGAGGCCGGCGTGACGGCTGAAGGCCTCGACCGCTGCACTTACGCCGAGGAAGGCCTGTTCTACTCCTACCGGCGCACCACGCATCGCAAGGAGCCCGATTACGGCCGGCAGGTTTCGGCAATCGTCTTGGAGAGGGAATAATGGCGCTGCATTTTGAACGATCTGAATTTGACGCGCGGCGCGACCGGCTGATCATCGAGATGGCCGAAAAAAAGCTTGATGCCATCCTGCTGTTCGCGCAGGAAAGCATGTACTGGCTGACCGGCTACGACACGTTCGGCTTCTGCTTCTTCCAGTGCCTGGTGGTGAAGGCCGACGGTTCGATGGTGCTGCTGACCCGCTCGGCCGACCTGCGCCAGGCGCGTCAGACCTCGATTATCGACAACATCGTCTTGTGGACGGACCGTAATGGCGCCAATCCGGCGGTCGACCTGCGCAATCTGCTCAACGAACTCGACCTGCTCGGCGCCCGCATCGGTGTCGAATACGACACCCATGGCCTGACCGCGTTCAATGGCCGCCGCCTCGACGAGCAGTTGCAGACCTTCGGCCAGATCGCCGATGCGTCCGGAATTGTCGGGCGGCTGCGCCTGTTCAAGAGTCCGGCCGAGATCGCCAAGGCCGAGAAGGCCGCCAATCTCTCCGACGACGCGCTCGACGCGGCGCTGCCGCTGATCAAGCAAGGTGGCGACGAAGCCCTGATCCTGGCCGCCATGCAGGGTGCGATCTTTGCCGGCGGCGGCGACTATCCGGCCAACGAATTCATCATCGGCTCCGGCGTCGATGCGCTGCTGTGCCGCTACAAGGCCGGCCGCCGCAAGCTCACCAAAAATGACCAGCTGACGCTCGAATGGGCCGGCGTCTTCAACCACTACCACGCACCGATGATGCGCACGGTGCTGACCGGCAAGGTGTCGAAGCGCCATCAGGAATTGTTCGACGCCGCCCGCGCGGCACTCCTGGCTGTCGAAAAGGCGATGACGCCGGGCAACAGCTTCGGCGACGTCTTCGATGCGCATGCCCGCACCATGGAGGCACACGGCCTGACCAAGCACCGGCTGAACGCCTGCGGCTATTCGGTCGGCGCCCGCTTCACCCCGTCCTGGATGGACATGCCGATGTTCTACCAGGGCAATCCCGAACCGATCGCGCCCAACATGACGCTGTTCGCCCATATGATCATCATGGACTCCGATACCGAGACGGCGATGACGCTTGGCCGCACCTACCTGACCACCGAATCCCAGCCCAAGCCGCTGTCCCGCCATGATCTCGACTTGATCGTACAGTGAATCCACAATGGGAGGCGTTCTTCGCCAAGGAGTTAGAAGGCAAATGAGACGATCGCATGTGACGACCGTGTCATTGCTTGTGGCATTGGCTCTTGCCGCCTGCACCAACGCAAAGGACGTGCTCGAACCGTCGGCGATCACTCCGCCGGCGACGTCGACCCAGACGCTGCCCGCCACCAGCACGGCGGGCGCTCCCGCAACCACCGCCGCACCGGTCACATCAGCCCAAAGCGCTGCCATCCTGTCGAAGACCCGCCTGCAGATCGCGCCGATCGTCGGCGCTTCGGTGGAAGCCGCGACACCTCTTACGGCGGAGTTGCAGACCCGCGCCAGGCAGCGCGGTATCACGCTCGCCGGCAGCGCCGACCAGACCGTGACACATGTGCTGAAGGGCTATTTCTCGACGATGTCGGAAGGCGCCGACACCACCGTCATCTATGTCTGGGATGTCTATGACCCCGCCGGCAACCGGCTGCACCGCATCAATGGTCAGCAGAAGGCCCCGTCGGTCAATTCCGGCGCCAGCGCGGGCGGCGACAGCTGGAAGGGGGTCTCGCCGGCCACCATGCAGACGATCGCCGACCAGACCATCGACCAATTCGCGGCCTGGCTCGGCGGCAAGGCGGGCTAGAGGCATCGGACCCAAAAGTGGAGACGGTTTTGGGAAAATCCGATGCCCAACGAGAAGAAGGAGCAGCGCAAGTCCGCTGCTCCCTGTTGCAGCCCGGCGATGGCGCGGAGCTTTCTTGAGTTTAGCCGGCGGATTCCCGATCTCGGCGCTTGCAATACCGGCGCGGGCCGCTAAAAGCCCGGTTAAAGGGCGCAAGCGAGTCCGTCAGGTCTCATCATCCTCCACCAGGAACCGTGCATGAAACTCTTCGCGGGCAATTCCAACAGGGTGCTGGCCGAAGCGGTCGCCCGGTACCTCAACGTCCCGCTGGGCAAAGCCACGGTCAGGCGCTTCGCCGACCAGGAAATCTTCGTCGAAATCCAGGAAAACGTGCGCGGCGAGGATGTCTTCATCCTGCAATCGACCTCGTTCCCGACCAACGATCATTTGATGGAATTGCTCATCATGATCGATGCCTTCATGCGTTCCTCGGCCAAGCGCATCACGGCGGTCATCCCCTATTTCGGCTACGCCAGGCAGGACCGCCGCGCCTCCGGCCGCACGCCGATCTCGGCCAAGCTGGTCGCCAACATGATCACCCGCGCCGGTGTCGACCGCGTTCTGACGCTTGACCTGCATGCCGGCCAGATCCAAGGCTTCTTCGATATTCCGACCGACAATCTGTTTTCCGTGCCGGTGATGGCCCGCGACGTGAAGGCCAAATACAAGCAACTCGGCAACGTCGTGGTGGTCTCGCCCGACATTGGCGGCGTGGTCCGCGCCCGTGCGCTGGCCAAGCGCTTCGATGCGCAACTGGCCATCGTCGACAAGCGCCGCGAACGGCCCGGTGAATCGGAAGTCATGAACATCATCGGCGCGGTCGCCGGCAAGGATTGCCTGCTGATCGACGACATCGTCGATTCCGGCGGCACGCTGTGCAACGCCGCCGATGCACTGCTGGCCAACGGCGCCACCAGTGTCACCGCCTATATCACCCACGGTGTGCTGTCGGGCGGTGCGGTTGCCCGCATCAGCGGCTCGAAGCTGCAGGAACTGGTGATCACCGATTCCATCCAGCCCACCCAGGGCGTGCTCGACGCGCCCAACATCCGCGTCATCTCGATCGCCGACCTCATGGGCGAAGCCATTTCGCGCACCGCGACCGAGGAATCGGTGTCGAGCCTGTTCGACTAGAGCAATTCCAGGAAAAGTGTGAAGCGGTTTTCCCGGGAAAAGCGCGTAGCGCTTTCCCTAGAGAATTACGTCAAAACAAAGAGTTAGAGCAGCTCGCCGTTTCCGTAAAACGGTAAAATGCTCTAGAACAGCACCTGCCGTTACGGCGCAGGGCTTTCCAACCGAACCGGGCCGACCAGGCGACGAGCGACCTCGACGCTTTCTCGTGCGCCGCGCATATAGCCGCGCGGCGAGGTCCCCAGCATGCGCTTGAACATGGTGATGAAGGCCGGCACGCTGTCATAGCCGAGATCGAGCGCCACCCTGGTGATCGGCTCGCCGTCCGCCAGCCTGGGCAGCGCCGCGAACAGGCAGGCCTGCTGGCGCCATGTCGACAGCGACAAGCCAGTCTGGCGCTGGAAGGCGCGGGTGAAGGAGCGGCGGCTCATGCCGGCGGCATCCGCCCATTCATCGATCGTCGCATGCGGCGACGGTGCCGCGACGAAGCGCCGGCAGAGCGCCGACAGCCTTGGATCGGACGGGAATGGCAGGCCGAGCGGCCGTTCCGGCAAGGTCGGGATTTCGTGCAGCAAAAGGTTCATGATCAGCCCACCACGTCCTTCCAGAACGCCGCCTTGCGGCAGCTTTTCCGATTCCACGATCAGGCTGTGCATCAGGTCGGTGACGCCGACGACGCGCAAGCCTTCGGGCAGCCCGGGGATCGCCTGTGGCATGACATAGACCGAACGCATCGAGACATCGCCCAGCATCTCGACGGAATGCTCGGTGCCGGCTGGAATCCACATCGCGTGGTCGGGCGGCACCATCCAGCGTCCGTAGCGCGTCGTCACCAGCACCACGCCGACAAGCGCATGCAAGAGCTGGCTGCGGCTGTGGCGGTGCTGCGGCACACGGTAGCCATCGGGATATTCGGTCGGCAATGCCACCGCCGGCCCGGCCACTTGTTCAAGCCACTCCCAGCGGCTCTCGTGCAACTGGCCGAGATTGGCGTTGCCAGCGTGAAAGACTTCTTTGCCGTGCGGCATCCGATATGGCCCACTTGCGAAACTATTGGACCAAACCACGAAAGAAGTCATCCCGCAAGAAGCTTATAAGGCGCCGGTCCCAAGCGCTCCACAGGAGCGTCCGACAAGGCGGCCGCAGGTGCGTTCGTCAACTGCCTGCGGGCCTGCCCGCCAAAAAGACCACGGAGCCTACCTTGACCGATACGACAGCCGCCAGCGTCGCCCCACCGGCGACCACCAGTCACGCTTCAGCCCAGGCGACGGCCTTCACCGTGATCCTGGCGGTGAGCTTCTGCCACTGCATCAACGACATCATGCAGTCGCTGCTGTCGGCCATTTACCCGCTCCTGAAAGAGAATTATGGCCTCGATTTCTGGCAGATCGGCTTGTTGACCTTCACCTTCCAGGTGACCGCGTCGCTGCTGCAGCCTGTGATCGGCATGATCACCGACAAACGGCCGATGCCCTATTCGCTGCCCTACGGCATGGCGTCATCGCTGATCGGCCTGATTGTGCTCGCCTATGCCGGGCACTATTCGCTGCTCCTGATCGGCGCCTCGCTGATCGGCATCGGCTCGGCGATCTTCCATCCGGAATCCTCGCGCATCGCCCGCTTCGCCTCCGGCGGCCGCTTCGGCCTGGCGCAGTCGCTGTTCCAGGTTGGCGGCAATTTCGGACAGTCCATGGGGCCGCTGCTGGCAGCCTTCATCGTCGTGCCGTTCGGCCAGACCAGCATTTCCTGGTTCGCCGTCGGCTCGCTGATCGGCATCATCGTTTTGTGGCAGGTCGGCGGCTGGTACAGCCGGCTGCGTGCCGCACAGGGCACCCGCAAGGCGGCGAGCTTCGTTTCGCCCTTCCCGCGCCGCAAGGTGATGAACGCATTGATCGTGCTGACCCTGCTGGTGCTGAGCAAGAATGCCTACATCGCCAGCCTCGCCAGCTACTACACCTTCTATTCCATGCATAAGTTCGGCGTTTCGGTGCAGATGAGCCAAGTCATGCTGTTCCTGTTCCTCGGAGCCTCGGCGCTGGGCATCCTGCTCGGCGGCCCGTTCGGCGACCGCTACGGGCAGAAGGCGATGATCTGGTTCTCCATCGTCGGCGTGCTGCCCTTCACGCTCGCCTTGCCCTACGCCAATCTGGAATGGACGATGGTGCTGACGGTGCTGATCGGCCTGATCCTGTCCTCTGCCTTCTCGAACATCGTCGTCTTTGCGCAGGAACTCGTGCCGGGCCGCGTCGGCATGATCGCCGGCATCTTCTTCGGCTTCGCCTTCGGCATGGGCGGCATCGCGGCGGCCGTGCTCGGTATCGTCGCCGATATGAAGGGCATCGATTTCGTCTTCCAGATCTGCTCGTATTTGCCGTTTCTTGGATTGCTCACCGTGTTCCTGCCAAACATGAAGGAAGCGCGCAAAGCGCAGGCGGCCGCCTAGATCAGGCGGGTCTGCCGCTGTCACAAAAATGCACCCGCCTGATGACGGGTGCATTTTTGTGGGCCATGGCCTTAAGCCTTGAAGAAGGCCAGCAGGTCGGCATTGATGATGTCTGCATGGGTCGTGGCCATGCCGTGCGGGAAGCCCTTGTAGACCTTGAGCTCGCCCTTCTTGAGCAGCTTGATCGTCAGCAGCGCCGAATCGGCGATCGGAACGATCTGGTCGTCGTCTCCGTGCATGACCAGGACAGGCACGTCGATTGCCTTCAGATCCTCGGTGAAGTCGGTTTCCGAGAAAGCCTTGATACAATCATAATGCGCCTTGGTGCCGCCCATCATGCCTTGGCGCCACCAATTGTCGATGACGCCCTGCGAGATGTCCGCGCCCGGACGGTTGAACCCGTAGAACGGACCTGATGGAACGTCGCGGAAGAACTGGGCGCGATTGGCTGCCTGGGCGGAGCGGAAGCCGTCGAACACTTCGATCGGCAGGCCGCCGGGATTGGCGGCAGTCTTGAGCATGATTGGCGGCACCGCGCCGATCAGCACCGCCTTGGCGACACGGCCGCCGGCGCCATAGTTGGCAACATAGCGCGCCACTTCGCCGCCGCCGGTCGAATGTCCGACATGAATGGCATTCTTGAGGTCGAGATAAGCGGCGAGTTCCGCGACATCGGCGGCATAGGTGTCCATTTCGTTGCCGATATCCGTCTGGGTCGAGCGCCCATGGCCACGCCGATCATGGGCAATGACACGGTAGCCTTGTGACAGGAAGAACAGCATCTGGGCGTCCCAATCGTCGCTGCTCAACGGCCAGCCATGATGGAAGACGACAGGCTGCCCGGTCCCCCAGTCCTTGTAGTAAATCTGCGTTCCGTCCTTGGTGGTGATCGTACCGCTGCCGGAGCTGGGCTTGGTTTGCGAGGTCATCTCAATCTCCTTGTGGTTATTTCCGCGATAAACAATATCGCGATAACCATATAGCTAACGCGGCACAAAACCCTTGTCCACAAAAATATGTATCGCGATATCATTTTTCGTGGTATCGAATTGATGCCCATATTGGCAAAAGGAATGCGCCGTGCCTCTCCCGTTGGACAATCAGCTCTGTTTCACGCTCTATGCCACCAGCATGGCGATAAACCGCACCTACAAGCCGATGCTGGACGAGATGGGCATCACCTATCCGCAGTACCTGGTGCTGAACGCACTTGGAGAGGCCGATGGGATGTCGGTCGGCACCATCGCCAACCGGTTGGCTTTGGAATCGAGCACCGTCACGCCGCTGGTGAAGCGAATGGAGCAAGCCGAGCTGGTGACCCGCCAGCGCAGCCAGACCGACGAACGCCAGGTGCAGGTCGACCTGACATCAGCCGGACGCGCGCTGCTGGTCCAATGCAACTGTCTGAACGAGACCTTGGTCGAACGCTCGGGCATGACGCTTGCCGAGCTCGATGCCTTGAACCGGCAGATCCAGGCGCTACGCAACGCGTTGACCAGCGACCGGTAGCCCCTAGGTAGCCGCTTGGCCCAGTCATGGGTTGATTGCAATCAGTACGGCTTTTGAGGGCGGCTAAGCCAAACGTCGGAAAGAGGCCACCATCATGCGGACTTAAGCACGGCAAATGACCGTTTGCGCATGGCCCGCTTTGCCTGGAAACTGGCGGCGGGAGCGGGGCGGCCGACATGGAAGCCCTGGATCTTGTCTATGCCGAATTCGCGCATCAAAGCCATCTGTTCGTCGGTTTCCACCCCTTCGACCAGGATCTTGTGGCCGCGATTTCGAACCAGGGTGATGATGTCCTGCAGCATCGCCTTGCCGCTCAGGGAGCTGCAGTCGTGCAGAAACGATCGGTCGATCTTCACCGTGTCGAAATCGATCAGGCGAAGCCACGAAAGGCCCGCAAAGCCCGTCCCGAAATCATCAAGCCATATCTTGATCCCGAGCAGCTTCAGGTCGCTGATGCAGCGCAGAATGTCCGAGTGCATCTCCATCTCCAGCCCTTCGGTGATCTCGAAGGCCAGCCTGCTGCCGGCGACGCCGGTTTCGCCCAGAATGGTCGCGACAGACGTTGCGAAGCCAGGTGTCTTAAGCTGGATCGGGGAGACGTTGACGCTGACGACACGGACGTGGTCGTCAGCCAGGAGTTCGGCGCACACCGTCCTTATCGCCCAGCGCCCGAGTTCCAGGATCGCGCCGGTTCGCTCGGCGACGGGAATGAACAGGCTCGGCGGAACCGATGTGCCGTCCAGCATTTTGAGGCGCATCAGAGCCTCCACCGCTTCAACCCGGTCCGATTTGACATCCTGGATAGGCTGATAAACCAGTGAAACGAGATTCTGGCCGATCGCGATCTTCAGCAAGGCCGCGATGTTCTCGCTCTCGTCGCTGCTTTGCGGATCGGTTGGATCGAACAGCCGGGCACAATTTCGGCCGCCGGCTTTTGCCAGATAGAGAGCGCGATCGGCCTCGTGGATGATCTTCTCCAGCTTGGCGCCGGTCTGCGTCCTGGTGAATGCGGCGCCAACGCTCACCGTTACGATCGAGACGCCGTCGCGCCGCAGTTCGTGCGTCAGCGCCAGGTTCTCGACCGTGCTGCAAATGGCTTCCGCTATATCCAGTATCTGCTCTTTTTTCTCCATGCGAGCCAGGACGATGAACTCTTCACCGCCATAGCGGCCGATGGAGCCATTATACTGCTTGATCATGTCGCTAAGGGCATTGGCGACATGGATCAGGCAGCGGTCGCCTTCCTGATGGCCGTAGCAGTCGTTGAATTTCTTGAAGAAGTCCACGTCGATGAGGATCGCCCCGAAGCTGGTACCGACCTTTTGCCAATCGCTCCAGTAGTCCCGCAGCTTCTCGTCGATCGCGCGCCGGTTCTCCAGACCCGTCAGCGGATCGGTCCGCGACAACCTCAGCAGGGCCTTGCCGCGTTCGGTCGCCTCATTGTGCTGGATCTTGGCTTCCAGGGCATTCAGAAAGACGTTGTAGCGTTCCTCATTCAGTTTCCAGTTCACATACGAGGTGAACGTGAAACAGGATATATAGAAAGCCCCGAATACCATTTTGTATGTAAGGGTTGAAGGAACGAAGTAATTTACGATGTAAAGTATACACAATATTATTGCCGAGGTTACGATAGAAAGCTTGAAATTGAACGTAAAGAAAAGATTTGCGCTCATCATGAATATGGTCCCAAAGACCATGTAGTAAGAGACGCTTTCCTTGTCCGCGCCAAGAACCGCTGGGCACAACCAACCAACATAGCCGAAGATGATGGCTCCGGCGCAGGTCACGTCGAGCCATTCCGTTCCAATCCCCCGGCGAAGCTGTGCTTCGAGGATCAAAAGCGCGCTCAAGCCGACTGCGAAGCGCGCCGTGATCGTGTAGGCAGCAACATCCGGGATCAGCAGCAGATCCGTTGCCGAAAACAAGAGATAGATCGCAACCGCAATCCAGAGCCCTGGCCTGGCTTCTCCTCTTCGCGTCGCCTGCGCTTCGGTGCGGTAAAGGGTGCGGAGCTCGTCGGCGCTCAGTTCATAGCGCGGCTCGTACGGCTCCGCATCAACCGTATCGACCAATACGGAGGACAGGTGTTCGTTCATCACAATAGACCCCGTTTGAAAGGGATTTTGTTTTCCGAACTCATTTCCAGCTTCTGCCCCCACGCGGGCCGGCTCCTTTGGACGCGACGGCGATTGCGACGCCGGGCAAACAAATGCAATCGCGCAAGACAAGTTTCCGTTAACTCGAACCCGGAATTCGGGCCGGAAGCCGTCTAAAGAGGAACATGGTTGGCGGGAAATTAATCATAACGATAAAATGCCGTCAGCCCGACATTGGCAAATGGAGCATTCTACGCAATAAGTTAACCGACTGTTAACTATGGAGTGATGGCGTGCAGACCGTTCTTGATGGCAAAAGCTTGATTACTGCCGCGATGCTCGCCGGCACGCTGCCTCGGGGAAAGCTCGAGCATCATGGCGAAGCGTTCGAAACCGCGCGCGCGGAGCTGGCGCTCATTCTCCACGCGACACAGCAGCAGATCGAACAGGACAAGAACCCCGCCGAGATCGTCGGTCGCTTGCTGTCCTTCCTCAATGGCCTGCATTCCAAGGTTCATCCCGACGTCTGGCATGCGTTGATACCGGTGGCGCAGAACCATCCGATCCTGAAGTATTTTCTCGAGGATCCGCTGACGCACTGGTCCTTCACCAAGCCCAGGGGCTATTCCGGCGACGCGCAGTTGCTTGATTACATCTATTGCGATCCGCACGTGGCAGAGAGCGTGGCCAACGCCTCGGAGATCGGCAAGGCGCTCTATAGCCATACCCAGAACGTACCCTCATGCGTCGCGGCACGGGAACGACGCGACCTCCTGACCCGATATGTCGACGAGATTGCGGTCAAGAATGGACCGCAAACCGAGATCCTGGCGATCGCGGCCGGCCATTTGCGGGAGGCCAATCGCTCGGTCGCCTTGACGGAGGGCCGTCTCAAGCGCTGGGTTGCGCTCGATCAGGATCCCCAGAGCGTTGGGCTGATCGCGCGCGACTTCCAGGGCACCGCGGTCGAAGCCATCGACGGCTCGGTGCGAACCGTGCTCACGCGGGGTCACAAGCTCGGCAAGTTCGATTTCATCTATGCCTCCGGCCTTTACGACTACCTCGCCCACAACGTCGCGGTGAAACTCACGAAGACCTGCCTGCAGATGCTGAAGCCGAACGGGACGTTCCTGTTTGCGAACTACGCCGAGGGCACGCCTGACGCCGGCTACCGGGAGACATTCATGGACTGGGTGTTGCTGCTGCGATCGGAGGTCGATATGTGGAACATCGTCAATGCCAGCGTCGACCGCAACACCGTCGAGGCGCGGGTGTTCTTCGGCGAGAACCGCAACGTGCTTTATGCCGTCATCGAAAAGCGCGGATAGCGACCGCCTGGACTGCACCAGCCTGGGCGTGCCTTTGGCTTGCACCTCCGGCCGCCTTCCGCTATAGAGCCGCCACCCGCGTAGACACCCTTGGAGGCAACGCGGCGGAAGGCCGCCTTCCCGCATGATCCCGAAAAGTGGATTCCGGTTTTCGGACCAGATCATGCATGGGTATGTCGGCTTTCGACGTTTACGGTCCAGGCACTCTGCCAACCGTGAGCGCTCCAGTAAACCGAAAGGAAATGCCATGAGCCACGACACTTACGAGCTCAAGGCCGAAGCACGCGAACAGGTCGGTAAGGGGTCCGCCCGTGCAGTTCGCCGCAACGGTAAAGTGCCTGCAGTAATCTATGGTGACAAGCAGCCTCCCCTGGCTATCGCGCTCACCTACAAGGATATCTACTACAAGATCCATGGCGGTGGGTTTCTGACCACGATCGCCACGATCGATGTCGACGGCAAGAAGATCCAGGTCCTGCCGAAGGACTTCCAGCTCGACCCGGTCAAGGATTTCCCTGTCCATGTCGACTTCCTGCGCATCGGCAAGGACACCGAAGTCAATGTCGACGTGCCTGTCCACTTCATCAACGAGGACAAGTCGCCCGGCATCAAGCGCGGCGGCGTGCTCAACATCGTGCGTCACGAAGTCGAGTTCCACTGCCCGGCCAATGCGATCCCGGAGTTCATCACCGTCGATCTCACCGGCGCCAACATCGGCGACTCGATCCACATCTCGGCGGTCAAGCTGCCGGCTGGCGTCAAGCCTGTGATCTCCGACCGCGACTTCACCATCGCGACCATTGCCGGTTCGTCGGCGATGAAGCCGGAGACGGAAGAGACGGCTGAAGCAGCTGCACCTGAAGCGGCTCCTGCCGCCGACGAGAAGTAACTCTTTCACGCCCGGAGCAGGCGATGCTGCTGTTTGCAGGTCTCGGCAATCCGGGCGCGAAATACGCTGACAACCGCCACAATGTCGGTTTCATGGCGGCGGACGCAATCGCCCGCCGCCATTCCTTTTCGCCCTGGTCGAAGAAATTCCAGGGCCTCATTTCCGAGGGCACGCTCGGCGGCGAAAAAATCGTCCTGATCAAGCCGCAGACCTTCATGAACCTGTCCGGCCAGTCGGTCGGCGAAGCACTGCGCTTCTACAAGCTCGAGCTTTCCGCGCTCACCGTCTTCTATGACGAGATCGACCTTGCCGAAGGCAAGCTGCGCATCAAGACCGGTGGCGGCGCCGGCGGCCACAACGGCATCCGGTCGATCGACGGTCATATCGGCAATGGCTATCGCCGCGTGCGCATCGGCGTCGGCCATCCCGGCGTCAAGGAAATGGTCCAGCACCATGTGCTCGGCAATTTCGCCAAAGCCGACCGCGAATGGCTCGACCCGCTGCTCGACGCGATCGCCGATAATGCCGCCATGATCGTCAAGGGCGACGAATCCGGCTTCATGAATAAGGCCAGTCTCGCCGTCCAGGGCAAGGCCGGGCCGGAGCCCGAAAAGCCAGCGCAGAAGCAGTCGGCGCACAAGCAGCAAAGTCATGTCCGCCAAGCACGGCCTCAACAGCCGGTGGTCAAGCTGCCGGAAAGCGGTCCAATGGCCGCCATGCTGAAGAAGCTGTTCGGCGGCAAGGACTGAGCATCAAGGGGACCGAAGGGCTTGACGTTGATCACCCCTATCGCCCATAGCCCTGATCAAATTTCTATTTTCCCGATAGGACCGAACAAAAATGGGTTTCAAATGCGGCATCGTTGGCTTGCCCAACGTCGGCAAGTCGACGCTTTTCAACGCGTTGACCAGAACGGCTGCGGCGCAAGCCGCCAACTATCCATTCTGCACCATCGAACCGAACACCGGCGAGGTGGCGGTGCCAGATCCGCGCCTGCAGAAGATCGCCGCGATCGCCAAGTCGAAGGAGATCATTCCAACTCGCATCTCTTTCGTCGACATTGCCGGCCTGGTGCGCGGTGCCTCGAAGGGCGAAGGGCTGGGCAACCAGTTTCTCGCCAACATCCGTGAGGTCGACGCCATCGTGCATGTGCTGCGCTGCTTCGAGGATGACGACATCACCCATGTCGAGGGCCGCATCGACCCCGTCGCCGATGCCGAGACGGTCGAGACCGAGCTGATGCTTGCCGACCTCGACAGCATCGAGCGCCGCATCGTCCAGATCCGCAAGCGCGCCGGCAGCAAGGACAAGGAAGCGACGACCGTGCTGCCGTTGATGGAGGCAGCGCTCGAACTGCTGCAGGCCGGCAAGCCGACCCGCATCCTGCTCAAGGGTATTTCGGCCGAAGATTTGCGCATCCTGCAGGGCCTGAACCTTCTGACCTCGCATCCCGTGCTCTATGTCTGCAATGTCGCGGAGGCCGATGCCGCCACCGGCAACGAACACACCAGGGCCGTGGAAAAGATGGCCACCGCGCAAGGCGCCGGCACCGTGGTGATCTCGGCGGCGATCGAAGCCGAAGTCGCGCAACTCTCGGACGAGGAAGAGATGGAATTCCTGTCCTCGCTCGGCCTCGACGAGCCCGGCCTCAACAAGGTCATCCGCGCCGGCTACGACCTGTTGCACCTCATCACCTATTTCACCGCCGGGCCGAAGGAGACGCGCGCCTGGACGATCCATAAAGGCGACAAGGCGCCTCAGGCCGCCGGTGTCATCCACACCGATTTCGAGCGCGGCTTCATCCGCGCCCAGACCATTTCCTACAACGACTTCGTCACACTGGGCGGCGAAGTCGCGGCCAAGGAAGCCGGCAAGGCGCGCGACGAAGGCAAGGAATATGTCGTCCAGGACGGCGACGTGCTGTTGTTCAAGTTCAACACTTGATGCCCTGAAGCGGTCGAGAACATCCCGGCAAGCTGTCGGCGAAGTTCCTCGATACATGCTTCCAAGGCGACGGCGGCCATCCGCCCGACAGCCGCTTGTCTTGATTTTGTCACGTCACAGGTCTAAGCGGCAGACGCACGGTCGGCGCTGACGTCGAGAACCGTGCAATCCAACACGACGCGTCAATCCGAACGCACCCCCAGCAAGGGATATCAGGCGATGATCAAGGCCTTCGTCGTGGACAATGACCGCCTGCGCGTCGTCGACGATCTCCTGGCAAACAGCGAGACCATCGTCTGGGCGGACCTGTTCAACCCGACAAAGGAAGAGGAAGCGACGATCGAGAGCTGGCTCGGCGTTGCCATTCCGACGCGCGAGGAGATGGAGGAGATCGAGATTTCGAGCCGCCTCTATGTCGAGGACGGCGCCTATTTCATGACCGCCACCCTGCCCGCCCAGACCGAAATCGACGATCCCTTGATGTCGCCGGTTACCTTCGTGCTCGCCGGCACAAGGCTGATCACGGTGCGCTACCACGAACCGAAAGCTTTCAAGACCTTTCCGCAGCGCGCCGAAAAGGTGGCGACCGGCTGCACCAGCGGCGACACCATCCTGATCGGCTTGCTGGAGGCGATCGTCGACCGTCTCGCCGACATTCTGGAACGCGCCGGCCGCGACATCGAGGCGATCTCGCGCGATATCTTCGAGGCGCGGTCGACCAAGGTTTCCAAGCGCAACCGTGATTTCCAGGAGTTGCTGAAAGCCATCGGCCGCAAGGAGGACATTGCCTCCTCGATCCGCGACAGCCTGATCTCGCTGCAGCGCCTGGCAGGCTTCTTCGCCCATGCCTCGACCCGCACCAAGATGAGCAAGGACACCAAGGCGCGCATCAAGACGCTGTCTCGCGACGTGCTGTCGCTCGCCGACCACGCCACCTTCCTGTCGCAGAAGATCTCCTTCCTGCTAGACGCCACGCTCGGCATGATCTCGATCGAGCAGAACGCCATCATCAAGATCTTCTCGGTCGCCGCCGTCATCTTCCTGCCGCCGACTTTGGTCGCCTCGATCTACGGCATGAATTTCGACATCATCCCCGAGTTGAAATGGCAACTTGGCTATCCCTTCGCCATCGCCATGATGGTGCTGTCGGCGATCCTGCCCTTCTGGTACTTCCGCCGCCGCGGCTGGCTCTGAGTGGCCTTGTCGATCGGCGGCCACAGGCTGGCGCAGTAGAAATCGCTTGACCAAATGAACGCCGGCCTGCATCCGGAAACCCCGATCCTGGGGATCGTGGGTCGACAAGCCGGATTCCAGACCATGACTGCAGAGATAAAAACATGGGCCTATGAGGACTTCATCGAGGGCGCATCGATCGACCTCGGCTCGAAGCTCGTGAGTGCCGCCGAGATCGTCGAATTTGCCGGAGAATTTGACCCGCAGCCGATGCATCTCGACGAGGAAGCCGGCAAGGCCAGCATCCTCGGCGGGCTGGCAGCGTCGGGCTGGCACACCTGCGCCATGTTCATGCGCATGCTCTGCGACGCGTTCCTGCTGGACTCGACCTGCCAGGGCGCGCCCGGCGTCGATCAGGTCAAATGGAAGAAACCGGTCCTGGCCGGCGACCAACTGACCGGCACCCTGATGGTTGTTGCCAAGCGCCTGTCGAAATCGAAGCCGCAACTCGGCTTCGTCACCATGCGCAGCGAGCTGTTCAACCAGCGTGGCGAAAGCGTCTTCGAGCTCGAGAACTCGGTCATGTTCCTCACCCGCGATGCCGCGGGGAGCCAAGCATGACACTGGACGAGTTCTTCCGTATCGGCACCACCGTCACGCTCGGCTCGCACACATTCGAGCCCGAGGCGATCAAAGCCTTCGCCCGCAAGTACGACCCGCAAATCTTCCATATCGACGAGGAGGCCGCGAAAAAAAGCGTGCTCGGCGGCCTCTGCGCGTCTGGCTGGCACACGGCCGCGACCTGGATGAAACTCAATCTGGAAAACCGCATGGACGCCGAGATCGCTGCGTGGAGCGGTCCCGGTCCGGTGCCGGAATTCGGCCCCTCGCCCGGCTTCAAGAACCTGAAATGGCTGAAGCCGGTCTATGCCGGGCAAACCATCACCTTCACGCGCACCGCGCTGTCGCACCGCCCGATCGCCTCACGCCCCGGCTGGCGGCTTCTCGCGCTGCGTTCGGAAGCTTTCAATCCCACCGGCGACAAGGTGCTCGAGTTCGAAAGCGCCGTTCTGGTGAAGGTGGAGTAGCTTTTTCCTTCGCCCCGTTTACGGGGAGAAGGTGCCCGAAGGGCGGATGAGGGGCGGCGCCAGCGTTGGTGTCTTAAACTCGACGGTCGTACTTACCCTCACCCTGCTCCGCTCGCGTTGCTCGCTTCGCTTCCCTCTCCCCGTAAACGGGGCGAGGGAGAAACCTAATGCCCTTCGAACCCTATCAGCGTTCTGACCGGCACGCCGAGCGCCTCCAGCTTGGCGCGGCCGCCGAGGTCCGGCAGGTCGATGACGAAACAGGCGGCGAGGATGTCGGCGCCGATCTGGCGCAGCAGCTTGACCGCCGCTTCCGCGGTGCCGCCGGTGGCGATCAGATCGTCGACAAGGATCACCTTCTCGCCCGGAGCAACGCCGTCCTTGTGCATCTCCATCTCGTCCAGGCCATATTCCAGGCTATAGGCGACGCGCACCGTCTCGTAGGGCAGCTTGCCTTTCTTGCGGATCGGCACGAAGCCGGCCGAGAGCTGATGGGCGACGGCGCCGCCAAGGATGAATCCACGTGCCTCGATGCCGGCGATCTTGTCGATCTTCTGGCCGGCATAGGGATGCACCAGTTCGTCGATGGCGCGGCGGAAGGCGCGCGCATTGCCGAGCAGGGTGGTGATGTCGCGAAACAGGATGCCTGGCTTGGGATAGTCCGGAATGGTACGGATCGCGGCGAGCAATGTGTCTTCGAGGGAGGATTTCATGGGTCGAGATTACCTGAAACGGAGGTTCTTGCGCGACAATTGTTCGATCGAACTGCAGCCCATCAGCTTCATGCCACGTTCGATCTCGACCCGCATCTGCTCAAGGGCCCGTTCGACGCCGGGCTGGCCCGCCGCCGCGAGCGGGAACAGATAGTAGCGTCCGACACCGACGGCCTTGGCACCGAGCGACAGCGCCTTCAGCACATGCGTGCCGCGCTGCACGCCGCCATCCATGATGACGTCGATCCTGTCGCCAACGGCATCGACGATCTCGGCAAGCTGGTCGAACGCCGCCCGCGAGCCATCCAGCTGCCGCCCGCCATGGTTCGACAGCACGATGCCGCTGCAGCCGATGTCGACGGCGCGTCTTGCGTCCTCCACCGACATAACGCCCTTGAGACAGAACGGACCCGACCAAAGCTTGACCATCTCGGCGACATCGTCCCACGTCATCGACGGGTCTAGCATCTCGGTGAAGTAGCGGCTGATCGACATCGTGCCGCCGCCCATGTCGACATGCTCGTCGAGCTGCGGCAGCTTGAACCCCTCATGCGTGAAATAATTGATCGCCCAGGCCGGCTTGAGCGCGAACTGCGCCATTCCGGCAAGGTTGAGCTTGAAGGGAATGGCAAAGCCGGTGCGTTTGTCGCGCTCGCGATTTCCTCCGGTGATGCTGTCGACGGTCAGCATCATCACCTCGACGCCGACCGCCTTGGCGCGCTGCATCATCGCCCGGTTGAGACCGCGATCCCGATGGAAATAGAACTGGTAGACCTGCGGGCTGCTGCTGATGCTGCGCGCCTCCTCGAGGCTGACGGTGCCAAGCGACGAGACGCCGAACATGGTGCCATACTTGGCCGCGGCCTTGGCGACCGCGCGCTCGCCCTGATGGTGGAACAGGCGCTGCAAGGCGGTCGGCGAGCAATAGAACGGCATCGCCAGCTTCTGGCCCATGACCGTCACCGACATGTCGACCTCGCTCACCCCGCGCAGCACGTTGGGAACCAGATCGCAGGTCTCAAAGCTTTCGGTGTTGCGGCGGTAGGTGACCTCGTCGTCCGCCGCGCCGTCGATGTAATTGAAAATCGGCCCCGGCAGTCGCCGCTGCGCCATC
This sequence comes from Mesorhizobium sp. SEMIA396, assembly GCF_024518615.1. Lineage (NCBI taxonomy): Bacteria > Pseudomonadati > Pseudomonadota > Alphaproteobacteria > Hyphomicrobiales > Phyllobacteriaceae > Mesorhizobium > Mesorhizobium sp. SEMIA396. Next base: position 145,766 of record NZ_JANIFC010000011.1, read on the forward strand.
CGCCGGAAATCGGAAAAGTTGTGACAGTCGCTGAGCCGCATCATCGAGTTCCAAAGGCCATGGCGGGACGAGCTTCTCGCCACCGTTCGATGCGTCGAATATCAACCTGATGCTGCTATGCCAACGGACTAATTGCCGAACTTCCGCCTCAGCACTGGCGCAGACGGAAAAGGAGCGCCTGAAGCGCCCCTTCCCGTCTGATCCGGCCGACAAAGATTACATGCCGAGATCGGAACGAAGCTCGGCTCTGGCCACTTCATATTCAGCCTTGAAGTCGTCCCGGTTGAGCAGGACCGCGGCAATGACGCTGCCGGAAATCCTGCCCATCTCGACATCGGACGCAAAATGGATGCCGCCAACCACGCGGTTGTGGGCGTATTCGCTCGCACGTGCCATGATCTCGGCGCGCTTTTCCGGAACCATGTCGGACAGAATGATGCCCATCATCGTGCCGACGGTGGCGTGTCCGGAAGGCCAGGAACCGGAGTTCGACAGCTTGACCGCAGGCTTGACGAGATCGCTGAGCTGATGCGGGCGCGGGCGCTTCCAGACATCCTTGGCCGGATCGACGACAGCGCCTTCGGTAGCCACCACGCGATCGAAGAAGGCGCTGAATTTCGGCAGCGTTTCCTTGTTGAATTTCGGCCCCATGACGTCGGCAAAGCGCCAGACATTCTCCTCGGCATCGGCCACCGCGCTGGCGACCATCTCCGGTGTGCGCGTCACCTGCAGCGTCAGCACCTCGCCGAGTTCGGCCTTGGTCTGTGCCGAATCGTTTGCCGGCGGCGGCGGCAGGATCATCGTCAAGTCGACATCCTTGTTGGTGACGAAGGGCTGGGCGTCTTCCGCTTGCGCGGCCGAGCCGATGATGAGCAGCAACAGGCCTGCCGCGATCGATGCGTATCTTTTCATGAATGCGATCCTTTGATGAGAGCAGCACAGGATCGCCGGATGCGGTGACGGCCATGTGACATGACCAGCCTCCGGAAATGCAAAAGGGCGCCTCTCGGCGCCCTTCGCGATCACTTGATTGTGTGGCTCAATGCGCCACGCCTTCCCACACCTTGCGCTTGGTGAGATAGACCAGAGCGCCGAACAGAAGCAGGAACACTAGCACGCGAAAACCGGTCTTCTTGCGGTCTTCCATATGCGGCTCGGCCGCCCACATCAGGAAGGCGGAAACGTCGCGGGAGTACTGGTCGACTGTCTGCGGCGCGCCGTCATCATAGGTCACCTGGCCGTCGGACAGCGGGTTGGGCATCTTCAGCGACACGCCCGACATGAAATAGGGGTTGTAGTGGGTGCCTTCCGGGATGACCATGCCGGCAGGCGGTGTCTCGTCGTAGCCTGTCAGCAACGAGTGGATATAGTCGGGGCCGCCCGCGTCATACTGGGTGAAGATGTCGAAGACGAATTGCGGAAAGCCGCGCTCGACGCCGCGCGCCTTGGCCAGCAGCGACATGTCGGGCGGAGCAGCACCACCATTGGAAGCGGCGGCCGCTTCGTCGTTTGCGAACGGTGGCGGGAAGTGGTCGGACGGCTTGCCGGGACGGTCGAACATGTCGCCGGCATCGTTGGGACCGTCATGGATCGTGTACTCGGCCGACAGCGTCTTGATCTGCGCATCGGAATAGCCGAGGTCCGACAGCGTGCGGAACGCCACCATGTTCATCGAATGGCAGGCCGCGCAGACTTCCTTGTAGACCTTGAGGCCTCGCTGCAGCTGCGCCTTGTCATAGGTGCCAAACGGGCCGGTGAAGCTCCAGTCCATTTCCTTCGGCTCGTGGATCGGGAAATGCGTCGGCGCGGCGGCGTTGTGCGCCTCTTCGGCGGCGATCGCCCAAGTGCCTGCCGACCCGATGCCGACGGCCACGAGGCCGACCAGCGCCAGCGAGGTGAGAATCTTTTTCATGCCAAATCCCCTTAGATTCTCTACCCGCTCAGCCTTTGGTTTCCGGCGCCGCCGTAGCGCCCGCCGGATGTCCGCTGCCGCCCTTGTTCTTCTCGAGGACCGCCTCGGTGATCGAGTTCGGCAGCCGTCGCGGCGTCTCGATCAGGCCGAGCACCGGCAGCGCGATCAGGAAGAAGGCGAAGTAGAACAATGTCGCCATCTGCGCCATGAACACATAGCTGCCTTCGGCCGGCTGCGAGCCCAGCCAGCCAAGCAGGATGGCATCGGCCACGAACAGCCAGAAGAACAGCTTGTACCAGGGCCGGTAAACGGCCGAGCGTACCTTCGAAGTGTCGAGCCACGGCACCAGGAACAACATGACGATGGCGCCGAACATGCACAGCACGCCGCCGAGCTTGGAGTTGATCGGCCCGACATTGAAGGTGATGGCGCGCAGGATCGCGTAGAACGGCAGGAAGTACCATTCGGGCACGATGTGGGCCGGCGTCTTCAGCGGGTTGGCGACGATGTAGTTGTCGGGATGGCCGAGATAGTTCGGCAGGTAGAAGACGAAATAGGCGAAGAAGAACAGGAACACGATCATGCCGAACGCGTCCTTGATGGTCGCGTAGGGGGTGAAGGCGACAGTGTCGGTCTTCGACTTGACCTCGATACCCGTCGGGTTCGACTGGCCCACGACATGCAGCGCCCAGATGTGCAAAACGACGACGCCGGCAATCATGAACGGCAACAGATAGTGCAGCGCAAAGAAGCGGTTCAGCGTCGGGTTGTCGACGGCAAAGCCGCCGAGCAGCAGCTGCTGGATCCAGTCGCCGACCAGCGGAATGGCGCTGAAGAAACCCGTGATGACGGTGGCACCCCAGAAGCTCATCTGGCCCCATGGCAGCACGTAGCCCATGAAGCCGGTCGCCATCATCAGGAGATAGATGATGCAGCCGAGGATCCACAGCAGCTCGCGCGGCGCCTTGTAGGAGCCGTAATATAGGCCACGGAAGATGTGGATGTAGACGGCGACGAAGAAGAACGAGGCGCCGTTCGAATGCATGTAGCGCAGCAGCCAGCCCGAATTCACGTCGCGCATGATCTTCTCGACCGAGCCGAAGGCGAGATTGGTGTCGGCCGTGTAGTGCATGGCCAGCACGATGCCGGTCAGGATCTGCGCCACCAGCATGATCGACAGGATGCCGCCAAACGTCCAAGCGTAGTTGAGGTTGCGCGGCACCGGATAGGCGACGAAGCTGTCATAGACCAGCCGCGGCAGCGGCATGCGGGCGTCAAACCAGCGTCCGAGACCGGTTTTGGGCGTATAGGTCGAGTGTCCCTCGCTCATCGAAATGTCCCCTGCCTCAACCGATAAGGATCTTGGTATCGGAAATGAACTTGAATACCGGCACCGCCATGTTCTCAGGCGCCGGGCCTTGGCGGATGCGTCCGGCCGTGTCGTAGACCGAGCCGTGGCAAGGGCAGAACCAGCCGCCGAAATCGCCTTCCTGGCCGAGCGGAATGCAGCCGAGATGGGTACAGACCTGAACCATCACCATCCAGGCTTCCTTGCCGGGCGTGGTGCGATTGGCGTCGGTCGCCGGTGCATCGGCCGGCAGATTGGCGTTGCGGGCGATCGGGTCCTTGAGATCGGCCAGCTTGACGGCCTCGCCGTCCTTCATTTCCTGTTCGGTGCGGTTGCGGACCACGACCGGCTTGCCGCGCCATTTGACGATCAGCGACATGCCCGGCGTCAGCGAGGCGACGTCGACTTCGACGGAAGCGAGCGCCAGCGTCGAGGCATCGGGGCGCATCTGGTCGATGAACGGCCACGCGAAGGCACCCGCGCCGACCACTGCGGCCATGCCGGTGGCGACGTAGAGAAAATCACGACGGTTGGGATCCTGGGTGTCGGTTGCGCTCACGGGTGCCTGATCCTTTCGCCTTTCCGTGCCGGTGGCTGAGCCTTGTTCCCCGCTCAATTACGCCAACCCGACAGCGCATGGCGAACAGGCTTGCGAATTCCTCCGGCATTTGGACTTCGGTTTATGCGTGAAGCCCGTTTTTGTCCAGACGGGTGAAGGCACAAGGGCAGATTGTCGCGGGGACAAAATCCGCCACCGCTCAACGCGACGCCGGATAGCCGCCAAACATCGCTAAACAACCGGGAAACAACCGCAAATCCGACGCCCCTGTTCGGCTCGACACAAGGCGCCAGCCGGGTCTATCCTTGTATCATGGCACACGTCATAGACCGCGACACCTGGTCTGTTCGCTCCGACCATTGGAAGGGCGAATTGCAATGTGGCGCCTACGGCTCCAACTCCTGCCTGATCTTCAACTATTTGCCTGGCGTCGGCGGCGGCCCCCGCCTGCACACGCATCCCTACGCGGAGATCTTCATCATCCGCCAGGGCACCGGCCTGTTCACTGTCGGCGACCAGGAGATCGAGGCATCCGCCGGCCAGATCCTGATCGTGCCGCCCAACACGCCGCACAAATTCACCAATCTCGGCCCAGGCCCGCTGGAAACGACCGACATCCATGAAAACGGCAGCTTCATCACCGAATGGCTGGAGTGACCCCTATTTCGCGCCGAGCCTGGCCAGCACCGCTCTCGGGATGTTGTATTCACGAATGACGGCATCGTGCTTGCGCAAGCCGCACAGCTCGCGCTGGATGAAATAGCCATGCACCGCCTCGGCGGCATCCTTGAGCAGCCGGGGGCGCAGTTGCTCGTCGGCATTGTCGCGCAGCCTGGCCAGCGTTTCCTCTACCCGCTGGCCGGCGCGGCCGAGTGCTGCCGCCTTTTCCGCCAATATTTCATGGCCGAGCGCGTCGAAGGCGGCTTCGGCGGCCGAGCCGCCGGCAAGATGAGATGGCGGACGCAAGGACATTTCAGTCTCCTTTCGCGAAAACCATGCGGTGAGTGACGAATTCTTCGCCTTCCACGTGCGTAAATCCAAGCCGTGCGTAAAAACCAAAAGCCTCTTGCGGCGCGCGGGTGTTCAGCGCGGCGAAATGGTGACGTGCCCTGTCGATAACGGTTTCGATCAGCATCCGGCCAAGGCCGGCGCGACGGTGACGCGCACTGACGAACAGGTGCCGGACCCGGCCGTGGTCCCTGGCCTCGAAATAGGGATCGATGTTCAACCCGCACACGCCGGCGAGTTCCCTTCCATCCCAGGCTCCGTACAGCGCCTCGCCCCGTTTCAGGAACTTGTTGCGGCCACTTGCCCAGCCATCCGCCAGGCGCACCAGCATCCAGTAGCCTTCCTGCCGGCTCTCTTCCTTCAGCGTGTCGAAAGCCGGCATGGTCGGCCGGAGCCGCTTGAGAACGTAGCCGACCTCTGAGATGGCGCCTGTTGATCCACCCATGGAGCTACTCCGCCGGGCGTGTCTCTTCGAGCACGCTGTCCTCGTGATAGAGAAAACCGCCGGACTGCCGCTTCCACAGCCGCGCATAGAGCCCCTCGAGTGCTACCAACTCGTCATGCGTGCCTTGCTCGACGATGCGGCCACCGTCGAGCACCACCAGCCGGTCGAGTGCCGCGATCGTCGACAGCCGGTGGGCGATGGCGATGACCGTCTTGTTTTCCATCAGCCGCGTCAGATTCTCCTGGATCGCCGCCTCGATGTCGGAATCGAGCGCCGAGGTCGCTTCGTCGAGGATCAGGATCGGCGCGTCCTTGAGGAAGACACGGGCGATAGCCACGCGCTGGCGCTGGCCGCCTGACAGTTTGACGCCGCGCTCGCCGACAAAGGCTTCGTAGCCGGCGCGGTCCCTGTTGTCGCGCAAGGTCAGGATGAACTCGTGCGCCTCGGCCTTTTTCGCCGCCGCGATCACCTCCGCATCGGTCGCGTCAGGCATGCCGAGCTTGATGTTGTCGCGCAGCGAACGGTGGAACAGCGCCGTGTCCTGGCTGACGACGCCGATATTGGCGCGCAGCGAATTCTGCGTGACTTTGGCGACATCCTGGCCATCGATGGTGATCGACCCGCTCTCCAGATCGTAGAGGCGCAGGATCAGGTTCGCGAGCGTCGTCTTGCCGGCGCCAGACGGTCCGACCAGCCCGACCTTCTCGCCCGGCTTGACGACAAGGTCGATGCCGTTCAGCACGCCGAAACCTTTGCCGTAATGGAACTCGACGTTGTTCACCTCGATACGACCGCCTGCCACCACGAGTTCCTTGGCGTCGGGCGCATCGATGAGGCCGAGGGGCTGCGAAATCAGCGCCTTGGAGTTCTCCAGCACGCCGAGGTTTCGCAAGATGCTGTTGAGCTGCATCATCAGCCGGCCGAGCAGCATGTTGAGCCGCAGCACCAGCGACAGCGTGAAGGCGACCGCGCCGACGGTGATCGAGCCCTCGACCCAGAGATAAACGGCAAAGCAGCCGATCGCCGTGATCATAATGCCCGACAGCGTCGTCAACGCCATGCGCACGCCGGTCAGCCGGCGGGTGAACGGGCGCAATGCGTCGAGGTAGATGTCGAAACCGTTCCTGATGTAGCGGTCGTCGCCGTCGGCCGAGAACAGTTTCAGCGTCTGCACGTTGGAATAGGAATCGACGATGCGACCGGTGATCATCGAGCCGGCCTCGGCGGTTTCCTCGGCATGCTTGCGGATTGCCGGCAAGTAGAGCTTGGCCAGCCAAGCGAAAGCGGAAATCCAGATCACCACCAGCACCGCCAGCCTGAGATCGAGGCCTGCGACCAGCGCCAGCGTCGTCACCGTGTAGACGATCATGAACCAGACGACCTCGATGAAGCTTTCCATCAGGTCGCCGGTGGCTTGCCCCGCCTGCCAGACCTTTGTCGCGATGCGGCCGGCGAAATCGTTCTGGAAAAAGGCGTAGGACTGGCGCGAGACATGCCGGTGTGCCTGCCAGCGCACCAGATTGTAGAAGCCCGGCGTGATGGTCTGTTCATCGACCAGCGCCGACAGGCCGACGACGACGGTGCGGATGACCAGCACCACCACGACCATGAAAACCAGTTCAGGACCGGCGGCGGCCCACAGTGCGTGCCAGCTGCGCTCGGCGGGAAGCTGGTCGAGAATATCGACGAGCCGCCCGACGAAGTAGAACAGGCCGGCCTCGACCAGCGGCGCGATGCCGCCGATGACCAGCATGGCGAAGAAGGCGAACTTCGCCTGGCCGACATAGTGCCAGAGGAAACCGCCGACGCTGGTCGGTGGCCGAAGATTCGCTGGCTCCCTGAACGGATAGACCCAGTTCTCGAACCAGCGATAGACGGCTGTCATCATGCGGCGGCCATCATTCTGCGGCTTGCCCCTTTGCAAGTGCATCGTTGGCGGGGTCGGCGGGACCGCCCTCAAGCAGGAACCCGCCCGACTGGCGCTGCCAGAGCTGCGCGTAGAGCCCGCCGCGGGCGACGAGTTCCTCGTGCGAACCTTCCTCGATGACACGGCCTTTGTCCATCACCACCAGCCTGTCCATCGCCGCGATGGTCGACAGTCGGTGCGCGATGGCGATGACGGTCTTACCTTGCATGAGCTTGTAGAGGTTCTCCTGGATCGCCGCCTCGGCTTCGGAATCAAGCGCCGAGGTCGCTTCGTCAAGGATAAGTATTGGCGCATCCTTCAACATAACGCGAGCAATGGCGATGCGTTGACGCTGGCCGCCGGACAATTTGACGCCGCGGTCGCCGACATGGGCATCGAAGCCCTTCCGGCCACCGGCATCCGAAAGCCCTGATATGAAGTCCAGCGCCTCGGCGCGCCGCGCCGCCTCGACAAGCATCTCGTCGGTGGCATCGGGCCGGCCATAGAGGATGTTCTCGCGCACCGAACGATGCAGCAGCGAGGTGTCCTGCGTGACCATGCCGATCTGCGCACGCAGCGAATCCTGCTTCACACCGGCGATCTCCTGGCCGTCGATCAATATCTGCCCGGCTTCGAGGTCGTAGAAGCGCAGCAACAGGTTGACCAGCGTCGACTTGCCGGCGCCGGAGCGGCCTACGATGCCGACCTTTTCGCCCGGCTTCACCGCCAGCGACAAGCCTTCGATCACACCCTTCTGCTTGCCGTAGTGGAAGCGGATGTCCTCGAAGCGGATTTCACCCCTGGAAACGCTGATCTCCTTCGCGTCCGGCCTGTCCTCGACAAGACGCGGCAGCGAGATCGAGGCGATGCCGTCCTGCACCGTGCCGATGTTCTCGAACAGGCCCGACATTTCCCACATGATCCATTGCGACATGCCCCACATCCTGAGCACAAGGCCGATGACCACGGCGACCGCGCCGATCGTCACTGCTTGCCCCAGCCACAGCCACAACGCCATCGCGGTGACGGAGAACAAGAGCAATGCATTCAGGATGTAAAGCGAGCCAAAAAGCACTGTCACCAGCCGCATCGACCGGTAGACCGTTTCGAGAAAGCCGGACATGCCGTCTTTGGCGAATGACGCTTCGCGGCGTGCATGGCTGAACAGCTTGACCGTCTGGATGTTGGAGTAGCTATCGACGACCCGGCCGGTCATGATCGAGCGCGCATTGGCCTGCTCCTCGCCGACCTTGCCCAACCGCGGGATGAAGTAGCGCAGCAAAAGGATATAGCCGACCAGCCAGACGCCGAGCGGCGCGGCCAGCCGCCAGTCGGCCGAGCCGACGATGAGCAGCATGCCGAGGAAATAGACGATAACGTAGTTCAGGACGTCGATCACCTTGATGACGCATTCGCGCACGGCGAGAGCCGTCTGCATCAGCTTTGTCGCGATGCGGCCGGCGAACTCGTCCTGGTAGAAACTCATCGACTGCTTGAGCAGATAGCGGTGCACCTGCCAGCGGATGCGCATGGGATAATTGCCCATCAGCGTCTGCTGGTTGAGAAACGAATGCAGCCATACCGTGCCCGGCAGCGCGAACAGCACGATGAAGGCCATGCCGGCGAGCTTCCAGGCTTCCGTCTGCAGGAAGGTTTCGCGATTCTGCCCCGACAGCCAGTCGACGATGCGGCCGAGAAAGCCGAACATCCATACTTCCGCGATCGCGATGGCCGTCACCAGCACCGCGTCGAAAAGGATATATGGCCATGCGCCGCGCGTATAATGCAGGCAGAAGGCAACCAGCGTCTTGGGCGGCTCGACCGGTTCCGCTGCGGGGAACGGATCGAGCCTTTTTTCAAACCAGCTAAACAACAACATAGGTTATGCCTGTGAAATGTGTGTGCCGCTTACGCGGCACGTGAGCGTACGAAATCCGCGGAACCCATGGCGTCAAGGGCCGACGGTCTGGAATCACCCGGACCGTCGGCCCTGCTTCGCGCAATATAGGGGCTCGCGGGCTTTTCGCCGACAGCTGCGCCAGACGATCCTGACGACACGGTGCCGCCAGCCCGGTTTTTCGCGCCCGGCCGGATCAGCCGGATGATCCGGCGCACCAGCGAAGGCCGGCTCAGATCGGGAACCGCGCGCGAAAAATCGACATCCGGCAGCATGCCGCGATGCGGCCGGCGGCGAACCTCGGCGTGCACCGCCGACGAATAGGTGTCGCCGATCAGCAGCGCCCAGGTCGGCAGTCGATGGATATGCAGGCTCCTCGAGCCAGGTATTCTATAGGGATCGAACATCGGTCCGTCCTCCGTGTGAAAATCGAGATAAAAAGGCGAAGCAATATCGTCCGCCGGCATTCGGCCGGAGGCATGCTTTGCGTCGGTCTGGACATGACAAGCATCGGTCCGGACAGGTTCAGCTGGGGTGTTCAGCCCTTTTGACTTTTTGAAAAACATCGCAGGATTCCTTCGAGAGCCGAAAAATCGTTTCGGCGGGAATCGGTGCGATCAAGTCTTAGAGAGTCAGGAGAATCGTCGTACCGAAACCGCCGGCAGGCAGGTAAGCCCACGAGAGGGGCGCTGGATGTGCATGATCATCATGAATTACCCCTCCATCGGTTCGGGTTGACAATCCTGGCTGTATACCCGACCTCGCAGAAAATGGCCACCCGCAGGTCCAGCAATTTCCAAAACCGCCAAGCCGCTGTGGCCGATCCGCCACTTATTAGAAGGACGCGGAAATGAACTGTCGTCTCCGCATCGCGCTCTACCAGCCTGACATTGCCGGCAACACCGGGACAATCCTGCGCTTCGCCGCGTGCCTCGGACTTGGCGTCGACATCATCGAACCGGCCGGATTTCCGCTCTCCGACAAAGCGCTCAAGCGAGCCGGCATGGACTACCTCGAAATGGCTGCCCCGGCATGTCGACTGGCATGCCTTCGAGGAATGGCGCAAGGCTGGTTCGCGCCGGCTGGTGCTGCTGTCGACCAAAGCCACGACGGCCTACACCAGCTTCATCTTCGCCGAAGGCGACATACTCCTGTTTGGCCGGGAATCCGCAGGCGTGCCGGATCCTGTCCATCAGGCGGCTGATACGCGGCTGACCATCCCGATGCAGGGTACGGCGCGCAGCATCAACGTCGCGCTCTCCGTCGCCATGGTGGCGGGCGAAGCCGTCCGGCAACTCGGATAATGGCAGTCCGTCTCCCGTCATCTTGACCCAGGCGCACATCGCCTTCTCCTTCGTTTGCACATCCAGGGTTTCTTCGCTACAAGCTCAACTTAACTTTAGGTCAAGCGGAAAAATCGGGGCGGAAAATCAGACATGGCGCCTATAACGGAATTGACGGTCGGCCAGGTGGCCATGCGCAGCGGGGTGGCGGTGTCGGCGCTGCATTTCTACGAGGCCCGCGGCCTGATCCGCAGCCATCGCACGTCGGGCAACCAGCGCCGCTACGGCCGCGATGTGCTGCGGCGCGTGGCGATCATCAAGGTTGCACAGGAGGTCGGCATCTCGCTGGCCGAAATCGGTGCCGCACTTGAATCACTGCCCGAAGGCCGCACGCCGACGCGCGACGACTGGAACCTTTTGTCGACCGCCTGGCGCGACGGGCTCGACCACAAGATCGCCCAGTTGAAGAAACTGCGCGACGGGCTGACCGACTGCATCGGCTGCGGCTGCATGTCCATCGACAAATGCCCGTTGCGCAACAAGGGCGACCGGCTGGCGCGCGAGGGGACAGGGGCAAGAAGGCTGGTTGCTCCGCCTCTCTCAAGGACATCCTAGTCAGCCGCTGGCAACCGCCTGATGGTGAACTCGATCAGGTCGCCCGGCCGCTCGAACCAGCTTTCGATCTCGGTCCAGTAGGCCTGCTTGGGAAAGCGCTCGAACCATTCCTTGGCCTTGAGCCGCGCATCGGAGCGCGGCAGCACGAAGGTCTCTCGCAGGAAACCATCGCGCGGCATACGCACGCGCTCGGCACGGCTTTGGTCGAGCCTTCTCTTCAGGCCATCCAGCGGCGGTCTTGCCGGGGTGCGCACGAAACAGCTCCTTGCACCTGGCGCATGACCCGAAATCGGAATCGAGTTTCGGAAAGGATCATGCGCAAAACCAAAGTGACTTGACCCTTGCCCTTAAGAGATTAGGGATCGCGCCGGCAAAAGACGAGTCATTTGTGGGACTCGCCGCCCCAACCGGAGACGGCACTTGGAACGACCAGAAATACCGACAGGCCTGCCCGCCGACATCGAACAGAAGAAGATGAAGGCACGGCTGTGGTTCGAGGCGCTGCGCGAACGCATCTGCGCCACTTTCGAGCAGATCGAGCAGGACCTTGGCGGGCCGCTGGCCTCGTGGTCACCGGGCCGTTTCGAAAAGACGCCGTGGGAACGCGACGAGGGCCGTGGCGGCGGCGGTACCATGTCGATGATGCACGGCCGCGTCTTCGAAAAGGTCGGCGTCCACACTTCGACCGTCCATGGCGAGTTCTCGCCCGAATTCAGGAAGCAGATGCCCGGCGCCGAGGAAGACCCGCGCTTCTGGGCATCCGGCATTTCGCTGATCGCGCACCCGTGGAATCCCAACGTTCCGGCCGTGCACATGAACACGCGCATGGTGGTAACATCGCGCCAATGGTTCGGCGGCGGCGCCGATCTGACACCGGTGCTCGATCGCCGCCGCACCCAGGACGACCCTGATACTCTCGCCTTCCATCGCGCCATGCAATTCGCTTGCGAGAAGAATGCCGCGGTCGCCGATTACCCGAAATTCAAGGCCTGGTGCGACGAGTACTTCTATCTGTCGCACCGCAACGAGCCGCGCGGCACCGGCGGCATCTTTTTCGACTGGCTGCATTCGGGCGAGGACAAAGGCGGCTGGAATGCCGATTTCAACTTCGTCCAGGATGTCGGCCGCTCCTTTCTCGTCGTCTACGGTCACCTCGTGCGCGCCAACTTCAACGAGAACTGGACCGATGGCGACCGTGACGAACAGCTCATCCGCCGCGGCCGCTATGTCGAATTCAATCTGCTTCACGATCGCGGCACCATCTTCGGACTGAAGACCGGCGGCAATGTCGCGTCCATTCTCTCCAGCCTGCCGCCCGAGGTTCGCTGGCCGTAACAAAATGGTGAGCGCGGCGTGAGTCGCATTGATGTCCCATTCGCTCGAAATGGGCATGGAATGTGGCACACGGTGCGGCGCAAAATTTCTTTTTCGTCTAATAGGCCGTTGAAAAGACTGGCCTATTTGTGGGGCCGGGTCGGGAAGCGCCGGCGGTTCGCCTGCGCGCAATTCCAGGAAAGTGCGAAACGGCTTTCCGACCGGAATTGCGTCAGACAAAGCGAGCCGCGACCCGACGCGACCGGACGGCCCAGACGACGCGGGGCACCTCATTGAGAGGGATGCCCTACTTCCAGGAGTACTTCGCAATGCGCAAGATCATTGTTTCGGCGGCCGCCGCTGCCCTTCTCGCTTCCGGTTCGGTGGCATTCGCCGCCGTCAAGCACACCACCGGAACGATCAAGACCTTTGACGCAACGGCCATGAGTCTGGTCCTCGACGATGGATCGTCTTTTACGCTTCCCAAGACCTTCAAGGATCCTGGCCTGCAGGTCGGTGAAAAAGTCCGTGTCTCATGGGATATGAAGGGCAAGAACAAGGTCGCCGAGGCCGTCAAGGCCGCAAAATGATGGCTTGCCCGCCAGAGCAGGATGAGACGATGTCCGGTCCTGTTTCGGGATAGTGTTAAGAGGGTGGAGCAGCGCTGCTCCGCCTGTTTGCCGTTGACCGCAACCAATGCCGCCCCATCTGTGTTATGCTTCTCACCCGCTCGCGGTCCGCGGATTAAACCCTGGAACCGGACCATGAGCCAAAAAAAGTACCGGAGCCTCGACCAGGCTTCACGGAGGAAAAGGAGAAATCTCATGAAGGAATTTCACTGCGGGTCGCTCGTGCCCGGCTGTGACTGGCACACGCGTGCCGACGAGGAGGCCGAGGTCATGCGCCGTGCCGTCGAGCACATGCGCGAGACGCATGGTGAGACGGTCATCCGCGAGACGATGATCGAGGCGATCCGCTCGCGCATCGAAAAGAGCCGCGACGCGGCCTGATCTACCCGGCGTTCAAAGCTTCGGCGGCGCGCTTGAGGAGCGCGTCGCGATCAGGGGTAAACCCGGCTTCGACCCATTCCGCCTCGAGATTCCTGAGGATTTCGCCGAGTTTCGGTCCTGGAGTTGCGCCGAGCGCTGTGAGATCGGCACCTTTCAGCGGAAACAACGGCTTTTCCCATTTGGTGGCGAAGGCAAGCTGGCGCGAAAAGCCACCGGCTTCGAGCAGCGCCTCATTGTCCTCGACGGCGCGCACTCTGGCTGCCGCAAGCGACAGCCGCAGCCGGTCGACAAACCCCTGCCGGTCGCCGCGATAGAGCCTTTTCGCCAGTTCGCCCTCGGTCGTCTTCGGCTCGACGGCGGTGGCAAGCGCCCAGTGGCGCAGGCGATCCGCTTCGGCGGTCGAGAGTTTGAGCCGCTCGGCGAGCGTCTTCATGCGAGCGGCATCGGGCGGCACGATCGCTTCCAGTCTGAGCAGCGGGTCGGGTGCCCAGCCCAGATCCTTCCCGGCCTTGGCCAACCCATGGATGGCATCGATGCCCCATTTCTCGCTTTCCGGCAGCGCTGCGGTCAAGACGCCTGCCTGCCGCATCCAGAGCAGCGCCCGTGACGGATCGGGCGCCGACAAGAGCTTCTTCAGTTCCGACCAGATGCGCTCGGCCGAAAGCTGGGCCAGCCCTTCCTTAAGCCGGGCGCAGGCTTTCAGCCCTTCGGCGTCCGGCCGTCCATCGCCGTACCAGGCGAAGAAGCGGAAGAAGCGCAGGATGCGCAGATAATCCTCGCGGATACGCGCTTCCGGGTCGCCGATGAAGCGCAGCCGGCGTGCCTCGATGTCGGCAATGCCGCCGACCAGGTCGACAACCCTGCCGTCGGCCTCGGCATAGAGCGCATTGATGGTGAAGTCGCGCCGCTCGGCGTCAAGCTTCCAGTCGCGCCCGAACGACACTTTCGCGCGTCGCCCGTCGGTCTCGATATCGGCGCGCAAGGTGGTGATTTCATAAGGTTTTCCGCCGGCAACCACGGTGATTGTCCCATGTTCGATGCCGGTTGGCACCGCCTTGAACCCTTCCGCTTCGGCGCGGCGGAGGGTTTGCTGCGGCAGGCAGGTGGTGGCGATGTCGATGTCGGCGACGGGCTGGCCCATCAGCGTGTTGCGCACCGCGCCGCCGGCGACTCGCGCCTCTTCACCGCCTTCGGCCAGTGCGAACAGCAGGCGCTGCAGATGCTTGTCGCCGAGCCAGTCGGCCCTGTCCGCGATCGAGACACTCACGCATAAAGCCTTTCATAGAGGGTACGGATGATGCCGGCGGTGACGCCCCAGATGCGCCGTTCGCCGTAAGGCATGTCGTAGAAGAACCATTCGAGATCGTTCCACATGCGGCTGTCGCGCTTGTGGTTGGCCGGGTCCATCAGGAAGCGCAGCGGCACTTCGAAAGCGGCGTCGACCTCGTCGGCGTTGAGCGTCAGTTGGAAACCGGGCCGCACGATGCCCAGCACCGGCGCGATGCGGTAGCCGCTGCCGGCGACATAGTCGGGCATGCGGCCAATGATCTCGATGCGGTCTCGGCCAAGCCCGATCTCCTCGAAAGTCTCGCGCAGCGCCGCCGCCTCAGGGCTCGGATCGGTCGGATCGATGGTGCCGCCGGGAAATGCCACCTGCCCCGAATGGCTGCGCAGCTTTTCGGCCCGTTTGGTCAGGAGAACCGTCGCATCGCCCTCATGATCGACCACCGGGATCAGCACCGCGGCATTGCGCAGCGCCTTGCCCTGGTTGAGGCGCGGATGGCCGGGGTTGAAGCGATGATCGCCATAATCGTCGCCGGCATGCGCATCCGGCTGCACGGCAAAACGCGCGCGAAAATCCGCGGATGAAAACGGCGCCGGCGTCACCTGGTCCATCACGCGCTCAGCCGCTTCAACTGGTCCGCCGGCATGATCGGGAACACGGCGCCCTTGGAGCGCACCGCGAACATCGTCTCGCCGCCGATCTCGACCTCCTCGCCATGCCCGACCAGCTCATACATAACCGGCCGCGCCACCAGCGCCTCCAGACGGCCCCGCACCAGCACATAGGGCTTCAATCCGCCGGTCTCGTTCTCGTCGACGAAGCGCAGCGGCCGTTCCGGCCCGGCCTCGACGACATCGCCGACATTGGTGCGGAAGGTGATGGTCTGCGCTTCGCCGCTACCCGAAACGTCCATTTCGACCGCGATGAACGGCGCATCGGCAACGCGGATGCCGACCTTTTCCACCGGTGTCACCAGATAGGTCCTGCCATCGGCGTCCTTGCGCAGCACCGAGGAGAAAAGCTGCACCAGCGGCATGCGCCCGATCGGCGTGCCCAGATAGAACCAGGTGCCGTCGGACTTGATCTCCATGTCCAGATCGCCGCAGAAGTCGGGATTCCAGCGTTCGACGGGTGCCGCCCCCTTGCCGGCACGGGCGGCGCGCGAGATGAGCGCCTCGAGGCCACGCGCCTCGGTGGCATCCGTCAGGCTTTCTTCACGATGTCCCAAGGGTCCCGTCATGGTCACGAAATAGTCACTGTTGTTGCGCTTGTCAGCCTAAGTCTGTGATTTAAGTTTCGACATAGGCGCCACGCGAGGCCGAATCGCGGCAACTTATGGTATGGTGCAGCCGTTGTTCCAGCCATGGTATTCCAACCACAAGGATCGATGCGGCATGAGCGTGATGGTCAAGGAAAGCCCGATCAGCGAAAAGGACATGATCGCCGAGGCCGAAAAGGCGCTTGCCGACATCTCCCGGATCCGCGACGGGGTCGGCCGGGTCATCTTCGGACAGGAAAGCGTCGTCGAGCGTACTCTGGTGGCTCTGCTGGCCGGTGGCCATGCGCTTTTGGTCGGCGTGCCGGGCCTCGCCAAGACCAAGCTGGTCGAAACACTTGGCATCGTGCTCGGCCTCGATTCGCGTCGCATCCAGTTCACGCCGGACCTGATGCCGTCCGATATCCTCGGCTCCGAAGTGATGGAGCAGGACGAAACCGGCAAACGCTCCTTCCGCTTCATCTCCGGGCCGATCTTCGCCCAGTTGCTGATGGCCGACGAGATCAACCGCGCGTCGCCGCGTACCCAGTCGGCGCTGCTGCAGGCCATGCAGGAATACCACGTCACCATTGCCGGCGCCCGCCATGACCTGCCGGCGCCCTTCCACGTGCTGGCAACCCAAAACCCGCTGGAGCAGGAAGGCACCTATCCGTTGCCCGAGGCCCAGCTTGACCGCTTCCTGATGCAGGTGGATATCCTCTATCCCGAGATCGAGGCAGAGCGCCGCATCCTTCTGGAAACCACCGGCATCGAGGACGCGAAAGCGCAAAACGTGCTGCAGCCGGTGCGGCTGAAGGAGATCCAGACGCTGATCCGCCGCATGCCGGTGCCTGAAAGCGTCGTCGAGGCGATCCTGACGCTGGTGCGCTCGGCGCGTCCCGGCCAAGGCAATGCCGAGACCGACAAGAACGTCGCCTGGGGTCCCGGCCCGCGCGCCAGCCAGGCGCTGATGCTGTGCACAAGGGCGCGCGCGCTTTACGACGGACGGCTGGCGCCCTCGGTTGACGACGTCCGTGCGCTGGCCGAGCCGGTGCTGCAGCATCGTATGGCGCTGACCTTCGCCGCCCGCGCCGAAGGCACCGGCGTGCGTGACGTGGTGGCGAAACTCGTGAAAGGAATTTGATGCCGCGCATCGGCGAGGTCCAGGCTCCGGCAGCGACGCGCGACGCGCTCGCCCGTGGCCGGTTGCGAGCCTCGCTTGTGCCAGACCTGCTGGTCGAGGCGCGCCGCATCGTCAACACCGTGATCGCCGGCTGGCATGGCCGCCGCAAGCGCGGCATCGGTGAAAATTTCTGGCAGTTCCGGCCCTATGTCGAGGGAGATTCCTCGCGCATCGACTGGCGCCGCTCGGCCCGCGACGACCACACCTATGTGCGCGACCGCGAATGGGAAGCCGCCCATACGGTCTGGCTGTGGGCCGACCCCTCGCCGTCGATGCTCTACAAATCGACCGGCGCCAGCGTTTCCAAGCAATCGCGCGCGCTGGTGCTGGCGCTGGCCATGGCCGAACTGTTGTCGCGCAGCGGCGAGCGCATCGCCTGGCCGGGCCTCACCGACCCGTTCACCGCCCGCAACGGCGCCGAACGCATCGCCGCCCAGTTGATGCATGCCGGCGATTTGCCGGCAAAACCCGACCTGTCCGACATCAGGCGCTTCTGCGACATCGTCATCGTCAGCGACTTCCTCGATCCGGTCGAAGAGACGATGGCCTGGCTCGACGTGCTGGCCCGCCACGGCGTGCGTGCCCACCTGATCGAGGTCGCCGACCCGGCCGAGGAGACCTTCCCCTATGCCGGCCGCACCGAATTCACCGATCCCGAGACCGGCGACAAGCTGACCGCCGGCCGCGCCGAAATGCTCGGCGATGAGTATCGCCTGCTCTACGCCGCCCGGCGCCACGAACTGGCGGCCTGGTGCAAACGTCTTGGCTGGAGCTTTACCGTCAACCACACCGATCGGCTCGCCTCCGACGCGCTGGTGCGGCTGCACATGGCGATGACCACTGATGGCTCCTCGGCCAGGCCGACCGCCGGCGGTCGTGCCGGCATGATCGCCGGCGGCGATCGGCCAGGAAAGGCTGTCGCATGAGTTGGCTGCCGCTTTCCTTTGGCGCCCCCATGGTGCTGTGGGGCCTGCTGGCACTGCCGGTGATCTGGTGGCTGCTCAGGCTGACGCCGCCCAAGCCGCAGACCGAAATCTTCCCGCCGCTGAAGATCCTGGCCCGCGTGCTGAAGCGCGAGGAGACGCCGCAGCAGAGCCCGTGGTGGCTGACACTGCTCAGGCTCTTGATGGCGGCCCTCATCGTCGCGGCATTGGCCGACCCGGTCTTCAACCCGCGCGAAAAGCTGCCGGCCGAGGGAGCCGCCCTTGCCCTGGTCATCGACAATGACTGGGCAAGTGCCGCAGACTGGGGCAAACGCGTCGCCACCGCCGAGCGGCTGATCAACGATGCCGGCTCCAACGGCGTGCCGGTCGTCATCGCCTTCACTGCCGAAAAGGCCAATGCCGAGATCGGCCCGTTCGATGCCGCCACCGCGCTTGACCGGCTGCGCGCCGCCAAGCCGCGGCCGATCCCGACCGACCGGCCCGCCGTCTATGCCCGCGTCGCCGGCGTGCTGGAGACCTTGCCCGGGGCCAGTGTCGCCGTGCTTGCCGACGGCCTGGCGGCAAAAGGCGATGAGGCCGCCTTCAACACGCTTTTGTCGAAAAATGCCGCGCGTGTCGTCTGGGCAACCGCGGACAGGCTGTCGCTGACCGGCCTGACCGCCGCCGACAACCAGGTCGACGGCTTTGCACTGACCGCCATCCGCGCGCCGGGCGACCCTGCCCCGGCGCAGGTCACCGCCGGCGCCTTCGATGACAAGGGCCGCCGCATCGCCGATGCGACGCTGACCTTTTCGCCTGGCGAAACCACCGCCACCGGCACCATGGCGGTGCCGTTCGAGCTGCGCAACGACTTCGCTTCCATCGCGCTCGACGGCGAGCGGCAGGCTGGTGCGGTCCGCGTCCTCGACGAAAGCTCCAAGCGGCGGCGCGTCGGTCTATTGTCGCAGGCCGAGGCCGACCAGGCACAGCCGCTTTTGTCGCCGCTCTACTACATCAGGCGGGCGCTGCAGCCCTTCGCCGATCTGGTCGAACCCTCCAGCGCCGATCTTGCCGACGCCATACCGCAAATCCTCGACCAGAAGCCCGCGATGATCGTTATGGCCGATATCGGCACCATTCCCGGACAGGTCCGGCAGAGACTTGTCGATTGGGTCGACAATGGCGGCACGCTGGTGCGTTTCGCCGGTTCGCGGCTGGCCACCGCGGGCGATGACGACGATTTGCTGCCCGTCCGCCTTCGCACCGGCGAGCGGTCGCTCGGCGGCGCGCTGTCATGGACGTCGCCGCAGCCGGTCACCGAATTCCCCAAGGCCGGCCCGTTCGCCGATCTGGCGCCGCCGACCGAGGTCACCGTCAGCAGGCAGGTGCTGGCCGAGCCGACACCCGATATCGTCGAGCGCACCTGGGCGGCCCTTGCCGACGGCACGCCGCTGGTCACCGGACTGAAGAAAGGCAAGGGCACGCTGGTGCTGTTCCACGTCACCCCCGAGGCAACCTGGTCGAACCTGCCGATCTCTGGCAGCTTCGTCGAGATGCTGCGCCGCATCGTGCAGCTGTCGCGCAACCAGGGCGCGGCCATCGCCAATGCCGAAGCGGCCGCGGCGTCGCTGGCGCCCTATCGCATGATTGCAGCCGACGGCTCGCTGGTGCCGCCGACGCCGGATGCACGGCCGCTTGTACCGGGCGCTGGCGCGCTGCCGGTGACTTTTGAAAACCCGCCCGGTCTCTATGGTTCCGAGACGGGTGTATTTGCCCACAATCTGCTGGAAGCCGACAGCAAGTTGGCGCCCCTGGCGCGCCCGCAAATCACTGTTCCGGTCACCTCGATCCAGTATGCCTTTGACGAATCGCGCAGTTTGAAAGGCACGCTGGTCGCGGCCGCCCTGGTGCTGATGCTGCTTGATACGCTGGCGGTGTTCTGGATGGGCGGCCTGTTTTCACGCCGGCCGCGCCGCGCCGGTGCCGTGACAACCACCGCCGCCGTCCTGATTGCGCTGGGTAGCTTGTTCGGTCATGCCGACCTTGCCCGCGCCGACGACGCCAAGCCGGGTGACGAAATTGCCATCGAGGCGATTTCGAAGACCCGCATCGCCTATGTGCTGACCGGTGTGCCGGGCGACGATTCGATCAGCCGCGCCGGGCTCGAGGGGCTGACGCGATTCCTGGTCGAGAAGACGGCGCTGGAACCGGGCGAGCCGGCCGGTGTGGACATCTCCCGGGACGAGCTGTCGTTCTATCCGCTGATCTACTGGCCGATCGATCCGGCCGCACCGATGCCCAGCCAGGCAGCGATCGCCCGCGTCGACGCCTATATGCAGCAAGGCGGCACGGTGCTGTTCGACACCCGCGACCAGTTCGCCAACGGCATCGGCGCCGATTCGACCAGCCCGGCGACGGAGCGGCTGCGCGACATCCTCGGCAATCTCAACGTGCCGCCGCTGGAACCGGTACCGTCCGACCACGTGCTGACCAAATCCTTCTTCATCCTGCCCGAATTCCCCGGCCGCTTCGCCGGCAGCCCGCTCTGGGTCGAGGCCTCGCTCGACGCCAGCAACGCCGAGAACCGGCCGGTGCGTACCGGCGATGGCGTCTCGCCGATCATGATCACCGCCAATGATTTCGCTGGCGCCTGGGCGGTCGACGAGAACGGCGATGCGCTGCTGCCAACCGTGCCGGCTGACCCGATGCAGCGCATCTACGCGCTGCGCGCCGGCGTCAACATCATGATGTACATGCTGACCGGCAACTACAAATCCGACCAGGTGCACGTACCCATACTGCTCGAACGGCTGGGGCAGTAGAATGAGTTTGTTTGGTGCCCTCCGGTCGCGGATAAACCCTCCCCAAAAAGAGGAGGGTAAGGAATGAATTGGTCGATCTCCTTCGAACCGCTGATCTCCTGGCCACTGCTGACCTTGGCGCTGGTGCCGCTGGCGCTGCTTGCGCTGGTCGGCCTGTGGTTTCGCCAGCGCGGTTCGGTCTTCCGCTTCATCGCCCTTCTGGCGCTCGCCGCCGCTTTGTTCAACCCGGTGTTCCTCAACGAGGAGCGCGAGCCGCTGAAAAGCGTTGTCGCCCTCGTCGTCGACCGCAGCCAGAGCCAGGATATCGGCGACCGCACCAAGCAGACCGACGAGGCGTTGGCCGGGCTGCAGCAGCGGCTTGGCCGCTTCAAGCAGTTCGACGTGCGCGTCGTCGAGGCCGGCAAATCCGAGGCCGCCGAGGAACGCACCGAGACACGGCTGTTCGGCGCGCTTGAAGGCGCCTTCCGCGACGTGCCGCCGTCACGGATCGGCGGCGCCATCATGATCACAGATGGCGAGGTCCATGACGCCCCCCCGGGAGCGCCCGATTTCAACGCTCCGCTGCATGCGCTGATAACCGGCAACGATCACGAGAAGGATCGCCGCATACGTTTCGAGAACGCCCCGCGCTTCGGCCTTGTCGGCAAGCCGCTCGACATGACCTACCGCGTCGTCTCGACCGAAAACGAGACCGGCCCGGTCGATGTGCGCGTTTCGGTCAATGGCGAACAGGTCGCGGTCGAGCACGCCACTGTCGGCCAGGCGATGCCGTTGCAGGTCACCATTCCGGGCGCCGGCCGCAACATCGTCGAACTCGCCATCGATCGCGAACCGGGCGAACTGACCGACACCAACAACCGCGCCATCGCGCTCATCGACGGCATTCGCGAGAACTTGCGCGTGCTGCTCGTCTCCGGCGAGCCGCATGCCGGCGAACGCACCTGGCGCAACCTGCTGAAATCCGACGCCTCGGTCGATCTCGTCCATTTCACCATCCTGCGGCCGCCGGAAAAGCAGGACGGCACGCCGATCAACGAATTATCGCTGATCGCCTTCCCGACCCGCGAACTGTTCGTCGAGAAGATCAAGGATTTCGACCTCATCATTTTCGACCGCTACCAGCACCGCGACGTGCTGCCGATCCTCTATTACGACTACATCTCCGAATATGTCGAAAAGGGCGGCGCGCTGCTGATCGCGGCCGGCCCCGAATATGCCGGCGAAAGCTCGATCGCGCGTACGCCGCTGATGTCCGCCCTGCCGGCGATGCCGACCGGCGAGGTGGTCGACAAGGCCTTCTATCCGCGCCTCACCGAACTCGGCCAGCGCCACCCGGTGACGCGTGGGCTGGATGGCTCTGCCACCGAGCCGCCGCACTGGAGCCGCTGGTTCCGCACCATCGGCGTGCAGAATCCCGAAGGCGCAGTGGTGATGAAGGGCGCCGACAACCGGCCGCTGCTGTTGCTCGACCGTAAGGGCGAAGGCCGCGTCGGCATGCTGCTGTCCGATCAGGGCTGGCTGTGGGCGCGCGGCTTCGAGGGCGGCGGCCCGCATGTCCAGCTCTACCGGCGCATCGCCCACTGGCTGATGAAGGAGCCTGAGCTCGAGGAAGAGCGGCTGACCGCCGACGGCCGCGGCATGGTGCTGGAAATCCGCCGCCAGACGATGGCCGACGATCCCGGCCCCGCGCAGATCATCACCCCATCCGGCAAGACCTTGACCGTCAAGCTCGAGAAATCCGAGCCCGGCGTCTTCCTCGGCAGCGTCGAGACCAGCGAGATCGGCCTCTATCAGGTCGCCAATGGCGACCTCACCGCGCTCGCCCATGTCGGGCCGGTCAACGCCCCGGAATTCGCCGACGTCATTTCCACCGAAAGCCGGCTGAAGGCGCCGGCTGAAGCCACCGGCGGCAGCGTGCGCCGGCTGGCGTCGTCCGCAGCCCTTGGCAGCGACGTGACGCTACCCTCCATCGTGCCTGTGCGCTCGGCTGGTGCCGCGTCCGGCAACGACTGGATCGGACTGCGCACCACGGACGACAGCGTGCTCAAGGCCGTCTCGCGCGTGCCGCTGTTCGGCGGCTTCCTCGGCCTCGGCCTGCTGCTTCTGGCAATGGGTTCGATGTGGTACCGCGAAGGACGGTAGAGCTACTCCTCCGGCTCCGTCTTGAACATCAGCGGATAGCCCTTGGCCTTGCCGGCATCGGTGGCGCGCGTCGCCTTGGTCTCGGCGACATCCCTGGTGAACACGGCGACGACGCAGACGCCGCGACGATGCGCGGTGATCATCACCCGATGCGCCTGGTCTTCGCTGAGTTTGAACTCACCCTTCAGCACCGTCACGACGAATTCGCGCGGCGTGAAATCGTCATTGATGAGGATGACCTTGTAGAGCTTTGGCCGTTCGATCTGCGGCTTGACCTGGACGCGCGGTTTTGTGGTGATTTCAGGCATTGGAACCGACAGTTAGAGCAATTCCAGGAAAAGTGTAAAACGGTTTTCCGCCCGGAATTGCGTCAAGACAAAGGATCAGAACGGTTCGCCGTTTCCACGAAACGGTGAATTGCTCTGGCGTAGCAACCCTGCCGCCATTCTGGCACCAGCGAAAGCGGTCGTCCATTTTGGTCGACGCGCGAAAACCAGTGTCCGCCGACGCGGCCATTCACAATCATGTGGGAAAGTGTCGGTTGCCGTTCAACGGCCCTGGCGGCCGAACATGCGGCGGCTGGGAATCTGCCGCGCGGTCGTGGCGGGCCGGATATCGGGGTGAAAGCGGTTTCCACCCGCATCCGCCCGGCGTTCCAGCCAGACCGTGATCGGCCACGCGGCGACGCAGATCAACGTCGCGCCTGTCAGCACGATCAGCAGCCAGGTCTGTGCCGGCGTGATGTAGTCCCAGTTGGTGGAAATCGCCGGCGCGAACAGCGAAGGCTCGGTGCGTCCGGTGGCCGGATCGGGCACCGGGCTGGCGGTGAACAGGATCAGCACCCTGGCGACGCCGGTGGCAACCAGGCCGCCGATCACCATCGAGCGCAAAATGGACGAAAGCCGCTTCTTCATGCGGATTGTCCTACACGGCCGGCGTTGCAAACGGGTTAAGTGTCAGTCGAGGCGGAAGCTGCCGGTGCCAGACTTCGTCAGGGCTTCAGCGCTCGGACAGGAAGAAGGCCGCTCCAGCCGAAACCAGCTGGAGCGTCCTTGGCCAACAGCCGGCATTTTATGCCGGACCTGATTACGTCTTCGGGGCGTCCTTCTTGACGGCCTTCTCGGCAGCCTTCTTGTGCTTCTTGACGGTCTTCTTGACGACCTTCTTCGGAGCAGCCTTGGCCGGAGCGGCAGTCGCCGGAGCTGTGGTCGTCGAAGCAGCCGGAGCAGCGGTCGTGGTGGCGGCGGCGTTGCCGAGAGCCGGCATCGCGAAAGCCAGAGCGACGGCGAGACCGGTGGCGGAGAGGATGGACTTTTTCATGGCTTCGTTTCCTTTTTATGCGGGTCAAGTTTCTGAGTGTTACTGAACCGGGTCGTTCGGCGTCACTCCAAGCAGCTTCAAAGCATTGGCGAGCATCCGGATGCCCTGCGCCTGTTTCTTGGCGGCGCAGTACCGGTTGCCCTTTCTCTGAAGTGCCTTTGCCGCGGTGACCTGCGTTGCCGTGGCGTGGGTTTCGAGGGCTTCATCAAATTGGTGGCTGAGATTGGCGCACCGTTCGCTCCGGGTTGTGAGCGTCACCTTTGCGTCCGATTGTCCGACAGCGGCAGTGACCAGGCAGAAGCCCAGCAACGCACCCAACAAACTGATCGACAACCTTGGCATCGGTTTATCCGTAAACCCGGAGACTAGCGTCGCAGCCGATGACCTGACCGCCACGAGACCAGTTATGCCCTTGAAATTTTTCAGGAGTTTTTCTGAACTGTAGAATTTTGTTTCTGGATTGTGTCTGAGAAAGCCGGTGTGAACCCATCATAGCCACTGGCCAACATATGGCCTGAATTCTATCGTGTGGGTTGTGACAGAAGGGCTTGGCAATCAAAGACAGAAGGGCTTGGCAACAATGACAGGGCTGCTGTGAAATCCGACGCACACATACTGATCGTCGACGACGACAAGGGCATCCGCGACCTGCTGCAGGAATTCTTCCAGAAGCGGGGCCTGCACACCTCGGTTGCCGCCGACGGTGTCGAGATGGAGACCATCCTGCGGCGCGTCCAGGTGGACCTCATCGTCCTTGACGTGATGCTGCCCGGCAAGAGCGGGCTGGAGCTGTGCCGCGACCTGCGCGCCCAGTACTCGACGCCGATCATCATGCTGACCGCCGTCACCGAGACGACCGATCGCGTCGTCGGCCTGGAAATGGGCGCCGACGACTATGTGCCCAAACCCTTCGACCCGCGCGAGCTTTTGGCGCGCATCCGCGCCGTGCTCAGGCGCAATGGCGCCGCCGAGCCCAAGCGCGCCACCACCAAGCAGATCTACCGCTTCGCCGGCTGGACGATGGACTGTGCTCGGCGCCGGCTGATCGCACCCGACGATGTCAGGGTCGAGCTGACCATGGCCGAATTCAACCTGCTGCAGACCTTCGTCAAGAGCGCGCAGCGCGTGCTGACCCGCGACCAGCTCATCGAACTGTCCGGCGGCGACAGCGACTATTCCTTCGACCGCAGCATCGACATCCTGGTCAGCCGGTTGCGGCGCAAGATGGAAGACGACCCCAAAACGCCCAAGCTGATCCTGACCGTGCGCAGCGGCGGCTACCAGTTCCTGCCCGAGACGACCTCCGAATGAGGCGTTTCCTGCCGCAGACCTTGCCTGTCTGGGTGCTGCTGATCGTCATTGCCGGCCTGCTGATCAGCCAGGTCGCGACCCTTTACATCGTATCGCGCGACCGCGCCGCCGCCAACGACGTCGTCGACCTCTACCGGCTCAACGACCGTGCCTTCTCGCTGGTGCAGCTCATGCATGACGCCAGTCCGGACGAGCGCAAGGCGACGGCGAGCGGCCTGTTCAATTCAACCTATGCGCTCACCGTTTCGGACACACCGGCGGTCACTTCGTCGATCGCCGGTGACGACGAACTGGCCGAACTCGAAGACATCCTCGTCGGCAGGCTGTCGAAATTCGGCATCACCGATGCACGCGTACGCCGCGATCCGGCGACGCGCGAGGCCGATGACGCGGACGGCACGGCCCCGGGACCCGACATCGGCCAGGTCGAGCGCGACCTTCTGGTATTGGCCGCCGACTTCGCCCAGAGCGACAAGCTGACGGCCTCGCTGCGCTTCGCCGACGGCCAATGGCTGAACTTCACCGAGCCGATCACGCCGGTCGGCCCGATCCTGAGCTTCGACAGCCTGCCGCTCTATTCGCTGATCGCAGGGCTGGTGGTGATCATGTCGATCTGGTCGCTGCGCCGGCTGACGGCGCCCTACCGGATGATGGAAACCGCCGTGAACCGGATCGGCAAGGATCTAAAGAGCCCGCCGATCGCCGAGAGCGGCAGCCGCGAGGTCCGTGCCGCCGCTAAGGCGATTAACGCCATGCAGGCAAGGTTGCGCGAATATGTCGAGGACCGCGAACATCTGGCGGCGGCATTGGCGCATGATCTGCGCACGCCGATGACCAGGATGCGCCTGCGCCTGGAGCTGTTGCGCAAATCGGCGGTCCGCGAGGCATTGGCGCACGACCTCGCCGATGTCGAGGGCATCGCCAGCTCGGTGATCGACTTCGCCACCTTCGAAGTGACGGAGGAAAAGAACGAACGCATCGATTTCTGGTCGCTCGTGGAATCGATCGCCGACGGCTATGACGACGTATCGTTCGACGACGAGACCCGTTCGCGCGGGCTGATCTGCATGGCGCGGCCGGTCGCGCTCAAGCGCTGTGTCACCAATCTGGTGCAGAACGCGGTCACCTACGGCAAGAAGGCGCATCTTACGCTGCGCCGGTCGGAAGACATGATCCTGCTCACCATCCGCGATGAAGGGCCCGGGATACCGCAGGCACAGATCGACGCCGTGTTCGGCTCGTTCGTGCGCCTCGAACAATCGCGCAACCGCCAGACCGGCGGTCTGGGCCTCGGCCTGACCATTGCCCGCAACATCGCGCGCGCCGCCGGCGGCGAGATCAGCCTGTCTAACAACCCGGGCGGTGGCCTGCTAACGCAGCTGCGCCTGCCGCTGGCGGCATAAGGCTGCCACAAGATGACAGGGCAGTTTCGTTAGCCGGTTCTTCGTCGGTCTGCTCTCAACTTCAACCAGCATAGGTCAACGAGCGGTGGATAGGCTGGTTGCCTATTTCAGTACGCCGTCCTTGCGTCGAAATATGCGAAGTTGCATCTCGTCCCAACGCGTCATCACCTTTTCCTCGAAGCGATCTCGTCTAAATTTAACGCAATGAATGTCCTCGATCAGGAAGACATCGTCCTTGGATGCGACTGCCTCCAAGAACCGGGGAGACCGAACGGCCAGATTGACCTCGTTCTCACGCGAAGTTTGACCGATCAATTGGTAAAAGGTGAACATTGCATAGCAATAATTGTCGAATGTCTCGAACTCTAAAAAGTCTGCAACGCGACAGTCGTCCAAGGTCATTAAAGGGTAGCTGTACGGACTGCGCCTGTTCGGGTCTTGCCTAATGTGCGGCAGCTGGAGGGTCTTGGTGGCGCCGACCTCCTCCAGCACCGAGGTACTCCACTCCCAGCAGCTGATGTAACTGTGAAAGAAGGCTTCACGCACCACACTATGTTCGTCTGGCAGCCACTCGTTGTGCTCTCGCTCGGCGTCGATTAGCCGGTAAACGTCGAATAGAAACTCGTATATGAGTGCAGCCACCGTCGCGTTTCGCATTCCTCAACCTCAATTATGCGACCCGGCTGTTCCCTCGAAAACACTAAACCGCCCTATGGGCTGAATTGACGGCGAAGGTTACCGCCGCAGCACCGCGCTCAGCACGTCGCGGATACCGATGGCGCCGACGAAGCGCGACTGGTCGTCGAACAGCGCCACGGGAGCGGTCTGCGAACGGTGCATGGCCAGCATCACGGTTTTCAGCGAAGTGCCCGGATTGGCCCAGAACACTTGCGCGGCTTCCTCGGATTGGCCTTCGACGTCGGCGCACGACACCCAGACCGCCGGCTTGCCATCGCGTTCGGCCGCCGCCACCAGCCCATGCTCATCGATCTTGAAGCGCGTCGTCTTGCGGCGGTCGAGCCACACCCAGCCATCCTTGCCGTGCTCCAGATCGCGACGGTCGCGCATCACGTTCCAGGCGGTCAGCACCGACAGCGGGTTCACATTGGCGATGAAGTCGCGGACATAGTCGTTGGCAGGCCGCAGCACGATGTCCTCCGGCGCGCCGGTTTGCACGATGCGCCCGCCCTCCATGATGGTGATGTGGGAGCCAATCTTCAGCGCCTCCTCAAGGTCGTGGCTGACGAAGATGATGGTCTTCTTCAATTCGGCCTGGAGCTGCAGCAATTCGTCCTGCAGCTTGGTGCGGATCAGCGGGTCGAGCGCCGAGAACGGCTCGTCCATCAGCAGGATCGGCGCCTCGGTGGCGAAGGCCCGCGCCAGGCCGACGCGCTGCTGCATGCCGCCCGACAGCTCATGCGCGTATTTCTTCGACCACTGGTCGAGATTGACCAGCTTGAGCTGGCGTTGCACGCGCTCCTTGCGCTCGGCTTCCGGTACGCCGGCGAGTTCGAGGCCGAGACCGACATTCTCCTCCACCGTGCGCCAGGGCAAAAGGCCGAACTGCTGGAACACCATCGCCACCTGTTTCTGGCGCAGGCGCCGCAGGGTCGCCTCGTCGCAGGTGACGACGTCGACGGTTTTGTCGCCATCCTTGACCAGCACCTGGCCGCGCGACACCACGTTGAGCCGGTTGACCGCCCGCAGCAATGTCGACTTGCCCGAACCGGAGAGACCCATCAGCACGGAGATTTCGCCCTCGTTCACGGTCAGGCTGGCGCCGGCGCAACCCAGTACATTGCCGGTCTTTTCGAGGATCTCGGCGCGGCTGGCTCCGGCGTCGATCATCTTCAGCGATCCGGCCTGGTCGGCGCCGAAGACGATATCGACGTTCCGGAAATCGACGGCGACGGTCATTTCTTGCCTCCAACGGCGATGCGGGTCATCCGGTCGAGCACGATGGCCAAAACGACGATGGCGAGGCCCGCCTCAAGCCCGAGGTCGATCTTGCGCGAACCCAGCGCCCGGTTGATTTCGGTGCCGAGGCCGCCCGCGCCGATCAGTGCGGCAAACACCACCATCGATAGCGACAGCATGATGCACTGCGTCAGACCGGCCATGATGGTGGGCAGCGCCGAGGGCAGCTCCACCTTCCACAGCAACTGGCTCTTGGTGGCGCCGAACGCCTCGCCGGCCTCGACGATCGACTTCGGCACCGAGACGACGCCGAGATGCGTGAGACGAACCGCGGTCGGGATGACGAAGATGATGGTGACGATGAGGCCGGGCGCATTGCCGAGGCCGAACAGCGTCAGCACCGGGATGAGGTAGACGAAGGTCGGCAGCGTCTGCATCAAATCGAGCACCGGCAGCATGACGCGATAGACCTTCGGCTTGTGCGCCGCCCAGATACCGAGTGGCACACCGATGGCCATCGAGGCGGCGGCGGCGGCAACCACCAGCACCAGTGTCTCTACCGTCTGCTTCCAGAGGTTCTGGTTGAGGATGAACAGCAACCCGAGAAAGACAGCCACCGCCAAGCCTCTCGATCGCTGCAGATAATAGGCAAGCAGTGCAATCAGCGCGATGAGAAGGACCGGCGGTACCAACAGCAGCGTGTCGACCACTCCATCGAGCAGGAAATTCAAGCCGCCGGAGAGGCCGCGGAAGAAGGTGTTGAAATTGTCGGTAAGGAAGGTGAAGAACGCTTTGCCCCACTCGCCTATGGGGATTTTATAACTGACAAAGAATTTTGAAATCGGATCCATCTTGCCCCTCTTTGGCAGTCGCCGTCCTTGCCGGACGGTCATCTTGTCACAGGATATGAAAAAGGGCAGCCCTTTCTACAGTGACTGCCCTTCTTGATCGGTCACGCCGAACGCAAGACCTGCTCAGCTTCCGAGCGCAGTCTTCACGGCTGCAGCGGCGTCGCCGCCATCGAAAGTGGTCACGCCGGCAATCCACGGAGCAACCGCGTCCGGATGCTTCTTGAGCCAGTCGGTCGCAGCCGTATTGGCGTCAGCGCCCTTGAGGATCGCGTCCATTATCTCGCCTTCCATATCGAGATTGAACTTCAGGTTGGCGATGAACTTGCCGGCATTCGGGCACTCGGTGGTGTAACCCTTGCGCACATTGGTATGGACAGTGGCGGCGCCGAAGCCGCTGTCGCCCATGCCATCGAGATAGGTGATCTTCATGGCACCCATCACCGGATGCGGCGTCCAGCCGAGGAAGGCGATCCATTCATTGCTCTTCATCGACTGCTCGGCCTGCGTCAGCATCCCGGCCTCCGAGGATTCGACCAGCTCGAAGCCTTCGAGGTTGTCTTTCGGGTTCTTGATCATGTCGAGGATGATGCGGTTGCCGTCATTGCCGGCCTCGATGCCATAGATCTTGCCGTTGAACTTGTCCTTGAACTTGCCGATATCGGTCAGCGATTTCACGCCGGCGTCAGCGACATAGGTCGGCACGACGATACCGTAGCCGGCGCCGGTCAGGTTGGTGCTGATCGTCTCGACCGAGCCATCGGCGGTATAGTCCTTGATGTCGTTGGTCATCGACGGCATCCAGTTGCCGAGGAACACGTCGAGATCCTTGTTCTTCAGCGACGCCATGGTCACCGGCACCGACAGCTGGATCGTCTGCGGCTCATAGCCGAGCGCGGTCAGCAGCACGGAGGCGATGCCGGTCGTCGCCTGGATGTCGGTCCAGCCGACATCGGAAAGGCGCACCGCCTTGCAGCTCGCCGGATCGCCGGCAAAGGCAGCGCTGGTGGACAAAAAAGCCGCCAGACCGAGGCCGGCGACGAAAGAGTTCATACGCGACATAGACAGTCTCCCATTGTGATTCTTTGGCGAAGCGTAGCTACGGTTTCTATGCCCGCCTTGTTTCGTCAGCCAAACACCATTCTGGTGTGGTTTCAAGCATTAAGACAATCGCGATCAACGGCGCGGGCTGGCCAATCAGCGACACATCAGGCGCTTTTGCCATGCCGGACGGTTTTTTCGAAGACGGGCCGGCTTTTTCAGGGGAATGCGGGCGACCGCCCCTCCCCGTATCAGGGCAAGTCGGCTTAAAAGAGCGGCATGGCCAAGCTCTACTTTCACTATGCGACCATGAACGCCGGCAAGACGACGATGCTCTTGCAGGCCTCTTACAATTATCGCGAGCGCGGCATGGGCACGATGCTGTTCGTCGCCGGCCACTACCGCAAGGGCGACACCGGCCTGATCTCGTCGCGCATCGGCCTGGAGACGGAAGCCGAGATGTTCCGCGATGGCGACGATCTGTTCGCCCGCGTCACCGAGCATCACGCGCATACGTCAGTGCATTGCGTCTTCGTCGACGAGGCGCAGTTCCTCGAGGAGGAGCAGGTCTGGCAGCTCGCCCGCATCGCCGACCGGTTGAACATCCCGGTCATGTGCTACGGCCTGCGCACCGATTTCCAGGGCAAGCTGTTTTCCGGCTCGCGCGCGCTGCTGGCCATCGCCGACGATTTGCGCGAAGTGCGCACCATCTGCCGATGCGGCCGCAAGGCGACGATGGTCGTGCGCCTCGGCCCCGATGGCAAGGTGGCTCGCCAGGGCGAGCAGGTGGCAATCGGCAAGGATGTCTATGTCTCGCTCTGCCGCCGCCACTGGGAGGAAGAGATGGGCCGCGCCACGCCAGACGATTTCATCGGCTTTATCAAAGGCTGACTCTGTCTCTTGGTTATTGGAGCAATTCCAGGGGAAGCGCTATGTGCTTTCCCTGGAATTGCTTCGGGCTCACACGGTCGAGACACGCCGTCTTGGAAACCGCCAGCCAAGCCGCACACCAAGCGTTGCCAGCGCAATCAGTGCCATGCCGGCTGCCTGCGCCGGTCCGAGCGGATGCCCATAGATAGCCCAGTCGACGATGATGGCGACGACCGGGTAGATGAAGGTGATGACGCCGATCACCGGTGTCGTCAGGCGTGGGAAGGCCGAATTCATCAACACGTAGGCGATGCCAGTGTGCAGCACGCCGATGCCGAGCAGCCAGCCCCATGATGCAGGCGCAATATGTTGGCCGACGCCGGCGAACGGGGCGAGCATGACGACCCCCACCACCGTTTGGCAGAGTACCGTGATTTCGGCGCGCTGCTGGCCCAGGCCTTTGGCTAGGATCGTTGTAACGGCATAGAGCAGTGCGCCGCCCAGCGTCAGCGCAATGCCCGGCACCCAGTTGGCATCGGCATGACCGTGCGCGAAAACGAGGCCGCTGGCCAGCACGACGCCGAGAAACGCACCGAGCATCCACAGCAGTTGGTCGGGCGAGATGCGTTCCCTTAGGAAAACCACGCCGATCAGGACCACGAAGAACGGCTGGATATGGTAGATAATCGTCGTCGTGGCGATCGACGTCATGGCGAAGCCGGCGAAGAAGGCTGTCCAGCTCAGCACCATGCACACGCCGGCAAGTGCTGCAAGGGCAAGCCGGGACGGCAACAGCGTCCGA
This sequence comes from Mesorhizobium sp. SEMIA396, assembly GCF_024518615.1. Classification (NCBI taxonomy): domain Bacteria; kingdom Pseudomonadati; phylum Pseudomonadota; class Alphaproteobacteria; order Hyphomicrobiales; family Phyllobacteriaceae; genus Mesorhizobium; species Mesorhizobium sp. SEMIA396. The sequence continues at coordinate 178,185 of NZ_JANIFC010000011.1, forward strand.
TCCGGCAGGTAGCCGCGCAACAGGCACCATATGAGAAGGAAGATCGCGCCGAACACACATCGCCAGAAGACGACGGTGACGGGATGCAGCCCCGATTCCGTGGCGAAGGCGCCGACCGTGCCTGCGATCACCATTGCCAGAGCAAGGCTCGCGGCCGGGAAGCGGGCTGTCGAGGCGTCCGTCATGTGGTGGTTCCCAGCGATCCCAACCATCTGGTCACTGGCGCCACCTTCAAACAAGCGAATAGATTTGGAATGATCTATTCGATATGCTGATAGCACCATGGCCACGCCACTCGATCTCAACCTGCTGAAAACCTTCGTCGCCGTCGTCGAGAGCGGCAGCCTTTCCAATGCAGCACCTCGGGTCGGCCGCAGCCAGTCGGCGGTCAGCATGCAGATGCAGCGGCTGGAGGAGATGGTCGGCAACCAGCTTCTGGTGCGTGGTCCCAGAACCGTCACTCCCAATGCGATCGGCGAGGATTTCCTGATCTATGCGCGCCGGTTGCTGAAACTGTCGGATGAAGCCTGGGCAAGCGTCACCCGGCCCAAGGAGACAGGCAGCGTCCGCTTGGGGGTGCCCGACGACTATGCCGCCTTCCTCCTGCCGCCCGTGCTCTCACGATTCGCGGCGGAGCATCCCCTGGTGACGGTGGAGTTGATCTGCGAACAGTCGACCGCGCTGGTGAAGACGCTGGCGGAGGGGCGGCTGGATCTGGCGATCATCACCCGCTTGCCGGAGCAGCCGCTTGAGGTGATCCGGCTGGAACGCTTCGTCTGGGTCGCCTCGCCCAACCATGTCGCCTGGGAGGCCGACCCGCTTCCGGTCGCCTTGTTCGAACCGGGCTGCGCCGCCAGGATGAATGTCCTGCAGGCGCTTGGCGATGCCGACCGCTCCTATCGCTGTACCTATTCAAGCGCCTCTCTGCTTGGCCTGATCGCCGTCGTCCAGGCCGGGCTCGCGGTGGCTGGCCTTGCGATGCGCAGCGTACCGCCATCGCTGCGCATCGTCGGCGGCAATGAAGGGCTGCCGGTGCTGCCGGACCTCGAAATCGGCATCCTGCGCAACCCGCTGTCGACGACCCAGGCGGTCGAGCGGCTGAATGATTTCCTGCGCCGCGATCTGGCACAACAGGCCTGACTCGCGGGCCTGTCTTCCGCAATCCCGCCGCGATGCAGCGTTTGTTAAAGCCTCGGTACTATAAGGCCGCCAGCCAGAACTCTCCGGGGGCAGCATGTTTCGAGCCGCTTCGTCCGCCAGCATCCTTCTCCTTGCCAGCTCGCTTGTGGCCCATGCCGGCGGCGACCCGGCCCTGGGCAAGAAGGCCTTCAACCGGTGCATGGCCTGCCATGAAGCAGCCACCGACCGCGACAAGGTCGGTCCGCATCTGTTGGGCGTCGTTGGCCGCACCGCCGGTAGCGCCGAGAGTTATCTTGGCCGCTATTCCGAGGCGATGAAGAGTGCCGGCGCCGCCGGCCTGGTCTGGGATGAAGCCAATCTCGCCGAGTATCTCAGGGCACCCAAGCTGAAAGTGCCCGGCAACAAGATGGCGTTTGCCGGCCTGACCAAGGACGACGACATCGCCAATGTCATCGCCTATCTGAAAGCCGATCCCAAACCCTGAGCCGCTGTTCGCCAGCTCTGTAAAACCGGCTTTCTCGTCGCATATCGCGGCCGCGATTGCTTCGGTGGTTTGCCCAATACAAAGGCATCCGTGCGCCTTCGCCTTGCCGCATGAAAGTTCAATGACAGCTGAACTATGGCTGGTCGGCAAGCTAATCACGCTAAGCCCAAGCCTTCACTGGCTTTCAAGACCCTGACGAATTTTTTTGTTTTCACGCCGCCCTTGTCTTCACGTCTTTCAATCCCCTGATGCCCCACATATATTCGCCGCTGTTCGCGACCAGCGACGTCATGCCGAAGCGGGAGGCCCCAATGGCGACATTGCAGAATTTCGACGCCGAAATTGCCAAGACCAAGCAGGTCGTGCAGGACATGCGCTCCAAGATCGAGCAATCCGGCACCATGCTTGATACGCTTGCCACATCAGACAAGAAGATCGGCGACGCCAATTTCGACCTCGAGAACGCCCGCATCGAGGATGTGCTGAAGCAGCAGAAGGTGATGGAAGGCAACATTGCCGACCTGATCATCGGGCTGGAGGACGCCACCAACGTCTTCGGCGCCGAGTTCGAGAGCATGAAGAACTACACCGGCTGGGAAAAATTCATTGGCATCTTCTCCAGCCAGAGCAAGCAGCGCATGCGCACCGACCGCGTTCGCAACATGTCGCTGGCCGGCAATCTGCAGGAACTGCTGGTCAAATCCGACACCATCGTCGGCATATTGAAGGCGCAGAAAGAGGTTCTCGACCAACGCTACAAGACCTCGGAAACCAGCCTGTCGCAGGTGATCGAGCGCCGCAAGACCACCATGACCAACCTCGAAGCCGTGCAGAAGCGCATCGAGGAGCTCAACCCGATGCTGCTCGACATCGAAAACAAGATCGCCGCTTCGACCAGCCAGAAGGACCGCACGCAGCTCGAAGGCGAACGCTCCAAGCTGGCGACGGAATACAACGAAAAGCAGGCCAAGGAGCAGGAACTGCTGGCCGAGAGCCAGACGCTCGAGCGCTACACCTCGATGTTCCAGACCTTCGTCGATTCGCTCAACAACCAGATCGCCGCGCAATCGACGCTGATCAACAAGCTGACCATCGATACCGAGCAGCGCATCGTACTCTACAAGGCGCTGGAAGATTCGCTGAAGACCGCAGCTCAGCAGGACGTCGCCCACAAGATCAACACGCTGGGCAGCCAGGTCGACAACACCGCCGAGGAAACCATGGCCGGTATCGGTGCTGCTTCGCAAAAGCACATCGGTGACCTGCTTGAGATGCACGAGAAGAACATGGTCGCCACCGCCGATATCCAGCGCCGCAAGAAGCTGGCCGACGATGCCTTCGCCCGCCGCTTCGACGAGGTGCTGAAGAAGCACAATTCGGCTAACTACGTGCAGTCTTAAGGGTGACAGCACTGCCCGCGAGCGACCAGGCATGACCCCCGAAAACGAAGCGGCGGCACGGTATTTTTCCGCCATCACGGCCGCGCTCAGCGGCCTTGAAGTGTTCATGCGCGACGATCGCTCGCCGCTCTACCGGCACGGCATCGTCGCCAAGATCGTCGCCGAACACATCGCCAGGCTCGACAAGTCGTTTTCCTGCTGGCGCAACCGGCTCGGCTTCATGGACACATTCCGCATTTCGCGCGCCGAAAGCGGATTTCCGGTGTTCCAGAACCTGCTCGAACTGGAAAACGACCGACGCCAGGCCGACGCGCGGCTTGCCAACATTCCGCTCGCCGGCGAGTTGCGCGAGGAAATGGCCGACTTCATCCTGCGCCACAAGGAATTCCCCGCGGCGCTGCAGAAGTCGATAGCCGAGCGGCTTTATCTCGAGGACGTGAAAAGCGAGAACACGTTCGGCCCGTTCACCCTGGCGCAAACGGCCAAGGTCTCGGTCAATCCGAAGACGGGGCGGCCCTATTATCTCGTCCACTGGGCGACGTTCGACGGCAGCGCCAACCTGCCTCTGGTCTACATGGTGACGGTGGAGGATTCGTCCGAAACGATGATCCGCCAGCTCGTCGACAGAAACGGCAAGCTGAACGAGACGATCGACATTCCTCTGCCGGTCGATGGCCTGCTCAATCCCGAGCTTGCCCACCGTTTCGACGATTTCACCGAGAAGAACTCCGCCTACACGCTGTCGCCGGCGACCATCGCGGTCAATCTCGACAAGGATTTCGAGCCGCTGCATCCCAAGCAGCTGCGCCGCGTCGTGCTCGGCCCGTTCTATTCGGCTGGCATCACCGACAACAATTCGACGGTGACCGAAGTCCTGGCCAAGGTGCGCAAGCCCGAAAATGCCTGGCTGCTGACCTGGACCATCCAGGAGGTCTATTCCAAGGCCGAGAAACCCGGCCGCAAGGGGCTGTTTTCCAGCGAGAAGACGACGCAGGAATTCTTCATCAATACCGACGATCTGGAAGCCGCGCGCCAGGGCGTGTCGAGCTACGAAAACCATGCGCTGATCCCGCACGAGGCCTATCAGGCGCTCTACGCCGCCGGCGAGGCGCAGAAGATCTTTGCCGGCTACAAGGTTCACATTCTGTCGAACGGACAGGTCATCTCAGACGTCTGACCGTCACACCACGGAGCACCCTTCATGGATACCGGCCTGACCACCATCCCGGAAGCCGCCATCGAGAAGCACCGCGCTACCGCGCAGAGCTTCATCACCCGTGTCGTCGTGCTGGAGGACCCGTCTAGCTCCTCCGGCACAGCACTTGCCGGCACCAATCGCCGCTTCGTTTCGACCGTCTCGGTCGGTTCGGTGCGCCGCACGCGCGAGGTCGAGCTGTCGAAGACCGTCGGCGCCGTTCATCCCGACGACCAGCTGCTGACCATCCCGCAGCACACGCTGTTGTTTCGCGCCCGGCGCGGCACGGCGATCGCGCTGGCAATATCGGACGTCTTTGCCGAGGGCTCGGACCTTGAAAGTCTGCAGGCCAAGAACACCCGCGCGCCGCTCGAGGGCGACGAGGCGTCCACCTTCAAGAAGCTTCTGTCGGCCTCGGCTTACATTTCGGCCTTCAGCCTCGCCTCCTACCTGTTCCAGCTGATCGACAGCGACGGCGAGGCGCCCAACGATAGTCCCGAACCGGACTTCCTGTTCGACACGCCGCAGGATGCGGTGAAGTCGATCCTGGCAGGCCTCGACAAGGCGATCTCGGGATCGTCCGACGACGCCGACCTGATGACAAGGGCGCGCGCCTTCGCCCGCGTCGCCATCGACGGGCTTCTGGCCCGCAAGGGCCGCTTCGACGGCATCGGCCCGTTCGAGAACGCGCATATCCGTATCGATGCCGACGATTTCACCCTCGATGGTTTCGACGTCGCGCCGGGCAAGCGTTCAAAACCGCTGGTGATGACATTCAAGAAGCCGGAAGAGGTCGTCGGCAACCACATCGCCAAATACCAGTCGGTCAAGCTCGCCAAGATGCTGATGGCCTACGACTTCGAGCGCGAACTCAATCCGTTCGTCGAACTCGGCGGCTTCCTGTTCACCTTCATCGGCGACGGCGCCCCCGGCACCGGCAAGACGACGCTGATCCAGATGATCGCCGGCCTCGTCAACGGCTATTGCCAGGTCGCCGGCTATCCCTTTGCCTACGAGAATTTCGGCGTCGACCAGATCTCGTCCTATCAGGGCAAATCAGGCCAGAACTGCCGCCAGTTCATCAACAATGTGCTGAACCCGCGCGTCATCGGCTTCGGCACCATCGACGACATCGACCAGGTGGCGGCGCGCCGCTCAGACGACCGCGCCTCGGCCGGCCAGCAGGAAATCACCGGCGTCTTGATGGATGCCTTCGCCGGTGCCGCGACCGTGGTGCGCGGCAACTGCTCGTTCGGCATGTTCTCCAACTATCCCGAAAATGTCGACGACGCGCTGCGCCAGCGCGCCGGCGCCCGCTGGCTGGTCGACGGGCCCCAGAGCCGCAACGACTACATCGACATTTTTGTCCTGCTGGCGGGAAAAAACCACAAGATCCCGCTCGGCGACCACGATCTCTACGCCGCGCAGGAAATCCAGCGCGCCGTGACCGAAGCCTATGAGGAGCACGAGAAGCCGCAAGAAGACGGGCTGATGAAGGTCTACGAACGCTACATGAAGGAGAACGGCGCGCCGAAATCGATGGCCGACATCGGCACCTATCTGCACCTGATCAAGGATGCCGAGCCCCGCTTCACCGGCCGCGCCATCAAGAACGTCACCGACGCCATCAAGATGCGCGCCATGGACATCGAGCTTCCCGACGACTGGTTCGAGAAGCCGGAAGTCTTCATGCACAAGGGCTACGACGAGAAGAAAGCGATGATCGAGGAACTGCGCGGGCCGTTCTCGATGGACATGGTCATGCAGGAGATCAACCGCTATGCCGACTCGGAGTTCCGCTATTCCGACAAGTCCGACGACTCCGCCGTGCAAAAGCTGCTGCGCGACGCCCGCCTGCGCGAGCGAGCCGCGCGCGAGATGGAGGAGATGAAGAAAAAGGGGCTATGGAATGCGTGAGCCTGGCACCTCTTCCTTCTCCCCGTTCACGGGGAGAAGGTGCCCGAAGGGCGGATGAGGGGCAGCGCTGTGCGAGGCAGTAATGAGCCAAAGGTAGCAAGGGCCCGGCAGCTTCGGAAAGTCGAGAATGATGCCGAGGAATGGCTGTGGCACGAAGTGCGTGGAAGGCGGCTGAATGGCCACAAGTTTGTCCGTCAGCTCCCGGTCGGCCCATATTTCGCAGACTTCGCCTGCCGTGAGGCTAATCTGGTTGTGGAAGTCGATGGAAGTCAGCATGCAAATCGGCCCCACGATCGATACAGGGATGAGACGATGAACAGGAACGGCTGGTCGGTGTTGAGGGTTTGGCACGCTGATGTTTTGACGAGCCGTAAGAGCGTGCTGGATACGATTGTTGCTGCGCTGGATGGTCGACTCGATCGGAAAATGATTGCTGTCGATGTGAAGTTTTTGCCAGCTTCAACGTCGGAGGAAAGATGATGAGCGTCTGCGCCGCCCCTCGTCCGCCCTTCGGGCACCTTCTCCCCGTAAACGGGGAGAAGGGAAGATGAGCCCCGCCAAGAAACCCGATCTCCTGCGCGACAACGAGCTGATCTATGGCCGGCTGTTGACGGTCGACGAGCCGCACCTCATCCAGCGCTACAACAAGGCGCTGGCCGCGTTCGGCTTGAAGCCGACGAAACTGAAGAGCTTCCAGATCGACCGCACCGGCTTCTCGCCCGAAGTGGCCGAGGAATGCGATGATTATGACTATCTCGATCCCAATGAGGTCAACCGCCGTTTCATCATCCTGACGCCGTCGCAGATTGACCTGCCGGTGGTGCACACCGCCTTCTCCAACACCTCGCAACTGATGTTCGAGTTCATGTCCAGGAACCGGCGCGCCATCGATGCGCTGACGATCAAAGACGTCATCTACGGCGAGATCGAGGATTCCATTCCCAAGGTCAACGACATCGAGGACTTGCTGTCGATCAGTCAGGTCGAATTCAAGGTGCTGTCGGCCGAGGATGTGCTGGGCAAGGCAGCCGAACTCGGCAAGCTCGTCGACCGGCTGAAGCAGGAGCCAGATGCCTGGCGCGACAACGCCATGCTGACCCGCATGGTCGAGCTCGCCAAGATCTGCGGCGACATCCGCGAGAACGCGCTGGTACCCGACCAGGTGATCTTCCGACACAACGCCTACTGGACCAGCCATTTCGGCGGCCTCTACGTGTTCGTCGATCCGGATGTGACGACGGTGATCAGCGATCCGGCCGCCCCCGGTTTTCGCCGCTCGCGGCCGTGGCAGGTCAGCTATCTCTCGATCAACGACGCCGACAAGGTGTTCAAGTTCCTCGCCACCACCGGCCGCATCGAGCTGCCGCGTGCCTCCTGGGTCGAGACCTCGGGCTATCTCGAGCACCGGGCCGAGATGGTGGTGCGCGCGCTGATCCGCGACGCCGAGCCGAACCGCAATTTGACCAATGTCGACAAGGTCTGGCTGCAGACCTGGATCCAGAGCCATGCCGACCTGATCACCAGGGACGGCAATTTTCCTTTCCTCAACGCCGCCAAGCGCGAGATCGCCCAGCTTGGCCACCTGAAGATCGAGGATGTCTTCCCGCAGCAGCGTTTCCTGGTGATCCGCGCCAAGCCAGACCACCCCGACGCCTGGCTGACCAACCGGCTGATCTCGGATTTCGTGCCGTCGGACTTCGTCTCGCGCTACATCTTCAACAAGGACGGCTTCTACAAGGACTATGACGGCTTCAGCGACGCCTGGCGATCGCATGTTGTGGACGTTCTCAAAACCACATATTTGAAGGACAAGGTGGCGTTTCGCACACGCCTCTACGGCCTGACTGACTAGAACGAAATGAACCGTTATTTCGTTCTAACTTCTTGTTTTGGCGTATGATGTTATCCAAAAAGTCTGCAACTTTTTGGCATCATGCTTTGAGGGGGTGACACAGCCATGCTCGATCCGATCGTGAATTTCTTCACCCGTATTTTCCAGTGGATCGGCCGCGGCATCGGCCTCCTGATCGGTGTCGTCCTGTGGCCGTTCCTGTGGGCCGGACGCTGGTATACGCAGCGCGGCTGGATCCTCAAGGCGGCGGTCGGCCTCGCTCTGCTGGTGCTGATCGGCCTCTATGCCAATTTCTTCTACGCCACCCAGTGGTGGAACAATTTCAACCCGAACTATCCCGACACATACACCTTCGAGAAGCGCAATGTCTCCGCCGGCGAACAGGTCGCCGCCGGCGCCGGCACGGACACCGCCAAGACCTGCGGCAACTCTGGTATAGCCCAGATCGCCGCTGACCTGACCGACTTCAACGTCAACCAGAATGCCTGGATCTCGTCGATGATCCTCTACAAGCTGGGCCTGTTCGGCATCGACTGGGACCACACGCCGTGGATGGACAACAAGGCCTCCTTCCAGCGCGGCATCAACCAGGCGGTGCGGCGCACGGCGACCGAACTTGCCGACAATCTCGGCCGCGTCCGCACCACCTCGCAGATCGACAGCGATCTGCAGAATGCCCGCGGCAACCTTCAGTTCGACGAAGAGACCTGGTATTTCGGCCTGAACCCGTTCGGCCCCAAGACGCCGACGCCAAGCTACTATCGCGACGCCGTGCGCATGCTGCGTTCCTTCAACGCCCGCCTTGCCACCTGCCAGGCGACATTCGACGCCCGCGCCGACAATCTGAAACAGTATATCGACCGCATCTCGTCCGACATCGGCTCGACCTCGGCGATCCTCAAGGAACGCGCCGAGAACCACAACAATGGCTGGTTCGACTTCCGCGCCGACGACCGCTACTGGTTCGCCTATGGCCAGCTCTACGGCTATTACGGCCTGATGAAGGGAGCCCAGGCCGACTTCGAGGACGTCATCAAGGAAAAGCATCTGCAGAACCTGTGGGACACGATGGACTCGCAGTTCGTTTCGGCGCTGCGCATCCAGCCCTTCATCATCGCCAATGGCCGCGAGGATGGCTGGCTGTTGCCGACGCATCTGACGACGATGGGCTTCTATGTGCTCAGGGTGCGCTCCAACATGGTCGAAATCAGCAACGTTCTGACGCAGTAGCGCTGTTCCATTAGGGACCAGGCGATGGCGAATTTGCGCCGTCGCCTCTGTCGCATTCCGTGCATTGTGCGGCTGTTTTGAGACGGCGGAACGGCGCGTCCTCTGGCTTCTATACGGCGCGGCAACGGAGCCGGGAAGAACCGACGACAGGTCGGCCGGTCCGCAGAGGAACTTTCTCCAGAGGAAACATAGTTGCATACAAGTTGACGCCGTGGCAGCGACAGGGTTAGAACATGCCCGCGCCCGGTTCCAACCTGCTTGCCAGTAAGATCAAACCCGTCCCCTCCACCGTCCAATCCAGAGGAAAGCCGTCATGGCCGAAGTGAAGTCCGACATCGAGATCGCGCGCGGCGCCAGGAAAAAGCAGATCCAGGAGATCGGCCAGAAGATCGGCATTCCGACCGAACACCTGCTGCCCTACGGCCACGACAAGGCCAAGATATCAGCCGAATTCATCAAGTCGGTGAAGGGCAACAAGGACGGCAAGCTGATCCTCGTAACCGCCATCAACCCGACGCCGGCCGGCGAAGGCAAGACCACGACTACGGTCGGCCTTGGCGACGGCCTGAACCGCATCGGCAAGAAGGCGATCGTCTGCATCCGCGAGGCCTCGCTCGGCCCGAATTTCGGCGTCAAGGGCGGTGCCGCCGGCGGCGGCTATGCGCAGGTCGTGCCGATGGAAGACATGAACCTCCACTTCACCGGCGACTTCCACGCCATCACCACGGCGCACAATCTGCTTTCGGCGCTGATCGACAACCACATCTACTGGGGCAATGAGCTCGGCATCGACACCCGCCGCGTCGTCTGGCGCCGCGTCATGGACATGAACGACCGGGCGCTGCGCGAGATCATCTGCTCGCTCGGCGGCGTCGCCAACGGTTTCCCGCGCGAGGGCGGCTTCGACATCACCGTTGCTTCGGAAGTGATGGCTATCCTGTGCCTGTCGACCGATCTGAAGGACCTGGAAAAGCGCCTCGGCGACATCATCGTCGCCTATCGCCGCGACAAGTCGGCCGTCTATGCCCGCGACCTCAAGGCCGACGGCGCCATGGCCGTGTTGCTCAAGGACGCCATGCAGCCTAACCTGGTGCAGACGCTGGAGAACAACCCGGCCTTCGTGCATGGCGGCCCGTTCGCCAACATCGCGCATGGCTGCAACTCGGTCGTCGCCACCACGACGGCGCTCAAGCTCGCCGACTACGTCGTCACCGAAGCCGGCTTCGGCGCCGACCTGGGTGCTGAAAAGTTCTTCGACATCAAGTGCCGCAAGGCAGGCCTCAAACCGGCGGCGGCCGTCATTGTCGCCACCGTGCGCGCCATGAAGATGAATGGCGGCGTCAAGAAGGAAGACCTCGGCAAGGAGAACGTCGAGGCGGTGAAGAAGGGCTGCGCCAACCTCGGCCGCCACATCGAGAATATCCGCCAGTTCGGCGTGCCGGCGGTGGTTGCGATCAACCACTTCTACTCCGACACCGACGCCGAAATCCAGGCGATGAAGGACTATGTCGCCTCGATGGGCGAAGAGGCGATGCTGTGCAAGCACTGGGCGCACGGCTCGGCCGGCATCGAGGATCTCGCCAACAAGGTGGTGGCACTGGCCGAATCCGGTGCTTCGCAGTTCGCGCCGCTCTATCCCGATGCGATGCCGCTGTTCGAGAAGATCAACACCATCGTCCAGCGTATCTATCGCGGCTCGGAAGCGATCGCCGACAAGTCGGTGCGCGACCAGCTCAAGGCCTGGGAAGACGCCGGATACGGCCACCTGCCGGTGTGCATGGCCAAGACGCAGTACTCGTTCTCGACCGACCCGAACCTGCGCGGCGCGCCGACCGGCCACACGGTGCCGGTGCGCGAGGTCAGGCTTTCGGCAGGTGCGGGCTTCGTCGTCATCATCTGCGGCGAGGTCATGACCATGCCCGGCCTACCGAGGGCGCCGTCCTCGGAAAAGATCTTCCTCAACGAGATGGGCCAGATCGAAGGCCTGTTCTAGAATCCTTCTATTCGAACAGAAAGGGCGCCGCAGCGATGCGGCGCCCTTTCTGTTTTCAGATAGTCCCTACGCGGCGCTGCGTGACAGCGCCCGCTGGTTGGAGCCGAAGATGGTGTCGCGTTCCGGCAGCGCGCCGGTCTTCAGGCACTCGACCCATTCGGCGGTCTTGAGCACGGCGGCAAAGCGCGACTGCAGGATGATCGTGACCACGCGGTGGATCTCCTCGGCCGAGGCGTAGCCGGCGCTGTTGGCGTAAGGCACCGATCCGGTCGCATCCGACAGGAACTCGACGGCAAAGCCCATATGCACGGCGTGGATGATGGTCGACAGGTCGCAATTGTGCGTCATGTAGCCGACCACCGTGATCGTATCGATGGCGTTGGCGCGCAGCCAGTCCTCGAGGTCGGTGCCGGTGAAGGCGGAGGGCAGGTTCTTTTCGACATAATGGTCGCGCCCACGCCTGGCGATTTCGGGATGCAGTTCGCCGCCATGGCTTCCCCCGGCGAAGATCGGCGATGTCTCGGGCGCCATCTGCTTGACGACCACCACCTTGATGCCGGCAGCAGTCGCTGCATCCATCGCCCGCGCCACATGGACGACGCTGTCGCGGAACGGCGGATGCTGGATGGCAAGACTGCCGCCATCATAATCGTTCTGCACATCGACGACGATCAGCGCCCGGCGTGGCGTGGTGTTGGCTGGGTCAGACATGGTGTTTTCCTTTCCGGCTTGAATGTGATGGACCGAAAATAGGCGGACTCCGCGACAGTCGAAAGTGGCCCGATTGACATCATTCGAAAGAATTGGGACAATCCGCATTCAACTGCCGGAAGCACCCATGACCGACCCGATCATTGCCGTACTCGCCTTCGACGGCATCAGCCCGTTCCACCTTTCCGTACCGTGCCTGGTCTTCGCAGAGGACAGGACGGCGCTTGGCCTGCCGCGCTTCGACTTCCGCATCTGCGCGGTCAAGCCCGGCCCGATCCACACCGAGGCCGGACTGACAATTGCCGCGCCGCATGGGCTCGAAGGGCTCGACGGCGCCGATATCGTCATCATTCCAAGCTGGCATCATCTCGGCGAACCGGCATCGCCGCCGCTGATGGAGGCGTTGCGCCGGGCGCACCAACGCGGCGCCTTGATCGTCGGCCTGTGCCTTGGAACCTTCGCCATTGCCGCGGCCGGGCTGCTTTCGGGCCGTCGTGCCGCGACGCACTGGGCCTATTCCGAACAGTTGCAGAAACTCCACCCCGACGTCGCCGTCGATGCCTCGGTGCTCTATGTCGACAATGGTGACATCGTGACCTCGGCCGGCGTCGCCGCCGGTCTGGACTGCTGTCTCCACATCGTGCGCGCCCGCTACGGCGCGGAAGCGGCACTGCGGCTCGCCCGCCAGATCGTCCTTTCTCCGCATCGGCAGGGCGGCCAGGCGCAATTCATCGAGCATCCGGTGGAAAGAAGCGCAGACGCCGACCGGTTCACCCAAGCCCTCGACGCGGTTCGCGCGGCGCTCGGAGAGACGCATAGCCTGGATAGCGTCGCCGAGGCCGCCGGCCTGACCCGGCGCACCTTTACCCGCCGCTTCCAAAAATCGATCGGCACCAGTTTCGGCGATTGGCTGACCAGCCAACGGATAGAACTGGCTCAACGGTTGCTGGAGGCGACCGAAAAGTCGATGGACATGGTCGCCTTCGAAGCCGGCTTCGGCAGCGCCACCTCGCTGCGCCAGCATTTCGCCGCAAGGCTGAGGACATCGCCGGCGCAATATCGGCGCGAATTCTCCAGAAGGACCGACCAGGGCGAGCGCATGACGTACGTTCTGTCGTCCTGATCTATTCAGTCCCGCTTGACCTGATGTGCCGGATTGCCGACCACCGTGGTGTTCGCAGCCACGTCGCGCGTCACCACCGCGCCGGCGCCGACGATGGCACCTTCACCGATGCTGACGCCGCCAAGGATGACGGCTGAGCCGCCGATCCACGCATTGGCGCCGATCTCGACCGGCTTGGCGATCTCCAGTCCAGCTTGCCGCCCAGCGACCTCCTTGTGATGCTCGGCGCAATAAATCTGCACATTGGGACCGAGCAGCGTTCCCTTGCCGATGCGCACACTCGCCGTGTCGAGGATGGTGCAGCCGGCATTGAGGAAGACGCCGTCGCCGAGAAAGATGTTGAAACCATAGGCGCAGTGAAACGGCGCCTCGATGCGGGCACCCTCGCCGGCGTTGCCGAGTAAAGCTTTCAAGCCCGACCCGAGATTGCCGCGCTGCCGCGGCGGCAGGCAATTGTGCTCGAACACCGCGTCACGCGCTACCACACGCAAGGACTCCAGCTCATCATCGAGGCAGGTGTACCATTCGCCGGCCGCCATCTTCACGCGCTCGCTTTCGGCTATGACGCGGTCTCCAGTTCACGTCCTTCAAAAGCACAAGTGCGGCCAACAGAAAAGCGCCGATGCAAGTACTGGTCAAATATTGGACCTATGGTAGCCTGCGTCTCAAGGCCGTCCTGGCCCGGTGATCGAGGGGGATCGACCATGCTCTACATTCTCGCACTTCTGATCGGCGTCGTTGCCGGTCTTCGCGCCATGACGGCGCCGGCTGCCGTTGCCTGGGGCGCTTATCTCGGCTGGCTGCCGGTTGCCGGCACCTGGGCGAGCTTCATGAGTCACTGGGCGGCTGTCGGCATCTTCACCATCCTGGCCATCGTCGAACTGGTCACCGACCAGTTGCCGTCGACGCCGAGCCGTAAAGTGCCGCAGCAATTCGGCGCCCGCATCGTCATGGGCGCCTTCACCGGCGCGGTGATCGGCGCGACAGGCGGTGCCACCATCGGCGGCTTGATTGCCGGCGCCATCGGCGCCGTCATCGGCACGCTGGGCGGCGCTGAAGCTCGCGGCCGGCTCGCAGCCGCCTTCGGCAAGGATCCGCCCGCCGCCTTCATCGAGGACGCGGTGGCGATCATCGGCGGCCTGCTGATCGTAGCGGCGGTGGCATGACGACGAAAACCTTCGACGCCATCATCATCGGTGCCGGACAGGCTGGCCCTCCGCTGGCCGGCCGACTGACGGCCGCCGGCATGAGCGTGGCGCTGATCGAGCGCAAGCTGGTCGGCGGCACCTGCGTCAACACCGGCTGCATGCCGACCAAGACCATGGTCGCCAGCGCCTACGCCGCGCATCTTGCGCGCCGCGCCGCCGACTATGGCGTGACGCTCAGTGGCCCCGTCGGCGTCGACTATGCCAGGATCAAGGCGCGCAAGGACAAGGTGACGATCGACGCCCGCACCAATCTCGAGACCTGGATTGCCGGCATGGACAAATGCACCCTCTATCGCGGCCATGCGCGTTTCGAATCCGCCAACACGGTGCGCGTCGGCGACGATCTGCTGACCGCCGAAAAGATCTTCCTCAACACCGGCGGCCGAGCCTCGGTCCCAGACCTGCCTGGCATCCACGACATCGACTATCTGACCAATTCCTCGATGATGGATCTCGACGTGCTGCCGCGCCATCTCATCGTCGTCGGCGGCAGCTACATCTCGCTCGAATTCGCACAGATGTTCCGCCGCTTCGGTAGCGAAGTTACCGTCATCGAGAAGAGCCCACGCCTGACCGGCCGCGAGGACGAGGATGTCTCCGCCGCCATCCTGTCGATCCTCGAAAACGAGGGCATCACGGTCCATGTCGGCGCCGACGACATCGCTTTCGCCAGACAGGGCCAGGACATTGCCGTAACCTTCTCCGCCGGCAAACCGCCGGCGGTCGGCTCGCACGTGCTGCTGGCTCTGGGGCGGACGCCCAACACCGATGACCTCGGCCTGGAGAGGGCTGGCGTGGAGGTCGACAAGCGCGGCTTCGTCTCTGTAGACGACCAGTTGCGCAGCAGCGTGCCCGGCATCTGGGCGATGGGCGACTGCAACGGCAGGGGCGCCTTCACCCACACCTCCTACAACGACTACGAGATCGTCGCCGCCAACCTGCTGGACAACGATCCGCGCAAGGTCAGTGATCGCATCGAAGCCTATGCGCTCTACATCGACCCACCGCTCGGCCGCTGCGGCATGACCGAGGCCGCGGTGAAGAAATCCGGCCGTCGCGCGCTGGTCGGCCAGCGGCCGATGACCCGCGTCGGCCGCGCTATCGAAAAGGGCGAGACGCAGGGCTTCATGAGGATCCTGGTCGACGCCGACACCAGGCAGATCCTCGGCTGCTCGGTGCTCGGCCCCGGCGGCGACGAGGTTATCCATAGCGTACTCGACCTGATGTACGCCAAGGCGCCCGTCGACACGCTGGCGCGTGCCGTGCACATCCACCCGAATGTCTCGGAGCTGTTGCCAACCATTGCCCAGGAATTGAAGCCGCTGGTTTGACAGCCTGTTAGCGACCCATTTCAAAGCTCTTCCTTTTCTGCATCGCTGCGATGCAGCAATGCAGCTTGCGCACGGTGGCGTCCTTCGCGCAGTCTCAATTTGAACCGATTCAGTCTGGACGCCCCATGCCCTTGCCGATCCTTGCGCTTGCCATTGCGTCCTTCTGCATCGGTACCACCGAATTCGTGATCATGGGCCTGCTGCCCGAGGTCGCAGCCGACCTCGGCGTATCGATCCCTTCTGCCGGCCTGCTGGTTACCGGATATGCGCTGGGCGTCGTCTTCGGCGCGCCGATCGTGGCGATGGCCACCGCGCATTTGCCGCGTAAGCCTGTGCTGGTCGGGCTGGCCGTCCTGTTCGTCATCGGCAATCTGTTTTGCGCCATCTCGCCCAACTACTGGACGCTGATGGCCGCGCGCGTTTTCACCGCTTTCGGCCATGGCGCCTTCTTCGGCATCGGCTCGGTCGTTGCCGCCAGCCTGGTGCCGCGCAACAAACGCGCCAGCGCCATCGCGCTGATGTTCGCCGGGCTGACGCTGTCCAACATCCTGGGTGTTCCCGCCGGAACCGCACTTGGCGAAGCGTTCGGCTGGCGCTCCACCTTCGTTGCCGTGGTCGGTATCGGCCTGATCTCGGTGGCAGCGATCGCCTGGCTGGTGCCGTCCGATGTCGCCCAGCCAAGCGGTGGCGGCCTGCGCGGCGAGCTGCGCGTGCTGGGCAAGCTGCAGGTCTGGCTGGCCATGCTGATCGCGGCGCTGACCTCCGCAAGCCTGTTCACCGTCTTCACCTACATCAAACCCTACCTCACCGAGGTATCGGGCTTGTCGACCTCGGCAGTCACGTGGGTTCTGCTGCTGTTCGGCGCGGGCATGACCATCGGCAACATTATCGGCGGCAGACTGGCCGACTGGAAACTGATGCCGACAGTGATCGGCACGCTGCTGCTGATGGCCCTGCTTTTCGTTGGCTTCAGGCAGTTCGGCGCAATCGCCAGCGTTGCCGTCGGCATCGTCTTCCTGTGGGGCCTGCTCATCTTCGTCGTCGTGCCGCCGCTGCAGATCCGGGTCGTCGAGGCGGCCTCCGAGGGACCGAACCTCGCCGCCACGCTGAACCAGGGCGCCTTCAATGTCGGCAATGCCAGCGGCGCCTGGATCGGCGGCGTTGCCCTTTCCGCCGGTGTTTCCTATGCCAATTTGCCGCTGGTCGGCGCAGCACTCGCTTTGTTGGCGGTCACCGTCGCCGTGCTGTCGCAGGCGCTGGACCGGCGCGCGCCGGTCATCCCGCTTCCGGCTGAATAGCCTCTTGCGCCCATAGCGCGGCGGGCTGGACCAATCGACATCGGCGCCTTCAAATCGCATGTCTCTCGCTCTTGATGGAGGAAGTCATGCAGAAATCGATCGAGCGCATCGCCGGCGAAAGCGAAGGGGTTTCCTACGAATTCCCGCTGTTCCGCTTCACTGGTTCCGACAAGGCTGCTCCTTCGGCATACCTACAGGCGGCACTCCATGCCGGCGAGTTGCCGGGCGTCGTCGCCATCGACGCGCTGATGCCGATGCTTGCCAAAGCGGAGGCCGAAGGCCGCATCAAGGGCAATCTCACCGTCGTGCCCTGGGCCAATCCGATCGGCCGGGCGCAATATCATTTCGGCGAGCATCAGGGCCGCTTCCATCTGGGCACGCGCACCAATTTCAACCGCGGCTTTCCGCTACTCACCGCGCCCGACACAGCGCTCTTGCCCGACACCACCCTTGGCAGCGTCGACCAGCGGCTGAAGACGCGGCTGGTGCAGCTCTCGCTCGGCCATGACATCGTGCTCGACCTGCACTGCGATGACGAGGGCCTCGCCTACCTCTACGTCCACACCAGCCTGTGGCCTGCCATGGCCGATTGCGCCGCCGCCATGGGCGTCGACGCGGTCGTGCTGTGGAGCGAGGACACCGACGGCACCTTCGAGGGCGCCTCGATCATGCCCTACCAGAACGTCCCCGCCGATGTGGCCAAGCTCGACCGCCGCGTCGCCACCACCGTCGAATATCGCGGCATCCTCGATGTCGACGGTGCCCTGGCCGCCGCCGACGCCGACGGCCTCTACCGGCTGTTGGTGGCGCGCGGCGTGATCGCCGATAGCACCCTGCCCGCGCCGGGTCCTTTCACCGGCTTCGTGGCGCCATTGGAAAACATCGACATGATGCCGGCGCCACGGGCCGGTGCCGTGCTCTACGACGTGAAACCCGGCGACCGCGTCGCCAGGGGCGCGCGCCTCGCCACCATCGTCCATGCACCGGGTGAAGCCGACG
Organism: Mesorhizobium sp. SEMIA396; assembly: GCF_024518615.1. NCBI lineage: Bacteria > Pseudomonadati > Pseudomonadota > Alphaproteobacteria > Hyphomicrobiales > Phyllobacteriaceae > Mesorhizobium > Mesorhizobium sp. SEMIA396. The sequence continues at coordinate 196,066 of NZ_JANIFC010000011.1, forward strand.
GCCGCACCGAGGTGTTCGCGCCGCAGGACGGCATCATCCTGACCCGCCGCTCGCGCCGCATCATCCGCGCCGGCGAGGATCTTCTGAAGCTGGTCGGCGACAGGAAGAGCACCGACGCCCGGTCGGGAACGCTGGAGGACTGACTTAACCCGAAATAGCCAGTCGCGCCTTCGCCTCCAGCCATTCCGCCATCTGCCGGTAAGGCACCGGGCCGTGGCTGATGCGGGCGACGCCGAGTTCGGCCAGCCGCTGGCGCGGCGGCACGTGCCCCAGCGCAATGATGTTGACCGGCAACGCGATTGCCTTGCAAAGCGTCTCGATCAGGTCCTCATCGCCAAGACCCGGCGCAAAGAAGCCGTGTGCGCCGGCTTTTTCGAAGGCCTGCGCGCGCTCGATGGCCTGGTCGAGCAGGACGTCGTCATGCGCATCCGGTTTCGCCTTGAGGAAGATGTCGGTTCGGGCGTTGATGAACGCCGGTATGCCGGAGGCCTTGACGGCCGCTGCCGCAGCTTCGATGCGTTTTACCTGAACAGAAATGTCGTGCAGGCCGGTGCCGCCGACAACCTGGTCTTCGAAATTGAAACCGATAGCGCCGGCCCGTAGCGCCAACGTCACCGTGCGAGCCACAATCTCCGGATCGACGCCGTAGCCGCCCTCGAGGTCCATGGTCACCGGCAGGTCGACGGCAGTGACGATGCGCTTGATGTTGTCGAGCGCCAGCTCCAGCGGGATTTTCTCGCCATCGGCATAGCCGAACGCGGCAGCCACCGGCCAGCTTCCGGTGGCGATCGCCTTGGCGCCCGCTTTCTCGACGATCTTGGCCGAACCCGGATCCCAGACGTTGTAGAGAACGATCGGGTTTCCCTTGACGTGGAGGGAATGGAACGTCCGCGCACGCTCGATCTGCTCGGTCATGGTGTTTTCCCGTCTCCTGCTGTTAGAGGAACAGTCTAAGCGGCACTGTCCGCCCTGGCGATGTGCCATGAGACGCTGAAGCGGCGGCCACCGGACAGGCTTTTCAAATCAGTTGCGCATCCGGTTTTTCGCGGCTATGGATTTTCGCCATGAACATGCGTTCGATCAAGACCATTTGGTGGTGGGCCTGCTGACAGCGGCCTGTTCGAACACGTGCGCGTGAAAAGAGAGGGTGGCCGCAACGGAAAGTCCGGGCGGCCATTTGTTTTTTCCAAGCCATTCCCGGGTCCGTTGCCCCAAGACGCTGATGGAGACGGCAATGACGATAAAGCTTCTGGAAAACGGCGCGGAAAGTTTCGTGACCGCGGGTGGCATCACCATCACGCGCGCGCGCCACGACCGGCCCTATGCGGGCGCGATCGACGCTTACGTTGACGGCCTGAATTCGCGCCGCGGCGCTGTATTTTCCTCGAACTATGAATATCCCGGCCGCTACACGCGCTGGGACACCGCCATCATCGATCCGCCACTGGTCGTCTCGGCGCGCGGCCGTGCCATGCGCATCGAGGCGCTGAACCGCCGTGGCGAGGCGCTGCTGCCGGTCATCGGCAAGGCGCTCGCCAGCCAGGCGGATGTCACCATCGCCGAGACGTCGAAGACACTCATCCGCCTCGATGTCGCCAAGCCCGGCCGTGTCTTCACCGAGGAGGAGCGCAGCCGCGTCCCTTCAGTCTTCACGGTGCTGCGCGCCATCACCGCTCTGTTCAGGACCGAGGAAGACGCCAATCTCGGTCTCTACGGCGCTTTCGGCTACGACCTCGCCTTCCAGTTCGACCCGGTCGACTACAAGCTCGAGCGCAAGCCAAGCCAGCGCGACCTGGTGCTTTTCCTGCCCGACGAGATCCTGGTCGTCGACCATTATTCCGCCAAGGCCTGGACCGACCGCTATGACTATGCCGGCGAGGGTTTTTCGACCGAAGGGCTGCCGCGCGACGAAATCGCCGAGCCGTTCAAGAGCCCTGACCGCATCCCGCCGCGCGGCGACCATGAACCGGGCGAATACGCGGATCTGGTGCGCAAGGCGATGGATTCGTTCAAGCGCGGCGACCTGTTCGAGGTCGTGCCCGGCCAGATGTTCTACGAGCGCTGCGAGACGCAGCCATCCGAGATTTCGCGCAAGCTGAAAGCCATCAATCCGTCGCCCTATTCCTTCTTCATCAATCTGGGCGAAGGCGAATATCTGATCGGCGCCTCGCCGGAAATGTTCGTGCGCGTCAACGGCCGCCGCGTCGAGACCTGCCCGATCTCAGGCACCATCAAGCGCGGCGACGACGCCATTTCCGACTCAGAGCAGATCCTGAAACTGCTCAACTCGAAGAAGGACGAATCCGAGCTGACCATGTGCTCGGACGTCGATCGCAACGACAAGTCGCGGGTCTGCGAGCCGGGTTCGGTGCGCGTCATTGGCCGTCGGCAGATCGAAATGTATTCGCGCCTGATCCACACGGTCGACCACATCGAAGGCCGGCTGCGCGAAGGCATGGATGCCTTCGATGCCTTCCTGTCGCATGCCTGGGCGGTCACCGTCACCGGCGCGCCGAAACTGTGGGCCATGCGCTTCATCGAACAGAACGAGAAGAGCCCGCGCGCCTGGTATGGCGGTGCGATCGGCATGGTCAATTTCAACGGTGACATGAACACCGGCCTGACGCTCCGCACCATCCGTATCAAGGACGGCATTGCCGAAGTGCGGGCCGGCGCCACATTGCTGTTCGACAGCATTCCCGAGGAAGAAGAAGCAGAAACCGAACTGAAGGCATCCGCCATGCTCTCCGCCATCCGCGACGCCAAGACAGGCAATTCCGCCAGCACCGAGCGAACCACCGCGCGCGTCGGCGACGGCGTCAACATCCTGCTGGTCGACCACGAGGATAGTTTCGTCCACACGCTGGCCAATTATTTCCGCCAGACCGGCGCCAACGTCTCGACCGTTCGCTCGCCGGTGCCTGAGGAAGTCTTCGACCGGCTGAAACCCGATCTCGTCGTGCTGTCGCCCGGCCCCGGCACGCCGAAGGACTTCGATTGCGCCGCAACCATCAAGAAGGCGCGCGCCCGCGAACTGCCGATCTTCGGCGTCTGCCTTGGCCTGCAGGCATTGGCGGAGGCCTATGGCGGCGAACTGCGGCAGCTGCACATACCGATGCACGGCAAGCCGTCGCGCATCCGGGTCTCCAAGCCCGGCATCATCTTCTCGGGCCTGCCCAAGGAAGTGACCGTCGGCCGCTACCACTCGATCTTTGCCGATCCGGTGCGCCTGCCCGACGATTTCATCGTCACAGCCGAGACCGAGGACGGCATAATCATGGCCTTCGAACACCGCAAGGAGCCTATCGCCGCGGTACAGTTCCACCCGGAATCGATCATGACGCTCGGCCACAATGCCGGCATGCGCATCATCGAGAACATCGTCGCCCACTTGCCCCGCAAGGCCAAGGAAAAGGCCGCCTGACGATCATGGCTGAAGCCGAGAACACGATGGCGACCGCGGCCAAGGCGGCCGCGAAGCGCAAAATCGCCAATCTTGCCTTCTGGTCGATTATCGTCGCTTTTGTCGTGCTCGCGCTGAAGGCTGCCGCCTGGTACGTCACCGGCTCGGTGGCGCTCTACTCGGACGCCTTGGAATCGATCGTCAACGTCATTGCCTCGGTTGCAGCCTTCTGGGCGATCCAGGTCAGCCACAAGCCGGCCGACCAGGACCACCCTTTCGGCCATCACAAGGCCGAGTATTTCTCGGCGGTGCTGGAAGGCGTGCTGATCGTGCTCGCCGCCCTTTTGATCCTCAACGAGGTCTGGCGCCACTGGCAGACCCCGGCACCGCTCGAACAGCCCTGGGAAGGTCTTGCCGTCAACGGCGTCGCTACGGTCATCAACGCCTTCTGGGCCTGGACGTTGATCCGCGCCGGCAGGGCGGAGAAATCACCGGCGCTGGTTGCCGACGGCAACCACATCATGACCGACGTGGTCACCTCGATCGGCGTCTTCGGCGGCCTGGTCGGAGCGATCCTGACCGGTTGGCAGATCCTTGACCCCGCACTTGCCGTCCTCGTGGCTTTGAACATCCTGTGGCAGGGCTGGCATGTCATAGGCTCGTCGATGAACGGCCTGATGGACCGCGCCGTCGACACCCAGGAACACATGCGCATCCGTGACGTCATCTCGGCCAATTGCAAGGGCGCGCTCGAGGTGCACGACCTCAAGACGCGCATCGCCGGCCGCGCCACCTTCATCGAGTTTCATCTGGTCGTCGACGCAGACATGTCGGTCGGCGCCAGCCATGTCATCTGCGACCGCATCGAGGACGCGCTGAAGGCCGAAATCCCCTCGGTGCGCGTCACCATCCATGTCGAGCCCGACGACGAGGCCAAGCTGCCGAAGGGCACGACGGCCGTGCCGTTCGCCTGAGGCGATTTCCTGTAGCGACTTGGGAAAATTAACCGAAGCTTCTCGACTTCGTCATCCACGGGCGAAGCAGGAGCGAAGCTCCGTCGCGGAGACCCGAGGATCCATGCCGCGACCTTCGTAGAGTGCAGCGGAACAGAATTCTGCACCGCAGCAGCGCTCAGATGTCACGCATGGATCCTATGGTCTGCGCCGCCAGTCTCTATCGGCCTTCCAAAGCTGCCTCAACAAAATCGTCGTCAAGTGGCCCGGTCAAACTGTCGAGCCAGACCCAATCCTGCGCAAGCGGTTCGAGAACGACCGCTCGGCCCTCGCGACGGATTGAAATCTCGCCGGTATCGAAACGGTATTTCTTCGGCATGCGTACTGCTTGCGATCCGCCAGACCAAAAGACTTTTGCCTTATCCATTCGCGCCCTCCATTGAAGCTCAAGGCGAGCAGGCCGATTGCGGCATTGGCTGCAGCCGGTAGACCTTGTCGTCGGATTTCGTCTTGCCGTCGGCGGCCTTCGAACACAGGTCGACGATCGCGAGCGCGCTGTTGGGGTTGGCCAGCATCATCGTGCCATTGGCGCCACGCTTGAGGAAAATCTCCTTCTGCGCGATGTCGCAGGAAGAATCGCTCATCTTCGAACTGGCCGCGCAGCGCCACTGATCGGCTTCGCCCTGGCAGGAATAGGTCTGCGTAACCTCAGCCGATTTCTGCCGTGTGGTGACGGTAACGGCAATGTCGGCGCCGTCTGGCCAGTTGGCGGCGTCGCCACCCGAGGCGAAGGACGCCAGCTCTACCTTGCCGCGGAAAACCCGGATCGACCGGGTGAGTTGATCGGGGTGCGAGCCGAGATGCGCTGCATCGTAGTCGCGCCCATAGCAGAAGGCCTGGTCCGGCTTCAGCCGCTCGCGCAGCGGCGGGCCTAGCGCCGGGTCGACCGGATCGATGCGCGCGAACTCCGCCTTGCAGGTCGCCGCTGGGATCGGGTCGAGGCGAAAATTGTCGTCATCCTTGCCGAGTGCCTGCCTGCTATATTCCGCAGCGCCAAGCTCTTCTTCCGAACCGGCATCGAGATAGATGTCGGGCTGCAGATCCGAGAGGAACAGCCGGCCCTTGTCGTCGACCTTCAGCGACGCAAGCGTCCGGTCGCATTCCATGCCGCAATGAACCGGGCCTGTCTTGCCGTCCTCTGACGCATGATTGCACCAGCCGCCGGCCCATTCCGGCGACTTGGCGCCGCGCACGGTGGTGGCGATGAAAGCATTGTAGGACGTGTCGGAATTCACGGTCGGTTCCTCGTTCGGCCGGCTGACCGGATCATGGCCGTAGTAGAAGAAGATCCGCGTCACCTTCTGCTTCGGGTGCGCCTTGAGATGCCCCGCATCATAGACGCGGCCGAAACAGGCATCAGCGCCGTTCGGACTGAGTTCGGTGAGCTTCAGCGCATCGTCGGCGGAGGCCGATCCGGCAAGCAAGCCAAGCAGCGCCGCGCCAAACCCGGCGCCGGCGACTGTCTTCCATTCCCCTGCCCTGAACGCCATGTGATCTCTCCTCCGCATCGACAGGACGCAACGCCAATTTATGCTAGTATTGCGGCCGCAGCCACGCAATTCGCGGCGGGCCGCCAAGCGGAGGAGGATTCCATGCGTCGGCGCGATATGTTCCGCGCGGTTCTTGCCGGAACCGGAACGCTTCTCGGTTTGCGGGCAGCACAGGCAGCCGCCACCGAGCCCGCAAGGCAAAAAGTCGCCTACCACTTGAGCGACACCGACAAGGTCAATTTCGTGCTCGGCAACATCAAGAACCACTATGAGGGCACCGGCGGCAATGTCGACATCGTGCTGGTCGTGCATGGTCCCGCGCTCGCGGCCTTCAAGTCGAAAGGCATATCGGCCGCGATTTCCGGGCGCTTCGCCGGCCTGGTGCGGCAGGGGCTGGAACCCCATGCCTGCGCCAACACCATGCAAGGCATGGATATTTCGCTCCCCGACCTGCTCGCCGGGTTTCATGCCGCCGACAAGGGCGGCGTCGTCAAACTCGCCGAACTGCAAGGCCAGGGTTACGCCTATCTGCATCCGTAGAGCGGTTTGTTGGGCGCAAATTCCCGAGGGAAAGCGCTACTCGCTTTGCCGGGAAACCGCTCCACACGTTTCCTTGAATTGCTCAAAGGCTTGAACACCGGGGTGGCAAGGGCCTACGAAGGACAGGCAGACCTCCCGGAGGAAGAACCGTGCCAGCCACCACACTCAGCATACCCGATCTTGCCGGCAAGGCAGTGCTGGTCACCGGTGCGTCGACCGGCATCGGAGCGGCGCTCGCGCTGGCCTATGCAGCGCAGAAATGCAAGGTGGCGCTGCACTACAATTCGAGTCAAGACGCCGCCGAGAAGCTCGGCCTGACGATTGCCGACAAGGGCGGCGAGGTGTTTCTCGTTCAGGGCGATTTTTCCGTTGCCGCCGATGTCGAGCGCGTCGTCGAAGACAGCGCGCAATATTTCGGCCGCCTCGACGGGCTGGTCAACAATGCCGGCGGCATGCTTGGCCGCATCCCTTATGCCGAGCAGACCGAGGCGCATTACGACGCTGTGATGGACCTCAATGCGCGCTCGGTGCTGACTGCTTCGCGCAAGGCGATCCCGTGGCTGAAGAAACAGGGCGGCTTCATCGTCAACACCTCCTCGATCGCCGCGCGCAACGGCGCCGGCGGCGGCGCCGGGCTTTACGGCTCGGCCAAGGCCTTCGTCTCCAATGTGACGCGCGGCATGGCCAAGGAACTGATCGGCTTCGGCATCCGCGTCAACGCGGTAGCGCCCGGAACCATTCTCACCCCGTTCCACGAGCGCTATTCGACCGACGAGCAGATGAAGGGCATGGTCGCCACCATTCCGCAGGGACGCGCCGGCACGGCGCAGGATTGCGTCGGCGCCTATCTGTTCCTCTCTTCGGACCTTCTCAGCGGCTACATCACCGGCCAGGTGATCGAGGTGAATGGCGGCCAGTTGATGCCTTGAACGGCTACCGGCATACTGGCGGTCTGCATGTTCTTGTCGAAAACCTCAAAGGGAGACAACGGAATGTACGGACTGATCGGCAAGATGCGGGCGGCGCGCGGCCAGCGCGACGCGGTCATGGACCTTCTGCGCGACAGTACAGGCGCCCTGCCAGGCTGCCTGAGCTATATCATCGCCCGCGACCCCGCCGATGCCGACGCGATCTGGGTCACCGAAGTGTGGACCGACGCCGAAAGTCACAAGGCCTCGCTGCAGCTTCCCGAAGTCCAGGCGGCGATCGCCAAGGCGCGGCCATTCATCGCCGGCTTCGAATTCCAGGTCGAGACCCATCCCGTCGGCGGCTTCGGGCTGGCTGACGGCAAGACGGGGTGATCCGCCCACGGCTTGATGCCGAGGCGAGGTTCGCACTCCAGGGTGCAATATCGACAGGTGAACAATCTCGACCCCGGGTTTTGCCAGTCATCGCGCTCCACTTGTAATTCTCTGAAAATGGACTAAGCTCTGTGGACTAAGTCCACTTGGAGAAACCTGCGATGCAGACCGTGAACATCCACAATGCGAAGACCAATCTTTCACGTCTCGTTGACCGAGCTGCCAAAGGTGAGCCGTTCATCATCGCCAAGGCGGGCAAACCATTGGTGAAAGTCGTGCCTATCGATCAGCCGGCCTCGTCGCAGGCGCGAAGGGTCGGTTTTATGGCCGGCCAGTTTTCCGTTCCCGACGATTTCGACCGCATGGGTGGCGAGGAGATTGAGCAACTGTTCGGTGTCAACACTTGAAACTGCTACTCGACACCCATTTGCTGCTGTGGGCGGCTGGCGAACCGGATCGGCTAACACCTGCGGCTCTCGCCGAGATTGAGGACCCCGAGAACGAATTGCTGTTCAGTCCCGCCAGCCTTTGGGAGATCGCAATCAAACGAGGACTGGGACGGGATGATTTCCAGGTCGATCCCCGTTTGCTCCGGCGAGGCCTATTCGACAATGGCTATCACGACTTGCCGATCACCAGTGAACATGCCCTCGCCATCGACGGACTTCCGGCGATCCACAAGGATCCCTTCGATCGAATCCTGGTCGCCCAGGCAACCATTGAGGGGATTACCTTGCTGACGATGGACGATCTTGTCGCCCGTTATCCCGGTCCTATCCGAAAGCTCTGACACCTTGGTAAACTGCGTGACTCGCGCGCCACACAGCTTCCTTTTTCGGCAAAGCGGGGGTTCGCATCGTCCCGCTTCAAGTCTAAGACCGAAACATGGATTCCTCGGCCGAGCAGCCATCCCCGGACCTGCCCACACTCGAGCGCATGGCGCGGATGCGCAAGCTCTGGCAGTGGCTTGCCCTGCTGGTTGTTTCCCTGCTGTTTGCCGGCGCGCTGGAACTCGCCACCCTGCCGGCGGCGTTGCTGATCGGACCGATGCTGGCGGCCATCGTCGCCGGCACCAATGGCGCCACGGTGCGTGTGCCGCGTCTTCTGTTTGGCGCCGCCCAGGCGATCGTCGGCTGCCTCGTCGCCAGCTCGATCTCGGCCGACATCTTTCCGGTCTTCTACCAGGAATGGCCGCTGTTTTTAGGCGTCGTGGTGGCGACCGTCACTGCCTCCAGCCTGCTCGGCTGGCTGATCAGCCGCTGGCGCATCCTGCCCGGCACCACCGCCGTCTGGGGCTCGTCGCCGGGTGCGGCCACCGCCATGGTGCTGATGGCCGGTGCCTTCGGTGCCGACCAGCGCCTCGTCGCTTTCATGCAATATCTGCGCGTCATATTCGTCTCGATGACCGCAGCACTCGTTGCCAAGATGTGGGTCGACACCTCGGGCGTCGAAATCCCGCCCATCGTCTGGTTTCCGCCGATCGACCGCCAGGCCTTCGCCGCCACCATCGGCATCGCGCTGGTTGGCGGCCTGTCGGGAAAGATTTTCCGGCTGCCCTCGCCCTTCTTCCTCGGCACCTTTATCTTCGGCACCGTCGTCCATCTTGGCTTGGGCGTGGAGATGCAATTGCCGCAATGGCTGCTGGCCGTCAGCTACGCCATGGTCGGCTGGTCGATCGGCCTGAACTTCACAACGGCGATCCTGCGCCATGCAACGCGCGCATTGCCGCAGATCATCGCCTCGATCGTGGCGCTGATCGCCTTTTGCGGCGGCCTTGCCTTCCTGATCAGCCATCTCCTGGGCATCGATCCGCTGACCGCCTATCTGGCGACCAGCCCCGGCGGCATGGACAGCATCGCCATCATCGCCGCCGCCGCGCAGAACGTCGACATCTCCTTCGTCATGGCCCTGCAATCGGCACGCTTCCTGATCGTGCTGCTGGTCGGCCCGAGCGTCGCTCGGCTGGTGGCCAGAAGCGTCAGGCAATAAGCAGCGACTAGTCCTCGCCGCCCTCGCCCACGCTATGCGCATCCCGACGCCAGTAGGCCGTAACCAGGTGCCGGTCGCGCGGCAGGCCCCACTGCTTGCGCACGATCTTGCGTATCTCCCGGAAATCGCCGAATTCGCAACTTGCCCAGACGTACAGGCCGTCGGCAAGCGCCATGTGATTGCGCTCACGCAAGGCGGTCGACAATAGGCCCGCGGTGCCGGCCTCGAGGCCGCGCCGGTAAAGCCAGGTGATGTCGATATTGTCCCCTTGCGCCAGCGCTATTCGGTCATCCGGGCTATCGACCTCGATCAGCGCCTCGGCACGTGTTGATGGCGGCAGATGCTCCAAAATCCTGCCGATGGCGGGCAGCGCGGTGTCGTCGCCGAGCAGAAGCAAGGTCTGCGCCACCGGGGCGTCGCCGCCGCCGGGTCCGATCATGCCGATGACGTCTCCCGCCCGTGCGTTTTGCGCGAATGTGGCGGCGGGCGTGTTCTGGCCGGGGTGCAACACGAAATCGACATCGAGCCAACCGCTTGCGGCATCCAGCGCCCGGATCGTGTAGACCCGCACAGCAAGCGCATCGTCGCCAGAAGGCCAGACGATCAAGCCGTCAGCGCCCATCGTCGGCCAAACCAGCCGGCGGCCAGGCGGCGGCAGCAGCAGCCGCATGTGCAGGCCGCCATGGCTAAATCGGCCGAGATCCTTGCCGGCGAAGCGCAGGCGCTGCATATGCGCCGATATCCGCGTCGACGACATCACCGTGATCTCGCGGAAGAAGACCGGAGTACCGGCGTCGCTGCCGTCGCCTTGCCAATGGATGCCCTTGGTCGTGCCGAGATGTTCGGCGACATGGCCGGCGACCGTCATCTTCATGTAGGACAGGCAGGTTTCGTCTGTCGCCGCGACGCGGATCAGCACGCTTTCATCATCGAGCGTAGCGCTCAACGAGCCGTAGTAGAGGCGGAGCTCCCACTGGTCGGCAACGCCAGTGTCGATCTCGAATTCGCTGTGCTCTGCGCGCAGCCGGTCCATCACCGATCTGATCGCCGCGTCGCTGATCCGGGTTTGCGCGCTAAGTTGGTCCATCGCTCAAGTCCTTCGAAACGGTTCGGGCAAGGCGCCGCGCGGCACCCTCACCGTCAGCGGCATGCCACAGCCGCTCCGATGTTTCCACATAAACATGACAATAATAATCATATTTATTCGATGAGTTGGCTACGAGCCGCTTGTCGCAGCAAGTCGCTCGGGAAGGAAATCAACGAAGACGCGCACCTTCGGCGACAGATGGCGATTGGAGGGCCACAGCATCCGGAACTGGCCACGGCCGTCGACATGACCATCGAGGACGGTACGCAGCCTGTCTTCGTGCAGCGCCTCGCGCACCAGGAAATCCGGCATGCAAGCTATGCCGAGGCCGGCGAGCGTGGCGCCCTTCAAGGCTTCCATGTTGTTGCAGGTCAGCATCGAGCGGATCTGCGGTTCGGCGCTTCCGGTAGTGAACGGCCACTCCAGCAGCCTGCCGCTGTTCAGGAAGCGGAAGTTTATGCCGAAATGTCTGATGAGATCAGCCGGCACGCTGGGGGCGCCATGGCGGTCCAGGTAGGAGGGCGCCGCGCACAGCAGCATGCGAAAGGGCGCAACGGGTCTCGACACAAGGCGCGAATCCGGCAGTTCGCCGCTGCGGATCGCGACATCGATACCCTCGTCGATGACGTCGACGATCCGGTCGTTGAAATCGATGTCGAGCTCGATCTCGGGATAGCGTGCCATGAACTCCGACAGCACCGGCAGCAGCAGATGATAGGTGACGATCGGGGTGGATATGCGCAGCCGCCCACGCGGTGTTTCCCGTGTCTGCGACAGCATCGCCTCGGCATCGTCGATGTCGTCGAGGATGCGGCGCACCCGCTCGTTGAACAGCTTGCCCTCTTCCGTCAGGCCAATGCGCCGCGTGCTGCGCTGCAGGAGCCGCACGCCGAGTTCCTGCTCGAGCCGGGCGACACTTTTGCCGACAGCGGAAGCCGAGATGCCAAGCGCCCGCCCGGCGGCGACGAAACTGCCGAATTCGGCGGTGCGGGCGAAGGCCAGGAGCCCGTTGAGACGATCCATTGCGTCATTCCATTCGAGCGTTTCAGTCCGATATACCAGGAGATATAACACCATTTTTCCTGAAATGCCGACGACCTATCTTGTCATCACGACCGGCTCCGCAATGGCGCGGGCCACCGGCGAGTACTGTTTCAGATAGGGAAATCCATGACTTCCAGGACCACAACCGGCTCTGCCGAGAGATGGCTCGTGCTCTTGTCCGTGTGCCTTGCCGCGATGACGATGCCCTTGACCTTCACCGGTCCGGCCGTCGCTCTGTCGCGTATCGCGGCCGATCTCGGCGGCAGTCCGATCGAGCTCAACTGGGTGACAAACGCCTTCATGCTGACCTTCGGCGCCACCCTGATGGCGTCGGGCGCTCTGGCCGACAATCATGGGCGCAAGCGCCTCTTCCTCGTCGGCCTCTCCCTCTATGTCCTGGCGTCGCTGGGCGCGATGCTGGCGCCGGACATCATCTGGTTCGACATTTTCCGCGCCGCGCAGGGTATCGGCAGTGCGGCCGCCTTCGCTGGCGGCGCCTCGGCACTTGCCCAGGAATTCGAAGGGCCGTTGCGGCTGCGCGCCTTCAGCTTCCTCGGCACCAGTTTCGGTATCGGCCTCGCCTTCGGCCCAATCGCGTCGGGCCTGCTCATCTCTGCATTCGGCTGGCGGTCGATCTTTCTTCTGGTTGCAGCACTCGCGATTGCCGCCGCCATGCTCGGCCTGCGCACCATCAGGGAATCGCGCGACCCGGATGCGACGGGCCTAGATTGGGCGGGAGCCGGCACCTTCACGATCGCGCTGGCGTCGCTGACCTATGGCGTGCTCCAGGCCCCGCAGAGCGGCTGGGCCGATCCCCTCGTCGTCTCCCTTCTGGCCGCTTCTGCCATCTGTTTTGTCGCCTTCGTCGTTGTCGAGCGGCGAGCACAACGGCCGATGCTCGATCTCACGCTGTTTGCCTATCCCCGCTTCGTCGGCGTCCAGTTTCTGGCTGCGGCACCCGCTTACGCCTTCGTCGTCCTGCTCGTCCTGTTGCCGATCCGCTTCATCGGCATCGAGGGTATGAGCGAGATCAAGGCCGGGCAATTGATGATCTGCCTATCAGGCCCGCTGCTGATCCTGCCGATGCTCGCCGGACAGCTGGCGCGCTGGATCGCGCCGGCCACGATCTGCGGCGTCGGCCTGCTCGTCGCTGCCGCCGGGCTTGTCTGGCTAAGCCTGACACCACCGGTCGATAGTGCGCTGGTGGCGCCGCTGATGCTGATCGGCGTCGGCATCGCTTTGCCTTGGGGATTGATGGACGGGCTCGCCGTCAGTGTCGTGCCGAGAGAGCGCGCCGGCATGGCGGTCGGCATCTTCAACACCACCCGCGTCGCTTGCGAGGGCGTGGCGCTGGCGATCGTCATGGCGACCCTTTCCGGCTTTACCGCCGCGCATCTCGCCGCACAGGGAACGGCATCTTCGACGCAGGCAGCAGCGGCAGCCCAACTGCTGGTGACCGGCAATCTCGGCGAAGCAGCACAACATCTGCCCCAGGCTGGAGCCATTGTTCTGGTCCAGGCCTACGAGGCGGCGTTCGACAGGCTGCTGATCGTGCTGGCGGCAATCACCGTCATGACCGCCATCGTCGTCTTCCTTGGCCTGCGTCGCGGATCGGCGTCGGAACACGAGACCGTCGCTCTGCCGGCAGGCCAGGAAGGGTAGCTGTCAGCGGACGAGCCCCGCTGTCAGTCGAGCCTGTGCATCAGGTCCTCATCCAGCCAACGGCCGAAGAAATAGACCAGTTGCTTGTGCCACCATGGCCAGTCGTGGCTGACATCGCCGCCCCAATAATCGACCCAGGCGGGAATGGATTTGTCGCGCAGGATCTGTTCCAACTTGCGCGTCTCGACCAGCATCCGCTCTTCCCAGGCGCCCTGGCCGCAGCAGAAGATCAGCCTGAGCGCCTTCAGCCGGGCCAGCAGTTTGGGATCGACGATGCCGGGCAGATAGTCGAGCGGCGAGTTGTAGAAAATGTCGCCCTCGAGCGCTTTGCCGAAGAAGTCGCGCGCCGAATAGACGCCCGACAGGGCAATGACGCCGCTGGCGAGTTCAGGAAAGCGGAAGACGAAGTTCGACGAGTGATAGCCGCCCATCGAACAGCCCGAGAACAGCGGCTTCAGCTTGCGCCCGCCATTGGCCTGCTCGGCTGTGGACAGGAAGTCCGGCAGCGCCTCCTCGCGCACATAGCGGAAATAGGCCTCGTGGCGGGCGATGCGGTGGGCGGCGTCGGCATGCTTGTCGAAGAAGGATTCAGAATCGACGCCGTCGACCGTGAACAGCTGGATGCGGCCGGTGTCGATGAATTCGGCCAGTGCGCCCACCCCGCCGGAATCCTCGAACTGGTAGAACCGGCCCTGCGAGGTCGGGAACACCACCACCGGCCGGCCGGCATGGCCGTAGCGCTTGTATTCCATGTCGCGGCCGAGCTGGCTCGAGAAATTCTTGTGATAGGAAATGTCCATCGCCTCACGCCTTTTCAGCGTGGATGTACGCGACCGCTGCACGCAACGCTGCTTCGTCCTTCGAGCGCATCTGGTAGGCGTAATTTCCCATGGCGCGGCTGAAAACCTCTTCGATGGCCTGATGGTGGACGATCTTGTCACGCTGCGCGGCTAGCACGTCCTCATGGCTGTGCAAATAGTGGAGGCGTCGCTTGCGGCTGGCATAGGCGGTGAAATACTTCCCCTCGTAAGGGCCGCCGGCGGCATCCCTGACCACCATGTCGGCCCATGCCGCGTAGACATCGATGTCGAACGTGTAGTTGATCGCATCGGTCATCCAGGCGCCGGGCGGGCGCATGTTGACCTCCAGCGCGATGACCCGGTCGTCCTTGGTCTCGAACAGCTCGATGTGGAAGAAGCGTTCGCGCACGTCGAATGCTTTCAGGATCTTGCGGCCGGCCTCCTCGACCGCCGGGCTGATCCTGGGAAAGCAGGTGTAGCTCATATGGCGGTCCTTGTTGACCACCTCCATGACGCTCTGGTCGTAGCGGTGGCTGGCCGCCAGCACCACCTCGCCGTCGCGGTTGACCAGCCCGTCGAAGGTCACCACCAGCCCCTCGATGAACTGCTCCATGACGAAGGTCACGTCCTCGGGCTTGTCCCGGAAGAACTGGTCGAGCTCTTTGGCGTTGGAGATCTTGAAGGTGTTCGATGCGCCGGAACCGCTGTCGGGCTTGACCACGACGGGGTAGCCGACGCGCCGGATGAAAGTCATGGCCCCGGCACGGTCGGAGCATTTGCGCTGCGCGATGGTGTCGACGCCGCTCTTGCGGAAGAAGGCACGCATGCGGCTCTTGCGCTTCAGGTTCTTCACGAAATCGAGCTTGGTGCCGTAGATGTTGAAGTCGGTGCGTATGTTGGCTTCCAGCTCAAGCCAATGTTCGTTGAGCGATTCAAAACGGTCGATACGGCCCCATTTATGGACGAAATGCCCCATCGCCCGAAACACCGGATCGTAGTCTTCCATGTTGGCGACGCGGTAATATTCCGAAAGGGCTGCTTTCAGCTTGGCGTCGAGCGCGTCATAGGGCGCGTCGCCGATACCGAGCACCCTGGCCCCGGCCTTCTTCAAACGGTCGCAGAAATCCGCGCCGTTGGCGGGAAAATGCGGCGAGAAGAACACGAAATTCATGAACGACCCCTCCCGCGACAGGGGCATCGAAACCCTGTCGATGCCCGAGTCTGGCGCATTTGCCGCGCGTGGGGAAGAGCGCGCATGTTCGGGACAACATCCGACAGATCACGGCCCGCCACGCGGCCCCCACTTGCCTCTCACAAGCGGCTCCTGTAAGAGAACCGCCATGAACACGCGCGCCACCAACGCTTCCCGTTCGACCGGTTTTTCCGGCGAGGCCGTGCGCGCGCTGGCTTCGACCCTGCTTCTTCTCGGCCTTATCGGCGATCGCCGGGTTCGCTGAAGGAGCGCCCGGCGGTCGAACCGCCGCGCAAGCGCATGCTCCTTGGCAATCACATCAAGCGAACGAAATTCTGGTAAAGGCGCCGCTCGCCATCAATCCACCGAAGGTGGATCCATGAGCCGCCGGGAGAACCGACGATGAACGCACGAGAAGAAATCCGCTCCGATGCCGCGGTAGCCGACACGGATTCGGCCAAAGGGATGCCCGACGCGGCTCGCAAATATCAGCCCTATCCGACCGTCGGCCTCACCGACCGGACCTGGCCTTCGAAGGTGATCGACAAGGCGCCGATCTGGTGCTCGGTTGACTTGCGCGACGGCAACCAGGCGCTGATCGATCCGATGGGCCATGAGCGCAAGGCACGCATGTTCGGCCTGCTGCTCGACATGGGCTTCAAGGAGATCGAGATCGGCTTCCCGTCGGCCTCGCAGACCGATTTCGACTTTGCCCGCTGGTGCATCGAGGAAGGCGACGTGCCCGCCGATGTCTCGCTGCAGGTGCTGGTGCAGTGCCGGCCGGAGCTGATCACCCGCACCTTCGAGGCGCTGAAGGGCGCCACCAACCCGATCGTCCATTTCTACAATTCGACCAGCGAGCTGCAGCGTCGCGTCGTCTTCGAAAAAGACGTCGGCGGCATCAAGCGCATCGCCACCGACGCCGCCAAGATGATCACCGACATGGCGGCCAAGGCCGGCGGAGGCTTTCGTTTCGAGTATTCGCCGGAAAGCTTTACCGGCACCGAACTCGAAGTGGCGCTGGAGATCTGCAACGCCGTCACCGAGATCGTCAGGCCGACGGCGGACAACAAGCTGATCGTCAACCTGCCCTCGACGGTCGAGATGTCGACCCCCAACATCTATGCCGACCGCATCGAGTGGATGTGCCGCAACCTCGACAACCGGGAAAACCTGCTGGTCTCGCTGCATCCGCACAATGACCGCGGCACCGGCATAGCCACCACCGAGCTCGGCCTGATGGCCGGCGCCGACCGCGTCGAAGGCACGCTGTTCGGCAATGGCGAGCGCACCGGCAATGTCGACATCGTCACGCTGGCGCTGAACATGTACACGCAAGGTGTCGATCCCTTGATCGATTGCTCCGACATCAACCGGATGAAGGACGTCTACGAATATTCGAACCAGTTGAAGATCCCCGAGCGCCATCCCTATGTCGGCGAACTCGTCTACACCGCCTTTTCCGGTTCGCACCAGGATGCCATCAACAAGGGCATGAAGGCGCTGAAGAAGGCCAATACGAGCCTGTGGGAAGTGCCCTATCTGCCGATCGACCCGGCCGATGTCGGACGCAGCTACGAAGCCATCATCCGCATCAATTCGCAGTCCGGCAAGGGCGGCATCGCCTATGTGCTGCAGGCAGATTACGGCCTCAACCTGCCGCGCAATCTGCAGATCGAGTTCAGCCAGGAAATCCAGGCGATCACCGATGCCGAGGGCAAGGAAGTGCCGGCCAGGCGCATCTACGAGCGCTTTATCGAGACCTATGTCGACCAGCCCGGCGCGCGGCTGAAATTCCTCGATCACCACACCTATCCCAGCACCGAGATCAAGGGCCGGCGCGTCGTCGAGGCGGTCATCCTCGACAACGGCAAGGAAGTGACGATTACAGGCACGGGTACCGGCCCGATCGATGGCTTCGTCAATGCGCTGTCGCTCCATGTCGGTGTCGAGATGTCGGTGCTCGACTATTCCGAGCACTCGATGCAGCGCGGCTCGAACGCGTCGGCCATTTCCTATGTCGAGATGGAATATCCCCAGGGCAAGCTGTTCGGCGCCGGCATCAACACCAACATCGTCGCTGCCTCGCTGGAAGCAGTGATGTCTGCCGCGAACCGTATCGTCGGTTAAAAAGCCGGCTGACGCCCGGCGGGAACAAAGATCGGAACCGTCCCAATCTGGTGATCGGTTCCGATCTTTCGGGCCATTAACCACCGCGGAATTATCCGGTGGGTACGTGATCGCATAACGGGGTGTATACTTGTGTGGTGGTGCGGGACCTATATGATCGCGCCTCAACCTGTGCCGACTTCGAGAGGATCGACACTTGCAGCATGCCACGCCTGCCGCCCCCGCAGTGCGCGAGACACTGGAGCGACTGCTTGCCAGCCAAACGTTCGGCCGATCCGAACGCGCGCGCAAGCTGCTGCGTTATCTTGTCGAACGTGAACAGGCCGGCGAAGCCGACAGGCTCAAGGGCTTTTCCATTGCCATGGATGTTTTCGGCAAGGACGGCGACTTCGATCCGTCCACCGATGCCGTGGTGCGTGTGCAGGCAGGCAGGCTGCGCGAGCTTCTGCAGCACTATTTTGCCAATGAGGGAATTGCCGAGCCGGTCCGCATCGCCATTCCGCGCGGCGGCTATGTTCCTGCCTATGAATTGAACGCGATCCGCCTGCCGGATATTGCCGAGTCTGTTCCCGAACTCAGGCTGGACGGCGCCGCATCCACCGATCGGTCAAACGAAGCCGGCACGGGCATGCTGGAGGCGATGTCTCTGGCTTCCGTACCGTCTTCGCCTGCCCCCTCGGTGGCGCGCCATCTCCGCTTTTTCTGGATGGCGATCGCCTTGGTCATCGCCATGCTGGGCGTACTGATCCTTCGCCAGGGCAGCACTGCCTTGCTGGCAGGCGGCGACATCTCGGCAATGCCGGAGATCGCTGGCGCAACTGCAAGCATCACGGCATCGGCAAGGGCTGACGCTCTGCCGCAAGTCTATATCGGACTCAAGGCTGACGGCCCCGACGCCAGCCGTGTCGCCGCATCGCTGCGCGCCGGCCTGAGTGGCTTCGATACGATTGACTTCATCGGCCGCGACACCGTCGGCGATCCGGCCGACGACGCGACGAGCTTCATATTCGACGTCCTATCTGGACCGGACGCGGGCGACATCACCATAGAACTGCAAAGCATGGCGTCCGGACGGGTGCTTCTATCGCGCAATCTCACCCCCGCCGACAGCGCACCTGCAGCGGTCGAAGACCGTATCGCCGATATGCTTAGCTCGGCACTCCCCGCCTCCGGCACCATCTACAACTATATCGAGCAGACCGGCACGCCAAACGGTCTGACGCAATGCCTGCTGCTCAACGGCAAATATTACCTCGACCAGAACGCCAGGACCCATGAGGCAGCCTACCGATGCCTCGAGAAGCTGGCCAATGGTGGAACCAAGTCCTCGCTCGTCTATTCGGAGCTTGCTTCCCTGCATCTCGAGGCGGTGTCCGATCATTACGCCTATCCGCCCAATGCGACGATTGAGACAGCCGTCGAGTTTGCCCATCGCGGCGTGCAGATGGGTCCGACCAGCCCTTATGCGCATCGCTCCTACGGCTATGTCAGTTCGCGCCTCGGCAATACGGACGAAGCGATCCGCTGGATGCGCAAGGCCTATGAACTCAACCCCTACGATCTCGGCATGGCCGCCGCTTACGGCTACGGGCTGATCTTCGCCGGACGATATGCTGAAGGAACGCCGATCCTCGATCATGCGGTGGAGACCTTCAGCGGGCACCCGACATGGTGGGATTACGGGCTGTTCGTCGGTGAGTTCATGCTCGGCGACATGAACAAGGCGGTCGCGGCCAGCATGGCATTGAGAACGACGGCAACGAAATCACACTATCTGGCGGCGCGGCTGGTCGGCGCCAAGGCTGCCGGACAGGATCATCTGGTGAGCACGCTGCTGAAACAACTGACCACCGAGTTCCCCAAATTTGCCGCCGATCCGCGGGCGACTTTCGTCGAGCGGAAATATCCGGCCGACCTGACCGACCGGCTGGTCCAGGCACTCCGCGCTGCCGGGCTCGGCAGCCCAAGCTGACACCATCGACGTCCGCGCACTGGCTGCGCCGCGTCCCGATGGATTTCCTGCGCTCCATCGCAGATTGCCGATTGGTCGCCAGGTTCTGTACACAACCGTACAAATCGCGAAAATTTTACTGGTCATCACGTTGGACTAGGAGCAATTCAGCCACCATTGGGTGTCGCGCATTCTGCAATAACAAAAAATCAGCTTTCATGACCGCATCACTTTTTGCCGCCGAAGAGGGTGTTGGCTCGAAGGCCATCGTCCTGCTGCACGGTTTCGGCGGCTGCCATGATGTATGGCACGAGGTGATTTCCGCCCTGACGCCTTCCACGCATACGCTGGCCTATGATCTGCCTGGGCACGGGTTGTCGCTCGATTTTCCCGCCGCCGGTCCCGCCAGGGTGGCAGCCAAGGCCGTGCTCGCCGATCTCTCGGAGCGCCGCCTGAAGCGCGTTCATCTCGTGGGCCACTCGATGGGCGGTGCCGTGGCGGCGCTGATGGCGCTGGCCGAGCCCGAAAAGATAGCCTCGCTGACGCTTCTGGCGCCGGGCGGCCTTGGCCCCGAAATCAATGGACCGCTGTTGCGCCGCTATGCCGAAGCCGCGGATCGGTCCGAGATCCGCTCCTGCCTCGCCGTCATGTCGGGACCATCAGCCCCGCCGCTCGAACATACGGTGGACACCCTTTGGGAAATGCGCAGGCGACCCGGCCAACTCGAAAAGCTCGTCGAGATCGCAGCCGCCATGACCGTGGACGGTCGGCAAGGCGTCATCCCGCACGATCGCCTCGATGGACTGAACATGCCGGTGATGGTGGCATGGGGAATCAGCGATGCGGTGCTGCCCTTTACCCAGGCGGATGACCTGCCGGCGCATTTTCACGTGCACCACGTGCTGGAGGCCGGCCATATGCTGGCTGAGGAAGCCCCCGACCTTGTTGCCGAGATCATTCGCCGCAACACCAATCGTCGCGCCAGGCCACACCGCCAGAAATTCGCCGCCGCAGCCAGCTGACCTTTTTCGCGCACGACAACCTTCCTGGACACCCCGGGGCCGTCGATCTCGCCAGTGCATTTTGCCGGCGGCTGTGTTAACCCGGTGTTAACCAAACCTACGAGGCGGACGCCGATGAAGGAAGCAGGCGAGAAGACCATCGACCAGTCCAAGAAACTGTCCGATGCCATCCGTGATGTCAAAAATGCCTTCGCCGACCGCGACGACGTCGTCGTCGACATGCGCGAGGCGCATCGCATGCGTCTCGATCTGCTCGCCGCCGAACTGGCACCGGTTTTTGCCGATGTTCCGGCCGATATGGACAATTTCGACTTTGTCGTCTCGTCCGGCTTGCAGCCGCGCCTGTGGATCGACGCCATCAGCCATGTCGCCATGGGGCGCGACCGCCGGACCTATCGCTTCCTCAAGGACACCCGTATCGGCCGGGTGGTGCTTGCCGAATCCACCGAGATGAAGCCGGTTGCCGATTCCGTGACACGCTATGTCGCCGAGCGCATCGTCGAGCGTCAGAGGATGCTGGAAGGCGGCGTCGAACCCGCCGTCGCCGGCCTGAAACGTGCGTATGTGCCGGAAGCCGAACCGCCGCTGCGCGCAACGGAGCGCGGCAAACGCTGGTCGGCCCTTCTGTCCGGGCTTGGCCTGGTCGCTGCCGGCGCACTGGTCGGCCTTGTGGTGTCGGTCGTCCTGTTCTGGGACCGCATCGTGGCCATGGTTGTCAATTTGCGGCCATAGCGGCCTCGGCGCCAAGCTCCACCGTCTGCAGATCGGATGGCGGTATGGACGGCCCGGTCAGGCCGCGCCGTGTCAGCCGGATCCGCCAATTGCCCTTCTCGCCGTCAATGTCGAACAGATTGTACTGCGCCGCCGGGTTCTTGCCGCCCGGCGCCTGGCCGGCGGCAGCGACACCGACCGCCGGGATCCTGACGCCGCGACCGCCGATGAAGAACAGCGACGGCAGATGCGAATGGCCGTGCAGCACAAGGTCGGCGCCGTGATGGCGAATGATCTTGTTGAAGCGGGCGATGCCGAACAGCCGCTTGTGCTGCGGGACCGCGCCGCGCACCGGCGGATGATGGATCATGATGGCGCGAAACAGCCCCTGTCCGGCGGTATCCCCGAGGATTTTGCCGAGCCGCTTCGCTTGGCCTTCCATGAAGAAACCATTGGCCATGAAGGGTGCCGTGGCGCGCGCCGTCGAGACACCGATCAGCGCGACGTTGCCGCGCACGCGCAAATAGGGAAATGCGTTACGATCGACCGGCGTGTTGACGCCGTCGCCGCTCATCCACGCCGCCCAGGATCGGCAGACCTTGTCGAAGGCGCCTGGCACATAGGCGTCGTGATTGCCCGGAACGACCGAAACATCATGCGGCGGTGCCAGCGTCTCCAGCCAGTGCCTGGCCATCTCGATCTCGCCGTCGAGCGCCAGATTGACCAGGTCGCCGGTGACGGCGAGGTGGTCAGGCGTGTTCGCCTTGATGTCGGCGACGATCGTGTCGATGACCGCATCATGCATATGGCGGCGGCGGTTGCGCTGCCAGTTGACATAGCCGAGCACGCGCTTGGAGGCGAGATCGCGATAGGATACATCGGGGAGCGGCCCCAGATGGACATCGGAAATATGCGCGAGCCTGAACATACAACCTTCATAGGCGACCCGCGCACGGCTTTCCACCCACGGTTTCGCTATCAATGACGAGCCCTGAAGATGCCTTCCGCCAGACCGGCTGGCCAGGTTTGAGGGCCAGGCTGTTCCATCTCTATTTCGTGCTGCGGAGGCCGATGACGCTTGGCGTGCGCGGCCTGATCCACGACAGGGCGTCCAAGTCCGTCTTCCTCATTCGCCATACCTACGTACCAGGCTGGCAGCTGCCCGGCGGCGGCGTCGAAGTCGGCGAGACGATGAACGAGGCACTGGCCCGTGAACTGGCCGAGGAAGGCAACATCGCTCTCACCGCCCCGCCGGTGTTCAAATCGATGCATTTCAACCGCCGCTCCAGCCGCCGCGACCATGTCGGCTTTTATTTGCTCGAGCATTTCAGCCAGACGGCGCCGAAGCGGCCGGATCACGAAATCGCCGAAGCCGGCTTCTTCCCGCTCGACCGCTTGCCGCAGGGCACGACGCCGGCGACGCTGCGCCGGATCGCCGAGGTTTTTGACGGCGAGCAGCCCTCGCCCTACTGGTAGATCAGGCTGCCGCTTTCTCGAAGCGCGCCCGGTCGTGCCATGCGGCATAATCCAGATCCGGTCCGACAGGCACGATCCGCGTCGGATTGATCGTCTGGTGGCTGCCGTAATAGTGCGCCTTGATATGATGCATGTTCACCGTCCCGGCCACACCAGGCACCTGGTAGAGATCACGCAGATAGTTGGACAGGTTCGGGTAGTCGGCGATACGGCGCAGATTGCATTTGAAGTGGCCGACATACACCGGATCGAAGCGCACCAGCGTGGTGAACAGCCGCCAGTCGGCTTCGGTGATACGATCGCCGACGAGATAGCGCTGCTTCGACAGCCGCTCCTCCAGCGCATCCAGCGCTGTGAACACTTCACCGAACGCCTCTTCATAAGCGCGTTGCGTGGTGGCGAAGCCGGCGCGATAGACGCCGTTGTTGACCGCGGGATAGACCAGCGCATTGATGCGATCGATCTCGCCGCGCAATGCCTTCGGATAGAAATCGAGGCTGGCGTCGCCCCATTCGTCGAAGGCTGAATTCAGCATGCGGATGATTTCGGAAGACTCGTTGGAGACGATGGTCTGCTCCTTTTTGTCCCACAGCACCGGCACAGTCACCCGGCCCGAATAGGCGGGATCGGCCTTGGCATAGATCTGGTGCAGGAAGTCGAGGCCATAGAGCATGTCGCCCGTGGCGCCGTCCTCAGCCACGAACGTCCAGCCGTTGGCGCCCATGAAATGATGCACCACCGACACCGATATGACGCCTTCCAGCTTCTTCAGCGCGCGAAAGATCAACGTCCGGTGGGCCCACGGACAGGCAAGCGAGACATAGAGGTGATAGCGGCCGGGCTCGGCGTTGAAACCACGCGTCCGGCCTTCGGCAGGCGCCCCGTCAACGGTGACCCAGTCGCGCCATTGCGACTGCGTCCGCACGAACCTGCCACCATTGTCCGCTGTATCGTACCAGCGGTCCTGCCACCTTCCTTCGACCAGCATTCCCATACAAATCTCCTTGCGTCCTGTTGGTTGATGTAGGCGCAAGGCTGCCCTGTCGAAGACGTCAGGTGCTGAACAGACCGTCACTTGGCGGAAATGACGAACAAAACGGCCGATTGCAGCGGCGGGAAATTGATGCTAGCGGACAATCCGCATGTTCGATTTTGCTTCGATCCGGTTTTACCGACGACGAAAGGGCGCCCGCGCTTGATGAAGCGCTGACTGGCGAATGCTGCCGTTTGCAGCAACCTTTCCTCCTTACCGGAACGCAAAGACCATGAGCCTTGCCGACGTGAAATACCTGCCGGAAACCCCGGCGCACGACCCCGAGATCGAAGCCATCAATGACGAAGCCTTCGGGCCGGGCCGCTTTGTGCTGGCCGCCTACAAGATTCGTGAGGCCGGAGGGCACGAGCGTTCGCTGTCCTTTGTCGCCGTCGATGGCGACATCGTCGTCGCCTCGGTGCGCATGACCCGCATCGCCGCCGGTGCCGGCCGCGCATTGATGCTCGGGCCGCTCGCGGTGCGGCCGGCCTTCAAGAATCTCGGCATCGGCCGCCGGCTAGTGGCGATCGCGCTAGAGGCCGCCGCCAAGACCGGCGCACCTGCCGTCATGCTGGTCGGTGACGAGCCCTATTACGGGCCGCTCGGTTTCAAGCGGATTCCGCGCGGCCAGATTTCGATGCCGCGCCCCGTCGATCTCGACCGGCTGCTGTCGCACGAGATCGCGCCGGGCGCGGTCGCCAGGCTCTTGGGCGAGGTCTGCCACGCCGATCAGGCCAGGGTGGCCGATCCTGTCGCGGCGATGGCTTGACCTTTCCCGTCGATCTGGCGCCTGATCCGTCCCACTGTTCCTGAGATCAAAGGATGACGTCATGAACCCGAACGGCCAGATCGCGATCGTCACCGGCGGCGGCTCCGGCCTTGGCGAGGCAACGGCGCGCGCGCTGGCCGCCAAGGGCGCCCGCGTCGCCATCTTCGACGTGGGTATTGACCGCGCCGCCAAGGTCGCGGCCGAGATCGGTGGTATTGCCGTCCAGTGCGACGTCAGCAGCGCCGACAGCGGAACCGCTGCGCTCGCCGACGTAGCCGCCAAGCTTGGCGAGCCGCGGATCCTGGTCAACTGCGCCGGCATCGCCATCGGCGTGAAGACGATCGGCAAGGATGGTCCCCACCCCCTTGATCAGTATCGCAAGGTGATCGAGGTCAATCTGATCGGTACGTTCAACATGATCCGCCTCGTCGCCGAGCGCGCGTCGAAGCTCGAGCCGCTGCAGGGCGGCGAGCGCGGCATCATCGTCAACACCGCTTCGGTTGCCGCCTATGATGGCCAGATCGGCCAGGCCGCCTATGCGGCATCCAAGGGCGGCGTCGTCGGCATGACGCTGCCGGTGGCGCGCGACCTTGCCCGTTCCGGCATCCGCGTCTGCACCATCGCGCCCGGCATCTTCAAGACGCCGATGATGGCCGGCATGCCGCAAGAGGTTCAGGATTCGCTGGGCGCCGCCGTGCCTTTCCCGTCGCGCCTGGGCGAACCGTCCGAATATGCCGCTCTCGCCCTGCACATCATCGAGAACCAGATGTTGAACGGCGAGACCATTCGTCTCGATGGCGCCATCCGCATGGCGCCGAAATAGAAGGTCATGAACGCCGGCCTGTCCGCTGCCGCTAAAACCGGTCCGCTGACCGGGCTGAAGGTGATCGAGATGGCCGGGCTCGGACCGGTGCCGCTGGCCGGCCTGATGCTGTCGGAGATGGGCGCGCAAGTGTTGCGCATCGAACGGACGGGGACGAGCGAGTTCCTGTCGCTGCCGGATGAGTACAACATCGACCGCCATGGCCGCGCCCTCCTGCGCCTCGACCTGAAGCGCCGTGAAGGCACCGATCTGTTGCTGCGCCTTGCCGAAAAGGCGGACATGTTGCTCGAAGGGTTTCGCCCGGGTGTCATGGAACGGCTTGGCCTCGGCCCCGAAACGGTGCTGGCGCGCAACCCGGCGCTGATCTACGGCCGTATGACCGGCTTCGGTCAGGACGGCCCGCTCGCCGGCCGCGCCGGCCACGACATCACCTACCTCGCCTATAGCGGCGTGCTGCACGCCATCGGCCATGCCGACGGCCGTCCCGTCCCGCCGCTCAACCTTGTCGCCGACTATGGCGGTGGCGCCATGATGCTGATTGCCGGCGTGCTGGCCGCCCTGTTCCAACGTTCTCGCACGGGCAAGGGTGACGTCATCGACGCCGCGATGGTCGACGGCGCCTCGATGCTGGCGGTGCCCCTGCACGCCTTGACGGCGGCCGGCTTGTGGAGCGACAAGCGCGGCGCGAACCTGCTCGATTCCGGCGCCCCGTTCTACGACACCTATGAGACGTCGGACGGACGCCATATCGCCATCGGCTGTCTCGAGCCGCAATTCTTCGCCGAATTCGCCAGGCTGCTGCCG
The DNA here is from genome assembly GCF_024518615.1 of Mesorhizobium sp. SEMIA396. Classification (NCBI taxonomy): domain Bacteria; kingdom Pseudomonadati; phylum Pseudomonadota; class Alphaproteobacteria; order Hyphomicrobiales; family Phyllobacteriaceae; genus Mesorhizobium; species Mesorhizobium sp. SEMIA396. The sequence continues at coordinate 222,306 of NZ_JANIFC010000011.1, forward strand.
CTCGACGAGCGCTTTGCGTCCGGCCAGTACGACAAGGCCCTGTGGCCGCCGATGCGCGCCGCCATTGCCGATCGGATCCGGCAGAAACCACGCGACGACTGGGACCTGCTGTTTGCCCAGACCGATGCCTGCGTGGCCCCCGTCCTGTCGCTGCAAGAGGCGAAGCACCACCCGCACAATCGGGCACGCAACGCCTCTGTGACGACAGGTGCATTTGAGCGCCCGGCCCCCGCGCCGCGTTTCTCGAGCTCGCAACCGACATTGGCCACTATGCCAGGCAATGAGGATTTGTCGCCATCGGCAATTCTGGCACGTTTCGGCTTTGCGAAAGCCGAGATCGACGGCCTTGTCAAATCCGGCTTGCTGACCGATAACGATAACTAGAGAAGAAAGATCAACTTACTGCGGTGCTGCCTTGGACGAGCCGAAAAAGGACGTGATCCGCGAGACGGACGCCGAAGCGATCCGGCTGGCGAAGACGCTTCTGCGCAGCGCCCGCTTTGGCGCCCTGGCGGTGATCGAACCGCAAACCGGCTCGCCGCTGGCCAGCAGGGTCGGCGTGGCCACCGACATCGATGGCGCGCCGCTGATCCTGGTGTCGATGCTTTCGGCGCACACCGGCGCCCTGCTTGCCGATCCGCGCTGTTCCCTGTTGCTCGGCGAACCGGGCAAGGGCGACCCGCTGGCGCACCCGCGCCTGACATTGATCTGCCAGGCGGCACGGCTTGAGCGCGGATCAGGCGAACACGCCCGCGCCGAGCGCCGCTATCTCAACCGCAATCCCAAGGCGAAACTTTACGCCGGTCTCGGCGACTTTTCGATCTTTCGCCTCGATCCGCAACGCGCCAGCCTCAACGGCGGCTTCGGCAAGGCCTATCAGCTCGATCGATCGGATTTGCTCGCCAGCGGACCGATCGTCGAGGAACTCGCGGCGCGCGAACAATCCGCCATCGACCACATGAACGCCGACCATCTCGACGCGATCGCCGTTTACGCACAGCATTTCGCCAAAGTATCCGGAAACGGCTGGAGTGTTGCCGGATTCGATGCCGATGGCATGGACCTGGTTTCGGGCGACGATGTTTGCCGGGTTTTTTACCCACAACCTCTGGCGGCGGCAGGCGAATTGCGGCACGTTCTGGTCGATATGGCCAAGGCCGGCCGAGCCATTGTCGACGCCGGGACGGAGACTTAATTATGCTGGACCAAAAGCAACACTTGAGATTTAAGTGAAATGCTCTACCTTTTGGTGACGCTGAATCGCCAGCGCCGATCGACAAGTGAATTTATGGAATCAGACGCCATTGCCCCCATGGCGTCGGGATGAACAGGAAGCATGGGGGATCGATGGTCTCGACAAAGCTAATCGTGAACGCCGAATCGGCGGCAGAGTTTCTCATGCTGATGGGCAATGAGAAGCGACTGTTGATCATGAGCTACCTCGCCGAAGGTGAGATGTCGGTTGGAGCCATTGCCGAGAAGGTGATGCTCAGCCAATCCGCCCTGTCCCAGCACCTCGCCAAGTTGCGGGCGCTCGACCTAGTCGAGACCCGCCGCGACCGGCAGATGATCTACTACTCCTGCAAATCCGACGCCGTGCGAGAACTGCTTGTCATGCTGGACGGCATTTTCGGCAGCGGCAAGGATGATCTGTCCCAGATGGCGCACCGTTTGCGCCGTGCTGGAACCTGACCACATAGCGCCGATCTCGCCGGCGTTTTCAGAGCGACATGCGCCCATCCGGGGCGCATAAAGCTGGCTGATTGTCCCGAATCGTCGCATCGTGCTTTCCAAACCAGGTGAGCGCCGGGAAGCGGTCCGGATTTTCGGGCCGATGCGACGGTCGCGAGGAATGCATGGATCCCATTCGCATCGACGACCCGCAAGATCCGCGCGTCGCTGCGTATCTCGACATTCGCGAGCGTGACCTCGCCGGCCGGCAAGGCCGCTTCGTCGCCGAAGGCAAGGTGGTGCTCGACCTGCTGCTCTCGACCGGGCGCTTTGCCGCCGAATCGATCCTGGTCCTGGAAAACCGGCTGGCAGGTCTCGACAACATCCTGAGCAAGGCGCCCGCCGACCTCCCGGTCTATGTCGCCACCAGCGCGGTGATGGACGCTATCGCCGGATTTCATATGCATCGCGGCATCCTGGCCATTGGCCGCAAGGGAGAGCCGCAGCCGGCCGAAGACCTGCTCGACGGCTTGCCGCCTCGGGCGCTGGTCGTGGTGCTCGTCGGCATCGCCAACCATGACAATGTGGGCTCGATCTTCCGCAATGCCGCCGCCTTTGGCGCTGACGCGGTCCTGCTGGATGCGACATGCTGCGACCCGCTCTATCGCAAAGCGATCCGCGTTTCGGTCGGCGCCGCGCTCAAGATCCCTTTCGCATCGTTCTCCGACACCGCCGGCTTCACGACGATGCTCGCCCGACGTGGCTTCGATCAATTCGCGCTGTCGCCACGCGGGAAGACCGACATCCGCGATGCGCAGCGCAGCAAGCGCCTGGCGCTCTATCTCGGCACCGAGGGCGAAGGCTTGCCGGACGACCTGCTCGCAAGCCTGCACGACGTGCGGATCACCATGGCGGAAGGCTTCGACAGCCTGAATGTCGCCGCGGCTTCAGCCATTGCGCTGCATCATTTTTCGGCCAGAGCAATTCCAGGAAAAGTGTGAAGCGGTTTTCCGTCCAGAATTGCGTCAAAGCAAAGAGTTAGGGCATTTCGCCGTTTCCGTGAAACGGTGAAATGCTCTAAGGAGGCCTGATTCAGCTTGTCGCGTCAGCCTTCTGCAGCGCGCGCACGCGGTCGGCAAGACTGCGGTCACCGTTGCCGGAGCGGGCGTCCGACGGTACTGCCAATGCCTTGGCGATCGGCGAACCAGGCCCCTCGAGCTTCGCCGTCAGATGGACGACCTCCGCCGCCAGCGCGTTCATCTGCTCGCGCAAGGCGGAGCTGCTGTCCGTGGCCTTGGACGCGGCCAGTGCGGTGAGGTCGGCCTTCAGCCGCTTGTTCTCGCGCGCCAGCGCCGTCAGCCTCGCCTCGAGCTGCTCACGGTCACTGTCGAGCTTGGCGATTGCCTTGTCCAAATCATCACTCCTGGCGACATCGCCGCCTTTGCCGACCAGCCGCAAGGCTGGCGCGCTGTCTTCGGATTTCGATCTTTCGCGCATGCGTGCCAGTTCCTTTTCGCGGCGGTCGAGTTTGTCTTCGCGATCGGCAAGTGTGGCCAGCAGCCGTTCGACCTTCTTGTCGAGTTCGGCGGTCCTTTTCTTCTCGGCTTTCAGGGCCTCCCGCGCGGCCTTGCTTTCGGCCGCGATTTCCTGGCCGCGCCTGTCGGCTTCCTTGCGCTGGCCGCGCAGCATCGCAATGTCACTGGCGAGCTTCTGCATTTCGGACTCTCGCGCCACGAGTTCGATCTGCCGGCTGCTCGAGGAAAAACTGGCGTCGTCATACATGCGCTCCAGCTTTTGCAGCTCAAGTGCACGCTTTTCCAGCTTGCGTTCGGTTTCCTTCAGACGCTCCGAAAGCTGCTGCAACTCGCCCTCTCGCTGGCGCAGCGCTTCGTTCTTCGCACCCAGTTCGGTCAGCGCCTGGTTCTTGTCCGTCCGCTCGACCGCCAGGCCCTTCATGGCCTCGCGACCGCGATTGATCTCGACCAGTTGTTCGGCCGTCTTCTCTCGCAACGCCTTGACGCTGATTTCCAGGCGGCGCGTCGTCATGGCGTATTCGGCGCGGATGCGATCCTTGTCCGCCTGGATTTCGGTTTGCGTCAGAGGGATCGAGGATTCGACGCGTCTGCGTGTAAGCGTGACCGCACGACGCCATATGGCCGGAGCCACCATGAGCGCCAGAAAGCCAGCACAGAGAAAGCCGAGGACGAAGAACAGGACCGACTGGACCAAGTGACTACCCGTTGTGGCCGGTAAGCATCAAACCAGATAAACCAAAAGCGCATGGAGCGCTTTGACTGTGCCACGTTGACATGGCGGAAATCCAGCGTTGCGGCAAGGGTTTGCCGCAACGCCACGAGTTTAATGCATGTCGACCCAAAAGCGGTCCCGGTTTTGTGCAACGACAGCCAAGGACTTCAGCTTAGAACGGATTCCAAGTGGCGCGCTCGGTAAGCTTCAGATAGCCGAGATTGACGCCAAGCCGGGCACCGACACCGGTGCGGATCGGCACCAAAACCACATTGTTGTTCTTCAGCACGTTGAAGCCGACGCCAGCCACCACATAGGCCGAACCGGCGACGCCGCCATAGCGGTTGTAGAGGCTGCCCACATCGTCGAGATTGTAGACCAGCATCATCACCCGCGACCCCTCGCCGCCGAAATCCCAGCCGAGCGATGGGCCTTGCCAGAACACTTTGTGGTCGCCGGCATTCTTGGTGTAGAGCGTGCCTTCGCCATAGGTCAGGCCACCGATCAGCGCGCCCGAGCCCTCTTCGCCCAGCAGATAGCCGTTGGGCAGGCCGTAGGAAGCAAAAATCTTCTCGACGACTGTGGCGAGCCCGCCTGATGTCGCGCCGAAGAACTTGTGACCGGAATCGACAATCTCCTGAGCGGTGTATTCCTGGGCCCGCAGGGCTGAAGTCGAGAAGACGAGAACGCCCAGGAGCGTGACCGCCATTGAGAAGACACGGAGAAAGCTCCGGTCGTAGTATCGGGAAAACATGCTTCCAATCTCCGTCAGGGAGCACCTTCGCCGACGCCTCGCACCCCGTACGGCTCTTTTAGCCGGCCGTTAAGGGTAACTGTTAGGGGCAAACTATGCCGTAATCCTTTTTCAACCATTAAGCTCCCACATGAACATGGCGGTTCGAAGGCTGTTTGGGGTCGCTCAAGTGGGGCCGGCAGCCTGCGTGAACACGCCATTTGCCACAACCACAATTTGGATTTGTTGCTGCACGCACGGGCGCTGTGTATTCAGAAAGCCCGAGGAGAGAGTGTGTGATTCGTGTGGCAGGCGACGATCGATCGCCCGGCCATGAGTTGTGAGATTTTGCAGGGATTTTTCGCCGATGGCCGATCTGTTCACCCTTTCCGCACCCGATCTGGCAGCGCTTTTGTGCAGCCGGGTCTGCCACGATATCATCTCGCCGGTCGGCGCGATCAACAACGGGCTCGAATTGCTTGATGAAGGCGGCGCCGACGAGGACGCCATGAAGCTGATCCGTCAGAGCGCCCGCAACGCTTCGGCCCGCCTGCAGTTCGCCCGCATCGCCTTTGGTGCCGCCGGCTCGGCCGGCATGTTGATCGATACCGGCGATGCCGAAGCGGTCGCCATCGCCTTCCTCAAGAACGAAAAGCCGGAACTGACCTGGAACGGGCCCCGCGCGTTGCTGCCCAAGAACAAGGTCAAGCTGCTGCTCAACCTGATCCTCGTCGCCAATGCCGCCATTCCGCGCGGCGGCAAGCTTTCCGTGACGCTGGAAAATCTTGAGACCGAACCTCGTTTCGCGCTTGCGTCGGCTGGCCCGATGCTGCGTGTGCCGCCGAAATTCCTCGAACTGCATTCCGGCCACAAGCCGGAGGAACCGATCGACGCGCATTCCGTGCAGCCCTACTACACGCTGCTTCTGGCGCGCGAAGCCGGCATGACGATATCGATCCACGCGACGCCGGAAGAAATCGTGCTTTCTGCGGCCTGATTGCGCAGCCGATAAAGCGAAGTATTTCTACATTGAAATCTGTAATTCCAGCTCATCGACTTGAGATGCGTCTGGTCGTCCAGGCAGCGCCAAAGCATTCGCGAATAAAAGTAGGCACCTGCCTATCTTTGTAAAAATTTTACCTAACGCCTTTTCGGCTTCTTTACCAGATTGGCCTATGGTGCGTCCTGGATGCCCCCGACGCTACCGGACTGCCAGAAGGCAAAGAGGACCCGGAAATGAAACGCTGCATGTTCGTCGACGATTCAAGCGTCATCAGGAAGGTTGCAAAACGCATCCTGGGCGGCTCCGAAATGATTGTCATCGAGGCCGCCAGCGGACTGGACGCGCTGGAGATGTGCGCCGCCGATATGCCCGACATCATCGTCGTCGATGGCGCCTTGCCTGACGTACCGGCGGTCGATCTCATCCGTCGCGTCCGCGCCATGGAGAGCCCGATAAGGCCGCAGATCCTGATTTCCCTGGTCGAGCTCGATATTGCTTCGATCATGCGGGCCAAGCGAGCCGGCGCCCAGGGCTATCTCTTGAAGCCGTTCAACCGCCCGCAGCTGCTCGAGCGCTTTCGCACCTTGAAGAGCGCACCTGATTCGGTACCCTTGAGCAATTCCAGAAAAAGTGCGTGACGGTTTCCTGCTCAGCAGCCCAAAACAGACCCTTACCAGCCGTCATGCAAAAACCCGGCCGAAGCCGGGTTTTTTATGGAAAAGATTCGAGCGATTCGTCGCTCAGGCGCTGACGCGAATGTCTTCCGGTTCGCGCAGCACATAGCCGCGCCCCCAGACCGTTTCAATGTAGTTCTGACCGCCCGATGCCGCGTCGAGCTTTTTGCGCAGCTTGCAGATGAAGACGTCGATGATCTTCAACTCAGGCTCGTCCATGCCGCCATAGAGGTGGTTGAGGAACATTTCCTTGGTCAGCGTGGTGCCTTTGCGCAGCGAAAGCAACTCCAGCATCTGGTATTCCTTGCCGGTCAGGTGCACGCGCTGGCCGCCGACTTCGACGGTCTTGGCATCGAGGTTGACCACCAGGTCGCCGGTGGTGATGACCGACTGGGCGTGGCCCTTGGAGCGCCGCACGATGGCATGAATGCGGGCAACCAGCTCATCCTTGTGGAACGGCTTGGTCATGTAGTCGTCCGCGCCGAAGCCGAGGCCGCGCACCTTGTCCTCGATGCCGGCCATGCCGGAGAGGATGAGAATAGGTGTCTTGACCTTGGAAAGGCGAAGCGTTCTCAAGACCTCGTAGCCCGACATATCGGGCAGGTTGAGATCGAGAAGAATGATATCGTAGTCGTAGAGCTTGCCTAGATCGACGCCCTCTTCCCCGAGATCGGTCGTGTAGACGTTGAAACTTTCCGATTTCAGCATCAGTTCGATGCTTTGTGCGGTTGCACTGTCATCTTCTATCAGCAGAACACGCATTTCATTCCCCTTTTCTGCTGCCGGACCATTTCACGACCCGTCCGGACCCGGAGCAGTGGTTGCCTTGTGCAGAGGCTGCCATTGAATGGTTAACAAATCCTAATTTCCCGTCCATGACGGTACCAGATTTTTTAACCTCTTTCTACACCCTCTTGAATCTAATAACGAATCTCAGAACCAAATTCCTAATGCAACACATTAACAACCTGGACTAAGCGACTCCAGGGACTCATCGACGTCGCTTCCGCATCGGTGGCCGGAATTTTTACCCGGCCTTAAGTCCTGACCCGTATGATTAACAATGCCCGTAAACGAATGGTTACCGCCGGCAAAAAACTTTAGGGTTTTGTTTCCCATAGTTCGGGGAAAGGCGGTGGACACGGGTGCGGCCTGGGCGTTTCCAGGTGGTTTGGACGATAAGTGCGGGTGTGCGTTTCCGGGAGTACCGAATCATGAAGTCACGTGAAAACCTCGTTCGGCTGAAACAGTTTCAGGTGAATGAGAAGCGGCGGCAGCTGCTCCAGCTCGACATGATGATCGCCGAGTTCGAACGCATGGCCGTCGAGCTGGAGCTTCAGATCACCGCCGAGGAAAAGAAGGCCGGCATCACAGACATCAACCATTTCGCCTATCCGACCTTCGCCAAGGCGGCTCGCCTGCGCCGCGACAACCTCAGGAATTCCCAAAGCGACCTCGCCCAGCAGCGAAGCGCCGCCGAATCATTACTCGGCGAAGCTGAAGCGGAGCTTTCCAAGGCGGAAATGCTGGAATCGCGCGACACGAAGATCCGCGAAGCCGAAGTCGGTGGCCGCAGCGCCATGATCGGCTAAGACCTGGCGGTTTGCCGCACCAACGCTCGCCATCAGGCTGGCGCATTGTCGCGGCTTGCGGCTCCGGCGGGAAAAATGAACCCGCCCTACGCGGCCAAATCCCCTTCACTCTCGGCAATTGCCCTTGCACGGGCATCCTTGATATCCGGCGCATGCTGCTCCGCCCATGACCTGATCTGGGTAAGCAGCCCCGCCAGGTTCTGGCCGAGCTCGGTCAATTCATATTCGACGCGCGGCGGAATGACCGGGAAGATCTCGCGCCGCACCAGGCCGTCGCGCTCGAGCACCCGCAGCGTCTGCGTCAGCATCTTCGGCGTGATGCCCTCGAGCTTCCGGGCAAGCTCGCCATTGCGCAGCCGGCCTTTGCGCAGCGCGCAAACCACCAGATAGACCCATTTGCTGGCCAGCATCTCCAGCACGGTGTGCGAAGGACACGCCCGCCGGAACGCATCATAGCCGAAACCGCAATCATCTTCACTATCCATGAGGTGCGTATATATCAGGAAGGTACATACTGGACAAGGGGATATTACTATCCAAATGATAGTGGCACCAACCAAGCAGGAGACATCTCAATGCGTGCCGTTATCCAGAATTCCGTCGGCGGACCCGACGTCCTTGTCATCGCCGATCAGCCGGATCCCACGCCAGAGACCGGCGAAGTGCTGGTCCGCGTCAAGGCCGCAGGCATCAATCCGGTCGACGGCGCCGTCCGTGCCGGCTACTACCCCTTGCTCGGCGAGCCGCCTTACATCCTGGGTTGGGATATCTCGGGAACTGTCGAAGCACTCGGCGCCGGCGTCACCGGCTTCAAGATCGGCGACGAGGTGTTCGGCATGCCGCGCTTCCCCAAGCAGGCGGCGGCCTATGCCGAGCTGGCTGCCGTGCCTGCCGATCAAATCGCACTGAAGCCGAAGAGCGCGGACCACCTCAAGGCAGGCGCCTTGCCGCTGGCCGGCCTCACCGCCTGGCAAGGGCTTGTTCGCCACGGCGGGCTGAAATCGGGGCAGCGCATATTGGTCCATGCAGGAGCCGGCGGCGTCGGTCATCTGGCGGTGCAGATCGCCAGGGCGCGCGGCGCCTACGTTGTCGCCACGGTCAGCCCGGGCAAGCTCGATTTCCTCCGCGAACTCGGCGCCGACGAGGTCATCGACTACACCAAGGGCGATTTCACCGATAAGGTTCGCGACATCGATCTGGTGCTGGATCCAATGGGCGGCGACCACGCCCAACGCTCGCTGAAGGTGCTCAGGCGTGGCGGCGTTTTGGTGTCATTGCTCGATGTCGGCGACAACACCAGGACCCAGGCCGGCGCGCGAGACATTCGGGTCGAGCGTATGTCCGTCGTTCCCGACAGGGAGGGCCTGGTGGAACTGGCTCGGTTGATCGATGCCAACAAGCTCGCCGTCCATGTGGCGAAGAGCTTCCCGCTGGACCAGGCGGGGGCCGCTCACGCCTTCCTCGCCACCAAGCCGATCGGCAAGGTTGTGCTATCGCTCTGAGCGGGAACGGTGAAAACAGAAGGGCGCGGGGTTAGCCGCGCCCTTCGTCTAAATTCGCAATGTCAGTGCCGGTATTGCTGGATGCGTGTCGTGCGCAGCCCGGCAAGGCCATATTCGTCGATCGACGCCTGCCAGGACAGGAATTCCTCGGTGGTGAGCTTGTAGCGTTGGCATGCCTCGTCCAGGCTCAAAAGCCCGCCGCGCACGGCCGCAACCACTTCCGCCTTACGCCGGATAACCCAGCGACGTGTATTGGTCGGCGGCAGATCGGCAATCGTAAGAGGGCTGCCGTCAGGCCCGATAACATATTTGACTCTCGGTCTAACCAGATCGGTCATCGTACTCTCTACAAAAAACTCAAAGACCCAATCCCCGCCACGTTACCGCCACAGCTTTAAAAATTGCCTAAGCAGACCCTAATGACTAGGTAAGGATCATGAACGCCGCGTTAGTCTTTTCGCCGGCATTTGAAACATCTGCCCGCAAACGCTGATTTGCCGGGGAAAATGCATCCCCTGGCGGAGATCGGCCGCAACCGGTGAATCGCCCTGCACGCTGGCGCGCCGGTAAAGCTTGACCTATATTCTCGACATTGGCATTGAGGCGCCGCGCAGAACGAAAGCATCATGAACAGTCTCAATCTTCCCGGACGTCCCGAAAACACCCGCATCGTCGTCGCCATGTCGGGCGGCGTCGATTCCTCTGTCGTCGCAGGCCTGCTGAAACGCGAGGGCTACGACGTCGTCGGCGTCACCTTGCAGCTCTACGACCACGGCGCGGCGACGCACCGGGCCGGCTCATGCTGCGCCGGGCAGGACATCGACGATGCCCGCCGTGTCTCCGAGACGCTCGGCATCCCCCATTATGTGCTCGACTACGAGGAACGCTTCCGCAAGGCGGTCATCGATCCCTTCGCCGAGAGCTATGTCGCCGGCGAGACGCCGATCCCGTGCGTTTCCTGCAATCAGACGGTGAAGTTCGCCGACCTCCTGGCCACCGCCAAGGAGCTCGGCGCCGACGCGCTGGCCACCGGCCACTACATCCGTTCCGGCGCCAACGGCGCCCACCGCGCGCTCTACAGGCCCGTCGACGCCGACCGTGACCAGAGTTATTTCCTGTTCGCCACCACGCAGGCACAGATCGATTATCTGCGCTTTCCCCTCGGCGGCCTGTCGAAGCCGCAGGTTCGCGCCATCGCCGAGGAGATGGGGCTGGCGGTTGCCGCCAAGCAGGATAGCCAGGACATCTGCTTCGTGCCGCAGGGCAAGTATTCCGACATCATCGCCAAGCTGAAGCCAACCGCGGCCAATCCGGGCGACATCGTCCACATCGACGGCCGCGTGCTCGGCCGCCATGAGGGCATCCTGCGCTACACGATCGGCCAGCGCCGCGGCATCGGCATCGCTTCCGGCGAGCCGCTTTACGTCGTCCACCTCGATGCCGACCGCGCTCGCGTCGTGGTTGGCCCGCGCGAGGCGCTGGAGACGCACAAGATCTATCTGCGCAATATGAACTGGCTGGGCGACGGACCGCTCACAGACGTCCCTGCAGGCGGCCTGGAGCTGTTCGCCAAGGTCCGCTCGACGCGGCCGCCGCGCCCGGCCGTGCTGCATCATCGTGCCGGTGCCACATGGGTGGAACTGGTCGACGGCGAATCCGGCATCGCGCCGGGCCAGGCCTGCGTGCTCTACTCCGATGACGGCAACGAAGCTCGCGTGTTCGGCGGCGGCTTCATCGAGCGTTCGGAGCGTGGCGCCGAGGCCGAGGCGATGCTGACCCGGCTTGCCGCCAGGCCGGCCCAGATACCTGCCGAATAAGATACCTGCCGAATAAGATTCCCGCCGAATAAATAATCCGCGCTTCAGGAATTCGACTTGGTGTGGGTGACCGTGCCGGCGGTCAGGATGCGCAGCACCCTGATCGCTTCCTCGCCGCTGGTGCGCGGCTCGGCACGCGTCTCGATGCACTGGATGAAATGCTCCAGCTCGCGTGTCAGCGGCATGCCCTGGGCAACCGCGACATAGGATGGCTCATTGGTGGTGAAGGCCCATTGGCCGCTGTCCTGCCACACTGCATGGCGGTAGACGGCAAGCTTGCGTTCCCATGGCTCGACATCGTCGAACACCGCCATCGCCTTGGTGCCGACCACGGTCAGCCGCCGCTCGCGATAGGGATTGAGACGCGAGGTGAAGAGATGGCTGCGCAGGCCGTTGGGGAAGCGCATGTGCAGATGCGCGAAGTCGCTGAGATTGTCGAGCAGGGCGGCCCCCTCGCCGCGCACCTCGATCGGCTCCGTGCCGGTGATCGCCAGGATCATCGACAGATCGTGCGGCGCCAGGTCCCACAGCGCGTCGTTCTCTGTGTGGAACTTGCCGAGGCCGAGCCGGTGCGAGTGGATGTAGCGGACTTCGCCGAGTTCGCCCTTGTCGATCAGCCCTTTCAGCGTCTCGAAGGCGGGGTGGAACCGCAGGACATGGCCGACCATGAAGACGCGGCCATTGTCCTTGGCCGCCTGCACCGCACGCTCGGCGTCGGCAACCGTCAGCGCGATCGGCTTTTCCACCAGCACGTCCTTGCCGGCCGTGACGGCACGCACGGCAAGGTCGGCATGGAATTGCGGCGGCAGCGCCATGACGATGGCGTCGATATCGTCACGCACGAACAACTGGTCCGGCTCGATCGCCAGGCAGTCCTGCTCGCTGGCGAAGCCTTCTGCGCGGGCCCGGTTGGTGTCGGAGACCGCGTACAGCGCGCCGAGCGCCTTGAGAGTGCGGATGTGGTTGCTGCCCCAGTATCCGCAACCGAGGACTGCTATGCGCGGCTTCATCTGTTTCAAACTCTAAAAACTCGTGGCCGAGACATAGCGACGTGCCCCTTCGAACTCAACCCCGGCGGCGGCAACCAAATGTCCGCATGGCAAAGCTTTTCGATAATGACGATAAGCCGGCAAGCCGGTTGCTTCGAAGCTTGACAGGCTCACCCTCCCAACCTTATATCCGCGCGACCTTGGCGAACGCCCCCGACATGCCTTTCGATTTGAGGCGGATTTCGGGCCTTTCGCCGCCCTGGCGGGGTAGCTCAGTTGGTTAGAGCACGGGAATCATAATCCTGGGGTCGGGGGTTCAAGTCCCTCTCCCGCTACCACTTCAACGCCACTATCGTACGCAATGGCCGATTGTGGCGGGCTGCCCCATGCGGTGTCCTGTGCGATAGCGGCATACCTGACCTTCGTAGGGCGAGTAGAAGCCTTCAGCGACCTACAGCATCTCGCTCAGTGACGCCAATGCGGCTAACGATGCCGTCACCGGACATTCTCGCCGTCACCCACGCGTATCGGCTTCACCCCTCGGGAGTTTCGCGCTCGCCTGCCGGGCTTCGCCTTCGATCTCGATCTTGCTCCGCGCTTGAAGATCGAAGCGTACCGTTACGGTGCGCATGCGCGCATGCAGGACTCCATCCAGCGTGCCGCGCATTTCATGTAGATAAGTCAGCGACGATTTCCCAAGCTTTTCTATAACGCTGCGAACGGTGACCAGGGTTCCCGCCGCGGTTTCATGCACGTAGTCGATCTCCATCCTTACATCCGCCCAGCCGAGGGTCGGCGTCAAACGAGGATCGGCAATCCTGCCCAGAAACTGGAAACTGGCGTCATCAAACATGGCCACATAATGACGAACGTTGAGATGGCCCATCGCGTCGCACATCCAAGGATGCACGACGCCGACATAGGTTTCGATGCCGGGCGTCAAAACCCGACCTCGTTTGCGCCCTTGAGATCCAGCAGTTGACGGGCTTCGTCGGGCGTCGCGATTTCGAGCGACAACTCGTTGAGAATGCGCTTTATCTTGGCAACCTGTTCGGCATTGCTCTTAGCGAGCGTGCCCTTGCCGACATAGAGGCTGTCTTCCAAACCGACCCGTACATTGCCGCCCATGATCGCGCCCATCGTGCAGAGATTTATCTGGTGCTTGCCCGCGGCAAGGATCGACCAGAGATAATCGTCTCCGAACAGCCGATCAGCCGTCCTGCGCATGTGCATCATGTCTTCTGGGTCGGCGCCGATTCCGCCCAGCAGCCCGAAGATCGTCTGGACGAAAAGCGGCGGCTTCAGCAGCTTGCGGTCTAGAAAGTGCGCAAGCGTGTAGAGGTGACTGACATCGTAGCACTCGAACTCGAACTTCGTGCCGTAGGCCTGGCCGACTTCGACGATGATACGCTCGATCTGCTCGAACGTGTTGGAGACGATGCCCTTCTTTGTGTCTTCCAGGTAGCCCTTCTCCCAGTCGTACTTCCAGTCGGTGTATTTCGGCGCGATTTGGTGCAGGGCGAAATTCATAGATCCCATATTGAGCGAGCAGAGTTCCGGCTTCGAAGCGTGCGCGGCTTCAAGGCGCTCTTCGAGGGTCATCTTCAGCCCGCCGCCGGTGGAAATGTTCATCACGGCGTCGGTCTGCTGCTTGATGCGCGGCAGGAAATCCATAAACAGCTTTGGATCAGGGGTAGGCTTGCCGGTCTCCGGATCGCGGGCATGCAGATGGATCACCGACGCTCCGGCTTCGGCTGCTCCGACGGCGGCGTCGACGATCTCGGACGGCGTTATCGGCAGATACGGGCTCATCGTCGGCGTGTGGATCGAACCGGTGACCGCACAGGTGATGACGACTTTCGGCGATTTCTTCATGGTTGAACTCTCCCTTGTCTGCCTTTTGTTGCTATCTCTCGAGCGCGAGGCAATCCTCACGACCACAGCCCAACCGAACCGCCTCGCCCGCATTGAGTTCGGACCGAGACGACGATGCGGCAAGCTTGACAATGAATTTCAGGCCGCCCGCCGTCACAGCGACGAGCCGGATGTGATCCCCGACATAAACGGACTGAACGACGGTTGCCGCAATCACGTTGAGGGCGGTGGAGCCATCGTGCAATAAGGACATGCGCTCGGGCCTGATCGACAGCGTCACCCTGGCGCCCGCAGGGGGCGTCGCGCCAGGGGAAATGGCGTTCAACACCAGATCGCCATCGTCGAGATGGACGGCCACGCCACCGTTTTCACCGCCGGCAAGCACGGTGCCGGACATGCGGTTGTTCTCGCCGATGAAGCTCGCCACAAAGCTGCCCGTCGGACGCTCATACAGTTCGCGTGGTGTCGAAAGCTGCTCGATGCGGCCGGCGCTGAACACCGCGATCCGGTCCGACATGGTCAGCGCCTCGGTCTGGTCGTGTGTCACATAAACGAACGTGACGCCGAGCCGGGCATGGATATCCTTGATTTCGAACTGCATCTGCTCGCGCAATTGCTTGTCGAGGGCGCCGAGCGGTTCGTCCATCAGGACAAGATTTGGTTCGAAGATCAGGGCGCGGGCAACCGCGACGCGTTGTTGCTGGCCACCCGAAAGCTGCGCCGGACGCCGGTTGCCGAATTCGGGCAACTGGACCATGTCGAGAACGTTCCTGACACGTCGCGTCACCTCGTCGCGGCCAAGTTTGCGGACCTCGAGCGGGAAAGCCAGGTTTTCGGCGACCGTCATGTGCGGGAAAAGCGCGTAGTTCTGGAACACCATGCCGATGCCGCGACGATTGGCGGGAACGTTGTCGATGCGCTGACCGTCAATGAGGATTTCGCCCTCGGTCGTATCTTCGAACCCCGCAAGCATCATCAACGCCGTCGTCTTGCCAGACCCGGAAGGCCCCAGCAGCGTCAGGAATTCGCCGCGCATGATTTCCAGGTCGAGCTGACGCACCGCCTGGACCGTCTGCCCGTAGCGCTTGCTGACGCCACGAAACTCGACATGAACCGGGCCACGCGGGGATCCGCCCATCACCGCGCCTGCGCCTTGGGATCACGGCGTGCCGAAGCCGGGCGTTTGCGCGCAGGCTGAGCCTCAGCCGCCGCGGCGGCGCGAAGAATGATGTCGGCGGCCTCGCGCAGGTCGGCCACCAGCGCCTTGCGCGCAGCCGCGCCATCGGCGCGACGCAGCGCCGCGAGCATTTCGTCATGATGGTCAAGGCCCAGGCCGTAGGTCACGTCCGAGCGGACGATGTTCAAGAACGGTCCTGCTTGCAGCCACAATTTCTCGATGATTTGCTGGATGAGAGGTGACCGCGCGGCATGGTACATCGTGAAATGGAAGCGCCTGTTCAAGCCGAGATAGCTAGCCATGACATTGCTCTCGACGCATTCGCGCATCAGCCCGTTCAGCTTCGCCAATTCATCGAGTTCTTCGGGCGTGATGGTCGTCGCGGCCCACTCGGCCGCCGTTCCTTCGACGCTGCAGCGCACACGCACCAGATCCGAAATACGCGCCACCGTGGCCTCGGGGACGATGACGCCCCGATTTGGGTGGTCGAACATTGCCTCGTCGCTGACGAGTTGCCGCAAGGCCTCGCGCACCGGCATGGCGCTGGTCCGGTACTGTTCGGCAAGCTGTCGCACGACCAGTCTTTGGCCGGGCAGGAAGTCACCGTTCATCAGTGCTTCCTTCAAGCCCGTATGGACACGAACATGAGCTGTCTTTTGCGCGGCTGAGCCGGCACTGGCATTCTTGCGATCAAGCATCAGTTTGTCCGGCGCGGCAGTATTTTGAGGTTGCTCGACAGGAAATCGTCGAATGCGCCGGCGAAGCCGTCGAGTTCGGTGTCGCCAAATGGCAGTGACAACGCCAGCATGCCGCGCGGCGTCACGTAGTACCCTCGCAACAGCATTTCGATATGCCAAAGCGCAATCACCGAAGGATCGGCATCGTCGAGCCGCGCCGGAGTGTCCACCGGCCCCCTGACGAAATGCAGGTTCATCAACGACCCACGCCCTATGACGATGCCCTCGACGCCATGCCTTTCAAGGGAGACGTTCATCGCTTCGCGCAAGCGATCGCCGCGCCCATTGATGGCGCGGCTCGCCTCTTGCGTCAGCACCTCGGTCAGACCGGTGAAGCCAGCAGCCATGCTGAGAATATTGTTGTTGAACGTCCCGCCATGCGAGAACGCACCGGGCAAAGCCGGATCGAAGCGATCGACGAGGTCGGCGCGTCCACCGAATGCGCCAAAACTGGCGCCGCCGCCGATATACTTGCCGAGCGTCACGAAATCGGGAAAGATTTCATGTGCGCCATGGAGCGCGCGGTAGTCGAGGCGCGAGGTCATCACCTCGTCGAAGATCAGCAGCGCGCCGGTCTCCTTCGTCGCCGCGCGCAGCGCTTCCAGGAACTCACGCGTCGCCGGGATGCAGCCGCCGCCGCCCATCATCGGCTCGACGATCACTGCGGCAAGCTCGTCGCCCTGTTCCTTGATGAGCGCCACGGCGCCTGCACTATCGTTGTAGTCGGCGAAGACAAAGGGGAAAGGCAAATTGAGCGGTGAGCCGCCATGCGCAAAAGTGAGTACGCCGCCATGATAGCCCTCGCGGAAGGCGAGGATCTTCGAGCGCTGCGTGATGGCGCGAGCCGCCGAAATCGCCATGATGTTCGCCTCGGTGCCCGAGTTGCAGAAGCGCACGCGCTCTATGGCCGGAAAACGGTCGACCACCGCGGCAGCCAGGCGCGCCTCATAGCGGTTGGGTGCGCCCAGCATGATGCCACCCTGTATGACGTCCACAAGGGCCGCCGAAATCGCCTTGTCGGAGTGGCCGTAGAAACCGGCACTGTATTCCGAGACCAGGTCGACATAGGTATGGCCGTCCAAATCGGTCACCCTGCAGCCTTCACCGGAAACAAACGATACGGGGAATGGCCGATACCATAGAACAGCCCTCGTATTGCCGCCCGGCAACGATGCCGCGGCCTCGTTCTGACGCGCCCGGCTGTTCGGGTTGGCGTCAGCGAAACGCTGTCGCGCCTCGTCCAGAACAGCAGCGAGACTGACATTGGCGCGCAGGTCTCTAGTGCCTTGCAGCATTCGATCAAATCTCCTCGTCTTTTCAACTTTTTTGCACCATATCGCAAATTCCTGTTGCTAATCAATCGATTTTGCGTTTGAAATTTGATCAAATCTGCAACGATAAGAAAGGGGAACTGCAATGAGGACTTATCTGCAAGCCGTATCTGCCGCCGCGATCTGCCTCGCGACCTCGACTTTGGCCGCGTCCGCGGCCGACCCCGTCACGGTGGTCGGCTGGGGGGGTACATGGGACAAGGCCTACAAGGATGGGGTCTGGGACAAGTACACCGAAAAGACGGGCGTTCCGATCGTCATGGAAGAATGGGGCGGCGAGGTCGCCAAGGTGCGTGCCCAGGTGCAGGCGGGCAACATTACCTACGACGTCGTCTCGGTCGAAGCGCCCGCCATGGAAGTCGGCTGCGCCGAAGGCCTGTTCGTCCCGCTGACGCCCGAGATCACCGGCGACGCGGCGAATTATCTCCCAGGCACCCTGCACGAATGCGGCGTCGCATCCGACACCTGGGCTACGGTCCTTGCCTACAACACGAAGGTCTACAAAGGTGACGCCGCGCCGAAGAGCTGGGCGGATTTCTGGAACGTCGAGAAATTTCCGGGAAAGCGCGGGCTTTACCAGCAGGCACAGTTCACGCTGGAAAATGCGCTGATGGCCGACGGCGTTAAGCGCGAGGACATGTACAAGGTGCTGGGCACGCCGGAAGGCGTCGACCGGGCTTTCGCCATGCTCGACAAGATCAAGGCGCACGTCGTCTGGTGGTCCACAACGACGCAGGGCATCCAGAACCTCGACAGTGGTGAAGTGGCTCTCAGCGACGCGTTCAATGCGCGCATCACCAACGAAGCCATCAACGAGAAGAAGCCCTATGCGATCGCATGGGACGCTGGCTTCTTCTATGGCACCGACTACTGGGCGGTGGTGAAGGGCGCGCCGCACCAGCAGGCCGGGCTGGATCTCCTCAAGTGGTTCTCCATCCCTGAAAACCAGGCCGGCTTCTCGAAACTCTATGCCTATGGCACCGGCCGCAAGGAAGCCGCCGACCTCATTCCCGCGGATTGGAAGGCCTACCTGCCGACGTCGCCGGAGCACCTTCAGTACGGCGCCTCCTATGACAACGACTTCTGGACCGAGCACAAGGAAGCACTGGAAGAACGCTTCAAGGCCTGGCTCGCGAAGTAACCCAGGCATGTTGGTCGGGACAAAGCCGGCTATGAAGCGGCGCCAACGGGGCGGCATGCTCGCCCTGTTGACGACCCCGCTTATTCTGTTCGTCGTCATTCTGTTTCTGTGGCCGGTAGCGCGCTTCCTCGCTCTGGCCGTCGACAACTCGGATTTCTCGAACAACCTGCCGCGCACAATTGCCGCTCTGGCGGGCTGGAATGCGGATAGCGGCCTGCCTGGCGAACCCGTCTTTGCAGCACTCGTCGAGGATTTGGCCGACGCGCGGCGCGCCGGGAAGGAAGGCGTCCTGGCGCAACTCGTGAACCAGCGCGTGGTCGGCAGCCGTTTCCTCGTCATCAAGACGGCAAAGGATGCGGCCGACGGCAAGCTCGACATGCGCCCCGTGCGCGACGAGGTGCTCGCCAAACAGGCCGGTTGGAAAAACATCGATCTCTGGCAGGTCATAGCGCGTCAGCAAAGCGCGCGAACGGACTATTATCTGCTTGCGAGCCTGGACCTGAAGCGAGGCGCGGACAATTCGATCGAAGCCGTTTCCGCCGACCGCGCCATCTTCGTCGACGCGCTGCTGCGTACGATCTGGATCAGCATCGTGGTGACCGTCATCTGCGCGGTGCTCGCCGTGCCGCTGGCGCAGGCAATTGTCAGCGCGCCCCCGGCCTGGTCGAAGCTGATGTTCGCGTTGATCCTGTTTCCGCTCTGGACATCGCTGCTGGTGCGCACCGTCATCTGGATCATCGTGCTGCAGAAGAACGGCCCCGTGAATTCCACTCTGCTCGGATTGGGTATCGTCAGCGAACCCCTCGACCTCATCTACACCCGCTTTTCGCTCTATTTGGCGATGGTTCAGGTTCTGCTGCCTATGATGGTGCTCTCCGTCGTCGCTGTCATGCGGCGGGTTCCGACCACCTACATGCGCGCGGCACTGTCGCTGGGTGCGCCGTGGCTCACGGCATGGCGCCGCGTGCAGTTGCCGTTGATCCTGCCAGGGATCCTGTCTGGCGGGGCGATCGTTTTTGTCTTCGCACTTGGCTACTACATCACCCCGACGCTTGTCGGCGGGCCGACCGACCAGATGATCTCCAGCTACATAGCTTTCTACACGAACAGCACACTGAACTGGGGCATGGGTGCAGCGCTTTCGCTGCAACTGCTGATGATCCTCGTGTTGTTTGCGTTGCTGTTCTGGACGGCGTCCGTCCTCTTCCGCCGCAAGGCGCATGTCGCATGAGCGCCGACCGCTTCCGGAAGTGGCTGATGTATGCCTATGCGGCGACGTTGCTGGCGTTCATCATCCTGCCCCTGCTGATCGTGATCCCTATGTCGCTGACCTCGAGCAATTCGCTGGCATTTCCGACGCCGGGCTGGTCGCTGCGCTGGTATGCCGAACTGTGGGTCGACCAGCGTTGGCCGAACGCACTGTGGAACTCGGTCGTCATCGGGCTGTCCACCACGGTCCTGGCGTTGCTGCTCGGCATACCTGCGGCGATCGGACTCGCCTGGGGCGATTTTGCCGGCAAACGGATTCTCTACGCGATCATCGCCGCGCCCTTGGTGACGCCGGTTGTCATCGTCGGCGTCGCGGCTTTTTCATTCTTCGCCACACTGGGACTCGTCGGCAACAAGCTATCCATCATTCTGGTGCATACGGCGATGGCCGTGCCTGTGATGCTGACGACTGTCGTCGCCAGCCTTTCGACCTTCGACCGGACATTGGTTCGCGCGGCCGCATCGCTCGGCGCCGGCACCATCCGCACATTCTTCAAGGTAGTGCTGCCGCTGATAGCGCCGGGCGTCATTACAGGGGCCATCATCGCCTTCATCATCTCTTTCGACGAAGTCGTCGTCGCAAGTTTCCTCTCGACAGGCGCGGAGCGAACCTTGCCTCGCATGATCTTCTCCGGGGTTCGCGAATCCATCAGCCCTGCCATCGCGGCCGTCGCTGTGCTGCTGATCGCATTCTCTGCGACCCTGCTTGGTGTCATCGCCATCCTTCAGGGCCGCTCGCAAACTCTCCGCGCAAGGGCATCGGCATGAGACTGGTTCCATCGGTACAGCAGTTGGAGACCGAGATGACGACCTGGCGGCGGCATCTGCATGCCAATCCAGAACTCGGCTTCGAAGAGTTCGAGACGGCGCGTTTCGTGGCGGACAAACTGCGCTCGTGGGGCATCGAGACGACCGAAGGCGTCGGACGGACAGGTGTCGTCGGTACGCTCAGGGGCAGGCTCGGCGCTGGTCGCAGTCTTGGCATCCGAGCCGACATGGACGCCCTGCCGATGACCGAGGCGCGGCCGCTGCCGCATGCATCCCGCATTCCCGGGAGGATGCATGGCTGCGGCCATGACGGTCACACGACGATGCTGCTCGGCGCAGCCTCGGCGCTTGCCCGCTCGCCCGACTTCGCCGGCACCGTGCATTTCATTTTCCAGCCGGCCGAGGAGGGTCGAGGTGGGGCACTCGCCATGCTGAATGATGGCCTTTTCGAGCGTTTCCCCTGCGATGAAGTCTACGCGCTGCACAATTGCGAACGGCCTCTCGGCGAGATCGCCGTCCACCGCGGAACGGTGGCCGCGGCGGCCGATCGCTTCGAGATCGTCGTCCATGGAAGGGGCGGCCACGCGGCGATGCCGCATCTGGCGATCAATCCACTCCCCGTCGCCGCGCGCATCCTGCTGGCGATAGAAGCCCTGCCCGGTCGCCTGACCGATGTGCACTCTCCGGCAATCGTCACCGTTGGCAGCCTGCGCGCCGGCGAAGCCTTCAACACCATCCCCGATGCGGCGTTTCTGACCGGCACCGTGCGCACCTTCGACCATCAGGTTCAAAAGACGCTGGAGATGGCAATCCGCCGCATCGCGAAAAACGAGGCTGAAGCTTTTGGCGCCAGCGTCGATATTCGCTACGAAACGCCCTTCGCGCCGACGATCAACACTCCGGCGCAAGCCGACGCGATGATCGCGATTGCGAACGAGGTGATGGGCTCGGAACGTCTCGTCGTCGATCCGCCTCCCGAGATGGGTTCTGAAGATTTCTGCTACATGTTGGAACAGCGGCCGGGCTGCTATTTCTTGCTTGGCCAGGCGGACGACGCGCACCAGGCCGCCGCGCACGACACCAATTACGATTTCAACGACGCTATCCTGCCGATGGGCGCCAGTCTTTTGGTCAGGCTGGTGGAGCGCCGCCTGTCCGCGGCAGGCGCATCGTGATGCAGTTGCCGGAAAAAGACATCCGCTGGCGGAGCCATTGGCTGCGGCAGGCATTGCCCGAGGACCCGGACCTTGCGCCTCCGCTCGAAGAGACAACGCAGGCCGACATCTGCATCGTTGGCGGCGGGTATCTCGGACTGTGGACCGCCATTCGCCTCAAGCAGCACAATCCAGGCTTCGACGTTGTCATTGTAGAGCGCGACATTTGTGGTGGTGGCCCGAGCGGCCGCAATTCCGGAATGGTGCTTTCGGCGTGGACCAAATACAGCGCGCTTGCCGCGCTGCGCGACGGAAACGACGCGCTTTCGATCATCAAGGCATCCGAAGCCGCGATCGGCGGCATCGAGGCTTTCTGCAAGACCGAGGCAATCGACGCCTGGTTCGATCGCATCGGCTGGATCTGGGGCGCTACGTGCGAAGCACAGCTTGGCGCCTGGGACGACGCGTTAAACAAGCTGGCAGCGCACGGCTACGTCCCGGCGCGGCGAGTTTCGCGCCCGGAGATCGCGGCGATGGCCGGTACGACGAGCCACCTTGGCGGTGCGTTCGACGCTTCGTCGGCAACTGTGCATCCAGGGTTCCTGGTGCGCGGCCTGCGTCGTGCAGCGCTGAACCGCGGCGTTCGGATCTATGAAAAGTCGCCGATGAAGCGGTTTTCGCGACGTGGCAAGCTCACGGTGGAAACGGCGAAAGGAACTGTGTCCTGCGGCAAGGTCGTGCTTGCCATGAATGCCTGGTCCGGGGCGATTCCGGAACTGGCCCCTGCGATCTTCAACATCTCCAGCGACGACGCCATGTCACAGCCCATTCCAGGCCTTCTCGACAAGGTCGGCTACCGCCGGGCGCCGCTGATGATCGATTCCCGCGTCTTCGTTGGCGGTTGGTCTCCGACGCGCGATGGTCGGCTGTCCGTCGGCGTCAGCGGTGGCGTCATTGGCTTCGGCGGCATCGTCGACCAGCGTTTCCATGGCCTGTCGCCACGGGTCGCCGAAATGCGTCGCGTGCTGCGGGATGGCCACCCGGCGCTCGCCGATTTCCCGCTCGAAACATCGTGGAACGGCCCGATCGACCGGACGGTCAGCGGCGTGCCGCTGTTCGGCGCTTTGCCCGCCAACCGCGATGTCGTCTACGGCTACGGCTTTTCCGGCAATGGCACGACAATGGCTTATATCGGCGGCGAGATCCTCACCGGCCTGCTGACTGACGGCGAATCGGAACTGACGCATTCGGCGCTGGTGCGTCCGGTGGCGCGCGGTTTCCCGCCCGAACCCTTTCGCTTCGTCGGTGCGCATTTCGTCCGTGGCGCGGTGCGTCGGCGCGACGATCTCGAACATGCCGGGCGCAAGCTGAATCCGGTGACGAGATGGCTCGCCGGGCTGGCCCCGTCCGGCGTCACTCCCTCCAAAGCCAATCTTCGCGCAAAGAAAGGATGACAATGTCCAAGGCCAGGATTTTCAAGCACAGCGAGTTGACTCTGAAGCCATCAGTCACGCCGACCGGAACGTCGTCGATCGCGCGCGTGATCAATGCCGAGATCAGCCGGACCATGGGCGGTGGCATCGAGTATCTGGAGAACGCCTCGATCGACTGGACCGTGACCTATGACGAGGTCCTGTTCATCCATGAAGGCACGCTGACGATCGAACTGGATGACGGCCGCCACGAATGCCGCCCTGGCGACATCGTCTGGCTGCCCAATGGCACGCATCTGAAATACATCGCAACCGAACGCACCGGCTATTTTTACTGCCTATACCCGTACGACTGGGCCGCGCGGCAAGGGACGTTAGAACCTTGACGTGACAGGCATATCATAGGTTGGCCTTTCACGGCGCCGTTCCGAGCGGCAGTCTCGGGGCGTTATTATAGCAACATGTATATTAGCTATTACTTGACAATAGGCCTAGGCTCTGGTTTCCTGATTTTACGGGTACTTAACCAAGTTCGTTGCGTTTTTTACGGACGGTGTTCGCATGTCGACGTTGGTCGTGGCGGACCCGCGAGGGGTATATCTCGCCGGTCTGGAATGGGTTTTGCAGAAGGCTGGACACGATGTTGTCGCCCAGTGCCGCCGCCCTGTGGACGTTCTCGCTCATGTGGAGCGCCATCAACCTGATATCGTCATCGTGGGCGTGGATCTCGAGGACCAGCAGACATCAGGTCTTTCCTCACGGCTGAAGGCTGGCAACAGCGCTCTCGGCATCATCTTCATCGTGCAGCCAACCGGCAGGCTCGATATCAAGGAAATACAGACGCTCGACGTCGACGGCCTGTTTCTGGACGGCATCAGCCACCGCTTTCTCGTCGAATGCGTGAATGCGGTGGCGGCGGGCAAGAAGTGGATCGACAACAAGATCGTCCAGCAGCTGCTGATGCCGGGCTCGCAGCCGCAGCCCATGTCCCGGCTGACCGGGCGGGAGACCGAGATCGCCGATCTCGTCTCGCGCGGGCTGCGCAACAAGACCATCGCGCAGCGGCTGCATTTATCCGAAGGTACGGTGAAGATGCACCTGCATCACGTCTACGAGAAGCTGCACCTCGGCGGCCGGGCGGAACTGGCCTGGATGACGCACGGCAAAGCCACCGAGCGTCCACGAACGGGCCGAACCGGCCTGCTCTGACCGTCCCTCTCTCCTCGCGCCGACATTGTACGCACGGCAACGGCCGGAAAGCCGTCTGACGGCATCTGCCTTGTGCCGGCGCGGCCTCCCCCAGCACCCGCCAGCCTGATCTACCGATGGATATATATCGTTCGATCAGGTGCGGACATTGACCGCAATACTATCGAAGCGGGAATGGACGCGCCCTCTGCGCCGGCGGCACAATGAAATTGGAGGGGCGCATTTCAGTATGCGACCGGCTGCACCGGGGTAGGTGCATTTCCGGCATTGGGGGCTGCATCCCTTTCCAGAAAGCATTTTGAACCAAGGAGAATCTCCATGGCACTCGATATCGTAGCTCAAGACATCATCATCGACGAGACAATCGGTTTTACGGACGATGATATCAATCCGGCCATTCCGCCATACGACACCAACCCCACGGTGCAATATCTCCTAAGTCTCGACGATCCGGATGGGTTGACCTCGCCTGAGGTCGCCTTCCAGGCCAACTTCGTGGAGGCCTCGGCGAGCGCGGGAGAAACCATCACCTCGGTCGTTCTCTCACAGAACCTCGCTGGAACCCCGTTTTCCACCACCGTCGGCGTGAACAGCGGCATTCAGACGGTCGATGGCAATTATGTCTGGCTGTTCCAGGACCTAACGCATCCAAACGTCGTGATCGGCGTCATTGGCACCTCTGACGCGGGCACTGAGCCCGCCGAGACCGGACCGCTCGCCTTCTCGTTCGCCCTGATCAACACCAGCAACACCAATGCGGATTTGTATACGGTCCAGTACGTGCCGTTGTTCCATCCGGACGAGACCAACCCGGACGACCGCATCAATCTGGAAGACGCAGTGTTCGCCTCCGTTGCGGGAACCTCCGTGGTCAGTTTTTTGGGCGAGGACGCCGCGCCCGGCAACAATGATTTTTACTTGATCAATTCGCCCGATGACGCTTCCAAGCAGCTTCTGGTGATAGGCTTGAACGGTGGCACCGCCAACGTGAGTGAAAAGGGCTTCGGCGTCAACAACCAGAGCATTAATCCGGGCGAAACGCTCCAGGTCGATTTTGTGACCGGCGGTGATCTGGCCGCGGGTGATGCCTCGGAAATCCAGTACGATAGCCATCTCGAGACCGTCACGCGGGCCGGATTCACAATCAACCAGATCACGCCTTCTACTCCCACTGATCGGGTGGACGTCAGTATCGCTGCCT
This sequence comes from Mesorhizobium sp. SEMIA396, assembly GCF_024518615.1. Taxonomy (NCBI): domain Bacteria; kingdom Pseudomonadati; phylum Pseudomonadota; class Alphaproteobacteria; order Hyphomicrobiales; family Phyllobacteriaceae; genus Mesorhizobium; species Mesorhizobium sp. SEMIA396. The sequence continues at coordinate 247,829 of NZ_JANIFC010000011.1, forward strand.
TCAACAATACGGGCAACGATCAAGGCACGGATTTCTTTGACGGCACCGCGACCAACCTCGTGAACATCACCAGCCTCACGTTGACGGGTGAATCAGGGTTTGCGTCCACCATCATCGCCAATGGCACCTATGCCACTGGGAGCGGCAACGTCACCGTCAGTGGGCTCGGCACGGGCATAGTCACCATCACCGGACTCGACAACGTCACCACCGTCGATGTCATCACCAGCAGCCCAATGGATCGGCTGCAGGTATCATCGGTCGATTCAAACGAAGGGCTCGATATCTCCGAGTTCCATTTCTCGACGACGAACACCAACGCCCACAGCGAAGAGGTCGGCTCCTTCATCAACTTCGACGATGACGGGCCGGCGGTGACAGCGGACGGCACTGTTTCGCCGCTGATTACCGACGATACCGACATTCCCGATACAGCGTCGGCAAGCTTCGCGCCGGTCTTCAGCGTCGACGCCGGCGCCGATGGCCTCGACGGCGTCACCTATGCGCTCGACGTCAAGAGCCCCGGTGTCGACAGCGGCCTCGACGACACGCTCAGCGGCGACAACATCCTGCTGCGCCTCAACGCCAGCGGCGAGGTCGAAGGCTATCTGGCGAACGCCACAGGCACGGTCGCCTTCCTGATCAGCGTCGACGAGAACACCGGCGAGGTGACGCTGACCCAGAATAGCTCGGTCGTCCACAACGATGCAGCCGATCCGGTGGAGAGCGGCGTATCGGCGGCGACACTCGCTGCGGCCGACCTGGTGACGTTGACGGCGACCGCCACCGATGGTGACAGCGACACCGACGCTGCAACCGCCAATATCGGCGACGCCTTCCATTTCGAGGATGACGGCCCGACGGTGACGGCGGACGGCACTATTCCGACGCTGACCACCGACGACAGCGATCTTTCCGATACCACATCGGCAAGCTTTACTTCCGCCTTCAGCACCGACCTCGGCGCCGACGGCGGCGCCGTCACCTATGAGCTCGGCGTCAAGAGCGCAGACGTCGACAGCGGCCTCGACGACACGCTCAGCGGCGATAACATTCTGCTGCGCGTCAATGGCAACGGCGAAATCGAAGGCTATCTGGAGAACGACACGGCTACGGTCGCCTTCCTGATCAGCGTCGATGAGAACACCGGCGAGGTAACGCTGACTCAGGACCGTTCGGTTATCCATAACGATCCGGCAGATCCCGTGGAGAGTGGCGCTTCGGCGGCGGTACTTGCCGCGGCCGATCTGGTTACTCTGACCGCGACCGCCACCGATGGTGACGGCGACACCGCCGAGGCAACAGCCAACATCGGCACTGCTTTCACCTTCGAGGATGACGGCCCGACGATCACGGTGCCGTTCGACGGTGATGCCTCCGGTGGTGGTAGCGATGGTACCCACGAAACCCTGGCTAATGCGGCCAATGCGTCCGCCACCGGAGCCTTCGGGTACGACATCGGCGCGGATGCTCGCCCGGACGCGTTCTACGATGCCACGCACTCTGACTTCGTCGACCAGGATGGCGACCCGCTTAATGGCATCCAGATCGCACTCACCGGCTCGATCGCCGGCGGCGGCGGGGGCAATCTCATCACCTCGGACGTCACGCTCGCGTCGGAGGACTCCGATTTCGCGACGTTCGACTTCAGCTTCACCTACGACAAGGACCCAGCGGATCTCGTCCAGCCGGGCACGGCGGGCGGCACCCTCCTCTTCGACAAGGGTGCCGGCACTTACACCATCACCCTGACCGATCCGCTCGAAGGCTTCAGCTTCGACCTTATCCACACCAGTGAACTCTTGTCCAAGCAGCCCACGAGCAATACGGGCCACCCGCAGATCGTGTTGGAACAATTGCAGGCGGATGACGGGACCACGCAGAATGTAGACGAAGACTTCTACGTGCAGTTCACCGGCAACGCGATCAACAGATCCAACCCGTTCGGATTGACGAATAACGGCGAGGGGGCATCCAACCCCTTTGACTCCTCATTCGCCTTCGGCGCTCACGACATGGTGAGCAACGACAATGAAACATGGGTGTCTGCGACGCAGAACACCAACGGTGTCGCCGGTGACACGATCCAGAAAGGCGAATTGCTCACGTTGCGGTTCTTCGACAACAATGTCGGTATCGCAACCGAGGTGCAGCAGACACCGCAGACGTCGGCTTTCGCCGGCAGCATGGCCATCGAGTTCGACGGCATCGGCAACAGCGAGGACCTGATGCTGATCCTCAACCTGGCCGACAACGGTGCCGACAACATTTTCGGCACCGCGGACGACACTTCGATCACACGGGCTATGTACGTGCAGAACGCCGACATCTTCAAGACGGGTCAGGCCCCGTCCCCGTACAGCTCGGAGTTCACGCTCGACAACAATGACGGCCTCGTGATCATCGAGCAGAACGACTACAACGCAGCCGGCGAAGAGTACCTGCTGCAGGGTGTCCAGATCATGCAGTCGGGCAACGGGATCACCGGCAGTGCCATCGACCTGATCAGGGAGACCGGAGCTGGCGGCGGCAGCAGCGTTGCGACCAACGATCTGGTGAGCTTCGACGGCGCTGACAACGACGTGCTGAAGATCGTGGACATCGCCTTCAGCACGACCGTGACCGAGACGCCGTCAGCCAGCCTCGACTTCGCCTTCCAGGTGGCGGACGCGGACGGGGATGTGACAGACATGCAGCACATACTTGTTGATGTCGCCTGACACTTGACCAACGGGGGCAGCCGATGCTGCCCCCGTGCGCCTCCCGCGATCTCTTGCACGGAGATGTCATCCAGATGATGAGAACCAACCAACAGCCGCCTGCCCTGCAGGTGGTGATGAAAGAGGCCAGACGCGCCATCCGGCCGCTTGTCTGGTTCAGCGGCGGCATCAACGTGCTGATGCTGACCGGGGCGCTCTATATGCTCCAGGTCTACCACCGCGTGTTGTCCAGCCACAGCCTGGAGACGCTGGTGATGCTGTCGCTTATGGCGGCAGGGGCACTCGCGGCAATGGCGGGGCTGGAGGTGGTGCGCGGGCGTCTTCTGGCTAAAGTCGGATCGTGGATGAACGCGCGGTTGGCACCGGTTCTCCTGACCGCATCCGTGGAATATGCCGCCTCGGCGCCCGGTCATGCCAACGCCCGTCCGCTACGCGACCTGGATCAAGTGCGGAATTTCTTCACCAGCCCGAGCATCTTCCCGATTCTTGACGCGCCTTGGGCACCGTTGTTTTTCGCCGCCATATTCGTCATGCACCCCTGGCTGGGCTGGTTGGCGCTGTGCGGCGGGATTGTCCTCTTTGCGTTGGCGTTGCTCAACGAATACGTCACACGCAAACCATTGACCGAGGCTGCAAATGCACAGTCGCGGGCATACGTGCAGGCCGAGGCGACGATCCGCAACGCCGAGGTCGTCCAGGCGATGGGTATGCTAAAGCCGCTGATGGAAGGCTGGAAGGCACAGCAGGACGAGGCGAACAAAGGACAAGTCCTTGCCGCTAACCGGGGTGGGGTCATCGCGGCCATCGCGCGTTGTCACCGGCTGGCCCTGCAAATGGCCATACTCGGCCTCGGTGCCTATCTGGTTCTTCGCAACGAGGCCTCGCCCGGTATCATGATCTCCGCCTCGATCCTGATGGGCCGCGCATTGTCACCGGTCGAGCAAGCGATCGGCACCTGGAAGGCGACGGTCGGAGCCCGTGCCGCTTACCGGCGCCTCACCGCGGTCGCCGGACAGCACCGGGAGGCCACACCGGTCCTGCCACTGCCCCGTCCGAAAGGCAGGTTTGAGGCCGACAACCTTGTGCTTGCCCGGCAGGGTGGCGAGCACATCCTCAAGGGGATCAACTTCCGCCTCGAGCCGGGTGAAGCGATGGCGTTGATCGGTCCGAGCGGGGCTGGCAAGACGAGCCTGGCGCGCATACTCGCCGGCGCCTGGCGCCCGTCCGCGGGGCGCGCCTTGCTGGACGGAACGGATGTTGCCCAATGGGCGGCGGAAGACCGTGGTCGTCATGTCGGCTATCTGCCGCAGGACATCGAGCTCTTCGCCGGCACCGTGTCCGAAAACATTTGCCGCTTCGCGATGCTCAACCCGGCGGTCTTCAACAAGGTGGTCGAGGCCGCGCAGTTGGCGGGAGTCCACGAGCTGATCAAAGGACTGCCGAAGGCGTACGGCACCGAAATCGGCGAAGCGGGTGCGATACTGTCGGGCGGGCAGCGCCAGCGCATCGGGCTGGCGCGGGCACTCTACGGCGACCCCGCGCTGCTTATCCTCGACGAACCCAATTCCAACCTCGACAGGGAGGGCGAGGAGGCATTGATTGCCGCTCTCGGCGTGGCCAAGGCGACGAATACGACCGTTATCCTTATCGCGCACCGCGCCAGCATTTTGGACAAGGTAGACAAGATACTGGTCCTCAACAGGGGTCAGCAAGATCTCTTCGGGCCGCGCGACCATGTCTTCAACGAACTCGCCAGCCGTGTCGGCAAGGTGGCCCATCTGCCCAAGGCGGCCCAGTTGCCAGCCCTTGAAGTGGTGAAGGAAATCAAAGAGGTCAAGGAAGCATGAGCCGCCCCCCCGAATTGAAGGTCGTGCCGCTGCCCCTCGCGCCGCCCTCTCTCCTGGAGCCGCAACCCCTCCGTCTCACCGGCGTGACGTGCACCGGCTTCGCGATCATGTTCCTGTTCTTCGGCGTGGCCGGGGGATGGGCGGCCCTGGCGCCGCTGGACAGCGCTGCGGTGGCGTCGGGCGTGATCAAGGTCGCCGGCGACCGCAAGCTCATCCAGCACCTCGAGGGCGGCATCATCGCGGAGTTGAACGCCGCCAACGGGGATATCGTCAAGGCGGGCAAGATCCTCGTCGGGCTCGACGACACGCAGGCAAAGGCGCAGCTCGACCTGATCCAGAACCGGATAGCAACGCGTGAGGCGCTGGCCGCGCGTCTCAGGGCCGAGCGTGACGGCAAGACCGAGATCGAGTTCAATCCGGCGTTGCTCGCAAACCCCGCGATCGCCGTGAAGGACGCGGTGGCAGCACAGCGTGACGTGTTTACAGCGAAGCACCACAATCTGAAGGACGAGCAGGAAATTCTCGGCCAGCGCCGTCACCAGGTCGAGGAAGAGATAACGGGGCTGGAGCAGCTTATCGTCACGGAAGACAAGCAGATCGAGGCAATCGAGGGTGAAAGCAAAGACCTTGAGGGTCTGCTCAAGAAAGGGCTGACCACCCGCGAACGGAACTTGTCGCTCAGACGCCAGCAGCGGGAGATCGAGGGCGAGCGCGCCACCAATGTCGCGGCAATCGCCCGTGCCGGAAGCGCCATGGCCGAGATCGACATGCAGATCCTGAACCTCAACACAGTGCGCCTGAACGAGGCCGTCGACGAGTTGAGCAAGGTCGAGGCGGAGCTGTTTGACCTCGGACAGCAGGAGCGTTCCGCCAGGGACGTGCTTAGCCGTACCAACGTTGTCGCGCCGGTTGACGGCATCGTCATGGACTTGAAGGTCCATACCGCGGGCGGTGTCGTGAAACCCGGTGAGACATTGATGACGATCGTACCGCTCGGACAACAACTCGTGGTCGAGGCTATGGTCAAGCCGGAGGATGTCGAGACGATCGCACCCGGACAGCTCGCGCGCGTCAGCTTCCCGGCCTTCGCCCGCTACAACCTGCCGCCGCTCGAGGGCGTCGTGGAGATCGTGTCGGCTGACCGCATGGTTGAGGAACGCAGCGGCGCACCTTATTTCGCGGCGACAGTTGTGATCGACAAAAGCGAACTCGGCAAGCTGGAGGGCCGCAAGCTGCTGCCCGGCATGTCGAGCGAGACGATGATCCGGACGGGGGCTCGCACCGTGCTTTCTTATCTCGCCGAGCCGATCACGCAGAACTTCCGCCGGGCCATGCGGGAAAAATAGCAGTAGGCCGCTGAACCGGATTCAGGAAAGCAGCATTCGCCCGGCCGTGATCGCCAGGAAGAACGCAAAGGCAAGCTTCAGGTAGCGCGGGTTGAGCGCGTGGGCGAGCTTGGCGCCCAAGGGTGCAAACAGAAAGCTCACCGGCGCTATGATGGCAACCGCCGGCAGGCTGACGTAACCCAGGCTGAGCGGAGGCCTGCCTGCAATTGCGAGACCCGACCAGATGAAGCCGGCCACCGCTGGAAGCGCGATAAGCAGGCCAAGCGCCGACGATGTGCCGACGGCCCGGTGCACCGGAAAGGAGAAGCTGGAAAGCGTCGGCACCGACAATGTGCCGCCGCCAATCCCCATGAGCGAAGAGACAAAGCCGATCACAGCAGCGATCGCGCGGTTGATCCAGCCGCTTTTCGGCAGGTGATCGGAGATCACGAGGTGCTTCGGCAACGCCATGTTGACGGCCACCAGCAGGCCGACGACGCCGAAGACCAGCCGCAAGCCGGCGCCCGGGATGAATTTCGACATGATGCCACCGACGAGGGCACCGACGAAAATGGCCGGGCCCCACAGATTGAGCAGAGGCCGATCAACGTTGCCGCGCCTGTTGTGTGACCGCATCGATGAGATCGAGGTGGGGATAATGACCGCAAGCGACGTCGCCACCGCCAGATGGCTGATCACATCAGGAGAAAACTGGAACAGGCTAAGCACCCAGAACAGCACCGGGACGATGACGATACCGCCACCGACTCCCAGCAGGCCAGCCAGCACGCCGGACGCCACGCCGGTCATGGCCAGGCCGGCGACCAGCATTGCAATCGTCAGCTCGTCGAAAACCGACGTGTCGAATCCGAAGTCCACTATGATTTCCCTTTGATGGCCGCGCCCGTCCGCTGCAGCAACCCCGATGCAGGTCGTTCCGAAATGCGTAACAGTTTTTGGGATGCGCTTTGGCTAGTGGCGCACCATCCCGGCGTCGACATTGAGCGTCTGGCCGGTGATCCAGCGCGCATCGTCGGAGGCCAGGAACGAGACCACGTCCGCGATATGTTCCGGCTGCCCTTTGCCTTTCATCGCCTGAAGCATCTCGACGAAGCCGAACGCCTCGTTGTGCGGGCTCGCCTTGACGCCGTCGCTCTCGATCAGGCCGGGCGTCACCGCATTGGCGGTGATGTTGTATTTGCCAAGCTCGGTGGCGAGCGCCCTGGTGAAGCCGATGACGCCACCCTTGGCCGCGACATAGGCAGCCATGTTCGGCGTGCCGGCAAAGAAGGTGTTGGATGCGATGCTGATTACCCGTCCGGCCTTCCCCGCCGCACGCATCTGGTCCGTACCGGCACGGCTGACGATAAAAGTGCCGGTCAAATTGACGTCGATGATCTTGCGCCAATGGTCGAGATCGACATCGTCCCAGGCGACGAACGGCACGATGCTGGCATTGTTGACCAGGATGTCGATGCCCCCGGTCAGGGCCTGGATTTCTCCGAAGAGTGCCTTGACGGATGCCGGATCGGAAATGTCGGCGGCGATCGCCCTCGCCTTTCCGCCTATCGCCGCGGCCGCCGCCCCGGCGCCTTCGGCATTGATGTCGCTGACGATGACGGTTGCCCCGTCGGCGGCAAGCCGCGCTGCGATCGCCTTGCCGATACCCTGCGCGGCGCCTGTAACCAGGGCCGTCTTTCCCGCAAGCCGTTCAGTCATGAAAATGCTCCCTCAATCCGTGGTGATGTCTGTTCAGGCGTCGGCGTCGATCACGGCCAGCGCCGCGTCGATGCCCCTGCCGATCGCCAGTTTCTGGCCGGCCGCATTCATGGCGCCGCCCAGTGCCGTCAGCGCCGCGATCGCATAGATCGGCTGGGCGGTCGGTCCCATATGGCCGATGCGCGTCAGCTTTCCCAAGGTCTCGCCGCGCCCCGACGAAAACACCACGCCGTAACGGGCGCGCGCGGCCTGGCGAAGCGCCTTCTCGTCGAAACCTTCGGGCGTGCGGACAGCGGTCGTGGTCGGCGACGCGATGCTGTCGCTGGCAGCCCAGATCGACAGGCCCATCGCGGCAACGCCAGCGCGCATGGCCTTGGCGGTGAGTGCATGGCGCGCCCACACCGCCTCCGGTCCCTCATTGAGGTAGAGGTCGAGCGCGACATCGAGCCCGTTGATCTCCGAGACCGACGGCGTAAATGGAAACGGCTTGTCCCGCGACCACGCATGCTCCCAGTCGACGATGCTCAGCATCGACGCGCGCGGCGCCAGGGGATTGGCCTTCATCTTGGCCCAGGCCCGCTCGCTGACACCCATCATCGTCAGGCCGGGAGGCGCGCCCAGGCATTTGTTCGGGCCGGTGACATAGATATCGGCCTTGCAATCCCCGGGATGCGTCTTCATGCCGCCAAAGGACGAGACGGCATCGACGATGAGATAGCCGCCATGCGCTGAAACCAGCGCACCGATGGCGTCGATCGGATTGATGGTGCCGGACGGCGTGTCGTGGTGGCAGACGGAAACGACGGTGATCTCCGGATGCGCCTTCAGCATTGCCTCGACCTCCTGCGGATCGATCGCCTCGTTATAGGGCACCTCGATCTCGAGCAGATGTGGCGAATAACGCTTCGCCCAATAGCCGAACCCCTTGCCGTAAACGCCTGAGGCAAGGTTGAGCACGACATCGTCCGGCGTGATCAGCGAGGCCGCGGCGGCCTCCAGGCCAAGCACCGGCTCGCCATGCAGGATGACCGGCTTGTTCGACAGCCGCATCGCCTTTTGCGCCTTGTCGACCACACCTTCGTAGAAAAGCTGGAACGCCGGGTCGTAGTCGTAGAGCACCGTGCGCCCGAGGCCGCGCAGCACTTCGGCATAGGCGTTCACCGGCCCCGCGGTCAGGGTGATGACCGGATCGGCATGTTCGAGATAACGCATCGTCTTGGTCTCCGGATTGGCGGGGGTCAGCCGTAGAATTGCGTGCCGGTCCTGTAGGTCTTGAAGTTGTCCATGTCGTGCGAGTACATCAGCTCGGCGCCATGGTCCTCGGCAAGTTTCTTCACCTTGCGCATCGAATTGACGCCCGCCACCGGGTCGATGTGGAAGGCCGCCTGGCACAGCGTTTCAAGGCTCTTCTGCGTATAGGCCGCGTCGATCGTGAACATGATCGGCTTGCGCTTGGGGAACTCGACCAGCAGGCTGTAATGGCCGATCGAATGGCCGGGCGTCGAGATCAGCCGGACGCCCCTGGCAAGCTCGACGTCGCCATCGATGCCTTCAAAGGTCGAGTTCGCCCGTGTCGTTCCCGCAAGCAATTGCCCGGTCGCGCCACGCGCTTCGGCAGCCTCCGCCGAAAAGCTCAGATCGGAATAGCCGAGATGTTCGAAGGGCTGCGGATCGCACGCCTGCGGCACCTCGGTCCGGTGACAGATCTTCTTGGCATGCGGAAAATACTTGTTGCCGCCGCAATGATCGAAGTGGAAATGCGAATTGACGACGACGTCGATGTCCTTCGGTTCGAGGCCGAGCAGCGCCAGGGCGCCGGGGATGGTCTGGTGCTTTTCCTGGATCGGCTTTTCGAACGGCAGCACCTTCATCACGTGATCGTAGTCGTAGCCGGTGTCGATGAGGAACCGGCCCTCGGCATGCTCGATCAGGATCGAATAGACCGGGAAGCGCACTTCGCCGCCAGGGCCGCGATTCCAGAACACATGATAGCCGTCGAGAACGAGCGAGCCGCCATCGAGCAGGTAGACCTTGGTATCCGACATTCTTGCCTCCTTTATTGGCGCGGGTCCCATCCGCGCATGAATTGTCCTCAGCGCGCGCCGCGCTCGTATGGAATGCCGAGCGCCGCCGGCAGGCTCGCGCGCCGGCCGAACAGCACCAGCATGATCATCACCGCCAGGAACGGCAGCATCTGGATGATGTCGGTCGGTATGTTGATCCCGGCCACCTGCATGGCCGTCGTCAGCGACAGGCAGACACCGAACAGCAACGCACCGAACAGCACCCAGATCGGGCGACCGCGCGCCAGCATGGCCAGCACGATGCCGAGAAAGCCCGCGCCATTGGTGATGAACGGAATGAACAGCCCAGCCCCGACATTGGCGAGATAGGCGCCGCCGAGCCCAGCCAGCGCTCCGGTCGTCAACACGGCGATGGTGCGGGTCCGCACGACATCGATGCCGGCGACATCGAGCGCGGCCGGCTTGTCGCCTGCCGCCTGCAAATTGAGGCCGAGTTGCGTGCGCCGATAGAGGTAGCTCATGCCGAAAACCAGCGCGACCGCCAGATAGACGATCAGATGATGCTTGAAGAATGCAGGCCCGATGACCGGGATGTCCGAAAGCAGCGGAATGACGGTCGCATCCGCCGCGGGCAGGCGCGGGTAGCTGCGTGAGAACTGGAAATGGTGGAGCAGTGCCGTCAGGCCCTCGAGCCCCAAGGTCAGCGCGATGCCGATGACGATCTGGTTCAGCCCGATGCGCACGCAAAGCAGCGCCATGACAAGCGCCACCGCAGCACCCCCGGCGGCACCGGTGAGAAAACCCAGCCACAGCGACCCGGAATAGAAAGCGCCGACAAAGCCGAGATAGGCGCCGGCCAGCATCATGCCTTCGATGCCGATATTGAGCACGCCCGCCTTCTCGGAGATCTGCTCGCCGAGCCCGGCAAGCAGCAGCGGGATCGCCGCGGTGACGGCGCCGAACAGGAGCGCGCTGAGAAAGACTTCGCTGAACAGCCCGGTCATGCCTAGGCCCTCCGCGACTGGTTGTATCGGTGATCGAAATATTCGGCGAGCGCGAGCACGATCAGCACGATGGAAACCAGCACCAGAGTGAAATGATTGGGCACGCCGAGCCGGCGCGCCGCGCTCTCGCCGCCGATCGAAAGCACCGAGAGCAGGAACACGAAGCCGATTGCCGCAAAGCCGTTCATGCGGGCGAGAAACACGGCGGGAATCACGGCAAGCCCATAGGCGGGATTCCAGTCGGCGCGGACATTGCCCTGGACGCCGATGATGTCGACGGCGCCGGCAAGCCCGGCCAGCCCGGCCGAAATGGCGAAGACGGCGACGGTCAGGCCGGGGACACCGAGTCCCGAGTGAACCGCCGCGCGTGGATTGGCGCCGACGATCCTCAGCTTCAGCCCGAACGCCGTGCGCGTCATCACCAGATGCACGATGACGATCGCCGCCAGCCCAAGCAGCAAGCCGCTGGTGATGGTCGTTTCGAACAGGCGCGGCAACCGGTCTTCCACCGGCAGCGTACGGGTCTGCGGCACGGTCGTGTTGGGGTCGCGAAACGCCAGCTTGACCAGCACATTGGCGAGCGAGGTGCCGAGGAACGTCATCATCAGCGTGGTGATGATCTCGTTGACGCCCTGATAGGCACGCAGCAGGGCCGGCACCAGCGACCAGATCATCGCCACCACCATGGCGATGAGGAACGAGCAGACCAGCGCCAGCCAGGCTGGCATGACCTGCACGAACATAGGAGCGCTGGCCGCCGCCGTCACCGCGCCGAGCAGGAACTGGCCGTCGCCGCCGAGATTCCACATGCCGGCGCGAAAGGCCACGATCAGGCCGGCGGCAAGAAACAGCAGCGGCGCCATGCGCGTCAGCGTCTGCTGGATGCCGAGCGGCGAGAACAGTCCTTTCTCCAGCACGAAGCCGTAGTAGGCGAGCGGGTCGACGCCGACCGCAAGCAGGATACAGCCGGCTATGACGAGAGCGATGAGGATCGGGCCGAGCGTCATCAGCAGCCGATGCGCGATGTCGCGGCGCGTCCTTGCCCCGCTCGTGGCATCGAGTGCGGTGGCACTGACCGTGGGTGCGGTGTCGATGCTCATGCGGCAAGTCCGATCATCAGGCGACCGACCTTGGTGCGGGCATCGTCGGCATTCTCGACGGTGCCGACCAAAGCTCCGTCGGCGATGACGGCGATGCGGTCGCACATGCCAAGCAATTCCTCGAGGTCGGTGGAGATCAGCAGCACCGCAAGGCCACGCGCCGCCGTGTCGCGAATGCGCTGGCGCGACGCCAAAGTGTTGGCGAGATCGAGCCCGTAGGTCGGCTTGTTGAAGATCACCACCTTGGCGCCCTCAGCCAGTTCCCGTGCCAGAAGCACCTTCTGGATGTTGCCGCCGGACAGCCGCGCGACAGGCGTCTTCAGGCTCGGCGTACGCACGTCATATTCGCGCACGAGCTGGGCGGCGCGCTTGTCGATCTCCGCGCGCTGCTCGACGCCGTTGCGCCAGAACGGGGCCGCGCCGACCTGCTTGAGGAAGAAGTTGATCGAGACCGGGAAGGTTCCGACAGTGCCCTCGCCCAGCCGGTCGTCGGTCAGGTAGCGAAGGCCGCGCCGGCGGCGCTCGCCGACGCTCAGCGTCTCGATGGCGGCGCCGTCCAGCCGTATCGAGCCGCCGGCAGCTGTACGCTGGCCGGCCAGCGCTTCCGCCAGTTGCTTCTGGCCGTTGCCGTCGATGCCGGCAATGCCCAGGATCTCGCCCGGGCGGATGTCGAAGGAGATCGACGACAGGCCCGGCGCATTGTCCGTCGGCGCGACCGCCAGATCTGCGACCTGAAGCAGCGGGGCCGCTTCTGCTCGGGCAGTGCGGACCGGACGCTCGACGGCTTCCGGATCATCCTTCTGCTTGCCGAACATCAATTCCACGATCTCCGAGACGATCTCCTGTTCGCCCAGCGCGCGAAACCGCTCGGGCGGGATCTCGCCGACCTTGCGGCCGAGCTTCAGCACCGAGATGCGATCGCCGAAGGCAGCCGCCTCCTTGAGCTTGTGGGTGATGAAGACGATCGCCAGGCCCTGCTCGACAAGGCGGCGCATCAGTGCGCCGAGTTCGTCGATGCCTTTCGGCGTCAGCATGGAGGTGGACTCGTCAAGGATGAGCAGCCGGCTGTTGCGCAGCATCGCGCGCAGAATCTCGACCTGCTGCTGCTCGCCGAGCGACAACTCCGATACCTTGGCTTGAAGCTTGACGGTGATGCCGAGCGTGCCGGTGATCTCGGCGACGCGCGCCGCCAGTTCCTCGGTCCTGGGGCGCTGCCACCACGGCCCGCCAAGCAGGAGATTTTCCGCCACCGTCAGCGTCGGCACCAGCATCATGTGCTGGAATACAGTGCCGATGCCGAGTGTCAGCGCATGGCGCGGCGAGGTGATCGGCGTCGGTTTGCCGTCGACCAGTATGCGTCCTTCGTCCGGCTGCTGCAGGCCGGACAACATGCCGATCAGTGTCGATTTTCCAGCGCCGTTCTCGCCCAATAGCACATGCACTTCGCCCGGGCGGATCGACAGGTCGACGCTGTCATTGGCAACGATGCCGGGGAACCGTTTGGTCACGCCTTCAAGCGCGACGATGTCGCGCCCTGCAACGGACGATGAAGAAAAACCGCTCATGAAAGCCCAGCACCAAAAAAACGGGAATCGTCCGGAGGGGTGAACGGATCACCCCTCCGGCAGCCGGCCGTGATCGCCTTACTGGGCGACGCTGGTCATCAATGCCCTGACGGCGGCCGCGTCATAGACCGGCTCAACCTTGATCTTGCCGGAAATGACGTCCTCGCGCAGCGCCTGGATTTCCGTCCAGGCATTGTCCGGGATCGCAGCGGTCTTCAGCAGCTTGACCGAGTCGTCCTTGAGGCCGATCGTATAGTGTTTGGTGCCGAACGTGTCGGCCTTCAGGTCGGCAATCATCGCCGCATAGACCGGCTCGATGTTCCACACCACCGACGACAGCAGGAAGCCCTTGTCGATCGGTGACTTGTCGCCGATGACGTCGATGAAATAGACCTTGCCGCCATCGGCTGCCTTGGTCGTCTCGACCGCCTGCAGCATGCCGAAGCTCGAACCGTTGCCTTGGCCGAAGATGATGTCGGCACCCGATGCGATCACGCTTTCGGTGACGCGCTTGCCGCCGGCCGCGTCGCTGTAGGCGGCAGGGCCGATCACCGCATAGGTGATCTTGACGTCAGGGTTTTCCGCCTTCACGCCTTGTGCGAACGCCGCCGACTGCGAATTCCACGATGGCGGTTCGCCCGAGACGACGATGCCGACCGACTTGGAACGCGACACCTTGGCGGCGAGACGGCCGGCCAGATAGGCACCCTCGTGGCCGCTCAGCGTATAGTCGGCGACGAGGCCCTTCTCCAAGCCGGCTGGCGTGTCGACGATCGCCACCGGAACTTTCAGTTCCTTGGCGATTTCGGGCGCCGAGGTGTTGTAGCCGCTGGCATGCGCGATCAACAGGCTGGCGCCGTCGGAGGCAAGTTCCCGCAAGGTCGGACGAACGTCGCCATAGCCGAGGCCCTGGGCCACGACCACTTCGACGCCGGCGGCCTTGCCCGCCGCCTTGGCGGCGTCGATGCCTTGCTGGTTCCAGCCATAGTCCGTGCCTTCTTCGGGCGTCAGGATGGCGATCGACTTGACCTCGCCGGCAAGCGCGCCGCTCATCAAGACACCGGTCAATATAGCTGCACTTACACTGCTCTTAAGAAACTTTAACATGTTACCCTCTCTGTTGTTTTACCAATCAATATTCTTATTGTTATTGCGCAAAAGCGAGATAGACTGCCTAGGAAAAATTACATTATGGAGCTCAGGCAAAGTGAAGATCCGTTATGGCCTTCCGGTGATGCTGGCGTTGTCGTCCTTCGCCAACGCGGTTGAGTTGCACCATGTCACCGTCCGCACCGGCACTGACGGGCTCGACATGGTTCCGTTGACGATTTCGAATGCGGGCAGCGAAAGCCTCTCCTGCAACGCCGACTTCGCCCACTGGTATTCAGCCGGGATCGCAACGGTCGAGCCGGGCAAGAAGACCCGCGTCGAGCTCTGGTTCGATGCGAAGACCGGCACGTTCACGATCCTCAACGACAAACGCGAGAACCTGCCCGTCGAGCGGCTGTGGTGCGGTCTGGCGAGCCGCGCATATGCCACCCGCGTGCAGGTCACGCTCGACCGCACCGATGCGGCGAAAGGCGAGCGTGATGTGTCCTGCGGCATCGCGCGGGACAGCCTGGTCTGCCGGTAGGCGGTCATCGGGCTTTCCGTTCGAACACCGCGCGCCCCTTATTCTTTTGCCAGGAATGCGTCGGTGAAGACGTCGTCCGCCGACAGAGCCGTCTTGAGCACCCCCTGGTCCGTCAGCGTCTTCAGGGTCTCCTCCCACTGCGTCTTCGTCATCCAGCCAAGACCGTGTTCCTTTGTGTCGGGGCTGCTGAACGTCGAGGCGATGTCGGCGTTGATCTGCGCCAGCAGTACATCCTTTTTCTCCGCATAGCCGGGCGCGGCCTTGGCCGTGATCTCGGCGGCCTCTTCCGGATGAGCCACGACATAGTCGAAGGCCTCCCTGTATGCCTTGACGAAGCGGCGTACGACGTCCGGCTTGTCCTTGATCATCGCCTGCGAGGTGAACAGGCCCGAGCCATAGGCTTTCCACCCATGGTCCGCCCCCATCATGATGCTGAGCGAGCCGGGGCCTCCGGCCTTCGCTTCCAGCTCGGGAACCTCCGCATCGATATAGCCGACGACCGTCTGAACCCGGCCAAGCAGCAAATAGCTTTCATAGGGAGGCGAGACGCTGTTCAGCGTCATGTCCTTTTCGGTCAGGCCGTTGGCGGCCAGGAAACCCTTGAAGAAGATGTAGGTGGAGCCGGCCGGATGAATGCCGATGGTCAGTCCCTTGAGGTCGGACGGCTTGGTGAGCTTCAGCGTCTTGGCCAGCGAAATGATCCCCAGCGGCGAGTGCTGGTTGACAGCCGCCAGCGCCACGACCGGGACATTCTGCGACCGTGCGACGGCAAGCGTGGGAAGATCGCCGAACCCGAAATCCGCGTTCTCATTACCCACCAGCCGCATCGCGTCCGGCGAGCCGGACCCCTTGCGGATCTCGGCCACATCGATGTCGTTCTTGGCGAAGAAGCCCTTTTCCTTGCCGACGAAGAACATGGCGTGATTGCCGCGCACCACCCAGTCGAGCTGGACGTTGACCTTGTCGGCCGCCAGAGCCGCGCTGGAGAAGCCGAGTGCGCCGACAAAAGCTGCCAAGGTAGCTGCCTTGATAAGTGACCGTCTCAGCATGTTTTGTTCCCCTTTATGAATTTGGTTGATCGAGTGGGCCTAGGACTGGCTGAATTTCGGCGCCCACGGCACCACGATGCGTTCGAGGATTTCGGCGGCGTAGTAGAAGGCGATGCCAAGCACGGAAACGAGCAGCAGCGCTGCGAAGACCAGCGCCGTGTCGAGCTGGGTCGAAGCGAACTGGATGACGTAGCCGAGACCGTCCGACGCCCCGGCAAATTCGCCGACGATGGCGCCGATCACGCTCAACGTGGCGGCGATCTTGGTTCCGGCCATAAGGTTCGGCAGCGAGTGCGGAACGCGGATCCTGAACAGGATCTGCGTCTGGCTGGCCCCGACCGAATTCATCAGCGACAGCAGCGAGCGATCGACCGATTGCATGCCGGCCAGCATGGAGAGCGTCACCGGGAAGAACGCAATGACCAGGATGAGGCCGATCTTGGGCGCCAGCCCATAGCCGAACCAGAGGATGAAGATCGGCGCCAGCGCGACTTTCGGCACGTTCTGGAACAGCACCACCAGCGGATACAGCGCGCGTCCCAACCAATCGAAGCGCACGATGACCAGCGCAATGGCAATGCCGACCACGACCGAGACCAGGAAGCCGAACAGGATCTCGCCCGCCGTCACCAGCGTCGCCTGCATCAGCGTGCCCCATTGCGCGACCAGCGACTTCGCGATCTCGGAAGGGGCGGGAATGATGAAAGCGGATATGGCAAAGATCCGCACGGCCGCTTCCCACAGCACGATCGTCACCAGCAGGAGGATGACCGCCGGCAGCCAACTGCCGGTCGCCGCACTCCAGCTGGAGGCGAGGCGCGGCTCGGAAAGGTCCGTGATGGGTTGGTCGCTCAAGACGCGCCTCCCGGTTGATGGCTGGAGCGCAGCATCGTTCGCAACTGGACCACCAGCCTGACGAACTCCGGATCTTCGGTGACCGACAGGTCGCGCGGATAAGGCAGCGCAATGTCGAGGCTCTCGGTGATCCGCCCCGGCTTGATCCCTAGCACGTGAACATGGCGCGACAGATGGATGGCCTCGTCGATGGAATGGGTGACGAGCACGATCGTCTTGCCGGTACGCTGCCAGATCTCCAGCAGCGACTGGCCCATCGAATCGCGGGTGATGGCGTCGAGCGCGCCGAACGGTTCGTCCATCAGCAGGACCGCCGGGTCGAGCGCCAGGGCCCGTGCGATGGCAACCCGCTGCCGCATGCCACCCGACAGCTCGTTTGGCCGCTTGTGGGCGCTGTCGCCCAGCCCGACCAATTCCAGCATCTCCTGCCCGCGCGCCCGCAGATCCGAGCGCGACAGCGATTTGTCGGCGATGCCGAGCAGCAGCGAGGCATTGTCGACGGCGTTTTTCCAGGGGAGCAGGTTGGCGTCCTGGAAGACGAGGCCGATCATCCGCTTGCGCGCAGCCTCGATCGGCGCGAGCCCGGCGATCGAAACGCTGCCCTGGGTCGGCTGCACCAGCCCGGCCAGCACCTTGAGCAAAGTGCTCTTGCCGCAGCCGGAAGGGCCGATAAGGGAAACGAACGATCCCTTTGGCACCGAAAGATCGATGTTCCTGAGGATCAGCTGCCGGGCGATGACCACCGAAACGCCTTTGGCGGAGATCAGATCGTCATGGCGGATATGGGCCGGCCTGTCGCCGGCGGCTCGGATGGTTTCAATGCGCATGGCTTGCCGCCCCGCGTGCTGTTTTCTGCCGCACCCGCACCATCTTGATGGCGAAGGCGCCCTTCACACAAACAGCCGACCGGTGGAACTCCTCGAACCGGCCTGCCCTCTGCGCACCATGTGACATTGGCTACTCCCGGCCTTCCAGGATGCGCCGCACCGCGACGAGCTTGCGCGCCCGTTCACCTTGCAGCGCTTTTGTCTGCTCGGGCGTGTAGGCAAACATGCCCTCGCCCGACTTGATGCCGAACTTCGACGCGGCCGTCTTCTCCAGCACCATCGGCGCGACATCGTCACGGTTGGAGAGATCGGCATTCAGGAAGGACGAGACGGATTTGTAGATATCCAGCCCCGCCATATCGAGCAGCGCCATCGGGCCGATGACGGCAATCTTGTAGCCGATGCCCCAGGATACGCAGGTGTCGAGGTCTTCCGGCTCGATGACGCCGCGCTCGACAAGATCGACCGCCTCGCGCAGCAGCGCATAGAGCACGCGGTTCTCGACGAAGCCTGGAACGTCCTTCTTCACCACCACCGGCAGCAGGCCGATCGAGCGGATGAGATCGCGGATAACAGTCACGGTTTCAGGCGCGGTCTTTTCGCCGCCGATCACCTCGATCATCGGGATGATGTGCGGCGGGTTCGACCAGTGCATGCCGACCATCCGCTCGGGTTGCGAGATATGCGCCTGCAGCTTGGTGATCGGGATGCCCGACGTGTCGGAGGCGACGATGACAGACGGGCCGATCAGCGGATCGATGTCGCGATAGGTCTGCGCCTTGATGTCGATATTCTCGGGCACGTTCTCGATCACCAGTTCGGCGCCATCGACGGCCTCGGCGATCGTCTCGACGAAACGCACGCTGCCGGCGCCAGTCCCGGGCGCCTTGATGTCGAGACGGTCGAGCACGCCGCCGGCGAGATCGAGCATGCCGCGGGCGCGCTCGATTGCCCCTGGCGAAACATCATACGCCGTCACATCGAGCCCGCCGCGCGAAAGCCGCGCGGCGATGCCTGGACCCATCGTTCCCAGTCCGATGAGAGCGGCGCGCTTGATCATCATGCCGCCTTTGCGGGAGCAGCAGTGGTTGCCGCCTTGAAAGCCGGCCGGGCGGCGATTGCGGCCACCCAGCGCTCCAGATTGGGCATCGACGGCCGGTCGATCTTGAAGTCGACGCAGCGCTTCAGGATCGGCGCGCAGGCAATGTCTGCAAGGGTCAGCTTGCCGAGCGCCAGGAAGTCCTTGCCGGCCAGGTGGCCGTCGACGATCTTGAGCTGCGCGACAAGGTCCTTCACTTGTTCCTTGTATTCGGCGGTCTGTTCTTCGGGCGTGAGCTTGGCGCCCTTGAAGGCCGCCAGGTAGCCCGGATTGACCGCAGCCAGCAGGAAGTCCATCCAGCGCTCGACCTCGGTCTTTTCGGCCGGCGTGGCGCCATTCAACTGTTCGCCGCCGAATGCCGCGAGATAGCGCAGGATGGTGTTGGACTCCCAGATCACGGTGTCGCCGTCGACCAGCGTCGGCACCTTGGAGGTCGGGTTGAGCGCCTTGTATTCCGCCGTCTGCGTGTTCTCGAACTGGCGGCCATAATCCTCGCGCTTGTAGGAGGCCCCCAGCTCTTCGAGCATGAAGAGCACCTTCTGGACGTTGCCTGATGTCTGGCGGCCTAACAGCTTGTACATGTCGTCTCCTCGCTAGTGTCCAAGGCCTACTTGCTCGCCGGCAGCGGCTTGTAGACGATGGCGTCCATTTCGATCTTGGTGTTGATGACGGCCTTTGCCTCGACGGTCGTGCGTGCCAGAACGGCGTCGCCGATCCCTTCGAGGAACGCCTTGTTGTAGCGGCCGAAATCGCGCGTATCCTCGAGATAGGTGGTGATCCGCACGACATCCGACAGCGTCGCGCCTTCATGCGCGATGACGCGTGCAATGGTCTTCAGCGTCGCCAGCGTCTCTTCCTCGATCGTGCCGCTGATCACGTTGTTGTTCTCGTCCTTCGGCACCTGGCCCGAGACGAAGATGAAATCGCCCGCACGCACCGCCGGATGAAACGGCAGGTTCGGGTTCTTGTTGCCGATGGCGTAGTGGCTGGCGGATTTTCGCGTGCTGTCGCTCAACATACCCCCCTAGAGAACGCTGGTTTCGATGATGTCGACGCCGCGGATGCGATCGATCAGGTAGACGATGCCGCGGTCGTCGATGGTCACGTCGTTGGACGAGGAACGCTCCGCCCCCTCCGGCGCGTCGGGCATGAAATGGCCGACTTCCTTTGGCGCGAACGGATCGGCGATGTCGACGAGGCGCAGCCCCTGCGCGAACCATGCAAACGGAATGACGGTTCCATTGAACCGCTCGGAGGGCTGGTGGCAGCCGGTCATCGGCGGTTGCGGCGCGCCATCCGGGTCGAGGCCCGGCACCTGGAAGGTCGAGATCGGCAACGGGTTGGTCTCGTCGGTGATGTCGTAGATCCAGGTGAAGGCCGGCGGCGAAGGTCGCAGTTTGGCGACATCCTCGTCCGCCACCACCATGATGTTGCGGCCCTTCAGCAACTGCGGGATCGGCAGGCAGGTGTGGGTGGGATGCGGAAAGCTCGGGCTCGAATTGACGTGCGAGACCAGTTTCGGCTTGGTGATGTCCGAAATGTCGAGGATGAACAGGCCGTGATGCCAGTAGCTGACATAGAGCCGGTCGCCCATGCGCAGCGGATGGTGGCAACGCGGCGTGACATAGTCATGCCACGGGTATTCTTCGCCGCCACCCGTCCACTGGCCGGGTATCCACCAGCGTCCGACCTCGACCGGCTGTGCCGGATCGATCAGGTCGAGGATCATCACGATGTTGCCGACATAACCGTCGGCGGTCGGCGAGATGTAGACGTAACGGCCGTCGAAGTCGTAGCGGTGGACGCCCTTGCCGCCGGTTATCCATTTCGAGATGAGCTTGGGCTGCGCCGGCTTGGTTGTGTCGTAAAGCGCCAGTCCGCCGCCGAAATCGGCCGGGCCGGCATCGCCAAAGCGCTCGTGGTTGATGATCATCAGCCCATCCTTGGCGCGCACCTTGTGCGAGTGCCAGCCGGGCGGAACATCGATCGTGGCTATCTTGCGCGGATTGCGCGGGTCGGAAATATCGACCAGCGTCGTGCCGCTCGGCGGCCGCATGTGGCCGATATAAAGGATGTTGCCATCGACCCAGACCTGGCCGCCGCCTGGACAGTCGACATGGCCGATCTGCTTGGTGTTGAACGCCGAAACCAAATGCATACACCCTTGCTGCTGAAGCGTCGTTTTCGATGTCCACGCCGCCAATCGCGGCGGGACAGTGCTTGCCGAAGGACCGGAAACTAGACGAGGCGGAGCAGATCGCCGGCCTGGTTGCGGCCCCAGCGCTTGTAGAGGAGCAGCGCCTTCTGCGTCGGCGCATCAGTGGCGCCGAAGAAGATCACCGGCTCGCTCGACGAGCCGTTGACATGCTCGACCCAGGAACCGCCAGGTATGGCGATGGTGTCGAACTGGTTCCAGTCATAACGTTTGCCGTCGATGATCGAATGGCCGTTGCCGCGGAACGGCGCCAAGAGCAGGCTGGCGGTCTCGCGCTGCGGCAAGGTCTTCTCGCCGGGGCGCAGCATCTGCACGTAGAAATTGATGGTGTGGAAGACGGGTCCGCCGGTGGTCGGATCGACATAGTCGATGACGATGCCTTCATGGGGGTCGCCATCCCAATCCTTGTGGGCGTCGAGGACCGCTTCCATCTTCTCCCAGCGATAGACATACATCGGCGACGACAGGCCGCCGCCGCGCTTGTGGTCGACGAAACGCGGCATCAGGCCACCCTCGCCATAGATGCGCTGTGAGTAGTCACCGGGATAGCGGGCGGTCTGCACCTTCTTCTCGACTTCCTTGCCATCGACCATCTCGGTGTATTTGTGGTCGAAATGGACGGCATGCAGCGTTTCGACCAGCGGCAAGTCGAGCACCGACAGGTTGACCGCCTGCTCGCCGCCGACGGTGCCATGATTGTGCCAGGCGTCGTTGGGCGTCAGCACCATGTCGCCCGGGCCAAAAACCACGTCTTCGCCCTCGACGCCGGTGAAATTGCCCTTGCCGGTCAGGCCGAAGCGGATGGCGCTCGGCGAGTGCTTGTGCGGCGGCATGATCTCGTCGGGATCGTTCAGGCGGTAGGCGGTGTACATGGTGCTGACCGATGCACGCTTGGGCGCAAGACCGGGATTGACCAGGATCAGCGAACGGCGCTCACTGTCGTCCATGGTCACCAGTTCGGCGGCGCGCTGCAGCAGCGGCTCGATGTCCGAATAGGACCACACGAAGGGAACGGCCTTCGACGTCGCCATCAGCTGCTTGATCTCGTCATGGTCGACGCCTTCCGACGTCGCCCAGAACGGAAACATGTTCTTTGCGTAGAGGGCGTCATAGAGGCCCTTGAGTGCTGCCTTCTTGTTGGTGAGCACATCGTTAGCTGGTTGCGCCAGGGACATATCGGACACCTCTCGTCACGAAGAAAATACTTCTAACCAACTCAACCGTATTCGCATTGGTTTTGCTCGACAATAGCCAAATTGCGAATTTTATAAGTTTTTGGTTGAGGTGCATTTTTGGAAGGCAAATGCCCAAAAATAGGCAGAATAGCCTAGAAATGCGCGAGATACGGCTCGCAATCAGGGCGTGGAACCGCTTCGCCACGGCCATGCGGAAGCGCATGACAGTCCAACCAACGCAGTTTTTCAGTCTCAACCAAAAGACTTTGGTTGTATTCCGGCCGCCTCTATCAGGCCGCCACGCTCTGTTGAGCGCGGCTGCGGATCAGATCCGCGGCCTTTTCGGCGATCATGATGACCGCCGCATTGATGTTACCACAGACGAGGTCGGGCATGACCGAGGCGTCCACGACACGAAGTCCGGCGATGCCGCGCACCCGCAATTCCGGATCGACCACCGATGCCGCATCGACGCCCATGCGGCACGTGCCGGCCGGATGATGCACGGTGATCGAGGTCTTGCGGATATGCTCGTCGATCTCTTCGTCGCTCTCGCATTTCGGGCCGGGAAAGAACTCCGCGCCAACGAACGGAGCCATGGACGGCTGGCTGGCAAGGTTGCGCGCAACGCGAAAGCCGGCGCGAAGCGATTGCCAGTCGCTCTGCGAGGACAGGAAGTTCTGGTGGATCAGCGGCGCAGCGACCGGATCGCTCGACGCCAGCTTGACGCTGCCGCGGCTCTCCGGCTGCACCGCAACGATACGGGTCGCAAAGCCGTCGGCGAACGGCGCCTTGAACGGCGACATGTAAGGCCATGCCCCCAGCGGTGCAGCGGTGAAAAGCAGCTGCACGTCCGGCAGCGGCCGGCTTGCGTCGCTCTTCAGGAATGCCACGACGCCGCCAGGCACATCTCCCGAAAAGCCCTTTCCGGTGAGATAGGTCTTGACGAAATCCAGCCCGATACGATCGGCCCGCATCATCTTGAGAAACGGTCCCGGCTGTTTGCGCCGATACATCAGGATGACCGAAACATGGTCCTGCAAATTCTTTCCGACCTGCGCACGATCGACCTTCGTCTCGATGCCATGCGCCGCGAGCTCACCGCCGTCGCCTATGCCTGACAGCATCATCAGCTGCGGCGTGTTGATGACGCCGCCGGCAAGCAGGACTTCGCGCCGCGCCAGAACTTCATGGCTCGCCCCGCCTCTGGTGTAGGCAATGCCCGCCGCGCGCCCATCCCTGAGCAGGATCTTCGTCGCCATCGCGCCGGTCAGCACCTTGACATTGCCGCGGCGCATGGCCGGCCGCAGATAGGCGGTCGCGGTCGAGCAGCGGCGGCCGTTGGCGATCGTCATCTGCAGCCGGCCGAAGCCTTCCTGTATGGCGCCGTTATAGTCGTCGGTCTGCGGGTATCCGGCATCACGGCTGGCTGTGGCGAAGGCATCGATCAGTTCGTCCTTGTACCGGCAGAACTGGGTGTTCAGCGGCCCGCTGCCACCACGGTACCGGCTTTCCCCCGCTTCCCAGCGCTCCTGCTTCTTGAAGTAGGGCAGCACCTTGTCGAACGACCAATCCGTCAGGCCGCTTGCCGCCCAGCGATCGTAGTCGCCGCGATTGCCGCGCACATAAGCCATGGCGTTGGTGGAGGAAGAGCCGCCGATGACCTTGCCGCGCGCGCATTCGACCTTGCGCCCGCCGACATTGGCCTCGGGCTCGCAGAAATACATCCAGTCGTGGCGGCGCTCGGTCAGTATCTTGCCCCAGCCGAGCGGGATGTGGATCATCGGATCGCGGTCCCAATCCCCCGCCTCCAGCAGAAGCACCGATACGGCAGGGTCCTCGCTCAGCCGGTTCGCCAGCACGCAGCCGGCCGATCCCGCACCGACAATGACGTAGTCAAAGGTTTCGCCAGCCGGCATGCGTGATCCTCGGGAGAAAGACGGTCCGCCGCGATGGCAACCGTCGACATGGGCAGTCAACCATCGCGCAACTAGTGTTGTCAACCATTGCGTACAGTTGTAGATTGGTTGAATTGGTTGAGTGCCGTCGAACAGGTTTTCGTGTCACAATATGATGTCGGGACGTTGAGTCGGCGGTCTGCCGATCGGACAGGAGATTTGGTTTTGAGCGCATTCGAGCCGCAGGTCGGACCATCGGATCTCGACGACATCATCGCCGCGGTCCGCCAGTTGCAGCAGGGCGGCGGCAAGCTTCCGTCCGAGCGCGATCTTGCGCAACATCTGAGCGTCAAGCGCCATCAGCTTCGCAAGGCGCTTGAAGTGCTGCGCCTTTCGGGCGACCTCAAACCGGCGCGCGCCAGGCGGGCGCCGACCGCCCTTCCGAGATATGGCGAGGAACTGGTCAGGGTAACCAATCCGATCGAGGTCCTGGAATTGCGCCTGATCATGGAGCCGGGCCTTGCCCGACTGGCGTCGCTGCGCGCCTCCTCTTTCGAGACGGCGCGGATCCTCGACGCGGCAACCACGCCGGAGAACGCCCCGTCGGGTGAGGTCGACTTCGCTTTCCATCTCGCGATCGTTGCCGCGGCCCGCAACCATCTCGCCGCGGAATTCTACAAGATGCTGCGCCAGGTCGGCGTCGATGCGCGGGTGAAAGTTGCGCGCACCGCAGCCCCCACCTGCCCCAAGCGGATCGCCCACCGCGACGGCGAGCATCGCCTGATCGCCGAAGCGATCTCGCAGCGCGATCCCGAAGCGGCAGAGGCCGCAATGCGCACGCACCTTTTGTCCGTGCAGAGACAGATCATGGAACGGTCGAATGCCGGCGCCTTTGCCGCGTGATCGTATCAGCTTCCGATAGTGAGCCTGTGCGGGGAATTTCAAATTGAAACGTCATTTCGACGTGCTGGTGATCGGTGCGGGATCCGCCGGCTCGGTTGTTGCCAGCCGGCTCAGTGAAGACCGGTCGTGCCAGGTCGGCCTCGTCGAGGCCGGGGCGATGCCGGCCGATCCCGACATCGCCGATCCGCTGAAATGGACGATGCTTCAGGGCCGCGCCTACGACTGGAGCTACCGGACCGTGCCCCAGCCCTTCACCGCCAACCGCGTCCATGAATGGCCGCGCGGCAGGATCGTCGGCGGCTCGAGCTGCCTGCATGCAATGGCCTATGTCCGCGGCCATGCCGATGATTTCGAACCCTGGGCGCAAGCTGGCGGCGAGCGCTGGTCCTATCGGGGGTTGTTGCCGGGCTTCATCCGCAGCGAAGCCTTCACTGCCTTCGACGGGCCGACACGCGGCATGAGTGGCCCGCTGGACGTCTATCTGCCGGACGCCGAAGTCAGTCCGGTCGTGCGGGCCTACATCGCCGCCGGGCGCGCCATGGGTGCTCCCGCCCTGAGCGACCACAACAGCGGCGAACTGGTCGGCACTAGTCCCAATTCACTCAACATACGTGACGGCAAGCGCCTGAGCGTCGCCGACGCCTATCTGTCGTCGCAGGTCATGGCGCGGCCGAACCTGACCTTGCTTGCCGGCCACGAGGTCGAGCACCTGGTGCTGGACGGCCACAAGATCACGGGCGTGAGCGTGGTGTGCGGGGGCCAGACCGGAACGCTCTGCGCCGACCGGATCGTCCTTTGCGCCGGCGCAGTATCCACGCCGCTCATCCTCATGCGGTCGGGCATTGGCTGTCCCGATACGCTGAAGCAAGCTGACATACGTTGCCTTGCCGATCGCGACGATGTCGGCCGCAACCTGCAGGATCATCTGCTGGCTCTCGGCAATGTCTACAGCACGAAGAAGCCGGTGCCGCCTTCCCGCCTGCAGCACTCCGAATCGCTGATGTACCTGCACAGCGATGACCCGACCCGCTCCACGGGAAGTCCCGATATCGTGCTGGCCTGCGTCGTCGCGCCGTCGGCGGCCGAGGGCCTGAAGACCCCGCTTTATGGCTCGGCCTTTACCATCCTGTGCGGCGTCACTCATCCAACAAGCCGCGGGCGCATCACACCGAGCGGGCCTGGTCGCAATGACAAGCCGGTCATCGACCCGCATTACCTCGAAACCGAACACGATCGCGCGACATTCAGGATGGCGTTGAAGCGGGCGCGCATGGTCGGCCATCATGCGGCTCTGGGCGAATGGCGCGATATGGAGATCCTGCCAGGCGCACCGGTTCAGTCCGATGCCGAACTCGATGCTTTCATCGCCAGGGCTGCTTCCACCCATCACCATCCGGCCGGCACGTGCCGGATGGGTCGTGACACTGAGGCCGTCGTCGATCCTGACTTGCGGCTGAACGGCTTCGACAATGCCTTTGTCGTAGACGCCTCGGTGATGCCGGCGATCCCGAGCGGACCGATCAACGCCGCGATCGTCGCCATCGCCGAAACCTGGGCGGCGTCTTCACGGGCTACCCCGTCCTCAGCGTAACCGCGGCCGCGTCCGACAGTTCCCCTGGGTTCCGAATGGCTCTGGCTCCCAGCGATTGTCAGCTATGGAGATGCGTCAGTTCAAACGCGGCTCCGTCCTGGACGCCGGCCATGCGCTGCTCGGCGGACCGGAACATGTCCGCGAACTCCACCTGGTTTTCGAACACCACGCCGCCGACCTTGACGGTCAGGGCATCCTCGGTCCCTTTTGGCGCGAAATAGACTTGCGCGATGCGCGCCCGGATACGCTCGCCGATTTCCCTGGCTTCTGCTTCGGTCGCGCCGGCGAGGAAAACCCCGAACATCGACGTCCCCATGCGTCCAACCAGATCCTCCGCACGCACCGACGATTGTATGGTCGAGGCTATGAGCCGCAAGGCCTGATCGCCCCATTCAAGACCAAAGCGCAGGTTGATGGACCGCAGATGTTCCGAATGGATGACCAGGAAGGCGCCCGATTTCGGCCCCGGTACCGACGGCCGTGCCGTTCTTTTTTCGACCATCGACGTGAAGACCGCTCCGTTCAGGCAGCCGGTCATGGTGTCGAAGGTTGCCGACTTGTCGAGTTCCCGGCGATAGCGACGAAGCTCGATCCGTTTTAATCCAACGAACAGAAAAAGCGGAACGCCAAGGACAACGGGCAACAGGATTGCCGTGATCATGCTGCGCCCAAATGGCGTCAGCGCCTCGGAGAACAGGAGCAGATAATTGAGGCCGACGGAAACGCCCAGGATTGCAGCGGTTCCCAGAAAGGTCAGCAAAGCGACGCTTTTCCATGCCTGGTCGGTGGTGCTCGCCATAGTCTTTATCACTGGCCGATCTCCTGTGGTTGGGCTGGTATAAGGCCGGTGTGTTGCAATTTCAGTTTCAAGGAAGCTTGCAATTTAATCGATTGCGTGATGACCCCATCAAGGCTGCGCCCGTGGCGGTTAACAAACAAAACATCAGGGAATGAATGGCAGGCTATTGCGCCGGGCCGAATATGCCCATCTCAGCCTTTCGGGCTGTCGCCTCCGCCTTGCCGTAGATGCCGCTCGGCAGCGCCGTGGCCCAGCCGTTGGAGACAAGCCAGGCGCCGACATCCTGCTTGCCCAGCCTGCACGGTGCGGCGACGGCAAAACGCTCGACGTCCGGCGGTACGAAACAGTGCAGCGCGCGTCCCCTCAACCAGGAATTGAAAACGGCGCGTGCGCGAAGGCCGCAAGGCCAGGTGACGTCATGAAACGAGCAGGAGCTGTCGAGATCGATGCCCCGCACTCCGCTGATGACCACCTTGCGGCCCATGGCTTCGAACATCGCCGACGATGTGGCAATCGGGCGGTAGAGCAAGACCTCCCGCCAATCCCCGGGCATTGGCGTTTTCGGGGGCACGGCGAGACCGAGCTCGCTGAGTGGCGGACGGGGCTCGGCCCTTTCGATCTCAGCGGGATCAAGCCGTGGCGGAGCGATCAGGTCTTGAGCAACCTTGCGCGCCGGCTCCAGGCGTTGTGCGTCGGCAACCGGGGCAACCGGCCGGATAGGCCGGGTATCGCCAACATCCGGCGACGGGGCACGGACAGGCCGATCGACCGAAAGCAACGCCCCGCCTTGAATGATCAGCAGTATCCCGGCCAGAAGCAGGATGCTTCCGAGTGCGATCGCCAAGCGGCTGCGGCCCCGCCTGCCCATCAGCTTGAACAGGATCTCGGGGATTTGCGCCGGTCAGAAACCCGACGTCGATTTGGCAACCAGCTTGAGCGCACCTTTTTCAATCCGATAGAACGGCATCGAGCGTTGGCTGGATCCGTCGGCCCGAAACCGGAACAGGCCGGTCGAGCCACGAAAGCCGTTTGGATTTTCGAGAACTTTCTTGCTGAAGCCATCAGGCCCGACCGCGCTGGCAATCCCTGCCGTCAAGGCAACCATATCATAGGCATAGGCCACATTGACGTCGGCCGGATAGTTGTATGTCGTCCTGAAGCGGTCGGCGATCGGCCCGGTTTCACTTGGATCGAGCGTGGCGATAAACGCCCCCTCGAAGAGCGGATCCATGGGGTGCTCCAGCCAACGGTTCGTTCCGACGACGGAGATGGTCTTTCCCGGAATGCCCTTCGATTTGAGGGCGGCAAGGATGGGCGCCGGACTGCCATTGCCGCTGGCGACAATGACGGCGTCGGGGGCGTCCACGAGTGAGCCCATTTCGTCGATCGCCTTCGCGCCACCGTCGCCGGCAGAATATCGGAGAGTGACCGCGAGCGCCGCGCCGTAGATGCTGAGGCTGTTTGCGACCCGCTTCTCCATGGCGCCGGCGTTTGGATTGTCCGCGACAAGCAGTACGAACTTCTTGCTGCCTTTCGCGGCCAGTCCCGCGGCGCCGGCTGCGGCGCTGTCGGCTTCGCCAAGGAGCACGGCATAGACCCCGGCGC
Organism: Mesorhizobium sp. SEMIA396; assembly: GCF_024518615.1. Classification (NCBI taxonomy): domain Bacteria; kingdom Pseudomonadati; phylum Pseudomonadota; class Alphaproteobacteria; order Hyphomicrobiales; family Phyllobacteriaceae; genus Mesorhizobium; species Mesorhizobium sp. SEMIA396. The sequence goes on from NZ_JANIFC010000011.1 coordinate 276,782, forward strand.
CGCCGGCGAAATTGTCGGCAAGCGCCAGAACCGGTGGCCGCTTCGATCCCGAAAGCGTGGCAATATGCTGGGCTGCCGGCAGCTCGGTCGGGCCAATGACGACTTTCGATCCCGTCGTAATGGCCGTTACCGCCAGTTTGCTGGCCTGCGCGCTGTCGCCCTTGGTGTCCTCTATCGTCAGCGTCAGCAATCCGTTGCCGATATCCGTCATCGCCAGCTTGGTCGCATCGAGCATCTTCCTGCCGTTTTCCCCGGCCGTTCCGGGGGCGGACAGCGGCAGCAGCATCGTGACTTTGGTCGAACCGGTACCCAGCGACTGGGTCGCCTGGACGGGACCGCCACCGGCGGCGCCGTTCTGCCCGGCAGGCGCGGCAATCGTCGCCGGATCGAGCACTTCGGACACGCCGCCCTTCGACTGGCAGCCCGACACGATCGCGGCGAGCGCCAAGGCGATTGCCCATGTCCGCGGACAGTGGACCTGTCGGCCAGCTTCCATGAATGCTCCACCCCTATGTGCCGCCGGATATTGTTCCCGGTCTGGTCTTCAACGCATGTTACGGCGGACTTGCAGTGCCGTCTGTAGTTCTTTTAGCCGCCGAAGAGCCTGCCTCTGAGCGCCCTGATCTGCCTTGCTTGCCCGGCACTTCGATAGTCGGCGCATTTCATGTATCGCGGCCCCGGCACGAACACGCGGCGCACGCAAACGCCCTTTGCCTGGGCAGGGGCTCCGCCCTCTCCGCCCGGCGAAAATGCGGAAAAGCCGAACGTCGCCACCGGCAAAGGCCCGGTCACTTCAAAGCCTTCCCTTGCCAGGATTGCCCGCGCACGCTGGCAGTAGCGGACCGAAAGGGCCGAGAACCGGCTTTCATTGTGCCCGGCGCGATATTTCATGACGGTGGTGCACAGATCGCCCGCGGCGAGCCTGTTGGCCTGTGCAAGATATTTGACCCCCAGCGCGATGTTGGCCGCCGGCGCGCTCAGATCGTCCAGGGAACCTCGAAAGCCGAGCATTCTGGCCGTCGCCGGCATCACCTGCATCAGGCCGACTTCGCCGTCGCCGCCTTGCACGTCGGGATCGAAGCCGCTTTCGATCTCCATCACCGCATGCGCCAGCATCGGCTCCAGGCCATAGATCGATGCCTGGCAACTCGCAAATGCCTTGAAAGCCTGCCGGGTCCACTCCGTGGCCGGATCACAGCGCACCGGTTGCTTCAGTCCGGACGAAAGCTGTGGTTTCACGGATGGTCGTTCCAGCCAGTTGGCACTGGCCGGCGTGACCGTTTGGACAAAGCCAAACAACACGATCGCACCCGCGACCGCCTTCAGGAAGGATCCGTCGGCTGTCATGATGGCCAACAGGCGTGGCTATCCGGTCAGTGCATGTACTCGACCATGCGATCGTGAAAACACTCGCATTTGTTGAGGTAGTCTTCGTCCTTGTAGTTCGTCTTCAGGTAGCCATAGGCCTTGCCGCAAGCGACCTTGGCCTCCGACGCCCAGACGAAGACGGGCCGCGACGAGTTGATCCACTCCGAGCTGTTGGCGACGGCAACCGACTCGTCCATCAACTTCACAACCTCCTGCTTCAGATCGACGATGTTGTCGTTCAGCACCAGGTTGGAGGTGCCGACGACACGGCAATAGTCGCCCGTCGGACCGTCGATGATGTCGGCGGCATACCCCGTCGACCCGACTGCCAGCAACAGCGTCGCAGCGGAAACAAGCAGTCTTGCAGAACGTTTCATATTGAGCTCCCCTAGATATTAGCGACGTATAACATAGTCGCGTGGTTGTGCGCTATGGCGTTACACCACGTTTGCCGTTGTCTGATGCTGGGTTATGCCATCGTCGTAGAGCAGCGTGATCGTGTTGGCCGCGGGGTGGTTCGTGAGTTCCGCCACTTGGACAAAATTGGCCGGATCTCCCGATCCGCTCGTGTCGACACTCAGCACGCCGGTCCCTGCGTCGTAATTCACGAAGTCGCCGATGTCGCCGCCGCCAGGAGCCGTGTCGAACAGCGCGGTCAGATCGATCTTGTCGCCCTCGCCACCATTGAAGTCGGTGATGAGATCTTTGATGTCGAGATGATCGAGCTTGAACGTGTCGGCACCAGTGCCTCCGGTAAGCGTGTCTTGGCCGAAGCCGCCGACGAGAGTATCGCTGCCGCCTCCGCCGTTCAGTGTGTCGGCGCCAAGACCGCCTGCGAGATAATTGTCGCCGGCGTTTCCAGACAGGTAGTCATTGCCCGAGCCGCCGATCAATCCCTCAATACCCGAGAGAGTGTCACCGGTGGCATCGCCGCCGCCGATCGTACCAGGCCCCGGATTGGTGAATGTCACCGGCGCCCCGGATGCATGTCCGTCGTCGGCCAGATGGATCGAAACCGCCGCCACACTGCCCGTATAGTCGGCAATGTCGGTTCCGGCACCGCCCGAGATCGTATCGGCATGCGTGCTGCCGGCGATAACGTCGTTGACCGTTCCGGCAAAGCCGGGAAGGGTGAAGTTGCCGGAACCGTCGCCTGCGACCACGTGGATGCTCACAGGCTGCGTCGCGGTCGTATCGCCATCATGGTCTGTCGCAGAGACCAGGAACTGCAGGTTCAAGTCGGACGGCAGGATGTTCTGCGATATGTCGACGGCCGCCAACCTCATTTTCGCATCGGCATTGCCGGTTATCGAAATCACGTTGAAATCGATCGTCGGGTCGATGATGAGATGTCCATTCACCACCGTCGCCGTTCCATTCTGGGTCTGGTTGGTGACGGAATTGGTCGCCGTCCATGAGACCGAACCAGAGCCATTGTTCACATTGAAATCGAGACTGCCTATGAACTTCGGATTGAGAGTCGGCGCGTCATTGCCGGCTGTCGCGGAGGTGTGGAACTCCATGGTGAAGTTTTCATTGGGGTCGATGAACTGGTTGTCAACGCCGAAGCCTTGCGTGGAAGAGTTGACGCCGTTGCCGTTACCGGTGAATTCGATCAGGCCGTTCGGAGTTTCGAGGAACGGCGTCGGACCACCCGGGCTCAGCCCTGTGAGCGTCTGCGTGACGGTCGTGGCGGCCTGCGGCGTGACGAGATCGAACTCATAGGTGCCATCCGGCCTTACCGTCAGGGAGAACACTTCGGTCACGCCCGAATTCCCGTGAAGGACCGTTGTGCCATCCGCCGCGGTCGTCGTGCTGTAGGTGATCCCGGTGATCGCAGGTCCGGTGATGTTGAAATGATCGAGGCCATCGGCACCCGCCGCCAGCGAGAAGACCCCTGAGACCGATCCAACCTCATTTGGCATTGTGCCCGAGGTGAAGGAATTTAGCGTCGGGCCGTCATCGAGGAAGGTCAGGTTCTGGCCGATGTTGAGCGTCGCAGCCGAGCTGTCGCCGTCCTTGTCGGTGATCGTTGCCGTCAGCGTCACCAGATTGTCGGCATTCAGGCTGACCGGCTCGTTCGGGTTGGCCGTCGGATGGACGACCGCACGCTGCTGGTCGAGCGTCACATTGCCCGACGCATCGGTGGTGACCGTGAACACGATCGCGCCGCCAATACCCGCACGGCCAACCACCTGGCCGGCTTCGAGGCTCAGCACCACGGCCTGGCCGCTCGCCGTGTCGACCAGACCGGTCGCTCCGGCATTGAAGCCAAGCGCATAGGTGATCGCACCAGCGCCGTCGGCGCCATAGCTCGACGTGAAGGCACCGGCGAAGCTCTGCGTGTCGTTGGTCGCGAGGACCGTCTCGTCGACCGTCAGCGAGTTGCTGGCGCCAGGCGCAGAGATCGTCGGGCCGTCATCGAGGAAGGTCAGGTTCTGGCCGATGTTGAGCGTCGCAGCCGAGCTGTCGCCGTCCTTGTCGGTGATCGTTGCCGTCAGCGTCACCAGATTGTCGGCATTCAGGCTGACCGGC